>JBBQWS010000048.1:0-25765 GCA_038210415.1 Actinomycetes bacterium
GGCGCAGACGCTGGCCAAGATGCTCAACGTCCCGTTCGCGATCGCCGACGCCACCGCGCTGACCGAAGCCGGCTACGTCGGTGAGGACGTCGAGAACATCCTGCTCAAGCTGATCCAGGCGGCTGACTACGACGTCAAGAAAGCCGAGACGGGGATCATCTACATCGACGAGGTCGACAAGATCGCCCGCAAGAGCGAGAACCCGTCGATCACCCGCGATGTCAGCGGTGAGGGCGTCCAGCAGGCGCTCCTCAAGATCCTCGAGGGCACCACGGCGTCGGTGCCGCCACAGGGCGGACGCAAGCACCCGCACCAGGAGTTCATCCAGATCGACACGACCAACGTCCTGTTCATCGTCGGTGGCGCGTTCGCCGGCCTCGACAAGATCATCGAGCAGCGAGCCGGCAAGAAGGGCATCGGCTTCGGCGCGACGATCCACTCCAAGGCCGAGATGGCCGCAGCCGACACCTTCGGCGAGGTCATGCCCGAGGACCTGCTGAAGTTCGGCATGATCCCCGAGTTCATCGGCCGGCTCCCGGTGCTCACCAGCGTCCACAACCTCGACCGCATCGCGCTGATCCGGATCCTTACCGAGCCCAAGAACGCGCTGATCCGCCAGTACCGCCGGCTGTTCGAGCTCGACGGCGTCGAGCTCGAGTTCGACGAGGACGCCCTGGAGGCCATCGCCGACCAGGCGATCCTGCGCGGCACCGGCGCCCGTGGCCTGCGCGCGATCATGGAGGAGGTCTTGCTGTCGGTCATGTACGACGTGCCGTCGCGCCAGGACGTAGCCCGGGTCGTCATCACTCGCGAGGTCGTCCTCGAGCACGTGAACCCGACCCTGGTGCCACGAGAAACCCCCAAGCGCGAGCGCCGCGAGAAGTCCGCCTAACCCACCTTCTCGATCTCCGACCGCACGGCCCGCATCACGCCGCCAGTCTTCTCCGCGTCGGTCGACGGTTCCTCGACGGCGCCGACGAGCCCGTTCGACGCCCAGACGCAGAACACCACGATGTTGGTCTGAGAATGCACGGTCCAGCACTCGGCGCTCCCGCCGAGAGGTCCCGGGTCGACGGGCGTGGGATCGCTGACGGTCGTGCCGGCCATCTTCTTCGTCCCAGCGGTGATCTCGGTGCCTACCTCCTCGAGGCGCGCCTTGGGCGGCTCGCCAGCAGGTCGCTTGAAGAGGAAGAGAAGCAAGGTGGGCTTGGCTTCGGCGTTCGGCCCGTAGCCCGCGGCCGTGGTCTCGGTCGCCGACGACCCGGTCACCAGCGCGTCCAGCGCCTGCTGCAGCGCCGGCGCAGTGTTGCGGCCCAGGCTCACCAGGTGGTCCGGGGCGGTCGCCGTGTGCACCGGTCCTGCCTGGGCGGCAGTCACCAAACCCCCTAGGAACGACAGCGCGCTCAAAGCGATCAGCACGCCACCGATGACGATGGCGACGAACCCGCGCTTCTTGGTGGGCGGCGGGGGGCCGACCCACTGGGCCTGCCCGAACTGCGGGGGCTGCGCAGCAGACGTCGGCGGCCGTAACGGGTCGGACGGTGCGGCGTGACGACGGGCTGATCCGTACGACGGCGCGCAAGGCCGACGAGAAGTAGCACGATCCCTGCGACGAGCGGCGGCAGGCGACCAATCCACACTCCGCTGTCATAAGCCGTGCTCGCGGCGATCAACTGCATGTGGCTCCCCGTCCGGTGGCGTCGGCCTGGGCAGTGTGTCAGCCCAGGCCGGGCGCGGGAGGCTGCTCGCGGCTATTGCTGGTTCCAGGCCTCGTCGACCATGCCCGCCGCGCGATCGAAGTCACCCTTCAGGTTGGCCGTGAGGACCATCACGGTGAGCTGGCCCCCCGTGCGGATGCATGCCACGAGCGTCTTGTTCGCCTGCACCAGGCACGTGCTGGAACCCACCTGCTTGGTGGCGCCTCCAGTCGCCGCTAGCTCGTTGGCCATGTTCACGTCGCCGCGACCGATGAGCAGGAAGGCGACGTTCTTGCCGGTGCCGTAGACCGCTGCGTCGAGGGCGAAGTCCGGGTTCTGGGCCTGCACCGACTTCTTGCTGGTGTCGAGCGACGCAGTCACCTTGGGGTCCGTCGACCGGGTGAGTCCGTCGAGCGTGGCCGGCAAGGTGATCGCCCGGTGGTGCTGGTAGTACCGGTAGCCACCGAAACCGCCCACCACGACCACGAGCGCGACCACCACCAGGGCGACGATGCTGCGCTTGGTCCGTCCCGGTGCTGCTCCGACGTAGGCAGGTGCCCCCGGAGCGCCGTACGGATTCAGCCCGCCCGGCCCGTAGGTCGGGGTTCCGAACGCAGGGGGGGCAGCCGGTGCAGGCGCGCCGAACGTCGAAGCTCCGCCGAACGAGCTGGGCCCTGAGCTGGGCGCAGAGCTGGGCGCAGAGCCGGGCGCAGAGCCGTTGCCGGCGAAGAAGCCGTACGACGAATCGCCGCTGGCCCGGCCCAGGCCGGACCCGCCGAACTTGCCGTCACTCATGGTTGCCTCGTCCCAGCGGAAGTCGTTGTCCGAGACTTCGGCCGGACCAGGGGGGTACTTGATCGAAAAAGGTCGACGGGTCAGCCCGCGAGCTCCGGGCGGGCTAGCTCGACGGTGACGCGCAACGGCTCGTCGGACGGTTCGAATCCCAGCGAGGCGATGCAGCCCGCCGCACGCAGATCGGCCTCCGCGAGGGCCGCGAGAGCCACAGACTGCGGCGGACCGCTGACGACGACGCGAGCGACGTCGGCCCGCATCGACACCTTCGCCTCGGACTTAGCCTTGCGGACGGCAGACAGCACGGTGGCCACCGGCGGGAGCATCGCTGCGGAGCCGTCGCCCGCCAGCGTCGACAGCGCGTCGGCCGTCGGCCAGGAGGCGCGGTGCACGGAACCCTCTCGCCACCACGACCAGACCTCCTCGGTGACGAAGGGCAGGATCGGCGCGAACAGCCGTAGCTGGACCGACAGCGCTGTGGCCAGCGTCGCCCTGGCGGAGGCCGCCGCCGCGTCGCCTTGTCCGCCGTAGACCCGCTCCTTGACCAGCTCGACGTAGTCGTCGCAGAAGCTCCAGAAGAACGTCTCGGCGAGCTCGAGGGCACGGCTGTAGTCGTACCCCTCGAACGCCCGGGTGGCCCGCGCGACGACGTCGGCGAGCTCGGCGAGCAGGGCGCGGTCGACAGGCTCGCTGACCTGCGCCGGGTCGGTGGCCTCGGCGGTCGCGTCGAAGCTCAGGACGAACTTGCTGGCGTTGAGCAGCTTGATCGCGAGGCGCCGGCCGATCTTCATCTGACCGGTCTCGAACGCGGTGTCGGTGCCGGGACGCCCGCTGGCCGCCCAGTAGCGCACCGCGTCGGAGCCGTGTTCCTCGAGCATGCCGAGCGGCGTCATCGCGTTGCCGGCCGACTTGCCCATCTTCTTGCGGTCCGGGTCGAGGATCCAACCCGAGATGGCGGCGTGCTTCCAGGGGACGCAGCCGAACTCGGCGTCGGAGCGGACGATCGTGGAGAACAGCCACGTGCGGATGATGTCGTGCCCCTGCGGTCGCAGGTCCATCGGGAAGACCCGGGCGAACAGGTCGGGGTCGCGCTCCCATCCGCCGGCGATCTGCGGCGACAGAGAGGACGTCGCCCAGGTGTCGAGGATGTCCGGGTCGCCCATGAACCCGCCGGGCACACCGCGCTGGTCCGGCGCGTAGCCGGGCGGGCAGTCCGACGAGGGGTCGACCGGCAGGCTGTCCTCACCGGCGACGATGGCGTGGTCGTAGTCCGGGTCGCCGCTCGCGTCGAGGGGGTACCAGATCGGGAACGGCACGCCGAAGAAGCGTTGCCGGCTGACCAGCCAGTCACCGTTGAGCCCCTCGACCCAGTTCTCGTACCGCGACTGCATGAACGCCGGGTGCCAGGTGATCTCGGCCGCGCGAGCGACGAGCCGGGCCCGCAGGTCCGCGTCGCGGCCGCCGTTGCGGAGGTACCACTGGCGTGACGCGACGATCTCCAGCGGCTTGTCGCCGCGTTCGTAGAACTTCACCGGGTGCTTTGTGGGCCGGGGGTCGCCGATCAGGTCACCCACCTCACGCAGCAGATCGACCATGGTCTGTTTGGCGGTGAACACGGTGCTGCCGGCCAGCCGGGCGTACGCAGCCATAGCCTCGGGCGAGTCGAGCCCCTGCGGCGGGTCGACCACCACTCGGCCGTCACGCCCGAGGATTGCCCGCGTCGGCAGCTGGAGCTCGCGCCACCAGGTGACGTCGGTGGTGTCGCCGAAGGTGCAGACCATGGCGATGCCCGTGCCCTTGTCGGCCTGGGCCAGGTGGTGGGGGAGCACCGGCACCTCGACGCCGAAGACCGGTGTCCTGACCGTGCTGCCGAAGAGCGACTGGTAGCGCTCGTCGTCCGGGTGGGCCACCAGGGCGACGCAGGCTGCCAGCAGCTCGGGTCGCGTGGTCTCGATCTCGATCGTCTCGGCGCCGCCACGGTGGAAGGCGAGCCGGTGGTAGGCGCTGTCCTGCTCGACGTCCTTGAGCTCGGCCTGCGCGACCGCGGTGCGGAACGTCACGTCCCACAAGGTCGGCGCTTCGGCCTGGTAGGCCTCGCCGCGGGCGAGGGCGCGGATGAACGCGCGCTGGGCGACGGTCCGCGAGTTCGCGTCGATCGTGGCGTACTGCAGGGACCAGTCGACCGAGAGCCCAAGCCGGCGGAACAGCTCCTCGAATGCGACCTCGTCCTGGGCCGTCAGCCTGCCGCACAGCTCGACGAAGTTGCTGCGGGAGATGGGGACCTGCTGCTTGCCGGGCTTCTCCGGCGGGACGAAGTCGGGGTCGTACGGGAGCGACGGGTCGCAGCGCACGCCGTAGTAGACCTGCACCCGGCGCTCGGTCGGCAGCCCGTTGTCGTCCCAGCCCATGGGGTAGAAGACCTGGCGTCCGCGCATGCGCTGGTACCGGGCGATGGTGTCGGTATGGGTGTACGAGAACACGTGCCCGACGTGCAGCGTGCCGCTGGCCGTGGGCGGGGGTGTGTCGATCGAGTAGATGTCGGCACGCTCCGCCGACCGGTCGAACCGGTAGGTGCCGGCCTCCTGCCAGCCGGCGGCCCAGCGAGCCTCCAGCCCGTCGATGGTCGGCTTCCCTGGCAACGTCGGTCGGTCCATGACAGGTCAGTCTAGAGAGCCGCCCAGCGTGGCTGCGCCGTACACTCGCGCCTCGTGGAACCACTCAGCACGGTCGACGTCGAAGCCGCCCTCGCCGTACGCTGGCCGGAGTCTCAGCTCGACCCTTCGCTCGACCGCATCCTGGACCTGATGCACCTGCTGGGCGACCCGCAGCGAGCGGTCCCGGTGATCATGGTGGCGGGTACCAACGGCAAGACTTCGACGGTTCGCATGATCGACGGCCTGCTGCGCACGTTCGGGCTTCGGGTCGGCCGCTACACCAGCCCGCACCTCGAGTCGGTCACCGAGCGGATCACGCTGGAGGGCGAGCCGATCCCGGAGGAGAAGTTCGTCGCGGCGTACCAGGAGCTCGCGCCCTTCCTGGGGCTGGTGGATGCCCGGCACGAGCACCCCCTCTCGTACTTCGAGGTCCTCACCGCTCTCGCCTACGTCGTCTTCGCGGACGCTCCCGTGGACGTCGCCGTGGTCGAGGTCGGCATGGGTGGCAGCTGGGATGCCACCAACGTCGCCGACGCCGTAGTCGCTGTCGTCACGCCTGTCTCCCTCGACCACCAGGCCTATCTCGGCGACACGGTGACCGAGATCGCCGGTGAGAAAGCAGGCGTCATCAAGCGCGACAGCATCGTCGTGCTGGCGCAGCAGTCATTGGAAGCCGCCGAGGTGCTGCTGCGGCGGGCAGTGGAGGTCGACGCGACCGTCGCTCGCGAGGGGCTGGAGTTCGGGGTCCTGTCGCGGACCCTCGCCGTCGGCGGACAGCTGCTCCAGCTGCGTGGCCTCGGCGGCGAGTACGACGACCTGCTGCTCCCGTTGCACGGCGCCCACCAGGCCGGCAACGCCGTGGTTGCGCTGGCAGCAGTCGAGGCGTTTCTCGGTGGGGGTCGAGGTCTGCTCGACGTCGACCAGGTACGCGAAGGGTTTGCGGCGGCCACCTCGCCGGGTCGACTCGAGGTCGTGCGTCGCGGCCCCACGGTCATCGTCGATGCCGCGCACAACCCCCACGGCGCGAGCGCTCTGGCAGCCGCCCTGATGGAGGACTTCGCCTTCGACCAGCTCATCGGTGTCGTCGCGGTGCTGGGCGACAAGGACGCCCGTGGGGTCCTTGAGGCGCTCGAACCCGTGCTGGACCGGGTCGTCGTCACGCGTTCGCTGTCGCCGCGGGCCCTCGACCTCGACGTGCTCGCCAAGGTCGCCGTCGACGTCTTCGGTGCCGACCGGGTGGAGGTGCGGCCCGGGCTCCCGGACGCGCTCGACTTCGCGATCGCCCAGGCCGACGAGGCGAGCCACCTGGGCAGCGTCGGCGTGCTCGTCACCGGCTCCGTGGTCACCGCGGGCGACGCACGCCGGTTGCTGAGAGGCTGACTGCATGCGAGTGCTCTGCTCCAGCGTGCTGTTCTTCGAGGCCGTCGTCGTCGGCCTGGCGATCCCGGCGGGGCTGGCGGTCACCGACGACCACCACGGGCTGATCGTGTGGGGCGGCCTCACCGTCGTCCTGTGGTGCCTGGTCGCGGCAGGGTTGCTGCGCACGCGAGCCGGCTTCGTCCTCGGCTCGGCCGTCCAGTTCGCGATCCTGGGCGCGGGGTTCTTGCTGCCGGCCATGTTCTTCCTCGGTCTGCTCTTCGGCGGCCTCTGGCTGCTGGCCCTGGTGCTGCCGGGCCGCGCCGCCCGGATCCAGGCGCAGCGGTTTCCACCCGAGCAACCGACCGGCTGATCCCCGGGTAGGCTGCGCAGTCGTTCCGCCCGCCCTCCACAAGGAGCTTCTCGTGCTGCAGCGCACCCTCGTCCTGGTCAAGCCCGACGGCGTCGCGCGCGGTCTCGTGGGCGAGGTGCTCGGCCGGATCGAGCGCAGGGGCTACCGCATCGTCGCGCTCGAGCAGCGAGTCCTGACGGCCGACGTCGCGCGGGCCCACTACGCCGAGCACGACGGCAAGCCGTTCTTCCCGAGTCTTGTGGAGTTCATCACGTCCGGGCCGCTCGTCGCGGCGGTCGTCGAAGGGCCCGCCGTCATCGAGGCCTGGCGCACGATGATGGGCGCGACGAACCCGATCAAGGCCGCCCCAGGCACGATCCGCGGCGATCTCGCGACCGAGATGGGCGAGAACATCGCTCACGGATCCGACTCGGAGGAGTCCGCAGCGCGTGAGATCGGGATCTTCTTCCCGGCCCTCTAGTCTCTCGGGGTTCGGGCCGGAGCCATCCGGCCGTTACCATGGTGATACCCGGTGGCACGTGCGCCGCGCGGGTGACACTCCCCGGAAGGTCCGCGCTGCCTCATGGCGAACAACATGTCTTTCATCGGCCGGGACATGGCCGTCGACCTCGGTACCGCCAACACGCTCGTGTACGTGCGTGGGCGAGGCATCGTGCTCAACGAACCGTCCGTGGTGGCGATCAACCAGAACACCGGCGGCATCCTCGCCGTCGGCGCCGAGGCCAAGCGCATGATCGGCCGCACCCCGGGCAACATCGTCGCAATCCGCCCGCTCAAGGACGGCGTGATCGCCGACTTCGACACCACCGAGCGGATGCTCCGCTACTTCATCCAGAAGGTCCACAAGCGTCGTCACTGGGCCAAGCCGCGCTTGGTCGTCTGCGTACCCTCCGGCATCACCGGGGTCGAGCAGCGCGCGGTGAAGGACGCCGGGTACGCCGCCGGCGCCCGCAAGGTCTACATCATCGAGGAGCCCATGGCTGCGGCCATCGGGTCGGGCCTGCCCGTGCACGAGCCGACCGGCAACATGGTCGTCGACATCGGTGGCGGCACCACCGAGGTCGCGGTGATCTCCCTCGGCGGCATCGTCACGGCCCAGAGCATCCGGGTCGGCGGCGACGAGCTCGACAACGCGATCATCCAGTACGTCAAGAAGGAGTACTCGCTGCTGCTGGGCGAACGCACCGCCGAAGAGATCAAGATGGCCATCGGCTCGGCGTTCCCCATGCCCGACGAGCCGCACGCCGAGATCCGCGGCCGCGACCTCGTCACCGGCCTGCCGAAGACGATCGTGGTTTCCAGCGACGAGATCCGTAAGGCCGTCGAGGAGCCGGTCAACGCGGTCGTCGACGCCGTCAAGACAACGCTCGACAAGTGCCCGCCCGAGCTGTCCGGCGACATCATGGATCGCGGCATCGTCCTGACCGGTGGTGGCGCGATGCTCAAGGGGCTCGACGAGCGGCTGCGGCATGAGACCGGGATGCCCATCCATATCGCTGAGAACCCGCTCGAGTGTGTTGCGCTCGGTTCCGGCAAGTGCGTCGAGGAGTTCTAGGCTCTGCAGCAGGTCCTCATCTCCGAGCCGCGGCACTGACTGAGCGAGCTCCCCTCATCGGCGCATGCCGTGACGTGCGTGGAAGGGGCAGGACCAAGCGATGAGGGACAACGGCCGAACCAGGGTCATCCTCGTGGTCCTCCTGCTGGCCTCGTTGACGTTCATCGCCCTCGACAGCCGCGCAACCACTGGCCCCGTGCAAGGCCTGCGGTCCGGGGTGGCCGCAGTATTCGCTCCCGTCCAGCGTGCGGTCTCCGGCGCCTTCCGACCGGTGCGCGACTTCTTCGGGGGACTGGGGCGCGACCAGCAGGCAGAGCTCGATCGGCTCAAGGCGCAGAACGACGCGCTGAAGGAGCAGGTCCGCACCGACGACTACACCGCGACCAAGCTCGCCGAGTTCGACCGGCTGATGGGCACGGCCGGCCGGGGCGGTTACACGATCGTCGCGGCCAGGGTGATCTCGGTCGGGGCAGCGCAGACCTTCACGTGGACGGCGTTGATCGACGCCGGGACCCAGGACGGCCTCAAGGTCGGCATGACCGTGATCAACGGCGACGGGCTGGTAGGTCGGATCAAGTCGACGACCGGCTCCACGGCTGTCGTGCTTCTCGCGATCGACCCGAAGTTCGCGGTCGGCATCCGGATGGAGAAGACGAACGAGATCGGGGCGGTGCAGGGGCACGGGTTCGACCCGATGACGCTGACGACGTTCGACCACCTCACGCCAGTGTCGATCGGGGACCGCCTGGTGACGGCCGGGTCCGACCTCTTCGCCGCCGGTGTCCCCATCGGCGAGGTTCTCAGCGTGCAGGCCAACGCGGGTGATGTCGCGCAGCGGGGCACGATCGCGCCGTACGTCGGCTTCACCTCGCTGGACCTGGTCGGCGTCATCGTGGTGCGGCCCCGCACAGACCCGCGTGATGCCGTTCTGCCGCCCAAGCCGTCCGCGAGCGCGTCCCCGTCCGCGAGCGCTTCCCCCTCGAAGTCGTGACCGCGTGACTCTCGGGCGCGGCCTGCTGGTCGCGGTCCTGCTCGCAACGGCTGTGGTGCTGCAGACCGCTGTGCTTGCTCCGCTGCGGCTGCCCGGGGCCACCCCCGACCTGGTGCTGCTCGTGGTGGTAGCCCTGGCGCTCGTCCAGGGACCGACCGCTGGCATGGTGACCGGGTTCGCCGGGGGATTGCTCCTCGACACCGTTCCACCGGCGTCGGGGGCGCTGGGCCGATGGGCGCTGGTGCTCTGCCTGGTGGGCCTGCTCGCGGGCCGGCTGCGCGATGCCGCCGAGCGGTCGGTGTTCCTGCCCATCGTGATCGTCGCGGGTTGCAGCGTCCTGGCCACAGTCGGCTACGCCGCCACCGGTCTGCTCCTGGGCGACCCCGGGGTCACCGCCAGTGGGGTCGTGTCGGCGGTGCCGGCGGCCATGCTGTACGACGTACTGCTCAGCCCGTTCGTCGTGCCGGTGGTGATGCTGCTGGCCCGCCGGTTCGAGGTGAGCACGACCTACGCTCGGGGACGAAGGTGACGAGGGTCACGGGAACGCATCCGCGCGGCTGCTCGTCGCAACCGTGGGGGCTTTCCGCTGCCCGTCTCTCGATGTTGGAGCCTTACTCGTGACGGATCGCTCGCGCCTGCGCCTGGTGGTGCTGCAGGTGCTCGTGCTTTCGCTGCTGCTCACCCTGCTCGGCCGGTTGTGGTTCCTGCAGATCCTCACCGGCGACCAGTACCAGTCCGAGGCGAGCAAGAACAGCGTCCGCAGTGTCGTCACCACCGCGGTGCGCGGCCAGATCCTCGACGACCAGGGCCGCTCGTTCGTCCGCAACCGGACGACTCTCGTCGTGACCCTCGACCGAACCGTCCTGGAGCGGATGAAGACCGCCAAGGAGATGGGCGTCCTGAACGCCCTCGGTCGGCGGCTGTCCACCAGGACGGCCAAGGTCACCGGTGAGGAGCTGCTCGGCCGGATCCAGCTCTGCGGCGAGAAGGGCGCTCCCAAGCCTCCGGTCTGCTGGAGCGGTTCGCCATTCCAGCCCATTCCCGTGGCCAAGGACGTCCCCCCGAGCGTGGCCCTCGGAATCATGGAGCGCGGTGAGGACTTCCCGGGGGTCGCGGCCGACTTCGAGGCCATCCGGGAGTACCCCTACCCGAGCAAGGCCAACGCCGCGCACCTGCTCGGGTACATCGGTCCGGCTAGCGGTGAGGAGGTCTCGGCGAGTCAGAGCACCGACCGCCCGCTCTACGCGTCGGACCAGGTCGGCAAGGCCGGCCTCGAGGCGGAGTACGACCAGTACCTTCGCGGAGCTCCCGGGGTGAAGAAGGTCGCGATCGACTACGGCGGTCGCGTCACCGGCACCGTCAGCGAGACCCCGGCCACCCCGGGCGACAACATCGTCACGAACATCGACGCCACGGTGCAGAAGGCGCTCGAGGACCAGCTGCTCGCCGCGATCGCCCGGGCCAGGGGCCAGTACGACAAGAACACGCGCAAGAACTACGTCGCCGACTCGGCGTCCGGGATCATCCTGGACGTCAACACGGGTCGTGTGGTCGCGCTGGCCAGTGTCCCGACGTACGACCCGTCGATCTGGATCGGTGGCGCCACGGCCAAGGAGTACTCCTCGCTCACCTCGGACGCCTCCGGCCAGCCGTTGAGCTTCCGGGCGTTGGCCGGCCGTTACGCGCCGGGCTCGACGTTCAAGGTGATCTCGGCGTCGGCGATGCTGGACCATGGCTACAGCACGGTCGGACCGTACGAGTGCCCGCCCTCGTACAACGTCGGGTCCAGCGTCTACGGCAACTTCGAGGGTGAGGCGTTCGGGAAGATCACGCTCAAGAAGGCGATCGAGGTCTCGTGCGACACCGTCTTCTACAAGGTGGCGTTCGGCCAGTGGATCGCCGACGGCGGTCTGAAACCGAGCCAGCCCAAGGACATCGTGGTCAACGAGGCGCTCGCCTGGGGCGTCGCCAAGAAGACCGGGATCGACCTGCCGGCCGAGGCCACCGGCAGCATCCTGACCCGCAAGGACCGCTACGACACTTGGGTTGCGAACCGCGCCACCTACTGCTCGCGGGCTCAGAACGGGTACCCGGAGATCGCCAAGACCGACCGCAACCGGGCGCTCCAGCTGCAGGCGTTCGCTCGCGACAACTGCGCGCCGAGCGGTGGCGCCTACAAGGCCGGTGACGCGGTCAACTTCATCATCGGCCAGGGCGACACGCTGTTCACGCCGATCAAGATGGCCCAGCTGTACGCCGCCATCGCAAACGGCGGGACGCTCTGGCAGCCGCAGGTCGCCAAGGCCGTCCTCGGACCGGACGGCTCCCTGGTCAAGCGGTTCACCCCGAAGTCCGAGGGCAGGCTGCCGATCTCGGCGAGCACCTTGGCGTTCCTGCAGGACGCCTTGCCCGGTGTCACGACCGACGGCACGGGCCGGTACCCGTTCAGGGGGTTCCCGCTGGCCCAGGTGCCGATCGCGGCGAAGACCGGAACCGCCGAGGTGCTGGGCAAGCAGACCACCGGCTGGTTCGCGTCGTACGGCCCGGCCAACGCGGCCAAGGGTGCGCCGAAGTACGCGATCGTCATGATGGTGTCGCAGGGTGGCACCGGCGCGCTCACGTCGGGGCAGTCGGTCAACGATCTGTACCGCGCCTTGCTCGGCATCAAGGGCGCGTCGGTCCCGAACCCCAAGCTGTCGATCCTGTCGGGCGGCGTGCTGCCGGTCGGGCTGCCGGTATTCGCTTACGACGGCCGGATCCTGCCGCCCGGTTCCAAGGCCCCGGTGCCGCCGGTCAGGACGCTCGGGCCGTCGGGTTCGAGCAGCCCGTCCGGTCCGGGGCCCTCGGGCTCGAGCCCCGCGGTGGCGGAGCCGGCCATCGGCGCAGCTCTCGGGTTTGGCTCGGCCCGGCGCTCGCGGGCGAGTCCGCTGTGACCTCCGGCTACCCCTCGGCCGCGACCGGCCTGGGCAGTCGCGGTCGATCCTTGGCGTCCCGGGCCATCGACCGCGAGTCGGTCCTGCGTCGGCTCGACTGGGTGCTGGTCGTCGCGTCGATGGCGCTGCTCGCGATCGGCACGATGCTGGTCTGGTCTGCGACCAAGCAGAAGGAGCTCGACCTCGGGCACGACCCCCAGGGCTTCCTCCGCAAGCATCTGATCAACATCTCGCTGGGCCTCGTGCTGGGCGCGATGACGGCGCTGTTCGACTACCGCTCGCTGCGCGCGTACGCACCGTTCGTGTACGTGGCGTCCGTGCTGGGTCTGATCGCCGTGCTGGCGCCGGGGATCGGGTCGACGATCAACGGTGCCCACTCGTGGATCCAGCTGCCGGCCGGCTTCTCGATCCAGCCGTCGGAGTTCGCGAAGGTCGCGCTGTGCGTCGCCCTGCCGATGCTGCTCGCCGAGCGTCGCGACGCCGAGACCGAGCCGAGGCTCAAGGACGTCGGCACCGCCCTCGGCGTCGCCCTCGTCCCGATCACGCTGATCATGCTGCAGCCCGACCTGGGGACCACGATCGTGATCGGCGTCATCATCCTCGGCGTCCTCGCGGTGGCCAGCACGCCTTCCCGGTGGATCGTCAGCCTGCTGCTGCTCGGTAGTGCCGGTGCCGGGATGGCGATCAAGCTGGGGGTGCTCAAGGACTACCAGGTGAACCGTTTCGCTGCGTTCGCGAACCCCGACCTCGACCCGCAGGGCGCCGGCTACAACGTCCGGCAGGCCACGATCGCGATCGGCTCGGGTCGGCTGTCCGGCACCGGCTTGTTCAAGGGCAGCCAGACCAACGGGAAATTCGTCCCGGAGCAGCAGACCGACTTCGTGTTCACCGTGGCGGGTGAGGAGCTCGGCTTTGTCGGGGCCGGTCTGATCATCGTCTTGCTGGGCGTCGTGCTCTGGCGGGCGATGCGCATCGCGGTGCGGGCCGAGGACCTGTTCGGCACCTTGATGGCCACCGGGATCGTGTGCTGGTTCACCTTCCAGGCGTTCGAGAACATCGGGATGACGCTCGGGATCATGCCGGTGACCGGCGTCCCGCTGCCCCTGGTGTCGTACGGCGGGTCGTCGATGTTCGCGACGATGATGGCGCTCGGGCTGCTTCAGAACGTCCACATGCGCCGCTCCTCCTGACCCCCCCTTTTCTTGTGTTGATCTTGAGCATTGCGTGGGTGACACGCCGAAGGCGGCCCTGCGATGCTCAAGATCAACATGGGGGAAGGCCGGATGGCGGGGGCACGGGTAGCCTGGTCCGCATGCCAGTCGACAGCGTCTTCCCCCGGCTCGAGGCATTGCTCCCGTTCGTGCAGAAGCCGATCCAGTACGTCGGCGGCGAGCTCAACGCGACGATCAAGGACTGGGACGCCTGCGACGTGCGCTGGTGCCTGATGTATCCCGACGCGTACGAAGTCGGCCTGCCCAACCAGGGCGTCCAGATCCTGTACGAGGTGCTCAACGAGCAGTCGGGCGTGCTGGCCGAGCGTACGTACTCCGTCTGGCCCGACCTCGAGGCGCTGATGCGAACCCACGGAGTGCCGCAGTTCACGGTCGACGCCCACCGCCCCGTCGGCGCCTTCGACGTGCTGGGCCTGAGCTTCTCGACCGAGCTGGGCTACACCAACATGCTGACGGCGCTCGACCTCGCCGGGATCCCGTTGCTCGCTGCCGATCGCACGGACGAGCACCCGCTGGTGATCGCAGGGGGCCATGCCGCGTTCAACCCGGAGCCGATCGCCGACTTCATCGACGCAGCGATCGTCGGAGACGGCGAGCAGGCCGTGCTCACCGCCACCATGCTGATCCGAGCCTGGAAGGCCGAGGGCCGACCCGGTGGGCGCCGCGAGCTCTTGCTGCGGCTGGCCAGGACGGGCGGCGTCTACGTCCCGGCGTTCTACGACGTCGACTACCTACCGGACGGACGGATCCGGCGGGTCGTCCCCGCGGCGCCAGGAGTGCCGTGGCGGGTGAGCAAGCACACCGTGATGGACCTCGACGAGTGGCCATTCCCCAAGACGCCGCTGGTGCCGCTGGCCGAGACCGTCCACGAGCGGATGAGCGTCGAGATCTTCCGTGGCTGTACTCGCGGCTGCCGATTCTGCCAGGCCGGCATGATCACCCGCCCCGTGCGCGAGCGGTCGATCACCGGCATCGGTCAGATGGTCGACGCGGGGCTCAAGGCGACCGGCTTCGAGGAAGTCGGCCTGCTGTCGCTCTCGAGCGCCGACCACTCCGAGATCGCCCCGCTCGCCAAGGGTCTCGCGGACCGGTACGAAGGCACCAACACCGGTCTTTCACTGCCGTCCACCCGGGTCGACGCGTTCAACATCGACCTCGCCAACGAACTGTCGCGCAACGGCCGTCGCTCCGGGCTGACGTTCGCTCCCGAGGGCGGCAGCGAGCGGATGCGCAAGGTGATCAACAAGATGGTCACCGAGCAGGACCTCATCAACACGGTGACCGCGGCGTATGGCGCAGGGTGGCGCCAGGTCAAGCTGTACTTCATGTGCGGCCTGCCGACCGAGACCGACGAGGACGTGCTGCAGATCGCCGAGCTGGCGCGCGAGGTCATCCGCACCGGCCGCAAGGTCACCGGCACCCGCGACATCAAGTGCACCGTCTCGATCGGGGGTTTCGTACCCAAGCCGCACACGCCGTTCCAGTGGGCGGCCCAGCTCGACGCCGAGACCACGGACGCGCGTCTGGCCAAGCTCCGCGACGCGATCCGGAACGACCGCGAGGTCGGCAAGTCGATCGGGTTCCGGTACCACGACGGAAAGCCGGGCATCGTCGAGGGCCTGCTGTCGCGGGGTGACCGCAGGGTCGGCGCGGTCATCCGCGCGGTGTGGGCCGACGGTGGCCGGTTCGACGGCTGGAGCGAGCACTTCTCGTACGACCGCTGGATGGCCGGCGCTGAGACGGGGCTGGCCGGCACGGGCGTCGACGTCGACTGGTTCACGACCCGCGAGCGCGAGTTCTCCGAGGTGCTTCCTTGGGACCACATCGACTCCGGCCTCGACAAGGACTGGTTGTGGGAGGACTGGCAGGACTCCGTCCGCGAGGTCGAGGTCGAGGACTGCCGCTGGACCCCGTGCTACGACTGCGGCGTGTGCCCCCAGCTCGACACGCAGATCCAGATCGGTCCGACCGGGGTGACGATGCTCCCTCTCGAGGTGGTTTCCCGGCCGGTCGTGCTCACCGAGGTCGACGCGTGACCTCTCTGGCCGAGCTCGTCGCCGACTCCTGGTTCCCGTTCGCCGGTGATGTCCAGGTCAAGCCGCTGGAGCCACGCGTCGTCCCGGAGCCGCTGCGGGCCGGCGAGGGGGGAGCAGACTGCTGGAACTGCAGCAAGGCCGACTCCGAGTTCGTCTGGACTGACGAGCACTGGAGGATCAGTGCCGACCGCGACACCCCGATCCCGGGGATCGTGCTGCTGAACACCCGCGAGCACTACGACTCGTACGCCGATCTGCCCGGCCCGCTTCTCGCTGAGCTGCGGCCGATGACCGCCAGGATCGAGCGGGCCGTGCTGTCGATCGGCGATGTCGCTCGGGTCCACGTGGCGCGCTGGGGCGACGGCGGGGAGCACTTCCACCAGTGGTTCCTTCCCCGGCCGCTCGGCGCCCTGCAGCTGCTTGGCTCGATGCTGCCGATGTGGCTCGACCTGCTGCCGACCCTGCCGGACGAGCAGATCGACGCCGCGCTTGCCCAGATCGCCGTGGCCATGCGTGCCTCCGCCTGATGGCTGCTCGCAAGCCCGAAGGTCCGCCCCCGCCGCCGACCGTCCAACGGCTGCGGCTGCGCTACGCCAAGCGCGGCCGGCTGCGCTTCTCCTCCCACCGCGACTTCCAGCGCGCGTTCGAGAGGGCACTGCGCCGGGCCGCCGTCCCGATGGCGTATAGCGCAGGTTTCTCACCGCACCCGAAGGTGTCCTACGCGAACGCCGTGCCCACCGGTGTCGCGAGCGAGGCGGAGTACGTCGAGATCGGGCTGGCCCAGGTGTGCGACCCCGACCTGGTCCGCTTGGCCCTCGACGAGTCGTTGCCACCCGGTCTGGACGTCCTTGAGGTCGTGGTCGCGGGTCCGGGCGCCCTCGCCGACCGGCTCGAGGCGTCGGTCTTCGAGATCCGGCTGCCCGGTGTGCAACCTGCGGAGGCGCAGGCTGCGGTCGACGTGCTCCTCGCCAGGTCGGAGGTCGAGGTGCAGCGGATGACCAAGAACGGCATCCGGACGTTCGACGCTCGCGCGGCGGTGTCCGCCTTCACCGTTCAACCGGACGCCTCCGACACGGGCAGCCGACGGGCGGGCAGCCCGGGCGATCCGGACGGGTGTGCGATACTTCGATTGGTCGTCCGGCACACCACGCCGGCAGTCCGCACCGACGACGTCCTCTCGGCGTTGTGTCAGGTGGCTGACCTCGCGCCGCCGGTTCCCGCTCAGGTGACCCGGCTGGCGCAGGGGCCGCTCGGCGCCGCAGGGTCCGAGGTCGCCGACCCCCTGGTTCCCGACCGGGCGTAACCGTCCGCAGGGCACCTCCCGACTTTCGGCCCGCCCTTCCGGGCGAGTCGTCCCAGACCATGGGTCTTCGCGCGGCGCCGCACTGGCGCCCGGAGGCCGGAGTAGGACCACCGCATGGCAGAGCTTGAGAACGACGCAGCATCCTCCGACACCGCCAGCCCGAGCACCCCGCGCCGACGCCGAGCCGCTTCTCGACCGGCTGGGCCGCCCGCGCCGGTAGTCGGTCAGCCGGCCCCCGGTGCAGCCGCAGCCCCCAGCGCTGCCGCAGCCCCCAGCGCTGCCGCAGCCCCCAGCACCCCGTCCGCGCCGGCGCCGCGCAAGCGGGCCAGGAAGACGGCTCAGCCTGACGTAGAGGTTGACACTGCACCCTCCGCGGCACCGGCTGCGCCGGTGCTCGCTGCCCCCGCCGCCGTTGAACCGGAGCCCGCCGAGGCGACCGCAGCGGCGGCGCCCAGGCGGCGCACCCGCAAGGCGCCCGCCCCCTTGTTCAGCGCCTCGGCGCCGGACGGCTCGGCGGCCGTCCCGTTCGAGGAGCCGGCCGCCCCGGTTGAGCTGCTCTTCCAGGCCCCCGCGCTCGCCGAGGCGCGGGCTGAGGACGCTGACGACGACGAGGACGGGACCGCCGAGGGCACCCCGCGGGCGGACGAGGACGCGGACGACCTGTCCGATGACGACCTGTCCGACGACGCGGGCGACGACGAGAGCACCGGGGCACCGCGCAAGCGCCGTCGCCGCGGTGGCCGTGGCCGCCGGCGTCGCCCCGCGGGCGAGGGTGACGGCGGAGGCGGCCAGGCAGCAGAGGGCGACGAGCAGGTCGACCACGAGGACCCCGAGACCGAGACTTCTGGAGCCGAGAACAGCAGCAGCGTCGTGACCGACGACGAGGACGAAGACGCTCTCAGCGCGAGCAGCAGGCGTCGTCGTCGGCGTCGCCGCGGAGCCGGTGGCGGGGCGTCCGAGGACGGCACCGTCGACGACCCGGAGCGCACCGTCGTCCACGTCCGCGAGCCCCGCGAGCCGCGGGAGCCACGGGAGCCGCGCCAGCGCAGCACCCGCGGAGACGGCGACGAGGTCACTGCGGTTCGTGGCTCGACCCGCCTCGAGGCTAAGAAGCAGCGCCGCCGCGAAGGCCGAGACGCGGGGCGTCGTCGTCCGCCGATCCTGTCCGAGGCCGAGTTCCTCTCCCGCCGGGAGGCCGTCGACCGGGTCATGGTCGTCCGGCAGAAGGCCGACCTGACCCAGATCGCCGTGCTCGAGGACAACGTCCTCGTCGAGCACTACGTCGCCAGCGACTCGTCGGCCACGATGGTCGGCAACGTCTACCTGGGCAAGGTCCAGAACGTCCTGCCGAGCATGGAGGCCGCGTTCATCGACATCGGCCGCGGCCGCAACGCGGTGCTGTACGCGGGCGAGGTCAACTGGGACGCTGCGGGGCTCGACGGGCAGCCGCGCCGGATCGAGCACGTGATGAAGTCCGGTGACTCGATCCTGGTGCAGGTGACCAAGGACCCGATGGGGCACAAGGGGTCGCGGCTGACCAGCAACGTCAGCCTGGCCGGCCGGTTCCTCGTCTACGTGCCCGACGGCTCCATGAGCGGGATCAGCCGCAAGCTGCCCGACACCGAGCGCACCCGGCTGAAGGCCATCCTCAAGAAGATCGTCCCGGACGAGGCCGGCGTGATCGTGCGTACAGCTGCCGAAGGGGCGACCGAGGAGCAGCTCACCCGCGACGTCACCCGGCTGCAGGCGCAGTGGGACGTGATCCAGAAGAAGGCGAAGACGGCCAACGCTCCCGATCTGCTGTATGGCGAGCCCGACCTCACCGTGCGGGTCGTACGCGACCTGTTCAACGAGGACTTCGCCCAGCTGGTCGTGTCCGGTGACGAGGCCTGGGACGTCGTGGACGGATACATCGGCAACGTGGCTCCGGACCTCATGGACCGGGCCCGCAAGCACGTGGGTGCCAAGGACGTCTTTGCCGAGCACCGCATCGACGAGCAGATCGCGAAGGCGCTGGACCGCAAGGTCTACCTGCCCTCCGGCGGCTCCCTCGTCATCGACCGCACCGAGGCGATGACCGTCGTCGACGTCAACACGGGGAAGTTCGTCGGCAAGGGTTCGGGGAACCTCGAGGAGACGGTGACCCGCAACAACCTCGAGGCTGCCGAAGAGATCGTCCGCCAGCTCCGGCTGCGCGACATCGGCGGCATCATCGTGATCGACTTCATCGACATGGTGCTCGAGTCCAACCGCGATCTCGTGCTGCGTCGGCTCACCGAGTGCCTGGGTCGCGACCGCACCAAGCACCAGGTCGCCGAGGTCACTTCTTTGGGCCTCGTGCAGATGACGCGCAAGCGGATCGGCCAGGGTCTGCTCGAGTCGTTCTCGGAGCCGTGCGAGCACTGCCACGGCCGGGGGATCACCGTGCACATGGAGCCCGTCGAGGCCCGGTCCGGTCGGGGCGGACGGCACGACCAGCACGACACCGTCGACAAGGCGGAGCGCGTCGCCCGGGTGGCCAAGGTCGTCAAGGCGACGCAGGCGGCCAAGCTGGCGTCCAGCGCTGCCGAGGCCGTCACCGAAGCCGGGGAGCTGCCGGCGACGGAGACCGAGCTGCAGGCGCTGGCCCCTGACGAGCCCGTCGTCGAGGCGGTTCCGGCCAAAGGAGCTCGCGGCGGGCGCGGCCGGTCCGGGCGGGGCAAGTCCCAGCAGGCAGCGGCTGAGCTGGCCATCGAGGCTCCTCCTGCGCTTGCGCAGATCGAGTCGGCCGAACCCCTGACCGCGATAGGGGCGGCCGAACCGCATGCCGCCCTCGAGGCGGACAAGCCGCCGGCCCGGCGCCGTCGCGTCGCGAAGAAGGCCGCCGGGGCGCCGGCTCCGGCTGACGGACCTCGACCGGACGCGCCTTCGGCCGGATAGGTCCAACCGTTCGGCCCCGTACCCGGTCGGCGCTGCCGCGCCGGCTGGGGTACGGTGACGATTGCACCAAGGGGAGCTCGGAGGTAGACGCCGGGCTGAGAGGGTGGCCGCCGCCACCGACCCTCAACCTGATCTGGGTAATGCCAGCGGAGGTATCGATGCGTCATCCCCTCCTCGTCCGTCCGATATCGCGTCGCGTCGTGGTGGGCGCTGCCGTCGGGCCGCTCCTGCTCGGTCTCGCCGCGTGCGCCGGGCCCGCCGTGGCCCCATCGTCCGACCTGTCGGTCACCGCGGCGCCGCGGGCGAGCTTCGCGCCGACGACGATCACCTTGCTGGCTCACGACTCGTTCGCGGTGAGCAAACAGGTCCTGGCCGACTTCACGGCCCGCACCGGGATCACCGTCAAGGTGGTCACCGACGGCGATGCGGGCATCGTCGTGAACAAGGCGGTGCTGACCGCCGGCAACCCCGAGGGCGACGTCCTCTTCGGCGTCGACAACACCCTGCTGTCGCGGGCGGTCGACGCAGGCACGTTCGCGCCGTACCGACCTGCGGCGCTGGCCACGGTGCGGCCGGACCTGCGCGCGCTGGTGACCGGAGACGCTGTTACCCCGGTCGACTACGGCGACGTCTGCGTCAACCTCGATGACCGCTACTTCGCCGCCCACGCGCTCACCCCGCCGCGGACGCTCGACGACCTCATCGACCCGAAGTACCGCGAGCTGCTCGTCGTGGAGAACCCGGCCACGTCGTCACCCGGGCTGGCGTTCCTGCTCGCCACGGTCGCCCGCTACGGCGAGAACGGCTGGCTGTCGTACTGGGACAAGCTCAAGGCCAACGGTGTCACCGTGGCGAACGGCTGGACCGAGGCGTACGAAGGAGAGTTCTCGGCTGGAGGCAAGGGCGGCAAGCGACCCATCGTCGTCAGCTACGCCTCGAGCCCGCCCGCCGAGATCGTCTACGCGACCGATCCCAAGCCCACGAAGCCGTCGACCAGCGTGCTCATCGACGGATGCTTCCGGCAGGTCGAGTTCGCCGGCGTGCTGCGTGGCACCAGGCACGAGGACGCGGCCCGCGCCTTCGTCGACTTCCTGCTCAGCCAGCCGTTCCAGCGCGACGAGCCGCTCTCGATGTTCGTGGACCCGGCCGTCGTCGGCACCCCGCTGCCCGACGTATTCGTGAAGTGGGCCGCGAGGCCGCCCGCGCCGCTGACCCTTGCACCGGAGGACATCACCGCGAACCGTGATCGTTGGATCGACGCGTGGTCACAGCATCTCGCCCGGTGACCAGGAGGCCCCCGCCGAAGGGGCCGCTGCCGGCCTGGCTGCTGGGCCTGCTGCCCGCGGTGTTCCTCGCGGTCTTCTTCTGCTGGCCATTGCTGACGATCCTCGGCCGGGGCGTCGGCGGTAACGGCCTCGACCTTCTCGGCCGGGCGGACATCTGGCGCATCGTTCGCTTCACGGTCGTCCAGGCGGTGCTGAGCACGACCGTCACGGTCCTGGTCGGACTCCCCGGTGCGTTCGTGCTGCACCGGTACGCGTTCCGCGGTCGCCGGCCGCTCCTCGCGGCGGTCACGGTGCCGTTCGTGCTGCCCACAGTGGTCGTGGGCCTCGCGTTCCGGGCGCTGCTGCCGGCGGAGTGGATCGGCACCTTGGGTGCCATCGTGCTGGCCCACGCCTTCTTCAACTACGCGGTCGTGGTGCGCGTCGTGGGCGGGCTTTGGGCACACCTGGACCCCGGGTACGAGCTGGCAGCCCGGACCCTCGGGGCGTCGCCCTGGCGGGCCTTTCGCACCGTCACCTGGCCGCTGCTCCGCCCGGCGGTCGCGGCGGCCTCCGCCCTCGTCTTCCTCTTCACGTTCACCTCGTTCGGGGTCGTGCTGGTGCTCGGCGGTCCTGGGACGACGACGCTGGAGGTCGAGATCTACCGGCGCACCGCCCAGCTGCTCGACCTGTCGGGCGCGGCCGTGCTGGGCGTGCTCCAGCTGGCTTGCCTGGCGCTGGTGCTGCTCGTGTCCGCCCGCCTCCAGGCGCGCGCGGCCGTGGCCCAGTCGCTGCGTCCCGACGCGGCGGAGACGCTCACCCGTCCGCGTTCGGTCGGCCAGCTGGCCCTGCTCACCAGCACGCTCGCCGTCATGTTCGTGCTCGTCGTCGCCCCGCTCGCGGCGCTGGTCCTGGCGTCGGTGCGGGTGCGCGACGGATTCGGGCTCGCGTGGTGGCGGGCATTGTGGTCCGTCGACGCCGGAACGACCCGCTACTCCGCGCCCCTGGACTCGTTGCGCGTCTCGCTGCAGTACGCCGCGGTCACCGCCGTCGTAGCTGTGCTGATCGGCGGGCTGGCGGCCTGCGCGGTGGCGTACGCCCGGCACGGCGGACGGCTCCTGGACGCCGCGGTGAGCCTGCCGCTGGGGACCTCCGCGGTCACCGTGGGGTTCGGCATCCTGCTGACCTTCGCGCGACCCCCGCTCGACCTGCGCGGCTCCTGGATCATCGTGCCGATCGCACACTCCCTCATCGCTGCCCCGCTCGTGCTCCGTTCCGTGCTCCCGGTCCTGCGCTCGATCGACCCGCGGCTGCGGCAGGTGGCGGCGACGCTCGGTGCTCCGCCGATCCGTGCCTGGGCGACCGTCGACCTGCCGCACCTGGCCCGGGCGCTGGGCGTCGGGGCGGGCTTCGCCTGCGCAGTCTCGCTCGGGGAATTCGGCGCGACGGCGTTCCTGGCCCGGTCCGACACCCCGACCCTCCCGGTCCAGATCGTGCGGCTGCTGTCGCGCCCGGGCGAGACGTCGTACGGGGCCGCGATGGCCCTGGCGACGCTGCTGATGGTGCTCACCGGCGGGGTGGTCCTGTCCGTGTCCCGCTTCGACCAGGGCCGGATCCGATGACGAGCGGCCTGACGATCGACGATGTCTCGTTGTCGTACGACGGGCTGCCGTTGCTCGACCGGGTCCGGCTGCAGGTGGCACCCGACGAGGTGGTCTGCCTGCTCGGGCCGAGCGGATCGGGCAAGTCCAGCCTCCTGCAGATCGTCGCCGGGCTGCTGCCCCCGGACGCTGGGACGGTCCGCTGGGACGGTGTCGACCAGGCGGGCGTGCCCCCGCACCGACGCGGGATCGGGCTCGTGTTCCAGTCGGCGCTGCTCTTCCCACACCTGGGTGTGGCCGACAACGTCGGCTACGCGCTGCGCTTCGGCGAACTCCCCCCGGCCGCCCGGCGCGACCGCGTGACCGAGCTGCTGGCGCTGGTCGACCTCGAAGGGTTCGACGACCGATCGATCTCGACGTTGTCCGGGGGAGAGGCGCAGCGGGTGGCGCTGGCCAGGGCGCTCGCGCCGCGGCCCCGGCTGCTCCTGCTCGACGAGCCGTTCGGTGCGCTGGACCGCGAGCTGCGTGACCGGCTCGCCCACGACGTCCGGTCGCTGCTGCACCGGCTGGGCACTCCGGCGGTCCATGTCACCCACGACCTCACCGAGGCCGAGCTCGTCGGTGACCGGATCGTGCGGCTGGCCGAGCTGATGGGCGGTGGCGCCCGCCCGGTTTGACCCTCGCACCACCGCCGCCGTACCCTGGCCCTTCGGCGTGCAGCGCGCGCCGCGTTCGTCCGCGCCCTGCTCAGGGCCGCTGGGCGCCCGTCGAACGAGCAAGTTGGGAGCACCTCGGTGTACGCGATCGTCCGTGCCGGTGGACGCCAGGAGAAGGTCGCTGTCGGCGACGTCCTCGAGGTCGACCGTCTTCAGGGTGAGGCTGGCTCCTCCGTCCAGTTCCCGGCTCTTCTGCTCGTCGACGGAGACACCGTCACCAGTGACGCGACGGCACTCGCCGGCGTCACGGTGACCGGTGAGATCGTGGCGGCGACCAAGGGCCCCAAGATCACGATCCTGAAGTACAAGAACAAGACCGGCTACCGCAAGAAGCAGGGACACCGTCAGAAGCTGACCGTGGTCAAGGTCACCGGCATCGAGACGAAGTAGGGGGCTGACTCATGGCACACAAGAAGGGCGCATCCTCCACCCGCAACGGGCGCGACTCCAACTCCCAGCGGCTCGGTGTCAAGCGGTTCGGCGGGCAGGTCGTCAACGCCGGCGAGATCATCGTCCGCCAGCGGGGCACCCACTTCCACCCCGGCGTCAACGTCGGTCGGGGCGGTGACGACACCCTGTTCGCCCTCGCTGCGGGCGCGGTCGAGTTCGGTACCCGTCGCGGCCGTCGGGTCGTCAACATCGTCGTCGCCGAGTAGCGCCGCACCGTCGTCCACGACGTAGCCGAGGGCGGGCCCGGATGATCCGGTGCCGCCCTCGTCGTCGTTTCTGGCACCACCCGCCCAGCTGCACCGGGCCGAGCAAGGAGGCGTCGCCGTGACCACGTTCGTGGACCGGGTCGTCCTGCACGTCTCCGCCGGCTCCGGCGGCCACGGCTGCGCATCGGTGCACCGGGAGAAGTTCAAGCCGCTGGGCGGGCCCGACGGTGGCAACGGCGGGCGCGGCGGTGACGTCACCCTCGTCGTCGACCCTCAGGTGACCACGCTCCTCGACTACCACCACGGCCCGCACCGCAAGGCCACCAACGGCAAGCCCGGGCAAGGCGACCACCGCAGCGGCGCCAACGGCGACGACCTCACCCTCGGCGTGCCCGACGGCACCGTGGTGACCGCTGCCGACGGCACCGCCCTGGCCGACCTCGTCGGGGTCGGCGCGAAGTACGTCGTGGCCCAGGGCGGGCGTGGCGGCCTCGGCAACGCCTCGCTGGCCTCTCCCCGGCGCAAGGCTCCCGGATTCGCGCTGCTCGGCGAGCCCGGCGACGCCCGGGACGTCGTGCTCGAGCTCAAGACCGTCGCCGACGTCGGGCTGGTCGGGTTCCCGAGCGCCGGCAAGTCCAGCATCGTCGCCGCGATCTCGGCGGCGCGGCCGAAGATCGCCGACTACCCGTTCACCACGCTGGTGCCCAACCTCGGCGTCGTCGAAGCCGGCGACACCCGCTACACCGTTGCCGACGTGCCGGGGCTGATCCCCGGTGCGAGCCAGGGCAAGGGTCTCGGCCTGGAGTTCCTGCGCCACATCGAGCGCTGTGCGGCGCTGGTGCACGTGCTCGACTGCGCCACGCTCGACCCGGGGCGCGACCCGATCAGTGACCTCGACGTGATCGAGGAGGAGCTCGCTGCCTACGGCGGCCTGGCCGACCGGCCGCGCCTCGTGGCGCTCAACAAGATCGACGTTCCCGAGGCGCGCGAGCTCGCCGACCTGGTGACCGAGGAGCTGCGGGCGCGCGGTCTCACGGTCGTCGAGGTCAGCGCCGCCAGCCATGAGGGGCTACGCGCCCTCTCGTTCGCCATGGCCGAGGTCGTGGCCGCGGCCCGCGCGGCGGCGCCGGCCCCGGAGGCCACCCGGATCGTGCTGCGGCCCAAGGCGGTCGACGACAGCGGGTTCGAGATCACCGTCGAGGACGGCTACTACGTGATCCGCGGCGAGAAGCCCGAGCGCTGGGTACGCCAGACCGACTTCTCCAACGACGAGGCCGTGGGTTACCTCGCCGAACGCCTCGCCCGCCTCGGCATCGAGGACGCCCTGCGGGCTGCCGGCGCTCAGCCCGGTGACGACGTCGTCATCGGCGGTGAGGGCGGGGTCGTGTTCGACTGGGAACCCTCGCTGGACGCCGGGGCCGAGCACCTGGGGCCCCGAGGCACGGACACGCGGCTCGAGGGACGGTAGGCCCGTGCGAGAGGTCGTCCGAAGCGCCAGACGCATCGTCGTCAAGGTCGGTTCCTCGTCGCTCACCACCGTTCGCGGCGGCATCGACGACGCGCGGGTCGACGCCCTCGTCGACGTGCTGGCCGGCCGGGTGGTCGGCGGGTGCGAGCTGGTCCTGGTGTCGTCCGGCGCGATCGCTGCCGGCCTGGCGCCGCTCGGGCTCACCGCACGGCCGCGTGACC
>JBBQWS010000049.1:0-25286 GCA_038210415.1 Actinomycetes bacterium
CAGGCACAGAGGAGCCGCCTGAGATGGCTTGAGCAGGCGGGGCGGTCAGCAGGGCCAAGACAAGGGTCACCAGCAAAACACCGATCGAGCCCACAGATCGTCTGAGCACGATAGTTGAGGTATCCCTCGTTTGTCTCACGCCCGACAAGGTATCGGAACGGAGTCACCGCTACAAGGTCTAGCGCTGGCCGGCTCGACGGCGACGCAGCCGGCGACCTGCCACGGCAGCAGCAGCCCCTAACACCAAGAATGCCGTCAGCGTCGTGGCGAAGCCGATCGGTAATATTTCGACATAGCTACCAGAGTTGCAGATATTCTCTGGATGTACTATCAGAGCGACTTGTGGCCAGCCAATGGACCAATCCTTCCCGGCAGCGTTGCACGTTGCTGCGGTCAGAATTGAGGGACGTTGGAAATAGACAATCATTTTCGAAACTTGAGGTTAGTCATTCTCAAGTCATCTTAGAGTAATAAGAATCAGATTGCCAGTATTGCCGTTGCGTTCCCGAGACAATCGGCGCATACTGCTGACAAATAGGGACAGCCGTGGAAACGAATGAGCGACATAAACTGAGTGACGAACTCCGTCGTCTGCGAGACGCTGACGGTCTGACCGTGCGCCGGCTGGCCGATCTCAGTGGTCTGACTCCGTCGACGGTCAGCCGTCTGGAGACCGGGCACATCGACTCGCCGCGACCCGAACACCTACAACGCCTGGCCCGCGCCCTGGACGCTGACATTGAAGACCTCTACTCCCTGGCCGGCTACCTCATGCCCGAAGGCCTCCCCGAGCTGGCGCCCTACCTGCGCACCAAGTACGGGATGCCCGAACAAGCCGTCGCCCAACTGGATGAGTATTTCCAAGCTCTACGAGACCGCTGGATCACAACCAACGCCCGAGAGGAGGGAAGCCATGCCCGAGGAGACCATCACCGACCGTAGCGTCCTGGCACAAGTCCGCGACCTCGTCCCGCCCCGACCCCTGACCCCTACCGAGAGCCGCCAGGTCCTGGAACGTCAGGCCACCCGCCTGCTGAAGCTCATGACCGTCGCCGGACCGCCGGTGCCCATCGAGCAGATCCTGACCGAGCTCCCCCGGGTCGAGATCCGCCGCTCCCCGGGCTTACGCACCTCCGGGCGGACCGAGTGGGCCGGGAACCGCTGGATCATCCTGGTGGCCGAAGATGAAGCCCACGTCCGGCAGCGGTACTCCATGGGCCACGAACTCGCCCACGTCATCTACCACCCGCTCGCAGACCTGTCCCTGGCCGCCACCGACACCATCGACGCGGTCACCCGGCTGGAGAAGTCGTGCGAGTACTTAGCCGCATGCCTCCTGGTCCCCCGTCTGTGGATCAAGCAGGCCTATTTCGAAGACCGCATCCAAGACGTACCGTCGCTAGCACGGCTCTTCGGCGTCTCCTGGATCGCCATGCGAGTCCGCCTCGAACAGCTCGGCCTGATCCCCACCAGCGACCCCCGGAGGTCAACGTGAAGCGCGCCGTCCTCTACCTGCGTGTCTCGACCGTGGGACAGGTCAAGACCGATTACGACCCCGAGGGCATCTCCATCCCCGCCCAACGCGAGGCCTGCCAACGCAAGGCCCAACAGCTCGGCATCGAAGTCGTCGACGAGTACGTCGAACCGGGCAAGAGCGCAACCACGATGGAGAAGCGCCCGATCTTCCAACAGATGCTCGAACGGTTCAAGACCGAGCGTGACGTCGACACCGTCATCGTCTACAACCTGTCCCGGCTCAACCGCAACCGCATCGACGACGTCAAAGTCATGGTGGCCCTCAAGGCCTACGACGTCACCCTGGTCTCCGCCCAGGAGAACATCGACGCCACCCCCTCCGGGCAACTCATGCACGGCATCCTCGCCGCGATCAACGAGTACCGCTCCAGCTCCGACGGCGCCGACATCCGCTACAAGATGGGTCAGAAGATCAAGAACGGTGGCAGCGTCGGCCGCGCCAAACTCGGCTACCTCAACGTGCGCGACACCACCGAAGGCCGCGAGATCCGCACCATCGAGGTCGACCCGGAGCGGGCGCCGTTCATCGTCCAAGCCTTCGAGCTCTACGCCACCGGCAACCACACCCTCAAGACCCTGCACGCCGAGCTAGACAGGCGCGGCCTCCGTACCCGTGCGAGTGGTCGCTGGCCGTCCGGGCCGGTCTCCATGACCAAACTCGCCGTCATCCTGCGCGACCCGTTCTACACCGGCGTCGTGACGTACAAGGGCGAGCAGTTTGACGGACGTCACGTGCCCCTGATCACCCGCAAGCTGTTCGACCAGGTGCAGCTCGTCATGGACGGGCACGCCAGCGCCGTCGAACGCGACCGCAAACACCCGCACTACCTCAAGGGCACGCTGTGGTGTGGCGCCTGCCACGACCGTGGCGTTGAGTCTCGCCTCCTCCTCCAGCGCAGCGTTGGCGCCTCCGGGGGCGAGTACTTCTACTACTTCTGCCGAGCCACCCAGTCCGGCCAGTGCTCATCGGCCTATCAGCGGGTGGAGGCGATCGAGGACGCCATCCTTAGCAACTACGCCCACGTACGGCTCCCCGAGGGCATCGCCGACCGGCTCCGCAACCTTCTCGACGCCACGCTGGCCGACGACGAGCGCACCCAACGTCTTCTCGCCGCCCAACGGGCCGCGCAACTCCGCGAGCTTGAGACCGCCGAGGAGAACCTGCTCGACCTCGCCACCGAGGGCAAAGTCGCCAACGCCAAAATCCGAACCCGTCTCGCGAGCCTTGCCGACAAGCGAGCCGCGATCGAAAAGACCGCCGCGGGGACTATCGCGAACCTGGCGGCTGGCGCAGCAGTCCTACGCGACGCGATCGGCCTGATCGACGACATCCAGTCGCTCTACCGGCAGTCCAGCGACGAAGGACGCCGAATGATCAACCATGCGATCTACAAGAAGCTCTACGCCGACGACGGCGTGGTGACCTCGGAGCTTTTCGCCGAACCGTTCGACGCCCTGCTGGGCTTGCGGTCGTCCCGTGCGCGCTACGAGCGGCGCCGGGTCTCAACACGCGCAAGCGGCGCCCCGAGGGGCACCGCTTGGCGATCTTGGACCTCGACAGACCTGCTAGCGCTCGCTCTTTTGGGCGAGAGTTCTAGTAAGGCTGTCATGGTGGAGGTGGCGGGAATCGAACCCGCGTCCTTCGGCGTAAATTCAGGGCTTCTCCGGGCGCAGCCTGCTTCGCTTTTCTCAGCCCCGGCAGTCACGCAGGCGCGCTGCCGACAGGCTCAGTCACTGTTGGTTTTTCCTGAGGTCCCCGTGACCGGGACCCCAGGTGGAGCCTCCTAGCGACGCCAGATCCCGGGTCGGAGGCGACCCCGGGCTGACGGACCTCATGTGCTCTAGCTGCTAATTAGGCAGCGAGAGCGAAGTCAGCGCGGTTTGTATTGGCGCTTATTGTTTTCCAGGCAGTGGTTAACGAGATCATTCCTGGGTTCCTCGGCCCGCTTCCCCTGTCTCGACGTACGAAGTCGAAACCGTTCACCCCCTGTGCAGTTGTCCTTCCAGGGTAGCCGAGCGCGCCCACTACCACTACCAGGACCCGCCTCCACCGCCACCGAAGCCGCCCCCGGAGCCGCCCCCACTGAAACCGGATCCGCCGGACGACGCCGCGGTGGCAGCAACCGCGCCCCCGGTCGTGTCGGAGAACGACCGCATCGACGAGCCGAAGTTGCCGAAGTTCCAGCCCACTGGCCCGGCGTACCAGCCGAGCGGTACCGCCTGCCCGCCCGGCCCTGCCGTGCCGAGCGACGCGAACGCCTTCGCCCAGCGGTCAGTCTCGCCGAAGACGATCGCGTAGGGCAGGTATCGCGAGAACACGTCGGTCCGCTCCTCGAACTTCAGCTGCTCGGCCTCGGCCGTTCGGATGTACTGCCGGAACCCGAGCAGCCGGGTCAGCATCGCGGACCCCTTCGCCGTACGGGCAGGCATCCTGCGGGCCACCACGATCAGCACCAGGCCGGCGAGCACTGCCGCCACCCCGAGCAGCCCCAGGTGCGTCCTGGTGGCCAGCACGTAGGTCAACCCGCCGCCGAGCGCCACGCAGACCGCCCCCAGGGCCGACCACCTTCCGCGCACCTGGTCCGGCCGGCCGGCGAACCAGCCCACCGAGACGACGCGTTTGTACAACGAGTCCTCGATCTTGCCGAGGGTCGCCGAGAAGGTGCGCTTCAGCTCGGACACCCGCACGGTCGTACGTCCCGAGAAGAGGCCGTCGAGCAGGAGCTTCTCGTGCTCCCGCAGGGTGTCGTCCGCGAGGTTGCGCTGGGTGAGCTGCCAGTCGCGCGAGGCCAAGAAGTGGTCGCGGGGCAGCTCCTCGATGTGGAGGTAGCCGCGGACCGCAAGGTCGACGATGGTCGCGGTGACGTCCAACGGGTTGACCGTCTCGTCGAGCAGGGTGCCGACCTCACCCGGTCGCACCTCGGGCGGTGGAGCAAACTCGACGACGGTGTTCGACCCGCCGAACAGCGGCACGACCTCGCTCGTGCTCTCGTCCTGCGGAGCGCCCGCGACCGGGTCGAGCCCGGGCACCTGGCCCCGCCACCGGCGGTCGCGACCCCGGGTCCAGCCGACGTAGCCGATCCCGGCAAGACCGACCAGCAGAACGGCCAGCGCACCCGAGACGGTGACCTTGTTCGCTGCGAACGCCCGGGTGACCGAGAACTTCTCGGCCAGGGTCGGCGGGGGCACGGTCACACTGCCGGCGGGAAGCGCGACGGCGACCGTGAGCCCTTCGTACGGGCCCAGGTCGGCCTGGGTGAACACGCCCTTGCCGCCACTGCCGATCTTTGCCTGGTCGCACGGCAGGCCGCTGCCGGCTGGGCCCGCATAGCACGCAACCACCGTGGCCGCGGCGGGCCCGCTGACGGTCGCGGTCACGAGCCGGATCGGCGCGGACCACTCCGGTCCGATCACGTTCCAGTAGACCTCCGCATGATCGCTGAACGCGTTCATCGCGCCGCGGACGTCATAGTCGAGCACGTACTTCTGCTCTCCCGTGACGGTGTTGTTCGGGTCGCCCACCTTCATCGTGAGGACGCCGCTGTCGATGCTCGTGTCCACGTTGGCGGGGGCACCGCTCGGGCTGGTGACCAGGACGTTCGAGACGTCGACCACGCGGTCGTACGTGTCGTCGTAGGAGTAGCGGACGGGGATCGTCCGCAGGATGCCGTGCCGCTGCTCGGACCCGAAGTTGTAGCTGAGCGCCTCGCGGACGTGGAACCCGCCGTCCGCCGCCACCGTGATCGTGACGTCGTAGCCATCGATCGACTCGTCGGCGAGGGCAGTGCCCGAGGTGCCCAGCAGCGCAGCCAGGCCCAGCGCCAGGACGACCGCTAGGCGTTTCAGCACACCTTCACGCTAGACCTACTGAGCGCGTCCCCGGTGGGCGATCGCCCGATCCGTCTCGCGCTTGGCCTGCTGCTCGGCGAGGGACTGCCGCTTGTCGTAGGTCTTCTTGCCCCGGGCCAGCGCGATCTCGACCTTGGCGTTGCCGTCCTTGAAGTACAACGCAAGCGGCACGAGCGTGAGCCCCGACTCCTTGGTGTCGCCGACCAGCCGACGGATCTCTGCCCTGTGCAGCAACAGCTTGCGGACCCGGCGCGGCTCGTGGTTGGTCCACGTGCCGAGGTCGTACTCGGGGATGTGGACGTTGTGCAGGAACACCTCACCGCCGGACAGGGCCGCGAAGCCGTCGACCAGGGATGCGCGGCCCGCCCGCAGCGACTTGACCTCGGTGCCGAGGAGCACGATGCCCGCCTCGTAGACGTCCTCGATGTGGTAGTCGTGCCGGGCTTTCTTGTTCTGCGCGATCATCGTGCGCCCCTGCTCGCGGGCCATCAGCCACGCCCGTTCGTGGTCAGCGCTGCCTGCAGCCCGCCGAGCACCTCGAGGGCCCGCCGTTCGGCGACCTTGGGCGCGGAGCTCAGGTCGACCGAGATGTCCGGCGACACCCCGACTCCGTCGATCATCTTGCCGGACGGGGTGAAGTAGCGACCCACCGTGATCTCCAGCGCCGACCCGTCGGACAAGGTCGTCGGCTCCTGCACCGAGCCCTTGCCGAAGGTGCGCGTGCCGACGATGACGGCGCGGCCGCGATCCTGCAGAGCGGCCGTGACGATCTCGGCGGCGCTGGCGGTCTCGTCGTCGACGAGGATCACCAACGGCGACTTGGTGTCGCCTTTGGTCAGCGCGTCGAGCACTGTGGTCGGGTCGCCGCGCCGCTGGTACGACACCACGGGGCCACCGTCGAGGAACGAGCTGGCCACCTCGACCGCCTCGTCCACGAGCCCACCCGGGTTGCCTCGAAGATCGAGGACGACGCCTCCCTGGTGGTCGGTGGTGCTCCGCAGCGCGTCGCGAACCTGGCGCCCGACGCCACGAGTGAACGCCGTGATCCGGATGCTGAGGACGTCCCCGCGAAGGCGGTCGACCGTCACGTCTCGGTCGACGAGCAGCGCCCTGGTGAGCACGACGCTCGCGGTCTGATGGCCGCGACGGTAGCCGACCGCCACCTTGCTGCCGTCGGCTCCCCGCAGGGCGGCGACGACAGCGCCCAACGAGTTGCCGAGCACCGAGTTGCCCGCGATCGCGGTGACCTCGTCGCCGACCTGGAGCCCGCCACTGGCCGCGGGCGAAGCCGCCTGCACGCTGGAGACCAGGAACGAACCATCGGGCTGGGCCCGGACCCACAGGCCGACTCCCGTGTAGCGACCCTCGAGGGCAGCGTTGAACGAGTCGAACTCGGCAGGGGTGTAGTACGACGACCACCGGTCACCGAGCGCCTTGAGCATGCCCTCGACTGCGGCCCGCTCGAGCACCGACGGGTCGATCGGCCGCGAGGCCCCCTGGGCGATTCGCTGCGCCGCCTCGTCGAGGACGCCCGGCTTCGCGACCGGCGCACTGGCGGCCGACACCGGGGTCGGAGGCACGCCCGACACGGCGATCCCGGTGACGAACGCCACCGTACCGACGGCGACGAACGCCGCTCCGGTGCGGGCACGCCGGGAGAAGATGGACATCTCTTGAGTGTACGTGCGGGGCGCGCGGGTGCGCCGCGCCCGGGCGAGCTCAGACCCGGAGGTACCGCCGGAGAACGACCATGCTGGCCAGCGACGAGATGGCGATCGACACGATGAAGACCACGACCGACGCCGACCACACGCTGTCCCAGCCGATGTACCGCGCGACCTGGAAGTTCGGCTTCAGCACCTTGTCGATCAGGTAGTACTTGCCGACCGCGAGCCCGCCGCACGCGAGCAGCGCGCCAGCAGCCGACGCGATGGCGCTCTCCAGCAGGAACGGCAGCTGGATCGACAGGTTCGAGGCGCCGACGAGCCGCATGATCCCGGTCTCCCGGCGCCGCGTGAAGGCGGCCACCCGGATCGTGTTCGCGATCAGCAGCACTGCCGAGATCATCATCGCGAGGGCGATGAAGACCCCGAATACCTGGAAAGCATTCAGCCCCTTGAACAACGTGTCGTAGATCTTGCGCTGGTCCTGCACGTCGTGGACGCCCGGCCGGCCGCTGAACGCCGCATTGACGACTGCGTACTGGGTGGGGTCCTTCAACTTCACCCGGAACGACTCGGGCAGGTAGTCGGCGGGGGTGTTCTGGCCGATCGCGCTGTCCTTGAAGGCTTCCTTGAAGCGCTGGTACGCCTCCTCTTTCGACTCGTAGTAGACCTTCTCGACCTGCGGCAGGGCGTTGAGGTCCTTCTCGATCGAGGAGCGCTCGTCGTCGGTGACAGCCTTGCCGTTGCACGGGACCCCGGTGTCACCGACGCCGCACAACGAGACAGTCACCTCGACCTTGTCGTACCAGTAGTCCTTCATGGTGCTGATCTGGTCGCGCACCATCAGCGCGCCACCACCGAGCAGCGCAGCCGAGAACACCGTGATGACGACGGCGACGGTGAGGCCGAGGTTGCGACGCAGGCCACTGCCTACTTCTGCGACGACTCGTTGGGCACGCATACAGGTTTCCTAGCGGTCGGGCCGGTGGACTTCCTGCCGGCAGCGGTGCGGTGTGGCTGGCCGCGCTAGCGGCCGTTCGGGCCAGCCGCGCTAGCGGGAGTAGCCGTAGACGCCGCGGGACTGGTCGCGGACGACGTGTCCACCTTCGAGCTCGATCACTCGCTTGCGCATCTGGTCGACGATGGCCGCGTCGTGCGTGGCCATGATCACGGTGGTGCCGGTCCGGTTGATCCGGTCGAGAAGCTTCATGATGCCGACGCTCGTGGCCGGGTCGAGGTTCCCGGTGGGCTCGTCGGCGATGAGCAGCATAGGCCGGTTCGCGAACGCGCGAGCAATGGCGACCCGCTGCTGCTCGCCGCCGGAGAGCTCGTCGGGACGGCGGTCCTCCTTGCCCGCGAGGCCCACCAGGTCCAGAACTTCGGGGACGACCTGATTGATCGAGTGGGTGGGCTTCCCGATCACCTCGAGCGCGAAGGCGACGTTCTCGAAGACGCTCTTGTTCGGCAGGAGCCGGAAGTCCTGGAAGACCGTGCCCATCTGCCGCCGCAGCGCGGGGACCTTCCAGCTGGAGAGCCGGGCCAGGTCTTTGCCGAGCACGTGGATGTCGCCACTCGTCGGGCGCTCCTCGCGCAAGATCAGCCGCAGGAAGGTCGACTTGCCCGAGCCGGACGCACCGACGAGGAAGACGAACTCGGCCTTCTCGATCTCCAGGGTGCAAGCCTCAAGGGCGGGCCGGGTCTGGCTCGCGTACAACTTGGTGACGTTGTCGAATCTGATCACGTGGTGGTTGGACCGGTCTCGGGGGCAGGAGGGGAAGCTCATGCTGCACCGGCCACGGCCAGTCTACGTCCGCCGCAGCGGGGACTTGTGCACAGCGAACGACGGCGCGGCGCCCGAGGGACTGGTGGTCGCTCGGGCGCCGAGTTTGTCCGTGCTGCCCGCAAGGGGCGGATCTGACTAGTGCCGGCGGGCCGGGGAGCGCCGCGCCTGGGCGCCTGCGATCATCGCGCCGCCGACTCCGAGCAGGGCCAGTGAGGCGAGAACGGTGCCCATCTCGCCATTGCCACCGGTATGCGCCAGACCGGCCACCGCCGGGCTGGAGCTGCCCTGGATCTTGGTCGGCAGGACGCTGATCGAGGGGCTGACCGAGGTGGACTCGCTCGGCGAGATGCTCGGGCTTGGCGAGGTGGACTCGCTCGGCGAGATGCTCGGGCTTGGCGAGACGCTTGGGCTGGGCGAGCTGCTAGAGCTCGACGGGCTCGCCGACGGCGAGCCGGACGGACGCGGGGTCGCGGGACCCTGGCCGAGCGCGGTGTTGGCCACTTCGGTGTTGCCCACCGTGACCGCGAACCACACCGGGTCGGCTGCGTTGATCAGCGACGCCCCCAACGGGTAGTTGATGGTTGTGTCGGTGCCGGAGAAGACGGGCGCGCTGGTGCACTGAGAGCCGGGCGGGTAGGCACCCGCCTTCGTCACGCACAAGGTGACGAGGTCGGCGCCGCTGAGCGGGGTGGCGAGGAAGACCTTGACCTTGAGCTCGTTGGCGCTGGAACGGGCGGCCCAGACCTCGCCGCCGCTGGTGCCGAGCACCCCACAGGTGGCCGTCGCAGCGACGCCACCGGGCATCGTGGAGCAGTCGCTGTCGGAGCTGGGGGAGGCCAGTGCCGTGCCAGCGCCCAGCCATGGGACCACGGCGAGCGTGGCGACAGCCCCACCGAGAACACGACCGACTCGAACTACGTTGCGCGTCTGCACGACAAGCCTCCAGAGAGTCCACTCGGGGCCGGTCTCACCAGTGGCTTCCCGCGACCTTTCGCTGCTGCGAACGGTGACCGTCTTGCGGTCGCGGATCGACGCCTCCCCGGCGGGTCTTGCGACCCGCCTTCAACCTGTTCGTATCTTGGCAGATCCGAAGGCGGAAGTGGTGGCGCCGTCCACAGCGCAGACCAAGTGGATGCCAAGAGTGGCCGTTCGGATGACTGTGAGTGTCCCAAGCGTTACAAGGCGTTGCTCAGCTGCCTGCGCCAGCGGATCCCGGCCTCGATGAACTCGTCGATCTCGCCGTCCAGCACCGCCGTGGTGTTGCCGGTCTCCTGCTCCGTGCGCAGGTCCTTCACCATCTGGTACGGGTGCAGCACGTACGACCGCATCTGGTTGCCCCAGGACCCCGACGAGTCACCCTTGAGCGCGTTCATCCGGGCCTGGTCCTCCTGGCGCCTGCGCTCCAGCAGCTTGGCCTGGAGCACCGCCATCGCACTCGCCTTGTTCTGCAGCTGGGAGCGCTCGTTCTGGCAGCTCACGACGATGCCCGTGGGCAGGTGGGTGAGGCGCACCGCGGAATCGGTCGTGTTGACGCCCTGCCCGCCCGGGCCGGACGAGCGGTAGACATCGACCCGCAGCTCGTCCTCGGCGATGTCGATGTGGTCCGTGGTCTCGACCACCGGCAGCACCTCGACGCCGGCGAACGAGGTCTGGCGGCGGCCTTGGTTGTCGAACGGCGAGATCCGGACCAGCCGGTGGGTTCCCTGCTCGACGCTGAGCGTGCCGTAGGCGTAGGGGATCTTGACCGCGAACGTCGCCGACTTGATGCCGGCCTCCTCGGCGTACGAGGTGTCGTAGACCTCGACCGGGTAGCCGTGCCGCTCGGCCCAGCGCAGGTACATGCGCAGCAGCATCTCGGCGAAGTCGGCGGCGTCGACTCCCCCGGCCTCGGCCCGGATCGTCACCAAGGCCTCGCGGATGTCGTACTCGCCCGAGAGCAGGGTGCGCACCTCGAGCTCGGAGATCGACTTGGACAGCGCCTTCAGCTCGGTCTCGACCTCTTCGCGGGCGTCCGCGTCGTCCTCGGACTCGGCCAGCTCGATCATCACGGCGACGTCGTCGATCCGGCGCCGCAGGCCCTCGACCCGGTCAAGGTCGTTCTTCGCGTACGAGAGCCGCGAGTTCACGGCCTGCGCGCGCTCCTGGTCGTCCCACAGATCGGGGGCGGCCGCCTGCTCGTTGAGGTCCGCGAGCTCGGTGCGCAACCGCGGCAGGTCCATGACGGTCTCGACGCTGCTGAGGGTGTTGTCGAGCAGGGCGAGCTCTTCAGAGGGTTCGATGACAGCCACAACCGGTCAGAGTACAGCGGCGACGAACGACCCTCCCGCCGTCGGACTGGGCGAACCGGGTGCGGTGCTGAAACTGGGCGGCGGGTCGGGTCGGCCAGATCAGGGAGAGCTGAACGGTTACTGCGCGACGACGGTCCGAGCCTCGGCCACGGCCGTCACGTCGACGCCCGCCGGGTCGGCGGAGACCCAGCGCGAGAACGGGAGCGTTGCGCTCGTCGTGAGGACCACGGTGACAGTGCCGCGGTGGGAGGTGACGGCGACCACGCGGACCTCCGGCCCGCCACGTGGAAGGGCCGAAAGGTATTCGGTGACGGCCCGGCCGGCGGCCGCCGTCGTGACCGGGAGCGGTTCGTCGCCGGCTCGCCTGGTGTACAGGTCGGCGATGTCGACTGCTTGGGCCGCTCTGGCCGCCGCACCGTCGGCGGTGGCCGCCAGCGACCGGCGGGCGAGGAACAAGGCCGACACGTCACTCACCACGGCGATGAGCAGCATCGCGAGTGCCACGAACCCCGCGACGAGCACGAGGATGCTGCCCTGGTCCGAGGAGCGCGTGCCGTCGCGGCCGCTCACGGGCGGACCGGGGCGAACGGGTCGACGATCTCGGTGTGCTCGGCCGACACCGGGACGGCAGCGGTCGGCCGGCCGAGCAGCTCGGGCACCCAAGGCAACGGGACGACGGTATCGACCCGGACGGTCAGCCGGCCAGACGGGCTCAGGCATGGCGACGCGGAGCAGTCGAAGGTGATCCGGACCTGACGCGGGTCGATCCCCTGGTCGCGGAGCGCGAGGTCGGCGGCAGCAGTCGCCCGGGCGGCGCCGTCGGAGCCGCTCGGCGTCGTGACGTATCCGCGGGCGGCTTCGCGCGCCGCCTGGGTGAGGCCGTAGGCGGAGCGTTGCAGGGTGAGCACTGTCGTCAGGACGTAGGTGAGGGGCAGCAGCAACGCGACGCCCAGGAGGACGAACTCGACGGTTGCCGAGCCGTCGCTGTTGCTCCCCGCAGCGAGGTGCGGCGTCACCGCTCCCCCTCGGCAAGGGCATGGGCGTCAACCACGAGGTCGTCGCTCGGGCCAGCCAGCCCAAGAACAGGCAACGGGGCTCGCACCCGGACCACGACCGTCGGCACCCCGTCGACGTCTTCCAAGTCGGCGCTGACCTGATCGGCGTACGCGGGCGCCAGGGAGGTCGCGATGGCCGCTCGGGTCTGCTGCGCGGCGTCGGCCGGGGTCCGCCCGGATGACGCGCCGTAGCGCGCCCCCTCCGCGGCAGCCGCGACAAGGGTGTTGCGGACGTGGACCGCGAGCCCGACCTGCAGAACGGCCAGGAAGACGGCCACGGTCAGCACCGACACCAGGACGAACTCCACGGTCGCCGAGCCGGCCTCGCGGCGAGCGGTCACGGGCCGTGGACCCCGGCGACGGCCTGGCTGAAGAAGTCTTTGAGTGCCGGCTCGGCGACCAGCCAGATTGCGGTGACCAGCCCGGCGGTCATGACGGTGATCAGCACCCAGCCGGGTACATCCCCTCGCTCACGGTCGCCGACGGTGATTCGGGTTCGCAGCCGCGCGAAAAGACGGTTCATGGCGTTGCTCCTTGGGTGGTTGGGTCTGGTCCGGACGTGCGTAACTGAGGTCAGGGGGCACTGAGGGAGAGGCCGTAGAAGCCGGGGAACATGGCGAAGACGACTGCCGTCGGTAGGACGAGGAACACCACCGGGATCATCATCACGACCTCCTTGCGTGCCGCGGTCTCGATGAGCGCGTGCCGACCGGCTTCGCGCACGTCGGCGGCCTGGGCCCGCAGGACGTCCGCAAGGGGCGTGCCTCGCTCGACCGCGACCGCCATGCCGTCGACGAACCGGCGCAGGACTGGTGCTCCGGTGCGGTCGGCGAGCGTTTCGAGCGCCGGAACCAGCGGCACCCCGGACCGGGTATCGGCTACGGCGCGCCCGAACTCCGCCGCGAGCTCACCTCGGCACACCCCCATGACCCGGTGCAGAGCACCGAGCGGGCCCTCGCCGGCAGTCACCGAGAGCGCCAGCAGATCGGCCACCGCGGGGAACTCCGCGAGGATCGCGGCCCGGCGCCGGGCCACCGCTTGGCTCAGGACCCGATCGCGGGCCAGCGCCCCTGCCGCTCCCGCGAGGAGAGCGAGAACCAGGACGAACGCCGGGCTGGGCCCGGAAGCCACGATCGAACGAAGCCCGCCCAGCGCCAACGTCGCGCCGAGCGCGACGGCGGCCCAGGTGAGCTGAGCGATCCGGAACTCCTCGGTGGTACCACCGCCCAACTGGTCCAGCCGGCGGCGCACGGAGGCGTCACCGCCGACCAGGCGGTCGAGCAGAGCCGCGCTTCGAGCCATGCCGTCATCGAGCCGCTGGGCGCGGGATCTGGCCCCGGCCGAGCGCCAGGCGCCAGCCGTGGCGCCGAGGTAGGGCTCGACCCGGGACCGCAGTGAGCGCCGCCGAATCGGAACCCGCACGGCAACGAGCAGGAGCCCGACCGCGCCCAGCAGCCCCAGGAGCGCACCCATCGCCGCGCCGGTCATCGGAAGACCCGGCGTTCGACGGGCAGCCGCCCGATGCGCATCATCAGCCGGTACGCGCCGACGCTGAGGCAGCCACCGCAGGCGAGCACCAGCAACCCGGCGGGGGTGTCGTAGGCGCGGACCGCTTCGGGGTGCAGGCTCAACAGCCCGAGCACCAGCCACGGCGCAGCGACCGCGAGCCGGGCGCCGTTGACGGCCCACGCCTGCCGGCTCTCGAGCTCGCCGCGGGTCCGCGCGTCCTCGCGCAGGAAGACGGAGAGCGTGCGCAGCAGTCGCCCGAGGTCGCTGCCGCCGACCTCTCTAGCCATGCGCAGGGCCTCGATCACGCGGTCGGCAACCGGGTCGGCCAGCTCGTCCTTGAGCTGGTCCAACGGTGGTCCGAGCACTCCGCCCGCCTGGTAGCGATCGCCGAAGGCGCGGAACGACGGCCGCAGGGACGCGGGTCCGCGAACTCCCAGCTGGGTCAGCGCCTCAGGCAACGACAGGCCAGCCCGGACCGCCGAGGTGAGGTCGTCGACGACGTCCGGCCACGCCTGCCGCAGGCTCGACTGCCGCCGGCGCAGGCGTTCGCGACCGGCGGCCACCACGGCGTACCCGGCGAGCCCCGAGAACGCGGACGCCACCACCAGCGAGCGACTGACGACCAGAGCGAGTCCGAAGGTCAGGATCGCGGAGGAGGCACACCCCGCGGCGAGCCGCCCGGAGCGCCTCCCGGCCCGCCATCGCGACGTTGCCGGCGCGGGACGGTCACCGGGCCGGCCCGACCAGAGCACCAGGGCAAGTCCGAGGCCGAGGCACAGGCCGATCAGAGCGCCCATCAGTCGTCGTCCTCTTCGCCAGCACGCAGCAGCTCGGCCAGGTCGTAGCCGGCCCGGACAAAGCGTTCCTCGTGCGGCGGGAAGCCGCCGCCGCGAACCAGCCGCTCGGCCCGAGTGACGAAGACGTCCGCGACCTCGACGACGTCACCCTCGACCCGCCCCGGCACCGCAGCGATCTCGCGGACCCGGCGAGCGCCGGCCACGTCGGTGGCGGTGTGGACCACCAGATCGACGGACGCCGCCACGGTAGGCACCACGAAAGATGTGGTGACGTTCTCTCCGGCGAGCAGCGGCAGGGTGCACAACTTCGTGATCGCCTCCCGCGCGGAGTTCGCGTGGACCGTCGCCATGCCCGGTACACCAGAATTCAGAGCCACGAGGAGGTCGAGGCACTCCTCCTGGCGCACCTCCCCCACGACGATGCGGTTCGGGCGCATGCGCAGGGCCTCCTTCACGAGGCGGCGCAACGGGATCGCGCCACTGCCCTCGAGGTTCGGCTGCCGAGTCTGCAACGCCACGGTGTCCGGGATCAGCGGCTGCAACTCGAAGACCTCCTCGCAACTGATCAGCCGTTGATGCGCCGGGATCGCGTTGACCAGGGTGTTCAGCAGGGTGGTCTTGCCGGCCTGGGTGCCCCCCGCAACGACGATGTTGAGCCCGCTCACCACTGCTGCCTCGAGGAAGCGCGCAGCGGGCCGGGTCAGCGTCCCCAACTCGACGAGGTCGTCGAGGTGCGCGGCCCGCACGACGAACTTCCGGATGTTCACCGCCCAGTGCCGTCGGGTGACGTCCGGGACCACGACGTGCAGCCTGCTGCCGTCGGGCAGGGCGGCGTCGACGAACGGAGACGACACATCGACCCGGCGACCGGACGACTTCAACATGCGCTCGACGAGGTCCTCGACGACCCGGGGGCCGAGCACGGTGGTCGTGAGCTCGCTACGCCCGCCGCGCGCGATGAACACCCGGCCGGGCTCGTTGACCCAGATCTCCTCGACCGCCGGATCGTCGAGGAACCGCTGCAGCGGCCCGAAGCCGGCGACCGAAGCCAGCACCTCGCGCACCACGGAAGCGCCGTCGGTCAGCCCCGGCCGCCCCTCGCGAGCGCGGCGATCGCCGTAGTCATCGACGACCTCCTCGACGAGCCCGCGCATCGCCGCGGGCTCGGCAAGAGGGTCGAGCCCGCGGTCGCGAACAAGACCGCGCACGAGATCGCGAACCTCGGCCTCCGCCAGCGCAGCCGCATCCATCGCCAAGCCCCCCGTTCGTCGATGCGCTGACGCTACGGAGTCCGCCGACCCGTCGACAACACCCAACTTCGCACCTGTGGACAACCACCGATCGGCAGCCGGCGGCGCCTCCCGACTCGCCGGTCCAGCCAGGCGAGGTACGTTGCAACTCGTGACCCCCACCCAGCTTCGCGCGTTCGCCGCCGTCGTGCGGCTGGGCTCGGTCAAGCAGGCGGCGGCCAGCCTCAAGGTGTCCGAGGCCGCGGTGTCCCTGCACGTCGCCCAGCTGCGCAAGGAGCTCGGCGACAAGCTGTTCGTCCCCACCGGCGCCGGGCTCGCCTTCACCCCCGGCGGCCTTCGACTGGCCAGCCGGGCGGCCGAGATGCTGGGTCTGCAGGACCGCACGATCCTCGAGGTCAGCCAGGCCGCAAGCGGGCGACGGCTGCTGCGGGTCGCCGTGTCGAGCCTGTTCGCCGAGCACGCGGCGCCCGGGCTGATCGAGCTCTTCGCCAGCCGGGCCGACGACCTCGACGTCGAGCTCAGCGAGCACAGCCCCCGCGAGTTCAACTCGTTGCTGCTCACCCGCGCGGTCGACGTCGCGATCGGGCCTCGGCCGGGCGACCTCGACGAGTCGATCGTGTGCACGCCGTTCCTCAACTACCAGGTCATCGCGGTGACGGCGCCCGACCACCCGATGGCCAAGGCCCAGCCGACGCTCGGGCAGCTACGCGACCAGACCTGGTTGCTCGGACCCTCCGCGGCCTCCGACATCGGTGGCGTCCCGGCGCTGCTACGTCGCATCTGCGTACCCGAGGAGAACCAGCAGATCTTCCAGAGTCACGCGGCTGCGCTGGAGGAGACGAAGCGGGGTCGAGGGATCGCCCTGGCGGTGTCGTTCGCCATCGCGCAGGACCTCGCCGGCGGGACGCTCAAGCGGGTGGCCGGGCCGGCGCTGCAGACCGAGGGGGTGTGGAGCATCCTCGCCCCGAACGAGCGCGGCGCACCGCCCGCGGTCGCCGAGCTGACCCGCTTCGTCACCACTCCCCGAGCCACCCAGGCGATGCTGCGCGGCTCGGGAGTCACCCTCGGCCGGTTCCGGCCTTCGATCCACGTGACCCTCTGGAGCTAGGCCGCGCGCCGGTCTCGGTGATCTCGGCCACCACCCGTTCCAGCGACCGGAACGTGTCGGCAGGGAGCAGGACGTCGCAGTAGGGCAAGGCCGCAGCCATGGTCGCGACCCTCGGCTCGAACCCGGGCGCACCCGCCCGGGGGTTCATCCAGATCACCCGGTGCGCACGTCGGCGCAGCCTTGCCATCGCGGCGCCCAGCTGCTCGGGCGGGTCGCTGTCCCAGCCGTCGGAGCCGATCACGACGATCGCCCCGCGCAGCGTCCCGCCGTGCCTCGACGAGAGCAGCGACTGGAGGTTGGTGGCGATCCGGGTCCCGCCGAACCGGTCGACGACCCGCTCTGTCGCCTGCTCGATCGCCACCTCCGCGGACCGGTGCGCCAGCACCGTCGTCAGCCGGGTCGACGTCGTGGCGAACGCGAAGACCTCGGCGTGCGTCGCCAACGTCATCGCCCGCATCAGGTGCAGGTACGCGACCGCCTGGGCCTGCATCGACTGGCTGACGTCGCAGAGCAGAACGACGCGCCGCGGCTTGTCGACTGGGCTGACCCGCACGAGGTGGATCGGCTCCCAGCCGGTGCGCCGCGACCGGGCGATGGTCGGGCGGACCGCGATCCGGTGCCCGCCCGGGTCGATCGCCACCCGCCGCGACCGACGGGCCGGCCACACCCGCAACGCCTCCTCGATCCACCGCCCCAGCAGCTCCATCTGGGGCGGGCTCAGCCGCTCGAACGGGACGTCGGCCAGGCCAGCGATCTCGCTGGGCAGGCGCTCGGGGACACCGAAGATGCTGTCCGAGTCGTCGGCTTCGGCGACCACGGGCGGCAGCGTGGCCCAGGGCAGGCCGGTAGCCGCCTCGTCCTCGGGAGACTTCCCCGGCACGGCGATCAGGGTGTCGTCCTCGGGCTTCGGCGATCCCAGCGGTGTGCGACGGGCGTGGGGGTCGACCTCGAGCGTCGCGTTGTCGAAGACGTCGGCGAAGACCGCATCGAAGTCGGCGAGCTCGGACCGCCTGCGCACCAAGGAGATCCGTGCGGCCCAGTAGAGCCGGGCCTTGGAGTCCGGCCCAGAGACCCGCAACGCCTGCACGAGGTCGCCGACGGCGGTGACGCCGACGGGCACACCCGCCGCGCGCAACCGGGTCGCGAGCGCCACGGCAAACGCCGCCCGGTCCACGCCGGGCAGCAGCGCCGGAGCGCCCGCCGGGTCAACGGGCAAGCGGGATCACCGTTCTCTCCGCACGATGAGGTAGATCACGATGGCGACGACCACGGCTCCGCCGATCGCGACCGGGATGGCTCGCTTGTAGATCGAGCTGCCGGCGATGCTCATCAGGTCGAGCGGCTCGGGCTCGGTCTCGGACACGATCACCCGGTGCCCGCTCGTCGGCGTCGCCACCTCGCCGACCGGGGCCACCGCCTCGGCTCCCTCGAGCCCGGCCGGGCTTACGGGAATCGGGACGAGCAGCTTGGTCTCGAGGTTGTTGACGAACTCGCCGAGCAGCTTCTCCGACACCTCCTTGATCACCCCGCTGCCGAACTGCGCGATCTTGCCGGTGATGTTGAGGTCGGTGTTGACGGTGACCCGGGTCCGGTCGCCGTCAGCGTGCAGCTGCGCGCTGATGGCTGCGTTCACGTTGCCGGCCCCACGGGAGTCCTTGCCCTTGGCGTCGATGATCGCGTGGTACGCGTCGTCGTCCTTCTCGCGGAACTGCGCCGTCCCGGCGTAGTCGCTGATCACCGGACCGACCTTGATCTTGGCTTTGCCCTGGTAGACGTCGCCGTCGACCCCAGTGAGCTGCGCTCCCGGCAGGCAGGGCGCGATCCCCTCCAGGTCGGTGAGCACGTCCCAGGCCCGCTGGATCGGGACGTTGACGGTGAACTCGTTGTCGATCTTCATGGTGGCCTTTCTCTGAGGGTCAGGCTGATGCTGGTTGCCCGTAGCCCAGGTTGTCGAGAGCTTCGGTCATGGTGTCGCGATCGTCCGGCGTCTTCGCGATGCAGACCATCGTGCGGACGATGTCGGAGCGTACGAGCTCGGTGGCCCCGAGGCGCGACAGCGCGGCGACCCAGTCGATGGTCTCGGCCATGCCGGGAGCCTTGTCGAGGTCGAGCTGGCGGATCCGTCCGATGAACTCCGTGGTGGATCCGATCAGTGGCTCGGCGGCGGCCGGCACGGTCCGGCGAAGGATCGCTGCCGCGCGTTCCGGGGCCGGGAAATCGATCCAGTGGTAGAGGCAGCGGCGGCGCAGGGCGTCGTGCAGCTCGCGGCTACGGTTCGACGTGAGCACCACGATGGGCCGCCGGGCCGCGGTGAACGTGCCCAGCTCGGGCACCGTGATCGAGGCCTCACCGAGGAACTCGAACAGCAGCGCCTCGAACTCGTCGTCCGCGCGGTCGATCTCGTCGATCAGCAGCACTGGCGGGTTCGGCCCGTCGTACCGGATCGCCCGCAGGATCGGCCGTTCCTGCAGGAACTCCTCGGTGAAGAGGTCGGCGTCGGTGAGCTTCTCGTGCCGAGACTCGGCGAGTCGGATCGCGAGCAGCTGCCGCTGGTAGTTCCACTCGTACAGGGCCTCGCTGACGGTCAGCCCTTCGTAGCACTGCAGCCGGATCAGCGGGGTGCCGAGCGCACGGGCGAGCGCCTTGGCCGCGGTCGTCTTGCCGACGCCGGGCTCGCCCTCGAGCAGCAACGGCTGTCCCAGCGCCATGGCGAAGAACAGCGCCGTGGCCAGCCCTTCGTCGACGAGGTAGTCGACCTCGTCCAAGCACTGCTGCACGTCAGCCGCGTCCGCGAACTCCCGGCTCATCGCATCGAAGCGGTCTCGGCGTACCGGTCGCGGCATCCGGGGTTGCAGAACCAGAACGTCTCGTCGCCGACGACGAGCGAAGGCGTGTCCGGCATCACCGTCACGGTCATGCCGCACACCGGGTCGATCACCTGGACCGGGACGGGGGCCGACGCCTGCTGCCCGTTCGACACCGGGACCGGATTGCTCCGCACCGAGGTGATCACCTCGGCGAGGATGGACAGCGCGACCTCGGGCGCCGTACGGGCGCCGATGTCGAGGCCGGCCGGGGTGCTGATCCGGGCCCGCTCGGCGTCGGTCAGAGCGAGGTCGTCGAGCACCGCCTGCCCGCGTCGGCGGCTCGCCACCAGGGCGATGTACGGGACGCCGGCGTCGAGCGCGTCCCTGATGGCCTGCTCCTCGTCGCGTCCGTGGCTGGCTACGATCACGGCCGCAGCCGGCTCGCCACCGGCCTGCCCCCCGGACCGCACGACGGTGTAGCCGAGCAGCGCCGACATCTCCTCGAGCGCGTCAGCCACCGGGGTGTGCCCGGCCACGCGCACCAAGGGCGCCGGCAGCATCGGCTCGAGGAAGATCTCCAAGGCACCTCCGGACAGGCACGGGTTCACGACCACCTGGGCTCCCGGTGACTCCGGGAACTCCGCCTCGCCCTCGGGCAGCACGCGCAGCAGGACGGTGCGCCCGTCCTTGAGGGCGCCGAGCGCCGCTGTCCGCACGGACAGCTCGGCACACTGTCCGCCGACGAAACCCTCGATCGATCCGTCGGCCAGGATCACGGCATCGTCACCGGCCTTGGCCGACGTCGGGACCTGGGCCCGCACGACCGTGGCATGGACGAACGGGACCCGCCCGGCGGTCAGCTCGCTGACCCGCAAAGACATCCGGCTCGTCACGCAGGCCTCCGCATCAGATCGGGGGAAGAGGTCGGCCCTGCATGGCATCCCACACCCTGGAGGGGGTGAGCGGCATGTCGGCGTGCCGGATGCCGTACGGCTTGAGCGCGTCGACCACCGCGTTGACGATGGCCGGCGGCGAGCCGACGGTTGCGGACTCGCCGATTCCCTTGGCACCGATCGGGTGGTGCGGCGACGGGGTGACGGTGAAGCCCGTCTCCCAGTCGGGCACCTCGAGGGCGGTGGGGATCAGGTAGTCCATCAGCGAACCGCCGAGGCAGTTGCCGTTCTCGTCGAACGCGATCATCTCCATCAGCGCCATCCCGACGCCGTCGGTGAGACCACCGTGCACCTGGCCCTCGATGATCATCGGGTTGATCCGGGTGCCACAGTCGTCGACCGCGATGAACCGGCGCACCTTGACCTGTGCGGTGCCGGGGTCGATGTCGACGACGCAGATGTACGCGCCGTTGGGGTAGGTCAGGTTGGAGGGGTTGTAGCAGATCTGCGCCTCGAGCCCGCCCTCGATCCCGTCGGGCAGGTCGCCAGCACCGTGTGCCCGCATCGCGATGTCCTGGATGGTCACCGACTTCGACGCGTCGCCCTTGACGCGGAACGAACCCTTGTCCCAGTCGAGGTCGGCGACGGACACCTCGAGCATGCCCGACGCGATGATCCGGGCCTTGTCGCGGACCTTTCTGGCGACGAGGGCAGCAGCGGCGCCCGAGACCGGCGTGGACCGGCTGCCGTACGTGCCGAGGCCGAACGGTGTCTGGTCGGTGTCGCCGTGGACGACCTCGATGTCCGCAGGCGGGATGCCGATCTCCTCGGCCACGATCTGCGCGAACGTGGTCTCGTGGCCCTGGCCCTGGGTCTGCACCGACAGCCGCACGACGGCCTTGCCGGTCGGGTGGATCCGCAGCTCGCAGCCGTCGGCCATGCCCAGCCCGAGGATATCCATGTCCTTGCGCGGACCAGCGCCGACGGCCTCGGTGAAGAACGCGACGCCGATCCCCATCAGCTCGCCGTTGGCCCGCTTCTCGACCTGCTCCTTGCGCAGCTCGTCGTACCCGGCGATCCGCATGGCCTCGCGCATCGTGGGCTCGTAGTTGCCCGAGTCGTAGACCCAGCCGGTCTTGGACTCGTACGGGAACTGCTCCGGCTTGATGAAGTTCTTCAGCCTCAGCTCGACCGGGTCCATCTTCAGGTCGTAAGCGAGGACGTCGACCATCCGCTCGATCAGGTAGACGGCCTCGGTGATCCGGAACGAGCAGGCGTACGCGACACCGCCCGGCGCCTTGTTGGTGTAGACCGCGGTCATCGAGCAGTAGGCGGCCTCGATGTCGTAGCTGCCGGTGAAGACGCCGAAGAAACCGGCGGGGTACTTCACCGGCGCGGCCGTGCCGTTGAACGCGCCGTGGTCGGCGAGCACGTGTGTGCGGACCGCGAGGATCTTGCCATCCTTCGTGGCCGCGATCTCGCCGCGCATGATGTAGTCGCGGGCGAAACCGGTGCTCGTGAGATTCTCCGAGCGGTCCTCCATCCACTTGACCGGCTTGCCGGTGAGCAGCGAGCCGACGATGGCGCAGACGTAGCCGGGGTAGATCGGGACCTTGTTGCCGAAGCCCCCGCCGATGTCGGGCGCGATCACGCGGATCTTGTGCTCGGGCAGCCCGGCCACGATCGCATAGAGGGTGCGGTGCGCGTGCGGGGCCTGCGTCGTCGACCAGAGCGTGAGCTTGCCGTCGATGGGGTCGTAGTCGGCGACCGCGCCGCAGGTCTCCATCGGGGCGGGGTGCACGCGCGGGTAGACGATGTCCTCGGTGACGACGACCTCCGCGCGGGCGAACACCGCGGCGGTTGCGTCGGCGTCGCCGGTCTCCCAGTCGAAGCAGTGGTTGTTGGTCTTGCCCTCGAGGTCGGTGCGGATCACCGGCGCGGACGGGTCCAGCGCCTTGCGGGCGTCGATGACCGGCTCGAGGAACTCGTACTCGACGTCGATCAGCTCGAGCGCGTCGCGCGCGGAGTAGCGGTCCTCGGCGACGACGAACGCGACCTCCTGGCCCTGGAACCGCACCTTGTCGGTGGCTAGCACGGCCTGCACGTCGTTCGACAGGGTCGGCATCCAGGCCAGGCCCTTCTCGGCCAGCATCGCGCCGGTGACGACGAGCTTGACCTTGGGCTGGGCCTGCGCCGCCGTCGTGTCGATGCTGACGATCCGGGCGTGCGCCATCGGCGCCCGCAGGATCGCCAGGTGCAGCATGCCGGTGAGCTGGACGTCGTCGACGAACCGGCCCTTGCCCCGGACCAGACGCGGGTCCTCCTTGCGCAGCATCCGACCGTAGCCGACCGGCTTCTGGTCGTTGTCCTCGAACTCGGTGACCGGGCGGTCGGACACTTCGGTCATGAGGTGCTCCCTGCGGGTGTCGTCGTGCGGGTCCCGGCTTCCTCGGCCGCGGCCCACTGCACCGACCGCACGATCGTGGCGTACCCCGTGCACCGACAGATCTGGCCCGAGATGGCCTGGCGGATCTCGCCCTCGGATGGGTTCGGGTTGCTGTTGAGCAGCGCCCTGGCCGTCATCATCATGCCCGGGGTGCAGAACCCGCACTGCAGGCCGTGGCACTCCATGAACCCCTGCTGCACCGGGTCGAGCTCGGCGCCGTTGGCCAGCCCCTCGACCGTCCGCACCTCGTGGCCGCCGGCCATCGCGGCCAGCACCGTGCAGGACTTCACCGGCTCGCCGTCCATCCACACGACGCAGGTGCCGCAGTTGCTCGTGTCGCAACCCCAGTGGGTGCCGGTCAACGCGAGGTGGTCGCGCAGGAAGTGGACGAGCAGCAGCCGTCCCTCGATCTCCCGGGTGACCTCTTCACCGTTGACGGTCATCGAAACCTGCATCGTCAGACCCTCTCGTTCGCTCGGGCGACGGAGCGGCGGAGCGCCCGTCGGGTCAGCTCGCTGGCCAGGTGTCGCTTGTACTCCGCCGTGCCACGCATGTCCGTGGCCGGGTTGCAGCTCTGGGAAGCGATCTCGCCGGCCCGGGTGAACAGTTCCTCGGAGACCGGCTGGCCGCGCAGCGCCTCGGAGATCGCCGGCAGTCCGGCGGTGTTCGGACCGACCGCTGCGAGGCCGACCCGGGCGTCGGCGATGACGCCGCCGGCGAGCCATACCGCGGCGCCGGCCGACACGATGGCCCAGTCTCCGGCCCGGCGCTCGACCTTCTCGTACGCGCTGCCGCCGCCCGGGCGCACCGGGAACCGCACCTCGACGAGCATCTCGGCGGCGCCGACAGCCGTCTCGTACGGGCCACGGTGGAACTCCTCCATCGCGACGACGCGCTCGCCGTCCTTGCTGCGGATCACGCAGCTGGCACCCAGCGTCGTACAGACGGCGGAGAGATCCTCAGAGGGGTCGGCCTGGCACAGCGAACCGCCGAGGGTGCCCCGGTTGCGGACCACGGGATCGGCGATCACCTGCTCGGCGTCGCCGAAGATCGGGAACGTGTCGGCGAGGGTGGCGGACTCGAGCAGCTCGCGGTGCCGGGTCATGGCCCCGATCCGGATCTGCGTGGGCTCGACCGTGATGTAGCTGAGCTCGCCGTGCAGGTCGTTGATGTCGATGAGGTACTCGAAGTTGGCCAGCCGCAGCTTCATCATCGGGAGCAGGCTGTGGCCGCCGGCCACGAGTCTCGCGGTGTCGCCGAGCCGGTCCAGAAGCCCGATCGCCTGGTCCACGCTGGTCGCTCGTTCGTACTCGAACGGTGCCGGAACTTGCATGCCCAACCCCTTGTCCTCGGAGCCAACCCGCACATTCGGCGTCAGTCCGGGGCGGATGTCAACAGCGTCCTAAGGGTTCGCTTAGGTCGCCCCCGCCCTTGCACACCCCCACTAGGGCGGCGAGCTAGGGTCGGCCGTATGAGCCGCACCTACTGGCCGCTCTTCGACCTGCGCCTGACCACGCCGGGCCTGGAGCTGCGACCGATGACGGAGGCCGACCAGGGGGTGGTCGCGGACGTGCTGCCGCCGGATGTCGAGTTCGACCCGGCGGCAGCACGTTTCGCGGTCGGCGAGGAGCAGTACCAGCGCGGCCTGCTCGCGCACCAGACGTACTGGCGGGCCTACGGCACCTGGACGCCCGAAGCCTGGCGGGTGAACTTCCTCGTCCTTCGGGACGGGGAGATCATCGGGGCGCAGGAGCTGGAGGGCAACGACTTCCTCGCGCTGCGTACGGTCGACACCGCGTCGTTCCTCGTCGAGTCGGCGCGGGGCAAGGGGCTCGGCCAGCAGATGCGGCGGGCTGTGCTCGGTCTGGCTTTCGGTCCGCTCCGCGCCGAGGCCGCGATCACCGAGGCGTGGCACGACAACCACGCCTCGCTCGGGGTGTCCCGTGCGCTCGGCTACCAGCCGAACGGCGAGTCACGGCACCGGCGCGGCGATGGGGTGGACCGGATGGTCCACCTTCGGCTGACCCGGTCGGACTGGCTGTCCCGCGGTGGCGCCGGCGACCTCACGATCAGCGGCTTCGAGCCGTGCCGCCCGCTCTTCGGCCTGTTGGAGCGTTGATCTTGAGCCTTGCGTGGGTCGCCACGGCGTGTCGGCCACGCAAGGCTCAAGATCAACATGGTTGGTGCGGGTGGTGGGCTAGCCGCCGGAGCCGGAGGGCACCAGGGTACGGATCACCCGCAACGCCACCGACAGCGTGGCCAGGTCGAACGACTCGGCGGTGGACATCTCCTGCAGGGTGG
>JBBQWS010000050.1:0-23134 GCA_038210415.1 Actinomycetes bacterium
TCCCCGCCGCGCTGGCGGAGGGCCTCGGATGACGAATGATGAGGGAGGACCCGCGATGGCCGAGAGCTATTCGGGCGAGGCCTACTGCGTGAAGTGCAAGGAGAAGCGGGAGTTCACCGGCGAGGTTGTCGTGAGCGCCTCCGGCCGCCGTATGGCTCAGGGCATCTGCCCGGTCTGCGGCACCAAGCTGAACCGGATCCTCGGCAAGGCGTAGCACTTCTGCAGCACGCACGTTGATCCGAAGGGGCGGCCCCGTACGCGCGGGACCGCCCCTTCGGCTTGTCGACCCGGCCGACTCGGGGATAGCACACAGCGCCTGTGGAGCGTCGAAGCCGTGCACAGGACGAAATCGGGACGCTGGAGACCTACCAACGCCGGCCGCCGTCGGCCCGCCCGACCGGAGGTCCCGTGCGCCCAGCCCTGAATCCCGCCCTGCGCCCGTTGTGGCGCGACGGTGACACCCTCCAGCTCGGGCTCGACCCCCGCCGCGCCGTCGTCCTCGAAGGGGTGCACCCAGCCCTGGGCCGGTTCCTCACCGACCTCAACGGCCGCGACCCGTGGCCGGAGGCGGTGGCTCGGGCGGGCGACTTCGGTGTCCCGGCAGCAGAGGCGGAGCGGGTCCTCTGCGTGCTCCAACGTGCCGGCGCGATCGTCGACCGGTCCCTGGACGAGTGGCATCGAGATGGGATCATCAGCACGGAGCGTGACCGGCTCGCGCCGGACGTCGCCGCGTGGTCGCTGGTCGGACGCGATCCCGCGGCCGCGTCGCGAACCCTGCGGCGGCGGCGCTCCGCTCGGCTGCTCGTCGTCGGGGCTGGTCGGGTGGGCGCCCAGGTCGCCCGCCTCGTCGCCGCCGCCGGCATCGGCGAGGTGACCGTGACCGACGACGGGCTCGCGCGGTGGTCCGACCTGAGCCCGGGCGGGCTCGACGAGACCGCCGTGGGGCACGGCCGCGGCGCCCAGGTCCGGCGGGTGGTTGTCGGCTCCTACCCGTCGACGGCCAGGTCGCGCACTCGTCGGTCCGCCGGCACGGTCCTGACGTTGCTGTGCCCGGTCGACCGGCCGCCGGACCGATCGGTCGTGGAGCAGCACACGGCCGACGGAACGCCGCACCTGTCCGCCGCTCTGGTCGAGAACGTCGGCACGGTCGGGCCGCTCGTGCTCCCCGGCGCGAGCCCGTGCCTCCGCTGCCTCGACCTCCACCGGGTCGACCGCGACCCGTCCTGGCCGCTTCTCGTGGCCCAGCTCACCGGCCGACCGCCGGCCGGCTTCGTGGCACCGAGCGATGTCGCACTCGCGGCCGCGGTGGCGGCGCACGCCTCGCTGGCCGCTCTCGCGTACGTCGACGCCCCGACCCGCGCACACCCGCTGCTCGGAGCTGTCGTCGAGCTCGGCCCCCGCGGCGAGGGGCCGAACCGACGCGCCTTCGGCACGCACCCGGCCTGCGGCTGCCGCTGGCTCGAGCCGGAGCCGATCGGGCAACTTCGGCCGACTGCAGACACAATGGGGACGTGACCGACCTCCCCCGCCGTGCGGTCACCCGTACGGCGAAGCTCGCCAGTCTGCCCATCGGCTTCGCCGGGCGGACCGCGCTCGGCTTCGGCCGGCGGGTCGGCGGGCGCCCGGCCGAGCTGGTCGCAGCCGAGATCCAGATCCGCACCGCCGAGCAGCTCTTCCGCGTGCTGGGTGAGCTCAAGGGCGGGGCGATGAAGTTCGGTCAGGCGATGTCGATCTTCGAGGCCGCGCTGCCCGAGGAGCTCGCCGGGCCCTACCGCGCCACCTTGACCCGGCTCCAGGATGCCGCACCGCCGATGCCCGCGGCGACAGTGCACCGGGTCATGGGCGAGGCCTTCGGCAAACAATGGCGGCGGCGGTTCACCTCGTTCGATGACCACCCCGCCGCGTCGGCCTCGATCGGCCAGGTGCACAAGGCGGTCTGGTCGGACGGCCGCGACGTCGCAGTCAAGGTCCAGTACCCCGGAGCCGGTCCCGCCCTGACCGCCGATCTCGCCCAGATTTCCCGCCTCGGTCGGATGTTCGGCTCGCTGGTGCCCGGGATGGACGTGAAGCCGCTGCTCGCCGAGCTCCGTGAGCGCGTCATCGAAGAGCTCGACTACCGGCTCGAGGCGAAGTCACAGGCCGCGTTCGCCGCGGCGTTCACCGACGACCCCGACTTCGTGATCCCCGGAGTGGTCCGCCAGGCCGAGAACGTCCTGATCACGGAGTGGCTCGAGGGCACGCCGCTTTCCGCGGTCATCGCCGACGGCACGGACGAGCAGCGGGACGACTGCGGCACGAAGTACCTACGGTTCCTCTTCTCCGGCCCGGCGCGGGCCGGGATGCTGCACGCCGACCCGCACCCCGGCAACTACCGCGTGGTCGCCGACGGGCGGCTCGGGATCCTCGACTTCGGCGCGGTGGCCCACCTGCCCGACGGACTGCCGCCGTCGATCGGGCGCCTGCTCCGGGTGGCGCTGACCGGCGACGCTGCGACCGTGATGGACGGCCTGCGCGCGGAGGGCTTCGTCAAGCCAGGGGTGAAGGTCGACGCCCAGCAGGTGCTCGACTACCTGAGCCCGTTCATCGAGCCGGCACTGGACAACGACTTCCGGTTCGACCGGTCCTGGATGCGCGGCCAGTTCGCCCGGATCAACGACCCCCGGCAGGACAACTGGTCGATCGGCCTCAAGCTCAACCTGCCGCCGGAGTACCTGCTGGTGCACCGGGTGTGGCTCGGTGGTCTCGGCGTGCTGTGCCAGCTCGGCGCGACAGTCCCGATGCGCGGCGAGCTCGAGACCTGGCTGCCCGGCTTCGCCGGCTGAGCCTCACCACCACTCCCGGTCGAGCTTGGCCTCAATCGAGCGCAACGCCGCTCGCGCACAGGCCTCGCAGTGGTAGGTCGTCTGCCCGTCGTCGACAGCCACCGACCAGGTGAACGGCGCGGGGCCGTCACCCGGGGCAACCACCCCGCACCCGGCGCAGCTCACAGCGGTCACATCTCGATCGTGCCGCACCCGGGCCACCAGCGCGCCCACGACGCGCAACCGCCCTGCCCCCGAGGGAATCGGGGGCAGGGCGGTCAGTCACTCACACCGACGCGAGGGCCAAGCGGGCCCGGTGGGCTGCCTGCTCGGCTCGACGCTGGGCCCGGCGAGCCACGACGACGCGACGCATCGCGCGGACCCGGCGGTCCTGCTCGGCCTGTTCGAGGAACTCCTGTTGTCGGACCCGAGCGAGTTCTGCGGACATGAGATTCATGGCGTTGCTCCAGTCTGGGTTCGAACGGATGAGGTGGTCCTGCGAGGTCACAGCGGTCACGCCGCAACCTCCTTGCGCGGGCGCCCACGGGGCCGCTTCCGCGGCACGACGACGCCGGAGACGAAGAGCTCGCCGCCCCACACTCCCCACGGCTCACGCCGCTCGAGTGCACCCGAGATGCAGGCATCACGGACAGGGCAGCGCGTGCAGAGCGCCTTGGCGTTCTCGACGTCGGCGGGGCTCTCCGCGAAGAAGAGCTCCGGGTTCGTCGATCGACAGGGGATCGTGTCGCCGCCCCGTTCGAGTTCTTCGATCAGGGTGAGCAGCATCCTTGTCACCTCCTCGACCTGGGTCTCAGGTCTTCTCGTTCGATTTCGGCTGGAAAACGGTGCGGACAAACAGAAGAGCCGCGGATCCCGGGTCTCGGATTCCGCGGCTCGAAGGTTCAGCCGGTCTGATGGGGCTAGACCGGTGGACTCCAAGATCGGGTTCCGAGGTGGGAAGGATCGGTGTGGCGCAGGCCGTGGCTCGTGGGCAGCAGCGCGACTCCGGCGGTGGCGCCAAAGCCCGCAGCCGGCATGGTCACCACAGCGGCACACGCCGAACCGGTCGACGGGTAGACCATCGTGCGGGCATCGGCGAACGAGCGCCCGACAGTGACCACGAGGGTCGCGCTGGTGTTCTTCTCGATCTCCACGATGGTCACCTCATTCGGCTCGTCGGCGGGCAGGGACTGTTCTCAGACTCTGCGTGCGCGAGAGTAGCAGGGGACGAGGCCGGCGGCGCAACCTATTTTTCGGTCGCTCCGGTGAACGCTGCCGGACCGTTGTCTACTGATCGGCAGCAGCACGCACGAGGTCAAGCACGTCGGACCCGTAGCGTTCGAGCTTGACCAACCCGACGCCGTTGATCATGGCGAGCTGCGCGACCGAGTCGGGCGCCTTCTCGGCGATGGCCTCGAGCGTGGCGTCGGTGAACACGACGTAGGCCGGAACGCCGTCGGCTCGGGCCCGCTCGAGGCGCCACGCCCGCAAGCGCTCGAACACCGCCTCGTCGTAAGCCGGCGGGCAGTCTGGGCAACGGCCCCGGGTGCGGTCGCCCGCGGCTGTCAGCGCTTTGCCGCAGCCACCACAGACGGTGGGCAGCGGGCCACCACGCCCGCGCCGAGCTGCCTTGGGCCGGGCCGCACCAGCACGCGCCTCGTCAGGGTCTGCCGGGCGGAGGCCGTCGAGGAATCGGGACGGGCGCCGCGAACCGCGGCCACCGGGGGCCCGCGCAGCCGACCAGGACAGGTGGACGAACTCACGGGCTCGGGTGACGCCGACGTAGAGCAGCCTCCGCTCCTCTTCCACCGCCGCCGGGGTGTCGGCGTAGGTGATCGGGAGCGTGCCCTCGACGAGCCCGATCAGGAAGACGGCGTCCCACTCCAGGCCCTTGGCCGAGTGCAGCGACGACAGAGTGACTCCCTCGACGGTGGGGGCGTGCTGAACCGCCGCACGCTCGTCGAGCTCGACGATCAGGTCGGCGAGGGTCGCCTCCGGGGTCGTCGCGGCGAACTCCTCGGCCAGCCCGATGAGGGCTGCCAACGACTCCCAGCGCTCGCGGGACGCACCGGAACCGGCAGGGGGCCTGGGCCCGTGGCCTGTGGCGGCCAGGACGGCCCGCACGTCGTCGACCAGTCCCGCCTCGCCCGTCTCGGCCCCGCGCGCGGCGCCCCGCATGAGTCGCACCGCCTCGCGCACCTCGGGTCGTTCGAAGAAGCGCTCGGCGCCCCGCAGGACGTAAGGGATCCCGGCGTCGGCCAGAGCCTCCTCGAAGACCTCCGACTGGGCGTTGATCCGGAAGAGCACCGCGATCTCGCTGGCCGGCGTGCCGGCCGCGCGCAGGGCGGCGACGCGCGCCGCCACCGCGGCTGCCTCCGCGGGCTCGTCGGGGAAGCCGGAGAAGACCGGAACCGGGCCGCTGGGTCGCTGGGCGACCAGCTCGACCCTGGCGGCCGCAGAGGCTCCCTGTGCCCGTTTGAGCACGCCGTTGGCGAGGGCGACGACCTGCGGGGTCGAGCGGTAGTCGCGGACCAGCCGGATCTCCTCGGCCTGCGGGTAGGTGGACCGGAACCCGAGGAGGTAGGCGGGGGTGGCCCCGGTAAAGCTGTAGATGGTCTGACTGGCGTCGCCGACGACGCACAGGTCGTCGCTGTCGCCGAGCCAGAGCTGGAGCAGCGCCTGCTGGAGCGGGTTGACGTCCTGGTACTCGTCGACAACGAGGTGGCGGTACTGGCTGCGGACCTGGGCCGCGATGTCGTCACGGTCGGACAGCACACCCACGGTGAGCAGCAGCACGTCCTCGAAGTCGATCGCCCCCTTGGCCCGCTTGACCTCTTCGTACCCGGCGTAGAGCCGGCCGACCTCGGCCGGTGCGAGATCGGCGACGCCCGACCGGCCGGCCTTCGTGGCCTCGGCTGCGTAGTCGTCAGGTGCGGTGCGGGTGACCTTGGCCCACTCGATCTCGGAGGCGACGTCGCGGATGCCGGGCCCGGCGAGCACGAGCCGGGCGCGACCGGCGGCCTCCGCGATGAAGCCACCCTTGCTGGCGGTAAGGCGGGGCAGCTCGCCGCCCACGACGCGGGGCCAGAAGTAGCTCAGCTGGCGCAGGGCGGCGCTGTGGAACGTGCGGGCCTGGACGCCCGAGGCGCCGAGCCCGCGGAGCCGGCCGCGCATCTCGCCGGCGGCTCGGGCGGTGAACGTCACAGCCAGCACCTGCTGGGGGGCGTAGACGCCGGACCGGATGCCGTACGCGATGCGATGGGTGATCGCCCGGGTCTTGCCCGTGCCGGCCCCGGCGAGGACGCACACCGGTCCGCGCAGCGTGGTGGCGACGGCCCGCTGCTCAGGATCGAGGAGGGCGAGGACGTCGTCTGCGAGGTCGGCGGTCATGATCCGGCCATCTTCGCAGGCGGATCCGACATGCCGGAGACCAGCAGGCTCAACGGTGGACAGCCGGGCCTGGGGAACAACGCGCTCCCCTCGCGCCGTTGGACCGGCTGCCGGACGGCAGAAAGCCAGCAGAGGAAGAGACCACGTGTCGATCACGATGTACAGCACCCCCTGGTGCGGTTACTGCAGGCGCCTCAAGGGCCAGCTCGACCGTGAGGGGATCCCCTTCGTCGAGATCGACATCGAGCGGGTCCCCGAGGCCGCCGACGTCGTGATGCAGGTCAACCAGGGCGACCAGACGGTACCCACGGTCGTCTTCGCCGACGGTTCGGCTCTGACCAACCCGAGCCTGGCCCAGATCAAGGCCAAGATCGCCTGAGCGGCACCTGTCCATCCGGCCGTCGGTCGTTCGTCCTCTAGTCGTCAGCGGGTCGCGGGAAGTCCCCGACCCTCGCCGAACGGACGAAAGGCAGACCACCATGGCCTACTCACTCACCTGTGCCGACACCGGCGCCAGCTGCGCCGGATCGTTCACGACCGACAGCAAGGACGAGCTCATGGCACACGTCCAGCTACACGCCGAGCAGGCTCACCCCGAGCTGGCCGGCAACCCCGAGATGGGCGCTGCCGTCGCGGCACTGGTCAAGCAGGTCTGACCCGGCACCACCGGTACGGGCGTACGTCGACGGGCAGCCATCCGCCGACGTACGCTCGTCGCATGACCTGGCCGTTGGGGTTTTTCGTGCTGGTGGGAGTGCTCGGAGGGCTGGCCGTGGCGATGACGATCCGGGTCGGTCAGGTCGTGCGCGACAAGGCCCGGGTCCTCGCTCCCGGCTCCCTCGGTGAGGTGGCGCGGCTGCGCCGGGACCTCGCGGGCTCGCGGCAGTCAGTGCGTAGCAGCCTGGCCGTGGCGCGCACCGCGCACGCTCCGCTGGGCGACGTTCCCGCCCTGCTCCGCCGGATCGAGGTGGCAGCCGTCGACGTCGAGGCCGAGCTACGTATGGTGCAGGCGATGCGGGATCCCGGCACCCGCACGGAAGCCATGGCGGGACCCCGCGCTCGGGCCCTCGCCCTGATCGCGGCCGCCGACGACCTCGCCGCCGCGCTAGTCTCCGCCGCGGCCGCCCGGGCCGACGACCTGTCGACGCTGCGGGCCGAGTGCGCCCTCGAAGCCGAGGCGCTTCGCGCGGACCGGTAGCCACCGGCGACGAACGCGGCACCGGTGGGCGACCGCGGCACCGCTCAGCGCACCAGCACCCGCTCGCCAGGCCGAGGGCAGACCGCCGCCCGGTCGAGCTCGTCGGCGATCCTCGCGGCCAGGGCCTGCGCCGACTCGGGCTCACCGTGCACGACGTACGTGGTCGTGGGCGGTTCGGGCGCTGAGGCCAGCCAGGCCACGAGCTCGCCGGCGTCGGCGTGCACCGAGAACTCCGGGCAGTCGACGATGTCGGCGCGCACCGAGACGTACCGTCCGTGGATCTTCAGCTGGCGCGCACCCTCCGCGAGGTCTCGGGCGCGGGTCCCGACGGCCTGGTAGCCCGCCAGGATCACGGTGTTGCGGGGGTCGGGCAGCAGCGACGCCAGATGGTGCACGACGCGGCCGCCGGTGGCCATGCCCGAGGCGGACACGACGATGCAGGGCCGACCCGGGTCGTTCAGCGCGATGGACTCGTCGACAGTCCTGGCCTCGCGAAGGTCACCGGGGTCGAACACGTCCGGCTCGAGGGTTGCGTCGTCGCGCAGCTCCGGGCTGCCCACCCGGATCGCCTCGCGGTAGACGCTGAGCGCAGCCAACGCCATGGGACTGTCGACGTAGACGGGTACGTGCGGGATCTCGCCGGCCAGGGTCAGCCGCCGCAGCTCCATCAGCACGACCTCGGTGCGGTCGACCGCGAACGCGGGGATCAGCACGACCCCGCCGCGGGCGAGAGTGTGGCGCACGGGCTCTGCAAGCGATCCGCGAACGGGAGCGTGAGCCCGGTCGCCGTATGTCGACTCGACGACGGTCACGTCGCTGACCGGCGGCGCGGCCGGGGCCCGCAGCAGCGGGTGCTGCGAACGGCCCAGGTCGCCGCTGAACAGGACGGTGCGGCTTGCCACGCCGAGCTCGACCGTGGCCGCCCCGAGAATGTGCCCCGCGGGACGGAGGGTGGCGTGGAAGCCCGGGGCGACCTCGGCCGACGAGCCGAACGACACCGGCCTGAACTGCCGGATCGCCTGCTCGGCGTCCGCCTCGTCGTACAACGGCCGGGGCGGCGAGTGCTTCGACGTACCTCGCTCGGCGGCGTACCGGGCGTCCTCCTCCTGCAGCCGGGCGCTGTCGCGCAGCACGATCTCGGCCAGTCGCGCTGTGCCCTCGGTGCAGTAGACCGGGCCGGCGAAACCCTCCCGGGTCAGGCACGGGAGGTACCCGCAGTGGTCGAGGTGCGCGTGCGACAGGACGACAGCCGCGATCGACCCAGCGGGCACCGCGAACGGCTCCCAGTTGCGCCGCCGCAGCTCTCGGACTCCCTGGAAGAGGCCCGCGTCCACCAGCACCCGCACGCCGTGGTCCTCGACCAGGAACCGGCTACCGGTAACCGTCCCGGCCGCGCCGAGGAAGGTCAGGGAGGGGTACGCCGTGCGCGCGTCGCCCATGGGGATCGCCTCCGAGCACCCATCTTCCTCGCCGGTGGCAGGATGCGGGCGGGCCGAAAGACCCTGCCTACCAGGGGCGCTCGCCCGGGACGACGATCTCGCCGCCGTACCAGTGCTCGATCAGCCGGCGGGCGATCGAGACGGCCGAAGGGATGCGCAGCGAGCCGTCAGCCACGCCGGCGGCCAGCTCGGCGCGGCTGAACCAGCGGGCGTGCAGGATCTCGGTGCCGTCGCCCTGGGGTACAGCATCAGGGTCGACCGCCCGGGCCCGGAAGCCCAGCATCAGCGACGACGGGAATGGCCACGGCTGGCTGCCCAGGTAGGTGACGTCCTCGACCAGCACCCGGGCCTCCTCCATCACCTCGCGGATCACTGCCGCCTCGGCCGACTCGCCCGGCTCGACGAAGCCCGCCAGGGTCGAGTAGCGGCCAGGACCCATCCGCCCTGACGAGCCGAGGAGCGCGCGTTGGCCGGTCGTGTCGGTGACGAGCACGATCATCGCCGGGTCGGTGCGCGGGTAGTGCTCGGAGCCGTCCTGCGGACAGGTCCGGGTGAACCCGGCCGACCCGACGACGGTCTCGCAGCCGCACTGCGGGCAGTGCGGGTGCGTCCGGTGCCAGTTCGCGAGGGCCACGGACAGGACCAGCAGGCCGGCGTCCCGGTCGTCGAGCAGCGTGCCGACCTCACGCAGCCCCACGGGCTGCAGCGGTGAGCCCTCGGCCGTCGCCAGCGGGCCGGCCTCGTGCACCGCGAAGAAGACCGTGCCACCAGGGTCGACGCCCAGCAGGTAACGCTCACCCTCGGGTGCCTCGGCCGGCGTCACGTACGCGATCGCCGCGCCCTCGACGAGGGTCTGACCGTCGGCGATCCGGAGCACCTTGGTGCGCGGGTCGGCCCAGGCCTGCGCGAGCCACGCGTCGTCGAGCCGGTGCTCGGCCGCGCGATCGGTCGCGCACCTGGCCAGCGCCAGGCTCCCGACGACGGGGAACGTCACGTGCACGGGGCCGGCGCGGGACGGAGCGAGGTCGCGAGGTCGGCCCAGAGGTACGCGATGGCCTCGGCGCCCTTGAACAGCAGCGGGATCTCGACCTTCTCGTTCGGTGCGTGGATCCGGTCGTCGGGGACGCCGACGCCGATGAAGACCACGGGCGCGGCGAGCACCTCGGCGAGGTCGGCCTCCGGCCCGGAGCCGCCCTCACGGGTGTAGAGCGCCTCGACGCCGAAGGCCCGGCTCATCGACCGCTGGACCGCTTGCAGGGCCGGGTCGTCGAGCGGCGTCAGGCAGGGTCGCACCCCGTCGCCGAAGAACTTGACGTCTGCGGTGATCCCTGGCCGGGTGCCGCTGTCGACCCAGGCGCGCACCAGCCCGCTGATCCGGCTGGGCTCCTGCCCGGCGACGAGCCGGAACGACAGCTTCGCGTGCGCGTGCGCCGGGACGATCGTCTTGTGACCCGAGCCGGTGTGCCCGCCCCACATCCCGTTGACCTCGGCGGTCGGTCGCGCCCAGATCCGTTCCAAGGTCGTGTATCCGACCTCGCCGTGCGAGGCGGCGGACTGTGCGTCGGCCAGCCACTGGGCTTCGTCGAACGGCAGCCGGGCCAACAGCTCGCGGTCGCGCTCCGGCAGCGGCTCGACCCCGTCGTAGAAGCCGGGGAGCGTCACCCGGCCGTCGACGTCGTGCAGGCCACCGACGAGCCGGGCGAGCTCGGTGAGGGGGTTGGGCACCGCACCGCCGAAGGACCCCGAGTGCAGGTCACCGGCCGGCCCGGCGAAGTTGACCTGGCAGGAGACCAGCCCGCGCATCCCCACGCAGATCGACGGGACGTCGGCCGCCCACATCCCGGTGTCGCTCACCACGACCACGTCGCAGCCCAGCCGGTGGACCTCACGCTCGAGCAGGGTACGGAAGTTCGGCGAACCGGATTCCTCCTCCCCCTCGACGAGCACCTTGAGGTGAACGGCGGGCGAGCGGCGGCCGCTTGCCCGCAGGTGGGCCGTGAGTCCGAGCAGATGCATCAGCACCTGGCTCTTGTCGTCGGCGCTCCCCCTGCCCCGCAACCGGTCGCCGTCGCGGGTGGGCTCGAACGGTGGGGTCGTCCACAGCTCGACCGGGTCGACCGGCTGGACGTCGTGGTGGCCGTACACGACGACGGTCGGGGCGTCCGGGTCGTCGCTCGGCCAGTGCGCGAACACAGCCGGCAGCCCCTCGGTGGGCCAGACCTCGACCGTCGGGAAGCCGGTGGCGCGCAGCTCCTCGGCCAGCCAGTGTGCCGAACGGCCGACATCGGCGTCGTGCTCCGGCTCCGCGCTGACCGAGGGGATGCGCAGCCAGTCGCACAGCCGGTCGAGGAACGCGGCCGCGCCGTCGGCCACGAGCTGCCGGACCTCGAGGTCCGGCGAGGGCACCACTGGGCCGGCCGGGGGCACCACTGGATCAGGCATGAGCCGACCCTACGACGTCGGGCCGGGCGGCACCTGGTCGGCTCGGCTAGCGTCGCCCCATGACCCGGCTGCGAATCGGCACGTTCAACCTCCTGCACGGCATGACCCCTCACGACGGAGCCGTCGACCCGCAGCGACTCGCAGCAGCCGCCGGCGACCTCGACGCCGACGTCGTGGGGCTGCAGGAGGTGGACCGGCAACAGGACCGGTCCGGCCGCACCGACCAGACCCTGCTCGTCGGCGCGGCGCTCGGCGCGGTGGCGACGCGGTTCGTGCCGTCGGTGCATGGCACACCTGGTGACGGCGCGGCCTGGACTGCGGCACAGGCCGACGACGGGGACGACACGGTCGGCCCGACGTACGGCATCGGGCTGGTGTCACGCCTGCCGGTGCGGTCGTGGTGGGTGAAGCGGTTCGCGCCGGCGCCGTTCTCATTGCCTTTGCTGGTGCCGGCGGAAGGCGGCCCGCGGATCTTGCGGGTGCCCGACGAACCCCGGCTGGCGCTGGCCGCCGTGGTCGAGGGGCCCCGCGGGCCGATGACCGTGGTCACGGCGCATCTATCGTTCGTGCCTGGCTACAACGTCCGGCAGCTGCGAGCGATCACGCGTTGGGTCGCCCGGATGCCGCAGCCGGTGTTCGTCGTCGGGGACTTCAACCTCCCGGGGTCCTTGCCGCGACTGCTGACGGGCTGGTCGACGCTCGGCACGGCGCCGACGTATCCGTCATACCGCCCGCGCGTGCAGCTCGACCATGTGCTGGCCCGGGGTCTGCCCGACGGGACGGCAGCCACCGGCCAGGCCTGGACGCTGCCGGTCAGCGACCACTGCGCGCTGACCGTCGACGTGGACGTCTAGGCACCACCGAGCAGGGCTGCCAGCTCGACCGCACCCGGGAGCTCGTCGTGCCACGCGACCTCGCCGGCAGCGACGTAGTAGAAACCGGCGCGCACGTCGGCCTCGGGGACGTGGGCGATGCGGGCCCAGGCTGCGCGGTAGACGGCGAGCTGCAGCGGGTCGGCCTGCTGCCGCCCGGTCTTCCAGTCGATGACGTCGTAGCGTTCGTGGCCGGTGGAGTCGACGTCGCGGTAGACGGCGTCGATGCGACCCCGGATCACCCGGCCGTCGAGCACCAGCTGGAAGGCGGCCTCGATCCGGTGCGGAGCCCGCGCGGCGTAGGGACCGGCCAGGAACGCCGCCTGCAGCCCGGTCAACGAGTCGTCCGGCACGAGGTCGTCGTCGGCAGCACCGACGAGGTCGGTGCGATCGAGCAGCGGGCGCTCGCCGAACAGCGACTCGACCCACGAGTGGAACCGGGTGCCCCGGGTCGCGGCCGGCGCCGGCGGTCGGGGCATCGGCCTGGCGAGGTCACGGGCCAGCCCGTCCGGGTCCTTCGCGAGCCGGACGACCGCCGAGGCGGACATGGAGTCGGGCAACGGAACGTCGAGGTCCTTGTGGTGTGCCCGGCGGGCTTCGTCGAGCAGCGCCGACAGGTCGCGGTCCCAACCCGCCACCTCGGCCTCCTCGAGCGCGGTCAGCCCCGGCGACGCCGTGGCCTCGGCCGACCTGGTCATGGCAGCGCCGACCCACTCGGCTGCGCGACGCCGCTCGGTCAGCGGCTCGGGGGCTAGTGCGACCGGCCAGGCCGGCACCGCCTTGCGGGAGAGGGTGGGGTTCTCGTCGAGGTCGGGCTCGGGCGTCCAGACCGACACCGCGCCGTGACCGGCGTCGCAGTGCTCCTTGATGGTCCGCAGGTACGGGGAGGGCCCACGCTTCTTCTTCTGGCTCGGGCCCCACCAGTGCGACGACGCGACGAGCAGGCTCTTGGCCCGGGTGACCGCGACGTACGCGAGCCGAAGCTCCTCGACCTGGTCGGCGGCCCGCATCTGCGCGTCGAACGCCTTGAGGTCGCCGCTGGTCACCCCGGTGAGGTCCGGGAAGTCGGCGGCGTCGCCGCGCAGCGGGAACGGCAGCGTGCTGGCCGAGGTCGTCCACCTGGACCGGCCGCGGTTGGTCGGGAACACGTCGGCGGTGAGGTCGGGCAGCACGACGACCGGCCACTCGAGCCCCTTCGCCTTGTGCACCGTCAACAGCTTGACGCTGTCGCTGGCTGTCGGCGCAGCCGTCTCGAGCCCGCGCTCGAATTCGTCGGCCGCCCGCAGATAGGACAGGAACGCCCGCACGCTGGGGTCGCCGTCGAGGTCAGCGAACGAGGCGGCGACGTCGAGGAAGGTGCTCAGGGCCTCGCTGCGCCGGGTCTTTGGTCCGTACGGGGCGGCCCCGACCTCGACGTCGAGCCCGCTGACCGAGACGACCCGGTGCAGCAGGTCGAGAAGCGGCGCGCCCAGCATCCGCCGCAGCTCGCGGATCTCGGCCGCGAACCTGCGGAACCGGTCGGGCGCCTCCGCCGAGTACGCGAGGTGCCCGGGCCGCTCCAGCGCGTCGGACAGGGAGACGACCTCGGTGGGGTCGGTGCCGGCGACGGCCTCGTCGAGCAGGTGCTCGATCGAGTCGACCGGCTCGTCGAGGTTGCCGCCACGCACCAGCTCGGCGGCCCGCCGGCCGAGCAGAGCAAGGTCCCGAGGACCGATTCGCCACCGCGGGCCGGCGAGCAGCCGGACCAGGGCGGGGTTGGCCGTGGCGTCGTCGACGACCTGGAGCATCGCCACGAGGTCGCCGATCTCGGGCAGGGCCAACAGCCCGCCGAGCCCGACCACCTCGACCGGGACCCCGCGCGCGACCAGGGCTTCGTGGTACTGCGCGAAGTCGCTGCGCACCCGGACCAGGACCGCGATGTCACCCGGAGGTCGACCCGCACCGACCTCCGCAGCGATGCCGTCGGCGACCCACTCGACCTCCTCGGCGCTGGTCTCGAACAGCGCGCACCGGGTGCCGCCCTGCCCCGTCGCGTCCGGACGCGGGGTCAGTGCGAGGACCTCGGGGTGCCGCGCGCGCAACGGCTCCGCCAGGGCGTTCGCCAGGTCGAGCAGGCGTTCGCCGCTGCGGTTGTTCTGCGCGAGCCCGTAGCGCGGCGCGGGCGAACCGTCGAGCCGGCGGAACGTGGTCGGGAAGTCGCCGATGCCGCGGACCGAGGCGCCGCGCCAGCCGTAGATCGCCTGGAACGGGTCACCGACCGCGGTGACCGGGTGGCCCTCGCCGAACAGGTCGGTGAGCAGGCGCACCTGGGCGACCGAGGTGTCCTGGTACTCGTCGAGCAGGACCACCCGGAAGTGCTCCCGCTCGGCCACGCCGACTGCCGGGTGCTCGTGGACGAGCCTCGCCGCGAGCGCGAGCTGGTCGCCGAAGTCGAGCACCCCGAGCCGTTCCTTGTCGGCGCGCACCACCCGGACCAGGTCGGCCAGCTCGGACCGCTGCACCGCGGTGCCGCCCACCTTCACGGCCGCGGCAGTGGGCTTGACCGCAGCCCGCACCATCGCCGAGATCCCGCGGTCCGCAGCGAGCAGGGCGTCGATCTCGACCAGGTGCTCGTTCAGCTCGCCGTCGAGGCAGACCACGTCGCCGACGAGGGAGGAGACCCCCTTGTCGAGCGCGACGTACGGGCCGGGGGCTCGCCGGATCGCTCGTTCGGCGACCTGGAACCGGGTCGCGTCTGCAAGCAACCGGGCCGACGGCTCGACGCCGATCCAGAGCCCGTGCTCACGCAGCAGCCGCCCGGCGTACGCGTGGTAGGTCGCGACCGTCGGCTCGCCGACCGGCTCCTCGTCACCCGCCCCCGGCTCGACCGGTCCCGACCCCGCACCGGCCGCGGCACCGACGCCGGCCTGGCTGAGCGCCAGTCGGATCCGGCCGGCGAGCTCGGCGGCGGCCTTGTTGGTGAACGTGAGCCCCAGCACCTGCTCCGGGCGGACCTGGCCCGACACCACCAGCCAGACCACCCGCGCGGCCATCACCGTGGTCTTGCCGGAGCCGGCACCGGCGATGACGACCCCCGGCTCCAGCGGAGCGGTGGCCGCCGCGAGCTGCTCGGCGGTGAACGGGACACCGAGCAGGTCGCGGAGCACCTCGGGCTGGCAGGTCATGACACCACCTGCCGACCCTGGTCCTGGGTGGGGCAGCTGACCTTGTGGACACAGAACCGGCAGCTGTCGCCCGGAGTCGGCGCGAAGTCCTCGGCCGCGAGGCGACCCACCGCCGTCTCGAGCACCTCGTCGACCCAGGTCGGCGCGCCATCGGGCAGGGCCTCCTGCGGCTGTACCTTCGGCAGACCGTCCGCCTTGCCCGCGATGGACAGCTGGACGAGCTCGGCGCCGGCGCCACGGTCGTGGCCCTCGATCGCCCCGGCGCGGACGGCCAGCTGGTAGACGCCGAGCTGGACATGCCGGTCGACCGACGGTCCGGTCGGGGCGTTCTTCCCGGTCTTGAGGTCGACGACGTGGATGAACCCCTCGACGTCGACCTCGGCCCGGTCGATGCTGCCCCGCAAGGTCACGTCGCGCCCGGCGACGGTGAGCTCGATGGCGAACGGCAACTCGCTGCCGAGGACGGTGCGACCGCGCTCCATTGTGTGCCAGACCAGAAAACGCGCCAGGGCGGACGCCGCCCGGGCGCGTTCGTTCGCCGACTTCCAGCTGGCCTCGAAGGCGAGCTGGCCCCAGACGGTGTCGACGAGGGCAAGCAGGGCCTCGAGGTCGGGCGGGGTCTGGCTCCGCGTGACGTCATGGGCGAGCGCGTGGACCACGGACCCGAAACCGAGCGCGGTACCGCGGGCACCCTGGGCGCGCACCTCGTGCTCGAGGAACCAGCGCAACGGGCACTCGGCCAGCGCCGCCAGGCTCGAGCCGGACAGCCGGAGCGGGAGCGCCGGGTCGTACAACGACGTGCCCGGGTCGGTGAGCTCGGCCACGCCCCACCACCGGCTCGGGTCGGCCGCGGGCACCAAGGCGGTGTCGCCCACCCGCGCCGTCGCGAGGGTGGCCAACCGCGTGGCGGCCGCCCGGCGCACGGGCTCCGAGCGCCCTGCGTCGGCGGACACGGCCCGCAGCTCGGCCACCAGTGCGGGCAGGGTGAGCGGACGTCGCGCCCGGTCGCGCACGACCACCACCGGCACCCCCAGCTCGGTGAGGAACCGGGACGGCCGGACGCCGTCGTCCTCGGCGGAATCGACCGCCGTGACGACGAGCCGCCGACGAGCCCGCGTCACCGCGACGTAGAACAGCCGGCGCTCCTCGGCGAGCCGAGCCGACGCCGGGGCGGGGGGCACCGCACCCGCAGTGGTCAGCCGGTCGGGCTGGAGCAGCGACCCGCGGTGCCGCAGGTCGGGCCAGCCGTCCTCCTGCACGTCGACGACGACCACGACCTGCCACTCGAGGCCTTTGCTGCGATGGGCTGTGAGGACGCGGACGCCCTCGCCCTGGGCGCCCTGCTCGGACAAGGTGTCGGCCGGGATCTGCTGAGCCTGTAGCTCGTCGAGGAACGCGCCCAGCCCGCGCCGCTCGAGCCGGTCGGACGACCGAGCGGCCAGGTCGAAGAGCGCCACGGCCACGTCCAGGTCGCGGTCGGCAGACCGGCCGACCGGACCCCCCGCCGCCGCCGCACGTTCGAGCCGGGTCGGCCAGCTCGTGCCGGTCCACAGCGTCCAGAGCAGCTCGTGCGTGGTGGCCCCGGCGGCGAGCTGGGCCCGGGCCCGCGCGAGCAGAGCACCCAACCGGGAGGCCGGGCCGGCGTCGCGCTCGTCGGCGGCGACCAGCCGCTCGGGCTCGGCCACGGCCTCGCGGATCAGCTCCTCGGACAGCCGGGGGTAGCGGCCGCGCGGGAGGTCGGTCGTGACCGAGGCCACCCGCTCCTCCTCGCGCAGCCCGCGACCCAACCGTCGCAGGCTCGCGACGTCCGCGCCGCCGAGCGGCGACAGCAGCAGGGCCCGGGCCGCGTCGGCCGTGAGCTCGGCCGGGTCGGCCACGACCCGCAACGCGAGGAGCAGCGGCGCGATCGCCGGCTCCGCCGACAGCGGGAGGTCGTCGCCGGCCACCTGCAGGGGGACACCGCTGGCGCCGAGCAGCCGGCGCACGCCCGGGATCGACGACGCGCCCGAGCGCACGAGCACCGCCATCTGCGACCAAGGGGTGCCGTCATCGAGGTGCTCGCGGCGGAGCAGGTCGGCCACTGCGTCGAGCTGCTGGCCGGGCGACGAGAACGTGAGCACCTCGACCGACCCGGGGTCGAGGTCGGGACCAGCCACCAGCGCGCGGTGCTCCCGCAGCGCCCCAGCCAGCCCAGCCCCGGCCAGCGGCATCCGGGCCGCTAGCGACCTGGACGCCTCGAGCAGCGCCGAGCCGGCCCGGCGCGAGACCTGAAGGGTGAGGACGGAGGCGGGTGAGCCGTCCGCCCGCGGGAACCGGTCGCGGAACTCAAGCAGCCCTCGGACCTCGGCGCCCCGGAATGCGTAGATCGACTGGTCGGGGTCGCCGACGGCCACGAGGTCGCGTCCGTCGCCGGCGATGGCCCGGAGCAGCCGCTCCTGAGCCGGGTCGGTGTCCTGGTACTCGTCGACGACGACGAGGTCGAAGCGGGCCCGCAAGGCCTCGCGCCCCGGCCCGGACTCGGCGTGGACGACCGCACGGTGCACCAGCTCGGAGTAGTCGAGCAGCCCCTGCGCGTCGAGGACGTTGAGGTACTCGCCGAGGAAGTCGGCCGCGGCCGCCCAGTCGACCCGGGCCTCGCCGGACCCGCCCGGCAACGACAGCCGGCGCAGCTCGGCGGGCTCCAGCCCAAGGCCGCGGGCCCGGGCGAGCAGGACCCGGACCTCGTCGGCGAACCCGCGGGTGGGCAGCGCCGCGCGCAGCTCGGGCGGCCAGCCGACCGTGCCCTCGGCCACGTCACCGGCCAGGAGGTCACGCACGACGACGTCCTGCTCAGGCCCGGACAGCAGCCGCAGCGGGCGACCGATGTCGTCGGCCGCCTGCGCGTCACCGCTGAGGGCGTACGCGAAGGCATGGAAAGTCCAGGCGCTCTGGGCCATGACCGTGCGACCGAGCCGCGCGGCGATGCGGTCGCGCAGCTCCGCGGCCGCCTTGCGGCTGAAGGTCAGCGTGAGGATGCGCTCGGGGTCGGTGCCGGCCGCGACCCGGGCCAGCACCGCCTCGACGAGCGTCGTCGTCTTACCGGTGCCGGGGCCGGCGAGCACCAGCAGCGGGCCGTGGCCAGCGGCCGCGACACGGTCGACGACGGCCTGCTGGGCGAGGTCGAGGACCGGAGGCCCGGCAACCCGGGCCGGAATGCGGACGAGCCGGTACGCCGGGCGTTCGCGGTGTTCCCCCGGGCGGCTCATGACGACATCCCACCACGGGTCACCGACAGCCCGGCGCCGCCCAGCGCCCTCTCCGCAGATCGACTCGGCGCCCGTCCGGCACAAGCGGCGCGCCCTCGGCCCGCAACAGGCGCAAGGCCTCGATCTCGTGGCCAGCGGCCGGTTCGCCGCTGGCCCGGACCACCCGCCACCACGGCACGGCCCCGCCCCAGAGTGCCATCACGCGACCCACCTGACGCGGGCCGGCCTCGTCGAGCAGGCCGGCCACGTCGCCGTAGGTGAGCACGTGGCCGGACGGGATCCGTTCCACCAGGTCGAGCACCCGCTCGGCGTACGGCGTGGGCAGACCCTCACGGCGGTCGGGGCGCGGCGTGGACACACGAGGGATCATCGCAGCCGAGGTGCCAGACTCCCGGGGTGACCGTGCAGCCGGGCGAGACGACGAGCGCGGGGGGCGTGGTCGTCGTCGAGCCGCGGCTGCCCCAGCGCGCGCGCCGCCCGGCCGATCTGGTCCGGCTGGCCGTCAGCCTGCTCCTGCTGGCGCTCCCCCTCGTGCTCGCCAGCTACGCACTGCGTACCACCGGCGGGCTCGAGCAGGATCTCGTCAAGTCGACAACCGGGCTGCCCAAGCTCGCGCTCAAGGTGGTGACGTTCGCCGCGGGAGTCGGGGTGCTGGCGCTGCCGCTCGGGCTCAGCCTCGACCTGGTCCTGCGTCGCCGCACCTGGCAGCTGCTCGACGCCTTCGTCGCGGCCATGGTCGGGGGCTTCGTCGCGTTCGGGTTCCGCACCTGGCTCCTGCACGCCGAACCTGGCCGGCTGCTGAACGTCCTGACCAAGGAGGTCAACCCGTTCACCGGCGGGCGGTCGGCGCCGGTCCAGGTCTTCCTCGTCGCCATCGTCGCCTTCCTGACCCTCTGCCAGCTCTCGGGCCGGCGGATCTGGGAGTCCCTGGCCGCGCTGTCCGTCGGGTCCGTCGCCATCTTCGGCGTCGTCTCGGGCGCCGTCACCGCGATGTCGATCATCTTCTCGCTGTCGCTCGGCTGGACCGTCGGGCTCGGCCTCCGGTACGCGATCGGCGCCGGCAGCACGCGTCCGCCCGGAACCGAGATCGCCGACGCCCTGCTCCGGTTGGGGATCCCGGTACGCACCCTGCGGCGGATCTTCGAGGACAGCGTCGAGCCCCGGCGATACATCGGGCGGCTCGACGACGACTCCGAGATCCGGGTCAACGTCCTGGACCGCGACACGTACGGGTCCGCCGCGCTCTACCGCCTCTGGCGGCGGCTCCGGCTACGCGGCCCCGCGACCCGGCGCTCGTTCCTCACCGTGCGCAGCGCCATCGACCACGAGGCGCTGCTCGCCCTTGCCACGGCGGACGCCGGAGTCGTGACCCCGAAGCTGCTGGCCGTCGCCGAGGTCGGTCTCGATGCGGCGCTCGTCGCCTACGCCGACGTGCCGGGTACGTCGATGCAGGCACTCACAGCCGCTGCGGCGACGCCGGACGGACCCAAGGACCTCCTGAGCGACGACCAGCTTCGCGGGCTGTGGGAGGCACTGCGAGGGCTGCAGGCCCGGCAGATCGCGCACCGCGGTCTGACGCCGGAGAACATCCTGTTCGCCGACGACGGGCGCGTGGTTCTGCTCGGCATGAGCACCGGTGAGGTCGCAGCCGGCGACCTCCCGCTGCGACTGGACACCGCCCAGCTGCTCACGACGGTCGCCCTGCGCACCGGAGCCGAGCGGGCGGTCCGTACGGCCGACCAGGTGCTCGGTCCGGAGCCGCTGGTCGACGCGCTCCCGTTCCTGCAGGGTATCGTCCTGGCCCGGTCGACCCGCGCCGAGCTGCGCCAGCACAAGGGCCTGCTCCACGACGTGCGCGACCAGGTGATCGCCGTGACGCCGGCCCAGGGCGAGGTCGAGGAGGCCAAGCTCGAGCGGCTCTCGCTGCGCACCGCCGTCGCCGTCGTCGGCGGCAGCGTCGCTGCGTATGTCCTGCTCACCCAGCTGACCCAGTTCGACCTCGGCGACGTCGTGTCCAAGGCCGACTGGCGCTGGGCGGTCGTCGCGCTCGTCGCATCGTTCCTGACCTACCTCGGTGCCGCGATGACGACCACCGGATTCGTCTCGCAGAAGGTGAGCTTCGTCCGGGCGACGCTCACCCAGTTCGCCGTGTCGTTCACCGGGCTCGTGGCACCGACCGCAGTCGGCACCGTCGCGCTGAACGTCCGGTTCCTGCAGTGCGCGGGCGTCGACCCGGCAGTCGCCGTCAGCAGCGTCGGGCTCGTCCAGCTCGGCATGTTCGTGAGCCACATCGTGCTGCTGGTGCTGTTCGGCGTGCTGGCCGGCACCAGCACCGACGCCTCGTTCGCTCCGCCGCAGGGCGCCGTCATCGGCTTCTTGGTCGTCGTCGTCGTCGGCCTCATCGGGCTGTCGCTGCCCGCCGGCCGCCGGCTCGTCCAGTCGCGGCTGCGGCCCCTCGTCGGTCAGGTCGTGCCGCGGCTCGTCGCGGTGTTCCAGCAACCGTCGAAGCTGCTCACGGGGCTCGGCGGCGCCGTGCTCCTCAACGTCGCGTACATCGCCGCTCTGGACGCTTCGGTCCTGGCATTCGGCGGCCACCTGTCGCTGCCCGCCGTGGCCGTCGTCTACCTCGCCGGCTCGGTCGTCGGGTCCGCCGTGCCCACCCCGGGCGGGCTCGGCGGCGTCGAGGCGGCGCTCTCGGCGGGGCTGACTGCGGCCGGGCTCGAGTACTCCGTCGCGCTGTCCGCCGTGCTGCTGTTCCGGCTCGTGACCTTCTGGATCCCCATCCCGATCGGCTGGGGCGCCATCAACTACCTGCAGCGCAAGGGCGCGCTCTAGGCGGCTTCGGAGGCGCTCGCTGAGCGCTTCACCCCCGCTGAGGGGCCGCTCATGCTTTGGGCGGCGTCCCGGGGGGGAATTGACCCCGCTCCTCGGGGTGAAGCGGGGCGGGGTGCCCGTTCGACCCGAGTCGCAGCCCTCGGTGAGTGCCGCCAAAACTCGGCCTATCGGTTCCCCTCTGTGTCAAGAGGCGGCTTTCGCGAGGCGTGTGGTCGGCGTAGCCTCGGTCGCGAACCCGGGTTGTGGCTTGTCCGAAGTGTTGGCTTTGGGGATCTGGTCAACCGCGCTGGCTGTGAGTGTCGCCCCCATCTGCCCTCCCGGGTTCGCCCTTGCCCGGTCCTCGACCAGGGTGCGGAACACGACGTCGGACAGGCGCCGTTTGAGGCAGCGCAGTGATCCCTTCTTGCCCTTGCCGGCGGCGAGCTTGCGTTCGTAGTAGGCCTTGCCGCGAGGGTCGTAGCGCTTGTTGGACAGGGCGATGACGTGCAGGGCGTTGTTCAGTCGCCGGTTGCCGGCGCGGGATAGTCGGTGGCGCACGACGTCGCCGCTGGACACTTCCAGGGGTGCGGTTCCGGTGTAGCTGGCGAACCGGTCCGCGGTGGTGAACCGGGCGACGTCGCCGACCTCCCCGAGGATCGCGGCGGCGGTGACCGGGCCCACGCCGACGATGTCGGTCAGGGTCGTCGCGGATGCTTTCACGGCTTCGGTGATGCGCTTGTCGACGGCGTCGAGCTTGCGGTCCAGGACGGCCACGTCATCGATGAGGTCGGCCGCGAGCTGGCGTCGGGCCTTGCCCGCGGCGTCGCGGGGACGCACGGTCGCGAGCAGGGCCTTGGCCTTGTCCGCGGTCAACTTCTTGCGCGCCCCAGCGGGAATCAGCTGCATGAGGGCCTGGTGCAGCCGGTTGACCCCCTGAGTCCGGGACTGGACCAGGTCCCGGCGCCGCTGCGACAGCAGCCGCATCACGACCGCCTCGTCATCGACGGTGACCTCACGCAGACCCGCGGTACGCAGACCTACGACCGCGACAGCGTGCGCGTCGGTCGGGTCGTTCTTGCGGCCATGCCCGGTGTCGATCGCCCGGACCCGGGTCGACAGCTTCGACGGGACGTCGACCACGCGCTCACCGTCGGCGACCAGTCGCTGGGCCAGGCCCAGACCGACACCGGTCGCGCCTTCCACTGCCCATTTCCGCTGGGGCCACCGCTTCACAAGCGCGACCATCCTCCGGTAGTCCTCACGCGTGTTCTCAAACCGCGCCGTCAACAACACCGTGTCCGCAGCGTCGATCACCTCGATCGTGTTGGACCGCTTCGCCGGATCGACACCAATCACCACAGCCGCCATGCCCGTTCTCCTGTCGCTAGAAGGAACGACGGGAGGGCATGCCTACCTCGGGCGACGCAGACCCCTCTCGAGCCACTTCCCGTCAACGGTGACCAGCGGAACGCACTCCGTCAAAGAACCACACGGAGACCGTGGGCAGGCACATCAAGAGCGATCCAACGGCCACCTAGCTCACAGCCTGGCCGGGCCACGAGCTGGGCGAAAGTGAACAGGTAGGCATTTCGCGTGCACGCTCAGCGGAGCCAGAATGTAGTTGGTACCCGCCACCGCCGACACGCCCCCACCCCACACGAGGAGGCGGGGGCCCGTGGGTCGGGACCGACGGTGCAGCCGTTGACCCGGCGCATGAACACCGGACCCCTTGGATGAACGCCCACAAGCCCTTGGTTAGCGACACGGCA
>JBBQWS010000051.1:0-22183 GCA_038210415.1 Actinomycetes bacterium
GCGACCTCCGCCGTGACAGGGCGGCGCGCTAACCAACTGCGCTACGGGGCCTCGTGTTGAGGCCTTGATGCTGGCAATTCTGGACTGCTGAGCCGAGCCGTGAGCCTAGCCGATCCGTACCCCCAACGGGATTCGAACCCGTGCTGCCGCCGTGAAAGGGCGGTGTCCTGGGCCACTAGACGATGAGGGCCAAGCGTTGGAGCCGAGGGCTCAGAGTACGGGACCGTCGGGTCGTTCTCCAAAGCGGTACACCGGCGGCACAGGCAAGATGGGCGGCATGGACCAACGGCCGGCCTCCGAGGTGACCGCCGACGACTTCGAGGAGCTCGTGGGCGTGGCGCTCGACAGCATTCCCCCGGCCCTCGCCCGGGCTATGCGCAACGTCGTGATCATGGTCGAGGCTGAGGCACCGAACGGCGAACCGGGGCTGCTCGGGCTGTACGAGGGCATCCCGCTGACCCAGCGCGACACGTGGTACGCGGGGGTCCTGCCCGACCGGATCACCATCTTCCGTGGGCCCATCCTCCGCCGATGCTCGACTCGCGCCGAGGTCGTCGAGGAGGTGCGCATCACCGTCGTCCACGAGGTGGCGCACCACTTCGGCATCGACGACGACGCCCTCGACGACCTCGGCTACGCCTGACCCGAGGGCAGCGCGGGCCGCTAGCCGGGCAGGGCGACGCGGCCGGTCTCGAGCAGGGACGAGAGCAGCTCGATGGGGACCGGCATGGTGACCAGGGCGCCTTGGATGAGGTCGCAGCGCAACGTACGCAGCAGGGCGAGCTGCTCCGCCGTCTCGACCCCCTCGGCCACCGAGGTGCGCCCCGTGGCCCGGCAGGCGTCGAGCACGGCCTTCACGATCGACGCATCGGCGTCGTCGTCGCAGATGGTCCGGATAAACGAGCGGTCGATCTTGACCACGCCGATCGGCAGCCGCTTGAGGTACGCGAGCGACGAGAAGCCGGTGCCGAAGTCGTCCACGGCGAACGTCACCCCGGCGGCGACAAGGGGCTCGACCTCGACCGAGATCTCGGCGGTGTCGGCCAGCTGGTCCTCGAGGACCTCGATGCGCAGCCGTGGACCGTCGATCCCGGCGTCAGCGAGCTGGGCCAGCACTCCTGCCGCGAACCCCGGTGCGCGCAGCTGGTCGACCCCGACGTTCACCGACACCGACACCTCGGCCGGCCACGCGGCGGCGTCGGCGAGCGCCCGCCCCAGCACCCAGTCGGTCACCGTCTTGCCGAGCGCCGGCTGCGAGAGCAGGAACAAGAACTCCTCCGGCCCGAGCAGGCCGCGGCTCGGGTGCCGCCACCGCAGCAGGGCCTCCATGGACACGAGCAGGCCGTCGTGGCTGACGATCGGTTGGTAGTGCAGGACGAGCTCGCCGGCGTCGACCGCCCGACGCAGCTCGGCCTCGAGGCTCATCTGGTCCTCGCCACCTGGGTCGGCCGCCGAGATCTCCAAGGTGTACCGGGCTCGCCCCGACTGCTTGGCCCGGTACATCGCGGCGTCCGCGGCGCGCAGGAGGTCCTGCGGCCGGTCGGTCACGGACGACGGCGTGATCACCCCGATGCTCGCGGTCACCTCGATCGGCTCACCGCCGAGGTCGACCGGGACCCGGACGGCTTCGAGGACGCGCGTGGCCAGCTCCTCGAGCTCGCGGATGTCCTGGACGTTCTCGCACACGATCACGAACTCGTCGCCGCCCAGCCTCGCCACGGTGTCGGTCTCGCGTACGGCCTGCACCAGGTGCTTCGACACGGCGACGAGCAGGTCGTCGCCGGCTTGGTGTCCGAGGGCGTCGTTGACCCGCTTCACATGGTCGAGGTCGAGGAAGAGCACGGCGACATCGCGGCCGTCCCGACGCGACCGGGCCAGCGCGAGCTCGAGCCGGTCGAGCATGAGCCGCCGGTTCGGCAGACCGGTGAGGCTGTCGTGCAGAGCGAGCTCGTTGAGCCGCTGCTCCGCCTCCCGGCGAGCGGTGATGTCCTCGAACACGGACAGGAAGAACGGCATCGCTCCGTCCGCGAACCGCCGGGTCACCGCCCGGACCCAGACCGCGGTCCCGTCTGCCCGAACCAGCCGACGCTCCGAGACGAGGTCTGAGGTGCGTTCGTCGATGGCGCGGACGCGGGCCTCGTTCGCTGCCTCCGCCTCGTCGGGGTGCACGATCCGGTGGTACTCGGTGCCCAGCAGCTCGACCCTGCGGTAGCCGAGCATCGAGCAGAAGCCGTCGTTCACCTCGACGAAGACGCCGGCCGGGCTGAGCAGGGCAGCACCCACCGGGATCTGTCGGAACAGGTCCGCGAACCGTTTCTCGTCCGTCTGCCCGGAAAGCTGTCGCACGGTCCCGACGACGAACGGACTGCCCGCCACCTGGACGCAGCGAGCCTGGGCGCTGAGCAGGGAGCCGGCCCTGGACCGGTACATCAGGCGCGCCGGCTCCCCCGTCGCGGCGACCCGGCGCCAGGCTGCGGCCAACGACGCTCGGTCGGCCGGGTGGGTGGCGTCGAGCAGCTCGGGGTACGTCGCCGGAGCCGTGTCGATGCCGTACATCCGGACGACAGATCCCGACCAGGTGACTTCGTCGGTCACCGGGTTCCACGTCCACGTGCCCGTCACGTTCGCAGCATGTGCCCGGAGCGGCCCGGAAGCAATCACCCAACTGTGCGTCAGCGAAGCCAGGAGACCCTGTCGGCCAGCAGGACGTAGCCGACGAACGCGACGGTGTCGATGAGGGCGTGCGCGACGATCAGCGGCGCCGTGCGTCCCCAACGCTGGTAGAGCCGCCCGAACAGCACCCCCATGGCCGCGTTGCCGAGGAAAGCGCCGAAGCCTTGGTACAGGTGGTACGAACCACGTAGCACGGCACTCACGACGACGGCCGGCCACGGCCGCCAGCCCAACCGGTCCAGCCGGCTGAGGAGGTACCCGACGACGAGCACCTCCTCGAGGACGGCGTTCTGCGCTGCCGCCAGGACGAGCACCGGCACCCGCCACCAGACGTCCGGCAGGCCACTGGCGACGACAGACACGCTGATGCCCAGGTGCCTGGCGGCGACGTACAGCGCGAGCCCGGTGCCACCGACCAGTGCGGCGAGCAGCACCCCCCGCGTGACGTCGCGCGCGGGTTGGCTGCCGTCGATACCGAGGACCGCGGACGCGCGTTCGCCGGCGACGCCGAGGAAGTGCCATGCCAGCAGCACGGGTACGAGCGCGAACCCGATCGAGAGCAGCTGGTAGATCAGGTCCAGGGTCGGCCTGGTCGGTGGCGCCTTGGAGGTGTTGAGCGACGTCGACGACGACGAGAGCGGTTGCCCGGACGTGAGCTTCGCGCCGAGGGAGACGAGCGAGTAGACGGCGCTGGCCCCGAGCGAGAGTGCGAAGACGAGCAGGATCTCTCGACGCAACGTGGGGCGGTCGGGCACGAGGTCGACGGTACCCGTTCCCCGTACGCTGGCAGGCATGGAGATCGCCGTCGGTCGACAGACCTTCACCGCGCTCGACGCCGGCCCCGAGGACGGCGACCCGGTGTTGCTGCTGCACGGCTTCCCCGAGGGTGCCCGGTGCTGGGCGGACACCATGGTCTCGCTCGCGGAGGAAGGCCTGCGCTGCGTCGCGCCGGACCAGCGCGGCTACTCGCCCGGGGCGCGGCCGACGGACGTCGAGGCGTACGCGCTCGGTGCCCTCGTCGCAGACGCGGTCGGCTTCCTGGACGCCCTGGGCTGGCCGAGCGCGCACGTCGTGGGCCACGACTGGGGGTCGATCGTGGCGTGGTCGCTCGCCGCCAGGCACCCGGACCGGGTGCGTACGTTGACGGCCGTCGCGGTGCCGCACCCGCGGGCCTACGGGGCTGCGCTGCGGAGCGACGCCGACCAGCAGGCCCGCTCGGCTTACCTGCAGCTGTTCCGTCAGCCGGACGCACCGGAGCGGGTGCTGCTCGCCGACGGAGGCAGGCGGCTCGGGGCGATGTTCGACGGCTCAGGTCTCGACGCCGCGGAGGTCGCCGCCTACGTCGCGCCGATGCAGGAACCCGGCGCGCTGACCGCCGCGCTCAACTGGTACCGCGCCATGTCGGGGTCCGACTACGCGGACATCGCGCCGGTCACCGTCCCCACGACCTTCGTCTGGGGAGTCGGCGACGTAGCGGTGGGCCGGGTCGCGGCCGAGGCGGCCGGCGTGTACGTCGAAGCCGACTACGCCTTCGTGCCGCTGGACGGTGTGAGCCACTGGGTGCCGGAACAGGTGCCGGACGTGCTGGCCGCTCACATCCTCGACCGGGTCGGCTACAGCACCGAGCGGTAGAGCTCGAGCGTCCGGGTAGCCACCTTGTCCCAGCCGAACTCGCCCACGGCGCGGGCCCGCCCGGCCGCCCCCATGGCCGCCGCCCGCGCCGGGTGTCGCACGACGGCGTTGACGCCCTCGGCGATGGCTCGCTCGAACCCGACCGGGTCGGCCTCGTCGTAGTGCACCAGCATTCCGGTCTCGCCGTCGACGACCACGTCGGGGATACCGCCCACGTCTGACGCGACGACGGCGGTGGAACAACCCATCGCCTCCAGGTTGACGATGCCGAGCGGCTCGTAGACGGACGGGCAGACGAACGCTGTGGCATGCGTCAACAGCTGGACCACGTCGGTGCGGGGCAGCATGTCGGCGACCCAGATGACGCCTTGGCGGGCCGACTGCAGCGCTTCGACCGCGATCCGCGTGGTCTCGCCGATCTCGGGGGTGTCGGGGGCCCCGGCACACAGGACGAGCTGAATGTCGGGGTCGAAGGCGTGCGCGGCGGCTACGAGGTGGCCCACCCCCTTCTGCCGGGTGATCCGGCCGACGAACACGACGTACGGCCGACCCTGATCGACGCCGAGCCGCTCGAGCACGTCGGTGGCGGGGTCGGGGGAGTACAGCTCGGTGTCGATCCCGTTGCCGATGATGTGGACCCGGGCGGGATCCAGCTCGGGGTAGCAGTCGAGAATGTCGGCCCGCATCCCGTTGCTGACGGCTACGACGGCGTCCGCACCGAGGTACGCCGTGCGCTCGATCCAGGACGAGACGCGGTAGCCGCCCCCGAGCTGGTCAAGCTTCCACGGGCGCCGCGGCTCGAGGGAGTGTGCGGTGATCACGTGCGGGATCCCGTGGAGCAGACCCGCCAGGTGGCCGCCCAGGTTGGCGTACCAGGTGTGCGAGTGGACGACGTCGGCCCCCGCGACGTCCGCCGCCATCTGCAGGTCGACCCCGAGGGTCTGCAGCGCGAAGTTAGCGTCCGCGAGCTCGCCCGGCGGCTGGTACGCGGTGGCGCCTTCACGGGGCGCGCCGAAGCACGACACGTCGACGTCTGCGAGGCGTCGCAGCTCGCGGGTGAGGAAGTCGACATGCACTCCGGCACCGCCGTAGATGTCCGGTGGGAACTCTCGGGTGAAGAGGGCAATATGCACGGAAGCACTCTAGGGTGACGCCATGCGCAGTCGTAGGCGTGTCCTGGGAATCGTCCTCGCCGGCGGCGAGGGCAAGCGGTTGATGCCCCTGACGGCCGACCGGGCGAAACCCGCGGTTCCGTTCGGCGGGCAGTACCGTCTCGTCGACTTCGTGCTGTCGAACCTGGTCAACGCGGGATTCGTGCGCATCTGCGTCCTCACCCAGTACAAGTCGCACTCGCTCGACCGGCACATCACGACGACGTGGCGGCTGTCGACGATGCTGGGCAACTACGTGACGCCGGTGCCGGCCCAGCAGCGGCTCGGTCCCCGCTGGTTCCAGGGCAGCGCCGACGCGATCTTCCAGAGCCTCAACCTCGTGTACGACGAGAAGCCCGAGTACGTCGTGGTCTTCGGCGCCGACCACGTCTACCGGATGGACCCGTCACAGATGGTCGAGGCGCACATCGCCTCGGGCGCTGGCGTCACCGTTGCCGGCATCCGAGTGCCGCGGACTCAGGCGTCGGAGTTCGGCGTGATCGAGACCGGCCCGAACGGCCGCGACATCGTGGCCTTCCACGAGAAGCCGGCGGACCCGCCGGGCATCCCCGGCGCGCCCGACATCGCGTACGCGTCGATGGGCAACTACGTGTTCACGACCGACATGCTGATCGAGGCGCTCAAGGCCGACTCCAGCGACGAAGACTCCGTGCACGACATGGGCGGCAACATCATCCCGATGATGACCAAGATGGGCGCCGCGCACGTCTACGACTTCGCCGAGAACGACGTGCCTGGGGCCACCGACCGCGACCGCGGCTACTGGCGCGACGTCGGGACGCTCGACTCGTACCACGACGCCAACATGGACCTCGTGTCCGTGCACCCGATCTTCAACCTCTACAACCGGCAGTGGCCGATCCTGTCGCACATGCAGCCGTGGCCGCCGGCCAAGTTCGTCGAGGGCGGCACAGCGATCGAGTCGATCGTCGGTGCCGGTTCGATCATCTCCGGCGGCTGGGTGAACCACTCGGTGCTGTCGTCGGACGTCCGGATCGGGCACGGAGCGCACGTGTCCGACTGCGTGATCCTCCCGGGGGCCGTCGTGGGCCGCGACGCGGTCGTGCGCAGGGCCATCCTCGACAAGAACGTCGTGATCCCGGACGGTGCTGTGATCGGTGTCGACCCGGTCCGGGACCGCGAGCTCTACACGGTGTCGCCGAGCGGCATCGTCGTGCTCGGCAAGAATGCCGTCGCCGCCCTCTAGCGTGGTCCGACGGTTCGGGGGCTGGCTGCGGACCCCGCGTGGGCTCGGCGTCGCCGTCTGGGCGGCCGCGTTCGTCACGTTCGTGGTCCTGCGAGGCGTGCCGCTCGACCGGATCAGCCAGACCCTGTGGATCCTGCTCGTGCTGTTCGCCGCGAACCTCGGCCGACCGTGGCGCAGCCAGCTGCGGATCCTGACCGACTGGATCCCGTTCGTCGGCTTCCTCGTCATCTACGACTACAGCCGCGGCATCGCCGACAAGCTGGGCACCCCCACGCACGTCACCCAGCCCCTCGCAGCCGAGAAGGCCGTGTTCTTCGGGAACGTCCCGACCCGGTTCCTGCAGCAGCACTTCTACGACCCGGCCCACGTCCACTGGTGGGACGTCGTGGTGTCGATCGTCTACTTCTCCCACTTCTTCGTCGTGTGGATCTTCGCTGTCGTGCTGTACGTGCGTGGGCGGGACCAGTGGGCACCGTGGGCGCGCCGGATCCTGCTGCTCTCCTACGCCGGCCTGGTCACGTACGTCATCTACCCTGCCGCCCCGCCCTGGTACGCGGCCAGGGAAGGCCTCATCGGCGACGTGTCGCGCATCGCCTCCCGCGGCTGGGATGCGATCGGCATGCGCGGTGCCGGCGCCCTGATCGAACGTGGCCAGGCCCAGTCGAACGACGTCGCGGCCATCCCGTCCCTGCACGCCGCGTTCACCGCGATGCTGACCGTCTACGTCTGGCCCAAGCTGGGCCCGGTCGGCCGCACGCTCATGGTGGTCTACACGCTCGCCATGGCGATGTCGCTCGTCTACGGCGGCGAGCACTACGTCGTCGACGCGCTGATCGGCTACGCGTACGTCGTCGTCGTCATGGTCGGTGCCCGGTGGTGGGAGCGCCGCCGAGTGGTCGCCCCGAGCGAGCCTGTGGCCGAGGTCACTACCGTGGGGGCATGACCGCCACCCTCGTCGCGAAGGACCTGGGTGCCGGCCACGGCGAACGCACGCTGTTCTCCGGGCTCGACCTGGTGGTCGCTCCGGGCGACGTCGTCGGGCTGGTCGGCCCCAACGGTGCGGGCAAGTCGACCCTCCTAAGGATTCTCGCCGAGCTCGACCGGCCTGAGCACGGAACGGTCATTCTGTCGCCCGCGTCCGCGACCGTCGGGCACCTGCCCCAGGAGCCGGAGCGGCACCCGGGCGAGAGCGTCCGCGGCTTTCTGGCCCGGCGCACGGGTGTGGCCGCAGCCGATGCCGCGATGGACGCAGCGGCGGGCGCCCTCGCGCTCCCCGATGCCTCGGACCAGGCAGGTCACGACTACGGCGACGCGCTCGACCGATGGCTCGCCCTTGGCGGCGCCGACCTGGACGAACGTGCCGCGGCCGTCGCCGTCGAGCTCGGTCTGCGGGTCGACCTCGACGAGCAGATGGCTGCACTGTCCGGCGGGCAGGCGGCGAGGGTCGGGCTCGCCTCGCTGCTGCTGAGCCGCTTCGACATCTTCCTGCTCGACGAGCCCACCAACGACCTCGATCTGGATGGGCTGGCCCGGCTCGAACGCTTCGTGCAGGGGCTGCGCGGGCCGACGGTGGTGGTCAGCCACGACCGGGAGTTCCTGGCCCGTACGGTGACCCGGGTCGTGGAGCTCGACCTGGCCCAGCAGCGGGTCAACGTGTTCGGCGGCGGCTACCAGGCGTACCTCGACGAACGCGAGCTGCTGCGCAGGCACGCCCGCGAGGCCTACGACGAGTACGCCGACCGCCGTGGCGACCTCGAAGCGCGCGCGCACATGCAGCGCGCCTGGATGGAGAAGGGGGTGAAGAACGCGCGCCGCAAGGCCCCGGACAACGACAAGATCGGCCGCAAGTTCCGGGTCGAAGGAACCGAGAAGCAGGCAGCGAAGGCGCGCCAGACCGACCGGCTGATCGAACGGCTCGACGTGGTCGACGAACCCCGCAAGGAGTGGGAGCTGCGGATGGAGATCGCGGCCGCCCCCCGGGCTGGAGCGATGGTGGCCGTCATGAACCGCGCGGTGGTCAGGCGTGGCGACTTCACCCTCGGGCCGGTCGACCTGCAGCTCGGCTGGGCCGAGCGGGTCGCGATCGTCGGTGCGAACGGGTCAGGCAAGTCGACCCTGCTCGGGCTGTTGCTGGGCCGGCTCAGCCCCGACTCTGGCACGGTCTCGCTCGGCCCCGGCGTGCTCGTCGGCGAGGTCGACCAGGCCCGAGCGCTGTTCCTCGGCGACGAGCCGCTCGCCCGTGTCTTCGGCGCCGAGCTGCCGGACTGGCCGGACGCCGAGGCACGTACCCTGCTCGCGAAGTTTGGTCTCAAGTCGTCGCACGTCGTGCGGTCGGCGGCGACCTTGTCGCCGGGGGAGCGCACCCGGGCGGCCTTGGCCCTGCTTCAGGCGCGCGGCGTCAACCTGCTCGTCCTCGACGAGCCGACCAACCACCTCGACCTGCCGGCGATCGAGCAGCTCGAGCAGGCACTGGAGTCGTTCATGGGCACGTTGTTGCTCGTCACCCACGACCGGCGGATGCTGGGTACGGTGATGACCGGTCGCCGGTTGGAACTCGTCGAGGGGCAGGTGTTCGAGAGGTGACGCAGCTGCGGGTGCGGTCGCGGTCGTTGCGGCCGACGAGCTGGCCCGCGAGCGTCGTCGCGCCGGTGGCGTTGGCCGTCGCGGGCTGTGCGTACCTCGCGATCAACGACCCGAACAACCCGTCGGCCCTGATGCCGCGCTGCCCGACCAAGCTGGTCACCGGGCTCGACTGCCCGTTCTGTGGTGGCCTGCGCATGGTCCACGACGTGCTGCACGGCCAGTGGGCCGCAGCCGCGCACGCCAACCTCGTGCTGCTGGTCGGGTTGCCGATCCTCGGGCTCTTCCTCGCCCGCGGCCGACTGCCTGACGCCGTCGGTCGACTCTTCGCTCGCGTGCCGGGTCGTTCCTGGGCGATCGGCCTGGTGGCGCTCGCGGTGGTGTGGACGGTGGTGCGCAACGTGCCTGCGTTCCCGCTGCACCCTCTGGTGGGCTAGACCTCGATCGACGACGACTCGACGGGGACGGTGCCGAACGCCGGATACCCCGACGTCCACCAGGCCATCCCTGAATCGGTGACCGCGTAGGCCTCGAAGCCGTCGAGCCGTTCGAGCCAGGGCTGCGCCTTCTCGCCCATGGCGAAGGCTGCGGTCGCGACCGAGTCGACCCGGGTCAGGTCGGTGCCGACGACTGTCACGCTGGCCAGCCCCGAGGGTGGCCGACCGGTGAACGGGTCGAGGACGTGGGCGCCGCGCTCGGCCGTGCCCGAGGTCGCAACAGCGAGGTCGGTGCCGGACACCACCGTGGTGAGCCAGCCTGGGTGCAGCGGGTGTGCCACCCCGATCTGCCAGCTGGCGTCCGGGCCGGGCCGGCCGGACGAACGGACGTCGCCACCGCCGTTGACGATGTGGTCCCCCAACCCGTGCGAGCTGAGCAGGCGCGACGCGAGCTCGATGCTCCAGCCCTTGACCAGCCCGGACGGGTCGAGCCGCCCACCGACCATGCTGCTGAAGTACCCGCCGCTGGCCGTGTGTTCGAACTCGCAGAGCTCGAGCACCTCGGCGACCCGGCTGTCGCAGGCCCCGATCCGGAGCTCGCCGCGGGCGAGCCGGCTGATCTGGGAGTCGGCGCGGTAGGTGCTGAACGTCGCGTCGACCCAGTGCAGCCAGCTGACCGCCTGCCGGAGGGCCTCGGCGACCGTGGCCCCGTGCCCGGCTCGGGGTCGGACGGCGAAGCTGACGACCGTGCCCATCACAGGTTCGACGTGGCGCACGGCGTCGGGCATGTCGGTCACGTCAGATCTGGTCGATCGCCGACTGGAGCGACTGGACGTAGCCGTCGCTGGTGTAGGTCGCTCCCGAGATGGAGTTGATCTGGGCGCTCTGGGCCGCCACGGCCTCCTGGCTGAGCAGCGGAGCGGAGTACTGGCTGATCTGGGCCGAGTGGCCGTCCTGGTCCGGCAGGGCCAAGGCGGTGACCGCCGTGATCGTCTTGCCCTTGACGGTGATCTGCACCTGCACGGTGCCGAACTGCGTGTTGACCGGCGAACCAGTGAGCGTGCGGGTCGCCGTCGCCGGAGCCGACGAGGCCGCGGCCCTGGGCGGGCTCGAGGCCTTGGGCGTGGTGCCCGTGCCGGTGGTGCCCGTGCCGGTGGTGCCCGTGCCGAGCGCGAGGGCCTCGGGCGCGTGGGTCTTGAAACCGAGGAGGGCGACGAGCCCCACGACGGTACTGACGAGGGCGAACAGAACGCGGCGCATCGCAGGAACTCCCTAGAACGCGAATTCTTCGTTGTGGATGTGCTTGGCCGGCACCTTCGCGGCGAGCAGGGCGGAGGTCGCGGCCCGGGTGAGTCCAGGCGGCCCGCACATGTAGACCTCGTGGTGCGCGAGGCCGGGCACCAGCGTGGCGAGCCGGTCGGCGCGGATGGCGTCGGTCGGGCTGCCGGGCAGGCCGAGCACGTAGTGCAGCTTGGCACCGCGCTCGCGGGCGATCCGCTCCAGCTCCGAACGCAGCACCAGGTCGCCCTCGGAGTTGGCGCGGTAGATCAAGGTGATGTGCCCGGGCTTGCCGGGGAGCGTCTCGAACAGAGCGCGCAACGGGGTGATGCCGATACCGCCGCCGATGAGCAGGACCCGTTGCCGCGTGCGCCGAGCGGCCGTGAACGCGCCGTACGGGCCTTCGGCCAGGACCCGGGTACCGGGCTTGAGCCCCTGCAGGTCGCTGGAGTGGTCGCCCAGCGCCTTGACGGTGATCCGGAGCGCCTTGGGGTGCGGCGGGGCCGACAACGAGTAGGGGTGCGACTGCCACCAGTGGTTGCTGTCGAAGAAGCGCCAGCGGAAGAACTGCCCGGACTCGGCGCCCAGCCGGTCGAGGTGCTTGCCCTGCACCACGATCGAGATGGTGTCGGCGCCCTCGTTGATGACGTGGGTGACCTTCATCTGGTGCCGGAAGTAGCCGCGGACCGGGACGATGAACCGGTTCCAGAGCAGGGCCACCGCCGCAAGGACGTACATGGTGGCCCAGAGCACCCGGGCCGGCATGCTGCGCATGAACTCGGCGCCGGTGGCGAACTGGTGCGCGAACGACAGGGCGATCGCGAGGTAGGTGTAGAGGTGGATGTAGTACCAGGTCTCGTAGCGCATGCGCCTGCGCGCGGCCCGGGCCGAGACCGCGCCGACCATGACGAGCAGGCCGAGACCCACCGTGGCCATGAGGACGTCGGGGTACTGCGTGAGCAGGTCGGACGTCATGCCGGGGACGGAACGGTCGAACATCAGGGCGTAGCCCCAGATGATGAGCAGCGCGTGGGCGGTGAGCAGCGACACGGTGTAGCGGCCGCCCATCGCGTGCCAGCGGGCCAGCCGATCCGCACCGACGACTCGTTCGAGCACGGGCAGCCGCGCCATCAGGATCAGCAGGACGACGGCGGCATAGCCACCGAGCAGACCGGTGATCCGCCCCGCGTTCGTCAGCCAGTCGCCGAGCGTGTGCAGGGTCGCCGGCGTGTTGTGCCACCACAGGACGATGACTGCCGCCGCGCCGGCGTAGACGAGGGCGAGCACCCGCTCCGGAGTGACCAGGCTCCGGCTGACGGGCCTGCTGGCGGCGGGTGCCAGAGCGGGTCGGGGCGGTCGCGCGGCCGGTGCCTGGGCGGTTCTCACGCGGGCTCCTCCGGTTGGTGCGCCGGGCGGTCCCGGTGCGCTGAACTCCACGGTGGCCGAAGACCCTGAGATATTGCTGAGACGAACCTCCGCTGGGCCTGGGAGTGTCCGGCAGACTGGCCTCATGGGGAGGACCAGGGTGCCGGCGGCAGCGCTGCTGGCAACCTTCGCCGCCCTTCTCCTGCCTGGTGCTGCGCTGGCCGAAGGTCCCGGTCTCAGGTTCGCGGAGCCGGACCCGACCACGTTGACGTGGTCGGCCGTCGAGCGGGGAGCAGTCCTCACCCTGTGCAACACCACGAACGCCCCGGTCATCCCAGTCTTTCTCGTGTCCGGTCCGGAGGTCGGCGCCGGCTCGCGGCTGGTGGCGGAGCTACTGGCCGCCACCACGCCCGGCGGGCCGATCGGTGCCGGGGCCTGCGGCAAGGTGGGGCTCAGCCTCACCGGGTCGGGGTCGGACAACCCGCCTCGCACCGAGTCGACCACCGCGGAGCTCACTGCGGTGGCTCCGGGGGTGGGCTCGACCGGGCTGTCGATCAGGATCTTGCCCGACGTCGGACCCACGCTGCTGGGGTCGTTCGGCGACGTCACCCTCACCGCGACGCGGTCGAACCCGTGGTCCGGGTCCGCGACTCTGGACGACCCCGCCCTCTGGTTGCGCTACTCAGGTACACCGGCACCGGTGGACCCGCAGGGAGTGCTCGTCGTCGAAGGCTCCCGGCGGGCGACCCTGCAGCTCGGCGGCGGGCAGCTCGCGGTCGACGGAGGGCTGCGCGTGCCGCTCACCTTGACCGGGGCGAACCGGCCGGGGACGTACCACGGGACCCTCGAGCTGGGCGGCCAGCACGGCAGCATCCCCGTCGCCGTCGCCGTCGTCGTTGCGGACGCCGTATGGGTCCTGCTGCTGCTCGTGCTGGTCGGCGTTCTGGTGGCCCTGCTGCTGCGGGTGGCGACCGGCAAGTGGCGCTACCGATTGCGGCTGTGGCAGGCCCGCCGGCGGGTTCGCAAGGGCTACGCCGCCGGGCGAGCGCTCGGCCCCGAGCTCGCCGAGCGGTTCCCGGTGCCCACCGACGTCGCGGTGGAGGCGTGGCGGGCCGAGGCGAGGTCGGCGGGCAGGGCCTACTTCCGTACGGTGCTGACGGTCGACGTCGCCGATCCCACGTACGTCTCGGTGTGCGCCGACGTCTCGCAGGTGCTCGCTGACTGTGAGTGCCTGCAGCGGACGTTCGCACCGGCCGTCGGCGGGCTCGAGCACGCAGTGGCCCGGCTCGGGGAGTTCCTCGACGCCGCCCTGCCGTCGCTGGACGACCCAGATGTTGTCGACGTGGCTCGGGCCCTGCTGCGCGTGGACACGACACGACCGCCGTTGCAGGTCAAGGAGGCGAGCAAGGTCCGCGACCTGGCCGGGCGGCTCACCGAGACCGTGGCGGCCTGGCAGGCCGAGGCCGAGGTGGTCCTGCGGCACATGCGCTGGAGCCGGCGGCTGGCCCACGGAGCCGAGTTCCCCGAGCAGCTCCAGCTGGCAGCCGCGAACGACGCGCTGGGTCGGGCGATCCGCGAGCTGTTCGACTCGACCACGACCGCCTCCGTCGGCGCGGTGGCGCACGGTGCCGACGTCCGCGAGGCCCACCGCCTGCTGGCGACGGTGGGCGCTCGTCGCGGGGTCTGGCTCGAGGACGATCTCGGCGGCCCGTTGGCCGATCCGGTGGACGGCGCCTTCACCGACCTGATGCCCGAGCGGGTGGCACACCCCGAGCTCCGTTCGACTCTTCGCGCCCAGCGCTGGTCGGGGGCCCCGCTGGCGGCCACGACCTTCCGGGTCACGCACGAGTACGTCCCGGTCGTCGCAGGGGCGCTCGCCTCGGTCCTGGTGACCTTCGCGGGGGCGGTGGTGGCTTTCGGCGCCGCGGCGTTCGTGGCCTACCAGGTGCTGTACGCGGGCAGGCCGTTCGGCAGCGGGCCGGACCTGCTGGCCGCGGTGTTCGCGGGCGTCGCCGCGGGCGCGGTCGTGGACGCACTCGTCAACGGGGTCAACTGGTCCCGCGGCGGGCTGAGGTCCCTGAAGGCCTGAAGTTCTGTCGTTTGCGCAAGTAACAGAATGATGCGACGATGACGCCGTGACCAGCAACCAGCCACCAGTTCACCTCTGCGACGACGCGGCCAGCACCTTCGCGATCTTGGCGTCGCCGGTGCGGGTCCGACTGCTCTGGCTGCTGGCCCGCGGAGAGGCCGACGTAAGCACGCTCGCCGAGTCGGCCGGCACGACGGTCACCACCACCAGTCAGCACCTCGCCCGGCTGCGTCAGGCCGGGCTCGTCTCGGTGCGGGCCGAGGGCAAGCGGCACGTCTACCTCGTCGACGACCCCCATGTGATCTCCCTGGTCGAGCAGGCGCTCGACCACCACGACGACCTGCGCCGGCGTGCGCCGGCCCTGAGCGCCCTGCCCACGAGCGACCGAAAGGTGTCCTCCCGATGAGCCTCATGCAGATCTTCTCGCCCCACCCCGAGGGTCACCTCGGACACCGCGCCGGCTGGCTGCGTGCCGCTGTCCTAGGTGCCAACGACGGGCTCGTCTCCACGTCCAGCCTGATGGTCGGTGTCGCCACCGCCAGCAGCGCGCACGGTGGCGCCGTCCTCACCGCGGGTGTCGCCGGCCTGGCCGCCGGGGCCATGGCGATGGCAGCGGGCGAATGGGTGTCGGTGAGCTCGCAGACCGACGTCGAGCAGGCTGACCTCGCCCGCGAACGCGTCGAGCTGGTCGCCGACCCGGAGGCCGAGCTCGAGGAGCTGATCCGCATCTACGAGGAGCGCGGGTTGCCGCGCGCGCTCGCCGAGCAGGTCGGCCGCGAGCTGAGCAAGGGCGACCTCGACACCCTCGTGGCCGTCCACGCCCGCGACGAGCTGGGCCACTCCGAGTCCAGCCAGGCCCGGCCGGGGCAGGCGGCACTGGCCTCGGCGGGGAGTTTCACCGTCGGCGGGCTGGTCCCCTTCCTCGGCATGATCGGCGCGGTCTCCGGAAGCGTCCGCATCATGCTGATCGTCGCCGTCACCGTGGTCGGCCTGGCCGTCGCCGGGCTGCTCGGCGCTCGCGCCGCTGGTACGTCGTGGCGCAAGCCCGTGCTGCGGGTCGTCCTGGGCGGCTCGGCCGCGATGGCGGTCACCGCACTGGTCGGACACCTCGCCGGGGTAGCCGGCGTCTAGCGCCGTCAGGCGACGGTGCAGTCGAACATCGGGATCTGCCAGTTGCCGTTCGCCCCACCCGCGAAGTCGATCTCGAGGTCGGCGTCAAAGTAGCCGCCGAGCGGCGGCAGCACCGGCGGCAGGTTCAGGCGGTAGAGGTCGCCGTTCGGGTTGTGCCCTGTGACGTCCCACTCGGTGAAGCCGGCATGCAGCCACGACGGGCCGACCAGGCTCGCCAGCCGAGCGCGGGTCGACTCCACGACCCCTGACTGGGTCTGGGTCACGACGACACCGCTCGGACGGTTGCGCTGGTTCAGCTGGCCGGTGACCGTACGGATCGTGAAGGCCTCGCCGAGCCCACCGGTGCACGAGAAGCTGCGGGGCCCACTGGGGGTCGACAACCGCGCCGGTCCTCCGGTGACGGTGCAGTCGAACATCGGGATCTGCCAATTGCCGTCAGCCCCACCCGCGAAGTCGATCTCGAGGTCCGCGTCGAAGAAGCCCCCGTTGCCCGGTAGCACCGGCGGCAGGTTGAGGTGGTAGAGGTCGCCGTTCTGCGTGTGCCCGGTCACGTCCCACTCGGTGTAACCGGCGTGCAGCCACGACGGGCCGACCAGCGCCGCCTTGCCGGTCCGGTTCGACACCACAGCGCCTGGGCCCGGCAGGGCCACGATCACGTTGTAGGGCACTGTGCCCGCGGTGAGCAGCCCGGACACCGTCCGGACCGTGAAGGGTTCGCCGAGCCCGCCCGAACAGCTGAACGACCGTGGCGGCGCAGCCGCTTGGGCCGGAGCGGCCGTGAGGACCAACGGGGCGACCATCCCGAGGGCGGTGGTGAGGACGAGGGTGAGCCGGCGGAACGGACGGGTTGGCACGGAGACCTCCAGGTGGGCGACGGCGCAAGCACCAGGTTCCACCTCATGTCGGCCCGCCGCTACGAAACAGGGGCGAAGGTCCTGCTCGCCCGCGGGCGGGCGATCCAAGACGGCCAGCGATGCCGCCTATCGCTCGAGCACCCGGAGGTACTCCAGGTCGATCCGGCCGCGGCCGGCGATCTCGAGGGCACCGGGCAGGTCGACGGGAACGCCGAAGAGGTAGCCCTGGGCGAAGTCGCAGCCGAGGTCGCGCACGGCCTCTGCGCTCTCCCACTTCTCGACGCCTTCTGTGGTGACGGTGAGGTGCATGGCGCGCGCCATCGCGATGACGCCCTGCATCAGGGCGAGTGAACGAGGGTTGTTCAGCTCGCGGACGAACAGCTTGTCGATCTTGAGGATGTCGACGGGCAGCCGGTGCAGGTACCCCACCGACGAGTACCCCGTGCCGAAGTCGTCGACCGCGAGCAGGGCGCCACACGCCTTGAGCCGGTGCAAGGCGGAGATGGTCGGCCCGTCGTCCCCCAGCAGCAAGCCCTCGGTGAGCTCGAGCACGAGGGGAACTTCGCGGTGCTCCCGCAGCAGCGCGGAGACCCGGTCGGCCAGCCCGGGGTCGGTCACCTGCATCGCGGACAGGTTGACCGAAAGGCGCAGTGGTCGGCCGGCCCGGGCGCTGAGCAGCCGACCTCCGAGGTGGGCGCGTTCCAGGATCTGCAGGCCGAGGGTCCGGATCAGGCCCAGGCGTTCGGCGACGGGGATGAAGGTGTCGGGTGGGATGACGCCGAGATGGGGATGCGTCCATCGCGCCAGGGCCTCGAACCCGTTGACCACGCCCGTGTTCAGGTCGACCACCGGTTGGTAGTGGACGTTGATCTGCTCCTCGCGCACGGCGACCCGCAGCGCGGACTCCAGCTCCAGGCGCATCAGGTCGTCTGCGCGCATCGAAGGGACGAAGCGTTCGGTGCGTCCCTTGCCCAGGGCCTTGGCGGCGTACATCGCCGTGTCCGCACTGTTGAGCAGCTGCTCGGCACTGAGGTGCTCGGTGTCGGCGTACGCGATGCCGATGCTGGCCTGCACCCGGATCTCGTGCCCGGAGGACTGGAAGACGGGGACGAGCGCGTCGAGAAGTCGCTGGGCGACCTCCTCGGCCTGCGCCGACCGGTTGAGACTGTCGAGCAGGATCCCGAACTCGTCACCGCCGAGTCGTGCTGCGGTGTCCTCCGGTCGCAGGCAGCTGCGGACCCGGTCGGCGACGGCGACGAGCAAACGGTCCCCGGCTTCGTGGCCGAGCAGGTCGTTGACCTCCTTGAACCCGTCGAGGTCGCAGTACAGGACGGCGACGATCCGTTGCGGGCTGCGGCGGGCCAGGGCGTGCGTCAGCCGGTCCGCGAACACCGCTCGGTTGTGCAGACCGGTGAGGACGTCGTGACGAGCCAGGTACCGCATCTCGTCGGACAGCTGGCGCCGCCCCAGCGCCGCGACGCCGACAGCGACGAGCGCCTCTAGCGCGGCCTGGTCGTCCTCGTCGAAGTCCTGGCTGCTGGTCATCCGGCGGACCACGAGGAAGCGGGTCGGCTGCCCCGCGAGCTCGACGGCTGCACCGATCTCGGGCGGGACGGCAGGTGTCTCGCGGAGCACCGCTTCACTGTGCCGCAGCGTCCGTTCGGCCTTCGACACGAGCGCGGACTCGATCTGGGCCTCGTCCGTCCAGTCCGGTGCCTGCGTGGCCGCCTCGAGGAGCCCGCTGAGCCGTCCTTGGGCGAGCTTCGTCCGGCTCACGGAGGCGACCGCGACGAGGATCGTCCCCACGGGTACGAGCAGCAGGAACAAGGTCCAGGCCGGGAGGCTGCGCTGCATCAGGGCGGCCAGGTAGCCGAGGGTGTCGACGCCGACGAAGCAAGCCAGGCCGAGCGGCACCGAACGCCAACGCAGAACCTCGGCGATCGAGCAGCCGTCCTCGAGAGCCAGCGACCCCGCCGTCATCAGCAGGTCGAAGATGAAGTAGACCGCACAGCCGAGCATCACGGCCAGCAGCTCGAGCGCCTCGTGGTCGGTGCCTGCTCCGACCGACGAGAAGACCAGGACGAAGAGGCCGCCGCCCTGGATGGTCAACCCGATGTTGAAGACCCGAGACCGCCACGCCTTGCGCGAGGTCGCGTTCGCGATGGTGGTGCCCATGGCCCACAGGGCCAGCGCCTCGATCGGTGGAGCGGACAGGACGAGGAAGACCAGCGCGCAGGTCTCGAAGCCGATGACGATGTCGCCGGACTTGTGGGTAAGGACGAGCGGGAACCGCGACATCACGACGATCAGGGCCATCGCGACGACCCCTGCGGCGTTCGTGGTCCCGCCGCCGGCCAGCCAGACCACGACGCTGGGCACGGCCACGCCCACCCCGACGGCGAGGATCGCCAGGTCGAGGCGGACGGCCAGGGCCGTTCGGCGCGCAGCGGTCAGCGGCACGTGCCCCCTCGGGTGTGCGTGAAGGCGATCTGCCTCACTTTCGTTTCGACGTGTGCCCGCGGCTCCTTGAGGGTGGGACATACTTGGAGCCGAGGGTCGGAGGCCACCCATGGACGTTGTCGCGCAGCTCGAGAAGCTCAAGCCGAACGTCGTCGATGACGCCTGGGCTACGGTCGAGCACTCCCACGCGGCTCACTACGAGGACGCCGGCGAGCGGGTCACCCGGCAGCGCCTCTCGGACCTGTACGACCTGGTCGTCACCGCTATCAAAGATCGCGACCTGACGCCGGTGACGACGTATGCCGGGTCCCTCGCCCAGGAGCGGTTCAACGCGGGATTCGGCATCTCCGAGGTGCAGACCGCGTTCAACGCGATCGAGGGGGCGACCTGGCGGGGACTGCTCGCCGCGGGACCGGCGGTCGACGTGGTCGAAGCGATCGGCCTGCTCAGCACCGTGCTCGGCGCCGGCAAGGACGAGCTCGCCCGCAGCTACGTGTCGCTCGCCGCCCGGCGCAGCGTCCCCTCGCTGGACCTGTCGGCGATGTTCGGAGGAACTACCTCGTGACCCTTACGTTGCCGCAGCTGTAGTCGTAGCGCTGGTCGACAGCGGGTCCGATGGACACCTCTGCGGAGCCCTTGGCCCGGGCGAGGAACTGGTCCACCCCGCGCATCATGTCGTCGACCGTTCCGGCCGCGACGATCTCGACGGTGACCTGGGGATGGGCGGTCTCATCGGGCTGGTACTCGTACGGCCCGATCAGGTCGACATTCACGTCGGCGTGCCGCAGGGTCTGGGCCAGCAACGCGGCGCGCGCGGGAGGGCCGTGGTAGACGAGGTGCCGGGTCTCGATCGGCGCGGGCTGCTCTTCGGTGAGTCCAGTCATGCTTCGACGCTACGCCTCGACCAGGGTTTGGCCTACCAAAGTACCCCGGGGGGTATAATCCGGTCTATGAGAGATGATGCACACGGCCAGGCCGTCCTCAGTGAGCTGAACCCGCTGCACCGCGAGCTGAGGCGAGCCATCCCGGACGTCTACAAGGGGTTCCACGAACTGCATGCGGCAGCGTTCGCCCCTGGCGCGCTGGACGTGCGGACCAAGGAGCTGATCGCCCTGGCGGTCGGCGTCGTCGAGGGCTGCGACGGCTGCATCGCCTCGCACGCCCAAGCCGCGGCCAAGGCGGGTGCCACGAAGCAGGAGGCGGCCGAAGCCATCGGCGTCACCTTCCTCATGAAGGGCGGGCCGGCCACGATCTACGGGCCGCGAGCGTACGCGGCGTTCTGCGAGTTCGCCGACCCGAGATCGGCCGAAGTCTCAGGCGAGTGACAGGAAGAGCTTCTCCATCTTCTGGGTGTCGAGGGTGGTCTCGCCCGCGCCGTCGACCAGGCACTGCTTGAGGCCGGCCGCGATGACCGCGAACCCGGCCCGGTCGAGCGCCTTGCTCACCGCGGCCAGCTGGGTGACGACGTCCTCGCAGTCGCGCCCCTCCTCGATCATCTTCAGCACGCCGCCGATCTGACCCTGCGCGCGGCGGAGCCGCTTGAGGACCGGCTCCATCTCGTCCTGCGCCAGCACGACCATGTCTGCTCCTTCTCCGTGAGGGTTCACCATACCCTCGGGGGTACTCAGCGCCTGCTCTGGTGCGACAGTGGGGAGGACCTGATGGACGAGGAGCGGCCATGAGCGCCTGGGACACCGAGGAACGTCAAGCGCTGCGCGCGTCCGTGCGGCGGTTCGCCGAGCAGAAGCTGTTGCCCGACCTCGAGACCTGGGAGGAGCAAGGTGTCATCCCGCGTTCGGTTCACCGGGCCGCGGCCGAAGCCGGGCTGCTCGGCATCGGGTTCGCCGAGGACGTCGGTGGCTGCGGTGGCAACGCGATCGACGCTCTGGTCGTCGCGGAGGAGATCATCCTGGCCGGCGGGTCGTCCGGGTTGGTCGCTGCCCTGTTCACCCATGGGATCGGGTTGCCACATCTGGTGGCCGCTGGTGATCCTGTTCTGGTCGATCGTGTGGCCCGGCCCGTTCTCGCGGGTGCCAAGATCGTGTCGCTGGCCGTCACCGAGCCCGGCGGCGGCTCCGACGTGGCGGGGCTGCGCACCAGGGCCGAGCGCGACGGGGACTGCTACGTCGTCACCGGCTCGAAGATGTACATCACTTCTGGCACTCGCGCGGACTTCTTCACGACTGCCGTCCGCACCGGGGGCGAGGGCGCGGGGGGCATCTCGTTGCTGGTCGTCGACCGCGACCTGCCCGGTGTCTCAGTGTCCGGACCGTTGAAGAAGATGGGCTGGCTCTGCTCCGACACGGCCGAGCTGACCTTCGACCACGTACGGGTGCCGACGGCGAGCCTCGTCGGTGTCGAGAGCTCCGGCTTCCTCGCGATCATGACGCAGTTCGCGGCGGAGCGGCTCAGCATCGCGGTGCAGGCGTACGCGACCGCCCAGCGGTGCCTTGACCTCACGATCCGGTTCGTCAACGAGCGAGAGACCTTCGGGCGTCCCCTGGTGACCCGACAGGTCGTCCGGCACCGGCTCGCCGACATGGCGCGTGACATCGACGTGGCGCGCACCTACACGCGCGCCGTGATCGACGACTGGTTGGCCGGCGACGACGTGCTGATGCGCGTGGCGATGGCGAAGAACACCGCGGTTGCTGCCTGCGATCGAGTCGTCGACGCCGCCGTGCAGCTGCACGGTGGGCAGGGGTACATGCGCGAGAGCGAGGTCGAGCGGCACTACCGCGACAGCCGGATCCTGGGCATCGGCGGCGGCACGACCGAGATCATGACGGAGATCGTCGCGAAGCTGCTGCTGGCGCCCTAGCCGCGATGCGGGCGGGTCGCCGGATATTGTTGGCTCGCCAACCCGGGAACTGCCCGGACCGGCACCGGGCCGTTAGCTCAACTGGCAGAGCAGCGGACTTTTAATCCGCGGGTTCTGGGTTCGATCCCCAGGCGGCCCACCCCCTCTGACCTGCGGCGATTGCCGGATCGCGGGTGGTCTTCAAGATCAATGGTGCCATAGTGGTTGCATATGTCGCGACTCGCCCATGACACGCCGAGGAGTCGGCGTTCAGGCATGGCGATTCTGGAGCCGGGGCCGTGCGACATTCGTGCATGCTGACTGATCGCTGCGCCAACTGGCCTTGCGGTCGGCAAGCTCACCGCGGGGCTGCCTCAAGGGGACACAAGCAACGACTGACTCGGAGGTTGGGGGGCGTCGATGCTTGCCCATGGCTGAGCGGCTAGCATCCCGGGTCCCCTTCCGAGGTACGTCGGCTCTGGGGAGCTGTTGACATGGCAGGGGG
>JBBQWS010000052.1:0-22148 GCA_038210415.1 Actinomycetes bacterium
CCTCCCGCTCGAGCGCCTGCGGACCGAGGTCTCGCTGGTGACCCAGGAGCACCACGTCTTCGTCGGGACGATCGAGGACAACGTGCGCCTCGCCAGGCCCGGTGCCAGCGCCGACGATCTCACGCGCGCCCTGGCGGCAGTCGACGCTCTGACGTGGGTCGAAGCCCTCGCCGACGGCCTGCAGACCAAGGTCGGGCAGGGTGGTCTGGCGTTGTCTCCCGCACACGCCCAGCAGATCGCGCTCGCCCGGCTCGTGCTCGCCGACCCGCACACGCTGGTGCTCGACGAAGCGACGTCGCTGCTCGACCCCCGAGCCGCGCGGCACCTCGAACGCTCCCTCGGCGCCGTGCTGGAGGGTCGCACCGTCGTCGCGATCGCCCACCGGCTGCACACCGCGCACGACGCCGACCGGGTCGCCGTGGTCGACGGCGGACGGATCACCGAGATCGGCAGCCACGACGAGCTGATCGCCGCCGACGGCGCGTACGCCGCGCTGTGGCACTCGTGGCAGGACGACGGCAGCTCCGACTAGCGGCGACAGCTGGCAACTACCCGCTACTGGTACGGAAGTGGGCGACCGAGGTCTCCAGGTCGCCGACCAGCTCGCTCATGTCGGACGCCGCATCGGCCGCCTGCTGCGACCCCCGTTCGTACGTCCGCGACACGTCGGACACCTGGCTCATCGCCAGAACGACCTGCTCGGACGCCGAACGCTGCTGCTGGGTCGCGATCGAGATCTCGCGGGCGGCCGTCGTGGTCTCGTCGACCATGCCGGCGATGCGTTCGAGGGCGACCACGACCCCCTGGGCCAGCTGTGCGCCCGTCGTCACCTGCCGCGAGCCCTCCTGCGACGCAAGGATCGCGGCGGTGGTCTCAGCCTGGATCTCGGCGACGATGGTTTGGATCTGCCGTGCGGAAGCGGCGGACCGTTCGGCGAGGGCCCGCACCTCGGCAGCCACGACCGCGAACCCGCGGCCGTGCTCCCCTGCGCGGGCGGCCTCGATCGCCGCGTTCAGCGCCAACAGGTTCGTCTGGTCGGCCAGCTCGTCGATCACGGACAGGATGCGACCGATCTGCTGGCCCTTCTCGCCGAGCCTCTGCACCCGCGCCGCCACCTGGTCGACGCCCAGCGCGATCGAGTCCATCGCTGAGACCGAGTCGTTGACCGCACGCCGGCCGTCCTCGGCGAACGCCATCGTCTCGGCGGCGTACTCCGCGACGTGGCCGCTGGTCTCCGCGATCTGGGCAGCGGTCACGGCGAGCTCCTCGATCGTCACGGACGTCTCGAGAACCGCGGACGACTGCTGCGCCGCTGCCGTGGCCTGGTCCCGGGCCGAGCTGAGCACCTGCGTCGCAGCGGCGCCCATCCGCCCGCAGCCGGCCTGGACCTGACCGGCAAGGGCACTCAGTGCGAGCAGGGTCTGGTCGAACTGGTCGGCCAGGATCCGGATGTTGTCGTCGGCGAAGCGCTCGTCGGCCACGACGGCGCCGAGCTGGCCGGCCACCGACAGGTCGCCCTTGGCCGCCCGGTCGAGCAGCTTCGACAGGTCGGCCACCCGCGATCTCAGCACCGCCCGGTCCCACGCGGTCGCCTCGGCGGCGATGTAGAGCTGGCGCGTGATCGACCGCACCAGCATGAGCTCCAGCGGGAGCGCGACGAGCACCGCGAACGTCGCCGGCTGACCGCTGGTCCCCCACTGTCCGTTCAGGTGCGCCGACCAGCCGGCGCCAAGCCAGAGCAGCGCGATCGCGACGAACGCGGACCGGCCCGTCGTCAGGGCCGCGAGGTATGCGACCCCCGCGCCGACCATCAGCCACAGCAGGCTCGACGTACCGCCGGTCACGAACGTACCGACCACCAGCAGACCGAGGTGCAGCGAGGCCGTCGTGAAGTCCCAGCGGTCGGTCTGCAGGTAGTTGTGGCTGAGCCGCACCGCGCGGAACGCGAACAGGGTGGCCGCGAGCGAGACGGCGACCTGCCCCAGGATGGTGGCGAGCAGCAGGGCGGCATGGTCACGGTACGAGCCGGCCCGGCCCAGCAGGATGACAAGGCCGGCGGTCGCGAAAGTGATCCCCCAGCGCGCGACCACGAGGTAGGCGCGGTCGCCTTTGGTAAAGGGCAGCGAGTAGCCACCCGTGCGACTCTGCTCGATCTCGTCGAGCAGGGCGCCGGTCGTCGCAGCAGGTGCATTCACCACAGCGCTCGCCACCTGCAACACCTTCCGCCTAGCCGTCAGCCGTCCGGAATTGCCGCGGCCGCCCCACCGGCTGCATCGGCCGGACGCACTCGCTGCTGAAGCCGTTGGTGCCAGTCCGGCCGGGTCCGATGCAGGATGGGCTCATGACCGACACCCTCTGGACGACCGTCGACCACTACCTCGAGTCGCTGCTGACCCCGCCGGACCCGATGCTCGAGGCTGCGCAGGCGGCCGCCGACGCCGCCGGCCTGCCCGCCATCCAGGTGTCCGCGCTGCAGGGCAAGCAGCTGATGTTGCTCGCGCGGTCGCACGGCGCGCGGCGGATCCTGGAAGTCGGCACCCTCGGCGGCTACAGCGCGATCTGGCTGGCGCGGGCGCTGCCCGCCGACGGGCTGCTCGTCACCCTCGAGCTCGACCCGAAGCATGCGGCCGTGGCCCGCGCCAACCTCGACCTGGCCGGCCTGGCGGCCGTCAGCGAGGTGCGAGTCGGTGCCGCCGCCGACACCATGGCCGAGCTCGTGACGCAGGCGGCGGAGCCGTTCGACTTCGTGTTCATCGACGCGGACAAGACCGGATATCCGGCGTACCTCCAGCTCGTCCGCCGGCTCACCCGGCCCGGCAGCGTGATCGTGGCCGACAACGTGGTGCGCCAGGGCGGCGTCGCCGACCCGGCCAGCAGCGACGCCAACGTCCAGGGGGTGCAGCGCTTCCTCGAGCTCGTCGCCGCCGACCCCGGGCTCGACGCGACTGTCGTGCAGACGGTGGGCAGCAAGGGGCACGACGGCTACCTGCTCGCCCTGGTGACCTCCTAGCTGTCCCCTTCCTAGCCGGCGAGGTGCTTGGGGCGCCGGAGACCGGCCGCGGTGATCCGCCGCACGAGTTCGCGGCTGGTCACCGGGGCGGCGCCGGCAGCCACGAGCTCGTCGCGGCGCTCCGCCGGGATGTCGTAGTGGTCACGGTGGAAGGCCCGCCCGGGGATGCCCGCCGCCCGAGCGAAGGCGTGCAGCTCGTCGAACGAGACGTCGCTGACCAAGTGGCACCACCAGCGTTCGCGGGCGGCGAAGTTCGCCGGATCGATCAGCAAGGCCACGGCAGCGACCTTAGGCCCTACGCTCCGGACATGGACCAGAGCCTGCTCCCCGTACACGTCTCCGGACGCCACCTCGCTGCCGCCGCGTACGGCCCACCCGACGGTAGCCCCGTGCTCTCGATGCACGGGACGCCCGGCTCGCGACTGCAGCCGCCGCCGGACCCGACCGTGCTCGACGCACTCGGGATCCGCCTGGTGACGTACGACCGGCCCGGCTACGGTGCCAGCACCCGTGACCCGGGCCGCCGGATCGTCAGCGCCGCCGCCGACGCCGCGGCCGTTGCCGACGCGATGGCCTGGAACGATTTCTCGGTCATCGGGTACTCCGGGGGTGGACCGCACGCCCTGGCTGTCGCGGCCGAGCTCGGGCACCGCGTGCGCCGCTGCGCAGCCGTCGCATCGGTTGCACCGATGGACGCCGCTGGGCTCGACTTCTTCGCCGGGATGAGCGAGGGCAACATCGAGGAGTTCGATGCGGCGCTCGGCGGAGTGGAGCAGCTCGCGGCGGCCCTCGAGCCGGTGGCGGGTGCCGTGGCCGACGACGTCTACGCGTTCCTCGCGTCGCTGCGGGCCGAGCTGCCGGACGAGGACGCCGCCGCACTCGACCGGCCGGAGATCACCAGCATGTTCGCTGCTGGGTTCGCCGAAGGCCTGCGGCCCGGCGCCGCGGGCTGGATCGACGACGATCTCGCCTTCTGCTCGCCGTGGGGCTTCGACGTGTCGGACATCGCCGTACCGGTCAGCGTCTGGCAGGGCTCGACCGACGTGCTCGTCCCACCCGGTCACGCTGCCTGGCTCGCGCAGGCGATTCCCGGCGCGCAGGGCCAGCTCATCGTCGGCGCCGGCCACATCGGCCTCCTGGACGAGCTGCCCCAGATCTACACCTGGCTGCTCGGCTGACCGATCCCGGCTGGCCCGGGCGTGACGAAGGCGGCCCCGGCGAACCGGGACCGCCTTCGCGCGAACTTGGACCCGAGAAGTCCATGTCTCCGGGACTTCTTCTGCACTCGTTCGTCAGAAGTCCATGTCCCCGCCGGGCATGCCCCCGCCGCCGCCAGCCGAAGCCTTCTCGGGCTTGTCGGCGATGACGGCCTCGGTGGTGAGGAAGAGCGCTGCGATGGACGCGGCGTTCTGCAGCGCCGAGCGGGTGACCTTGGCCGGGTCGATGATGCCGGCCTTGATCATGTCGACGTACTCACCGGTCGAGGCGTCCAGGCCCCAGCCGGCGTCGAGGTTGCGCACCTTCTCGGTCACGACGCCGCCCTCGAGGCCGGCGTTGATCGCGATCTGCTTCAGCGGAGCATCGAGAGCGACCCGGACGATGTTCGCCCCGGTGGCCTCGTCGCCGAGCAGCTCGAGCTTGTCGAACGCGCGGGCACCGGCCTGGATGAGCGCGACGCCGCCACCGGCGACGATGCCCTCTTCGACGGCCGCCTTCGCGTTGCGGACGGCGTCCTCGATCCGGTGCTTGCGCTCCTTGAGCTCGACCTCGGTCGCGGCGCCGGCCTTGATGACCGCGACACCGCCGGCGAGCTTGGCCAGACGCTCCTGGAGCTTCTCGCGGTCGTAGTCGGAGTCGGACTTCTCGATCTCGGCGCGGATCTGGTTGACCCGACCGGCGATCTGCTCGTGGTCGCCGGCGCCTTCGACGATCGTCGTCTCGTCCTTCGTGACGACGACCTTGCGGGCACGGCCGAGCAGCTCGAGCCCGGTGTTCTCGAGCTTGAGGCCGACCTCCTCGGAGATGACCTGGCCGCCGGTCAGGATCGCGATGTCCTGGAGCATGGCCTTGCGACGGTCGCCGAAGCCGGGGGCCTTGACCGCGACGGAACGGAACGTGCCGCGGATCTTGTTGACCACCAGGGTCGCGAGCGCCTCACCGTCGACGTCCTCGGAGAGGATGAGCAGCGGCTTGCCGGAACCCATGACCTTCTCGAGGATCGGCAGCAGGTCCTTCACGGCTGAGATCTTGGAGTTGGCGATCAGGATGTAGACGTCCTCGAGCACGGCCTCCATGCGCTCGGTGTCCGTCACGAAGTACGGCGAGGTGTAGCCCTTGTCGAAGCGCATGCCCTCGGTGAGCTCGAGCTCGAGCCCGAAAGTGTTGCTCTCCTCGACCGTGATGACGCCTTCCTTGCCGACCTTGTCCATCGCCTCGGCGATCATCTCGCCGATCATCGGGTCAGCGGCGGAGATGGACGCGGTGGAAGCGATCTCCGCCTTGGTCTCGACCTCCTTGGCCATCTCGAGCAGCTGGGCAGAGACGGCCTCGACGGCCTTCTCGATCCCCCGCTTGAGCGCCATCGGGTTCGCGCCGGCCGCGACGTTGCGCAGACCCTCGCGAACGAGCGCCTGGGCGAGCACGGTGGCAGTGGTGGTGCCGTCGCCTGCGACGTCGTCCGTCTTCTTGGCGACCTCCTTGACGAGCTCGGCACCGATCTTCTCGTACGGGTCTTCGAGCTCGATCTCCTTGGCGATGGAGACACCGTCGTTGGTGATCGTGGGAGCGCCCCACTTCTTCTCCAGCACGACGTTTCGGCCTCTTGGGCCCAGCGTGACCTTGACGGCGTCCGCCAACTGGTTCATGCCGCGCTCGAGACCGCGACGGGCCTCTTCGTCGAACGCGATGATTTTGGCCATGTGGTGTCCGTCCTCCTGGAACGGTCGTGGGTCAGGACCGGGGTGACGCCCGCGACGGCCGGCCACGGCTTCGGAGAACGGTCTCCGGCGCCCTGGCCTCGACACCCGGCCCATCCGCCTGTACGGAAATGCCTGACGGAATTGCCTGACGAGACTGCCTAGCTGTTGTCACTCTCACGAGGAGAGTGCTAACCCAATGATTAGCACTCGACCCGGTCGAGTGCAAGCGGGGTCGGCCGGCAGAGGGTCAGCGCCGGGGAGCGCCGTCGGGGCCACGCATGCCGTACGTCTTGCCCGTGGTGCCCGGTACCTGGAACGGAACCACCGGAGCGCTCGCGAGCGACGCGGCCGAGCTGCCGGCGGCGCTGCCGGCAATCACCTGGAATCTGTACCGGCGACCGTCCACCAGCCCGGCGACCAGGAGGCTGCGGGCCGTTGCCGCCGCGACGATGCGGCGTCCACCCGGCCAGACCACCACGCTGAACGAGGTGATCGCCGAGCCGTGCGTCAACGGGGCGACCCAGCGGACGAGGGCCGTGTGGTCCCCCTCGCGGGCAGCCACGCCGGTGGGCGGGGACGGCGGCTGCACCGGTGGCGGCCCCGCCCGCCACGCGGTCTTCACGAAGTAGACCGGGGTGCCGTTCGCGAAGTTGTCGTAGATGTACTTCGCGTCGACGGCGAGCATCCGCAAGCAGCCGTGGCTGAGCGGGGCGCCCCGGAACGGCGGCTTCCCCAGGTCGGCCGCGTTCATCGAACGGGCCCCGGAGTAGCGGTTGATCGGGATGTCGTGCGTACCGACACCCCGCCCCGCACACATCCGGGTGAAGTAGTTGAGCTGCCAGACGTACGTGACGTCCCAGTTCACCCGGATCCCACCTGCTGTGTAGCAGAGGTCAGGCTTGGCGATGGTCGGGTTCCCGGCGTACTTGATGACCCGGATGATCCGGTTCGACGAGTCGACCACTTGCAGGATGTTGAACCATTCGTACGCCTCGAGGTGGGCGCGGTTGATCGGGTGCGCCACCATGCCGGGGATCGGCCCGAGCGCCGTAGCCGCAGTGGCCGGGGCCGGAGAAGCGACCAACGACAACGCAGCCATCGCCGCCCCCACGACGAGGGTGAGGGTCGCGCGGACTCTTCGGCTGCTGGTGACCATGGCTATTCCTTCGGCGCGACCAGGCCCATGCCTAACCGTCGGAGCCCGTCTACTGGCGCTCAGAGCTTGTGGACGTTGTCGGCCTGCGGCCCTTTCTGGCCCTGCGACACCTCGAATTCGACCCGGTCGCCCTCGGCCAGGGACTGGCTGCCGCCCGAGTCGATCGCGCTGTAGTGGACGAACACGTCCGGGCCGTCGTCCTGCCCGATGAAGCCGTAGCCCTTGTCCGTGTTGAACCACTTGACCGTGCCCTGCGCCATGCCGATCTCCGTCCGCACCCGGCCGCCGCAACCCGGCCGCTCAGAGGACCCGAGGTTAGCGAGGCCCGGGGCTAGCCGCCAGCAACCGCGGGGATCACCGACACGGAGCTGCCGGCCGGCGTGAGGGTGTCGAGCCCCTCGGCGAACCGGACGTCCTCGTCGCCGACGTAGACGTTGACGAATCGGCGCAGCTTGCCCGTGTCGTCGAGGACCCGGGCGGCAATGCCCGGATGGGCGACCTCGAGTGCGGCGATGACCTCGGCGAGGGTGCTGCCCTCGACCGCCACCTCCGCCGAGCCGCCGGTGTAGGTGCGCAGGATCGTGGGCACGCGGACGGTGACGCTCACGCCAGACCAACCTCTCGGAATGCGTCCAACGTCGGACGGATGGTGGCGGTCGGTCCGACCACCGGGGAGACGGCGTCGAGCGTCTTGAGCCCGTCGCCGGTGTTCAGCATGACGGTCTCGGCGTCGGGATCGAGCCGGCCCTCGGCCAGCAGCTTGCGCAGCACCGCGACGGTGACGCCGCCGGCGGTCTCGGCGAAGATGCCCTCGGTCGAGGCGAGCAGCCGGATCCCCTCGACGACCTCGGCGTCCGAGACGTCGGCGATCGCTCCACCGGTGCGTCGCACGACGTCGAGCGCGTACGGCCCGTCGGCCGGGTTGCCGATCGCGAGCGACTTGGCAATCGTGTCGGGCCGCACCGGCCGGACGATCTCGTGCCCGGCGGCGAAGGCCTGCGAGACCGGCGAGCAGCCGGTCGCCTGCGCGCCGAACACTGTGTACGGGGTGGCCTGGACCAGGCCCAGCGAGCCGAGCTCGAGCCAGGCCTTGTCGACCTTGGTGAGCAACGATCCGGAAGCGATCGGGGCGACGACCTGCTCGGGCAGCCGCCACCCGAGCTGCTCAGCGACTTCGTACCCGACCGTCTTGGACCCCTCGGCGTAGAAGGGCCGCAGGGTGACGTTGACGAAGCCCCAGTCCTCGTGCTCGAAGGCGACCTCGGAGCACAGTCGGTTGACGTCGTCGTAGTTGCCATCGATCGCGATCAGCGTGCCGCCGTAGACCGCGGCGGTCACGACCTTGCCGTCCTCGAGGTCGCTCGGGATCAGCACGACCGACTTGAGGCCGGCCCGGGTCGCTGCCGCGGCGACAGCGCCCGCGAGGTTGCCCGTGGACGCGCAGGCCACCGTGCTGAGTCCGAGCGTGTGGGCTGCGGTGAGGGCGACCGCCACGACCCGGTCCTTGAACGAGTGGGTAGGGTTGCCGCTGTCGTCCTTGACCCAGAGCCGGCGCATGCCGAGCGCCGCAGCGAGGTGGTCGGCCTGGTGCAGCCGGGTCCAGCCGGGGCTGAGGTCGGTGGGCCGGTCGGCGGCCGCGGCGGGTACGGGCAGCAGCCGGGCGTAGCGCCAGATCGAGTCCGGGCCGGCTTCGATCTCGGCGCGGGTGACGGTGCCGAAGTCGTAGGCCACCTCGAGCGGGCCGAAGCACTGGTCGCAGGCGTACCTGGCGCCGAGATCGAACCGTTCGCCGCACTCACGACACACCAGCGCGGTGGCGGGACCGAACGAGCGCGTGGACGCTGAGCCGATCGACGGCGGGTGGGGCGTCAGCTGGGGTGTTGCTTGGACCATGGGAAGCTCCTCATCTTCCCCGCCGGGACACCGGCGGGACGGAGTTGGCACCTGGTACGTCGAGTACTGGTTGCCGGGGCTTCACCGGGCCGTTCCCTCTGCCCCTCTGGATGAGCGGTATTAAGTTGTGGGTCAGGCTGGTTGAGACTCTACCGAACCGTCCGCCCCGCCCTCTCCCCCCGTCCGGGTGGCGAGACACCACCCCGACGACCCCGCCGAGGAGACCACCATGCGACCCGACGTCGAGCGCTGGCTGGGCCGGCGCACGTCCGCAGCCGCCGACTGGCCGGCCGAGCGACTGCACGCAGCCAAGGGCGCCACGCGGGTCAGTGTGGTGCTGCCTGCCCTCGACGAGGAGGAGACGATCGGTGCGATCGTCTCCTCGATCCGCACCGGGCTCATGACGCCCGCGGAGCACCCCTTGGTCGACGAGCTCGTCGTGATGGACTCCGGCTGCACCGACCGCACGGCAGCCAGGGCGCGGGCGGCCGGCGCCCGGGTCGTGCACCGCGGCGACATCCTGGCCGACTTGCCCTCCAGGCCCGGCAAGGGAGAGGTGCTGTGGCGCTCGCTCGCCGCGACGACCGGCGACCTGGTCGTGTTCGTCGACGCCGACCTGCGCTCGTTCCGGCCCGACTACGTCCGCGGCCTGCTCGGGCCGCTGCTGACCGACCCCGCCGTGGACCTGGTCAAGGCCGCCTACGACCGGCCGCTGCGCGACGGAGGTTCGGTGCTGCCGGCCGGCGGAGGCCGGGTCACCGAGCTGGTGGCGCGACCCCTGCTCAACCTGCACTGGCCCGAGCTCGCCGGCGTCGTCCAGCCGCTCGCCGGCGAGTACGCCGCCCGGCGCAACCTGCTCGAGACGCTGACCTTCCCCACCGGTTACGGCGTCGAGCTGGCCGTGCTGGTCGACACGCTGCGGGTCGCGGGGCTCGACGCGATCGCCCAGGTCGACCTCGGTGTGCGCGAGCACCGGCACCAGGGCGACGCCCGGCTCGGCCTGATGGCGTCCGAGATCTGGCAGGTCGCCGTCAGCCGGCTCGAGCGCGAGGGCAGCCTGCGGCTGCGAGCGCCGCTGAATCCCACGCTGACGCAGTTCGAACGCGTCGACGGCGCGCTCGTGGCGCGCACCCACGACGTCGAGCTAGTCGAACGGCCGCCGATGCTGAGCCGCCACGAGTACGCCGTCCGACGGGAGCAGGCGTCCTGAACCATCGACTGCGCGCGGCGATCAACACGGTCGGACTGAGCACCCTGCTCGGCCTGGCTGTCGCGAAGAGCGGTCGGGCCGTCCTGTCGCCCGGGCCGAGCGGGCTCGTGCTCGCGACGAGATGGCGTGGCCGGCTGCCCCGGGCGACCGCGTTCACTGTCGGCGACGTGGTGGTGACCCGGCTCAGCGCCACCGAGCTCGCGCACCGCCCCGCGCTGCTCGGGCACGAGGCCCGGCACGCGGAGCAGTGGGCCTGCTGGCTCGGGCTGCCGTTCCTCCCCGCATACGCCGTCGCCGCAATCTGGTCGCTGTGCCGCACCGGCGACCCCGCGTCGGCGAACACCTTCGAACGCCGGGCCGGGCTGGCCGCGGGTGGGTACGTCGAACGGGCTGTCCGACGCCCCTCTAGGGTCTGACCATGCAGACCGGTACGGGGAACGCCGCCGTCGTGCTCGCGTCCAACCGCGGGCCGGTCTCGTACGTGCTCGACGAGGTCGGGCGGCTGACGCCGCGACGAGGTGGGGGTGGCCTCGTCGCCGGCCTGGGAGGGGCGGCCACGGGGGTCTGGGTCTGCGCCGCGCTCACCGACGGCGACCGACTCGCCGTCCGCCGCGTCCAGGACGGACGCCTCGAGCACGAAGCAGGCACCGCGCCCGCGGTGCGCATGCTCGACATCGACCCGGTGACGTTCGACCGCGCCTATAGCGTCGTCGCGAACTCCGTGCTGTGGTTCGTCCAGCACCAGCTCTTCGACGCCGCGTACCTCCCGTGCTTCGACGAGCAGTTCGGCCGCGACTGGGCGGGGTACGAGCGGTACAACGAGGCGTTCGCCGACGCCGTGGCGCAAGAGGCCGCCGAAGGCGCTGCGGTGCTCGTGCAGGACTACCACCTCACGCTCGTCCCGCAGCTGCTGCGCGAACGCCGGCCAGACCTGCGGATCAGCCACTTCTCGCACACGCCGTGGGCTGCCCCCGACTACTTCCGGATCCTGCCCGCGACGGTCGCGGCCCAGGTTCTGGTGGGGATGCTCGGCGCCGACCGCGTCGGCTTCCTCACCGAGCGCTGGGCCACGGCGTTCGTGCGTTGCTGCACCGAGCTGCTCGGCGCCACAGTCGAAGGGCGCACCCTCACCTACGCGGGGCACATCACCGTGGTCGACGTGCACCCGCTCGGGGTCGACGGGGTCGAGCTGCGCGAACGGGCTTCCCGGCCGGACGTGCAGGCCAGGTTGGCGACCCTGCGCTACCAGGTCGGCGACCGGCGCTGCATCGTCCGGATCGACCGCACCGAGCTGTCGAAGAACATCCTGCGCGGGCTGGAGGCGTACCGCGAGCTGCTGCGGCGGTACCCCCAGTGGGTCGGCCAGGTCGTCCACGTCGCGTTCGCCTACCCGAGCCGGCACGACCTGCCCGCCTACCGCGAGTACACCGCCGCCGTGCAGCGAGCGGCCCGAGCGATCGTCGACGAGTTCGGCACCCCCGAGTGGACCCCGCTGCTGCTTCACGTCGAGGACGACTACCCCCGCTCGCTGGCCGCGTACCAGCTGGCCGACGTGCTCCTCGTCAACCCGGTGCGCGATGGCATGAATCTCGTGGCGAAGGAGGGCCCGGTGCTTGCGGAGAACGGCTGCGTGCTCGTGCTCTCGCGCGAGGCCGGCGCCGCCGCCGAGCTCGGCGCCGACGCGCTGCTGGTCAACCCGTTCGACATCGTCGAGACGACCGACGCCCTGCATGCCGCCCTGCTCATGCCGGCCGACGAGCGGCGCGCCCGCTGCGACCGGCTGACCTCGGCCGCCACCGCCCTGCCACCGAGCGGCTGGTTCGCTGCGCAGCTCGACGCGCTCGCGGGCCTTGCGTGACCATCACCCCGACGGCCGGAGACGGCGAGTTCGCCCTCACCGTCGTCGAGCACGCCGGCAGCCTCGACGCGCGGCGCGGCGTGGTCCGCATCGCCGCCGGCACGATGGCAGCGCTGGGGCTTCGCCCCTGGGACCCGCTGCGGGTGCGGGGCAACCGCGTCACGGGCGCGCTGGTCGCGCTCTCGCCGCCGGGCACCGACGAACGGACCCTGCTCGCCGACGCACTCACCCTGCGCAACCTGCAGGTTGCCTCGGGCACCACGGTGTGGGTGCGTCGCGCTGTCGAGCAGCCGGCCGCGCGGCTGGTGCTGTCCGCCCCGGCGGAGGTCGTGGCGGCCGTCCCCCCGGAGGTCCTGCGGACGGCGCTGCTCGGCAAGGTCGTCGTCCGCGGCGACCAGGTGTCGTTGCTGCCACAGGACTTCGCGCTCCCCCCGGGCACCGACCCCGGCCAGCTCACGGCCGCGCGGCGCACCATCGAGGTGGGGGTCACGGCCTGGATGGCGGTCGACCTGCTGGTGATGGACGCGACCCCGCTCGAGCCCGCGATCGTCACGATGGGCACGGTGGTCGGCTGGGCAGGTGCCACCAGCACCGACGGCACCAGCACCCCCTTGGTGGCGCCCGCGGTCCCGCCGGCGCGGACCGACACCGTTGCGGCCGTGGCCCAGGTCGTCGTACCCGGTCTCGAGGGGCCGGCAGCGGAGCTGCGCGAACAGCTCGACCTCGCCTTCCACCACAGCGACCTGCTCGCTCGGCTCGGCACCAGCCCGCAGGTGGGCATCCTGCTCGGCGGCCCGGCCGGGTCCGGCAAGACCACCATCGTCGAGACCGTCTGCGCGGGGTTGGGCGCAGCGGTGGTCCCGTTGCGCTGCCAGCGGCTCACGTCGCTCGAGGTCAACGACGCCGTCGCCGAGATCACCGCAGCCGCGCAGCGGACCCTCAGCCACGTCCCAGCGGTGCTCTTCCTCGAGGACGTCGAGCAGCTCACCCCCGACGAGCCCGGGGCCCGCGGACCGCTGCTCAGCGTGCTCGTCGACACGGTCCGCAGCCTCGTCGCCGACGGCCGGGTCGCCGTCGTCGCGACCACGTCGGCCACCGAGTCGGTCAGCCCAGCCCTGCGCGGCGACGGCCTGCTGCAACGTTCGATCGCCGTGCCCCTGCCCAGCCGCGACCTGCGGCTGAAGATGCTGGGGTTCCTCACCCGGGCCATGCCCCTGGCGACCGACGTGCGGCTGGCCGACGTCGCGGCCAGGACCCCCGGATACGTCATCGCCGACCTGGCGTCCCTCACCCACGAAGCCGCTGTCCGAGCGGCGCACCGGCTGCGCGACGCAGCGCCCGACGGCGCCGCCCTGGTGAGCGCAGCCGACTTCGCCGCTGCCCTCGAAGTCGTCCGGCCGACGTCGATGGACGGCCAGGGGCTCGAGAGCCCCGACCTGACCCTCGACGACGTCGGTGACATGGTGGCCGTCAAGCAGGTTCTCACCGAGACGGTGCTGTGGCCGCTGAGCTTCCCCGACACGTTCGCCCGCCTCGGCATCCGACCGGCCCGCGGCGTGCTGCTCTACGGCCCGCCGGGCTGCGGCAAGACGTACCTCGTCCGGGCCCTCGCCGGCACGGGCCAGGCCAACGTCCTGCCCGTCAAGGGCGCCGAGCTGCTGAGCAAGTGGGTGGGCGAGTCCGAGCGCGGCGTACGCGAGCTGTTCCGCCGGGCTCGCGAGGCCGCACCGGCGCTGATCTTCCTCGACGAGGTCGACGCCCTCGCGCCGCAACGAGGGCAGGGCAGCGACTCCGGGGTGACCGACCGCGTGGTCGCGGCGCTGCTCACCGAGCTGGACGGAATCGAGGCACTGCGCAACGTCGTCGTGGTTGCAGCCACCAACCGCCCTGACCTGGTCGACTCGGCGTTGCTCCGCCCCGGTCGGCTCGACCGGCTGGTGTACGTCCCGCCGCCGGACGGGCCCGCCCGGGCCGAGATCCTGCGGGCCGCAGCCCGCAGCACCCCACTGGAGCCCGGCATCGACCTGGCGGCGATCGCCGAACGGCTGCCCGGCTTCTCTGCCGCCGACTGTGCAGCACTGGTCCGCGAGGCTGCCCTCGTGGCGATGCGAGAGTCGATGGCCGCACCAGTCGTGACGGCCCACCACCTCGAGCAGGCGCTAGGCATCGTGCGGCCGTCGATCAAGCCGGAGCTCCTGGCCGGGCTCGAGGCGTTCGCCGCGGCTCACTCCAGCAGCTGACCCAGCTCGTCCAGCAGCGCGACCACCGCGGCCGGTCCTGCGACGGCGAGGTCGGCCGCGGCCGCGATCTCCGGAGCCTCGAGGCTCGCCGACGCGACGGCGAAACCGGTGCCGCCCCGCGCGCCGAGTTCACGCACCGCCGCAAAGGCAGCGAGGTCGCCGAGGTCGTCGCCGGCGAACAGCACCGCGCTGGCTCCGGTCTCGTCGATGCTCGCCCGCAGAGCGGCCCCCTTGTCAGCGCCGCCGAGCCGAAGCTCGAGCACGAACCGGCCCGGCTCCACGTGCAGACCCGCGGCCGTCGCGATGCCTTCGACCGACGTACGCAGCCGCGCCAGCTCACCGGCCGGGTCGGCGGCCTGCCGGGTGTGCACGGCGACGGACAGACCCTTGTCCTCCAGCCGCACCCCGTCGGCGGCACCGGCCAGCACCAGCTCGAGGAGCCGGCGGGCCGTGGCCAACCCCGGGGGAGTCGGCTCGCTGGTCAGCGTGCCCGCCGCCCAGCGCTGAGCGCCGTACAGGCCGAGCACCACCAGCCCGGGTACGTCGGCGAGCCCGCCGAGCTCGACCACCCGCGACGCCGGCCGGCCCGTGATGATGCGCACCGCGACGCCGCGGGCCGCCAGCCGGGTCAGGGCGGCGGCCGCTCCCGGCGCGGGCCGAGCCTGCTGGGGGTCGTCGACGATGGGCGCCAGCGTGCCGTCGAAGTCGCACGCCACCAGCACGCGACCAGGGTCCGCGAGCAGTGCCGCCTCGAACGCGGCGCGGGCGGCGGGCGTCATCGGGTGGTGCCGATGCCGCGGGCTAGGCGAACGGGTCGCCCGTGAGAACGACCGTGAGCCGGTTCGTGAGCATCCCGGCGACCCTCGGCCGGACCCGGTCGACCCCGAGCACCCTCGCCAGCGACCGGGCGGCCGACTCGAAGCCGGGCGGGTAGTAGACGGTGGTGGACACGACGACACCACGCCAGTTTCCGGTGCCGGTGACCGTCCAGCCGTCGGCCCGCAGCCGGGCCGCGACCCTGGCGGCGAGCCCGACGGTGCGGGTCTGGTTGAGCACCACGGAGGGCGCCCGAACCACGACCACGGGTGCGGTTGCCGACGGGGTGGGAGTGGCCGAGGGAGTGGACGACGGCGTGGGTGCCTCGCTGGTCTGCTCCGACGCCGTCGAGCTGGGCGAGGCCGACACCGACGGCGGGGCGGAGGACGACCCCGGGCCGCTGGCGGTGGCGCTCGGCCTGGTCACGAGGCCGGACTGGTCGGGTGAGTCGGAGTGCACCCAGCCGATCACACCGACCGTCAGCGCGCCGATGCCGAGGAACGCGATCAGGGCCGGGAGGAGCATCCGGCTGGGTTGGTGCGTGGCCCGGTGGGCTCCGGCCGCAGGCCGGGAGGCCGCCTCGCGCTGGGCGGCCTCAGCGGCCTCCGCGTGGGCCGCGGCCACCGCTGCCGGGTCACGCGGATCCGGGGCAGCCGGGTTGAACATCCCGCCGAGCGGGCCGTCTTCTGACATGGGGACCCTTAGGTCAGGCGTCGAAGCCGAGGCGCCGCGCCGAACGGGCCCGCTGCCGGGACGCCCGGAGCCGGCGGAGCCGCTTGACGAGCATGGGATCGCTGGCGAGGGCTTCCGGCCGGTCGATCAACGCGTTGAGCACCTGGTAGTAGCGCGTCGCCGACATGTCGAACAGGTCCTTGATCGCCTGCTCCTTGGCCCCCGCGTACTTCCACCACTGTCGCTCGAATGCCAGGACCCGGTGGTCGCGCTCGGAGAGCTCGGACGAGGCCGTGGTGGTGACACCGGTTTCGACGACACCACCGCTTTCGACGACACCGCCTCTGTCGGCGGCTGCACCGCTTGCGTCCATGACCGGCCTCCCCTCGAACATCTGGAGCTGTCTTGCTGGCTGAGTGCGGCCCAGGCTTCCCCTCCCGGGCCGCGACGCCATCGTACGGGGGGAATCCCACCGCTGTCATTCACCTGCGTACTACAGTCCCGGCATGTCCTGCCGAGTGGTTCGAGCCGCCTCCGCCGTGTTGACCCCCACCCCCCTCGACGCCGCCCAGGTCGTGGCCGGCGACCCCGTCGTGGGGACGCTGACCGTGGTCGCAGAGGGTCCGCTCGAGGTGGGGATCTGGGAGCACACCACCGGGGTCTCCACCGACGTCGAGTCCGACGAGGTGTTCGTCGTGCTGTCCGGTCGGGCCACCGTGGCCGTCGAGGGCGGGCCGGTGCTCGACCTCCGCCCGGGCGACCTCGGCGTCCTCGAGGCGGGAGCGCGTACGACCTGGACGGTTCACGAGACCCTGCGCAAGGTCTACGTCGTCGCCCGGTGACCCCGCCCTCGCCCCCGTGGGGGCTGTCCGGCATGCGGACCTTGCTGGGCATCGGCCGAACGGTCTGGCACTGTAGAGCAATGTCTCGCTCCGTGCTCCCCGCCGCGCCCATGCTGGTCGCGCGCCTGCACGTCGACCTGATGCGCGTCTGCGGCATGTACTGCTGCCCGGCCTGACTGTCGCCCGAAGCTCTTCAGCCGGGCGCGTTCCGCCCGGCTCCCCGGCCCTTGCGCTCCAAGGCCGCAGTCGCGCCGGTACGTGTCCCCCGCCCCGCGAGGACGTCCCATGGTTCCACCCGTCACCCCCGCGTCGCCTGCCGGGCCCACGCGCACCAGCAAGCGACCCCCGCGCGCCGAGGGTCAGTGGGCGCTCGGCTACCGCGAGCCGCTGAACCCGAACGAGCGGTTCAAGAAGGACGACGACGGCCTCAACGTCCGGGCCAGGATCGAGAACATCTACGCTCACCGGGGCTTCGCGTCGATCGACCCGTCCGACCTGCGGGGACGCATGCGCTGGTGGGGCCTATACACCCAGCGCGCCGAGGGGATCGACGGCGGCCGCACCGCCACCATCGCACCGGAGGAGCTCGACGCCGAGTTCTTCATGCTCCGGGTCCGCGTCGACGGCGGCCGGCTGAACCTCGCCCAGCTGCGGGCGATCGCCGAGGTCTCCACGTCGTACGGCCGCGACACCGCCGACATCACCGACCGGCAGAACATCCAACTGCACTGGATCCGGATCGAGGACGTGCCCGCGATCTGGCAGCTGCTCGAAGGCGTGGGCCTGACCACTGCCGAGGCCTGCGGCGACACCCCCCGGGTGGTCCTCGGCTCCCCGGTCGCCGGCGTCGCCCCGGACGAGATCGTCGACGGGACGCCTGCTATCGAAGAGATCGTCCGGCTGCACGTGGGCAACCCCGAGTTCTCCAACCTGCCGCGAAAGTTCAAGACCGCTGTCAGCGGATCCCCGCACCAGGACGTCGCGCACGAGGTCAACGACCTGTCGTTCGTCGGGGTACGGCACCCAGAGCACGGGCCGGGCTTCGACGTCTGGGTCGGCGGCGGGCTGTCGACCAACCCGCACCTCGCACAGCGCCTGGGGACCTTCGTCTCGGTCCACGAGGTGCCTGACGTCTGGGCGGCTGTCGTCAGCGTCTTCCGCGACTACGGCTACCGCCGGTTGCGCAACAAGGCCCGGCTGAAGTTCCTGGTGGCCGACTGGGGGATCGAGAAGTTCCGTACGGTGCTCGAGACCGAGTACCTCGGCCGCCCGCTCCGCGACGGACCGCCACCCGCCGAGCCACCTCGCGGCCGGCGTGACCACATCGGCGTGCACCCGCAGCTGGACGGCCGGTTCTCCGTCGGCGGCAAGCCGATGGTGGGTCGGATGTCCGGCACCGCGCTTGCGGCCCTGGCCGACTCGGTCGAGCTCGCCGGCAGCGACCACGTCCGGCTGACCGCCGAGCAGAGCCTGGTCGTGCTCGACGTGGTCGAGGCTCAGGTCGACAAAGTCGTCGCCGGGCTCGGCGCCGCAGGGCTGCAGGTCGACCCCAGCACATTCCGCCGCGGCACCATGGCCTGCACCGGGATCGAGTTCTGCAAGCTGGCCATCACCGAGACCAAGGGTCGGGCCGGCCGGCTCATCGCCGAGCTCGAGGAACGGCTGCCCACCTTCGACCATCCGCTGACGATCAACGTCAACGGCTGCCCCAACTCGTGCGCCCGGATCCAGGTCGCCGACATCGGCCTCAAGGGGGTCCTCGTGCCCGACGGTGCGGGGGGCGACGCCGAGGGCTTCCAGGTCCACCTCGGCGGCCGGCTCGGTCAGGAGGCCGGCTTCGGCCGAACCGTCCGGGGCCTGCGGATCGCCGCCGACGACCTGCCCGCCTACGTCGAACGCGTCGTCCAGCGCTTCGACGCGACCCGCACCGATGACGAGACGTTCGCGGCCTGGGCCGTACGCGCCGACGAGGAGGCCCTGCGATGACCGTCGAGTACGCCACCGCCGCCTCCCGCACGCTCGCGAACGCCGCAGACCGGCAGTTCGCCGACGCCGACGCGTTCAAGACCCTCGAGTGGGCCGGGCGCACCTTCGGCAGCCGCATCGTCGTGGCCTCGTCGATGGCCGACGAGGTGGTCGCACACCTCGCGTCGCGAGCCATCCCTGGGGTCGATGTCGTGTTCCTCGACACCGGGTACCACTTCCCGCAGACGCTGGAGTTCCGGCGATGGGTCGCTACCCGGCTCGACGTCAACGTCATCGACATCGAGCCCGAGCTCACCGTCGCCCAGCAGGACGCCGCGTACGGCGCGAAGCTGCACGGCCGCGACCCCGATGCCTGCTGCCGGATGCGCAAGGTGGAGCCGCTGCACCGGGCGCTCGACCCGTACGACGCCTGGATCAGCGGCGTGCGGCGGGACGAGTCGGCCAGCCGGGCCACCACCGCCGTCGTCGCGTGGGACGCGCCGCGCGGGAAGCTCAAGATCAACCCCGTCGCGGGCTGGTCGCAGGCCGACGTCGACGCGTACGCGCTGCGGTACGGCCTGCGGGTCAACCCGTTGCGGCTGCTCGGGTACGCCTCGATCGGCTGCGCGCCGTGCACGCGGGCGGTCGAGCCGGGCGAGGACGAGCGCGCCGGACGGTGGGCCGGCTTCGGCAAGACCGAGTGCGGCCTGCACGGCTGACGCCGACCTCCGCGATGATGTCGGGGTGACCTCTCCGCCGCTCGTCCTTGCCGTGCACGGCAGCGCCCACCCGGCCTACCGGGCGGCGGTCGAGGCGATCCGGGCCTCGGTGCCCGGCGACGTACGGCTGGGCTGGCTCGACCACGAGCAGCCCGACCTCGCGACCGCCGCCGCTGCGGCCGGAGCGGCCACGACGCCCGTGGTCGTGCTGCCGTTGCTGCTCGCGGCGGGGTACCACGCGCGGGTCGACATCCCGCAGATGCTGGTGGCCGCACCCCAGGCCCTCGTCACCCGGCCCCTGGGTCCCGACCCGCTGCTCGCGCAGGCGCTGCTGCGCCGCGCGGGCGAGGTCGGCGCCCCGCCGCAGACCGCTCTGGTGGTCGCCGCCGCAGGGTCCTCCGACGCGAGGGCGCTGGCCGACGTCGAGGCGGTCGTCGCCGAGCTGGCTGCCCGGCGATCCGCGCCGGTGCGGGCCGGCTACCTCTCCGGCGAAGCCCCACGGATCGCGGATGTCGTCGGTCCGCTGCTGCACGAGGGGCACGAGGTGTTAGCGTTGACGTACCTGATCTGCCCCGGCCGGCTCGCTGACACCGTCGCCTCGACCGCCCTCGCGGCGGGCGCGTACGAGGTCACCCCGCCCGTCGGAAGCTGCCCCGAGGTCACGGCGATCATCCGCGACCGATGGGCCGAAGCGACGCAGGCCTAGCCCGTCCCGGGTCGCCCGAGGGGAAGTTCACCCGTTGTTCGTGAAACACTGACGAGGCGCGACGGCGGACCGTTCGCGTTCAGCGCGAACGGCGGCGATCGGAAAACTGGGGACGCCACCGCCCGAAGGGACGTCCATGAGCGGCACAGCACGAGCCATCACCTCGCCGAGCGGCAACACGCGCTACACCCACACCAACACCGCGATCCTCGCCGTGTCGGCGGTCGAGGGGCCGATCGTGGTGACCTCAGCCGACTTCGACGAACAGCTCGGCGACACCCTGACCCGGACGGGTCTGCGTCCTGGCCTGCTGCAGGGCCTGGCCGGCATCCACGAACGCCGCTGGTGGCCCGAGGACGTCAGCTTCGCCGAGGCCGCTGCCATGGCCGGCGCCAAGGCGCTCGCCGAGTCGGGCATCGACCCGGCCCGCATGGGCCTGATGATCAACAGCTCGGTCTGCCGGGCCCACCTCGAGCCGTCCGGCGCCGTCGAGGTCCACCACCTGCTCGGCCTGCCGACCTCGTGCCTCAACTTCGACCTGTCCAACGCCTGCCTCGGCTTCGTCAACGCGATGCACTTCGCGGCCACGATGATCGACGCGGGCCAGATCGAGTACGCCCTCGTGGTCGACGCGGAGGGCAGCCGCTACACGCAGGAGGCCACCCTGCGTCGGCTGACCCGCCCGACCACCACCGCAGACGACCTCTTCAACGAGTTCGCCACGCTGACCCTCGGTTCCGGCGCCGCAGCGATGGTCCTCGGCCCGGCCGATGCGCACCCGGGGGCCCATCGGCTCGTCGGCGGCGTCGCTCGCTCGGGTACCGAGCACCACGACCTGTGCGTCGGAGACCTCGAGCTGATGCGCACCGACACCAAGGGGCTCCTCGACGCCGGGCTCAACCTCGCCGAGGACGCGTGGCTCGAAGCCAAGGAGGACCACGACTGGACCCAGATGGACTGCTACGTCCTGCACCAGGTCTCGTCGGTGCACACCTCGGCCCTGTGCGCCCGGCTGGGGCTCGACCCCGATCGGGTCCCGCTCACGTTCCCGATGCTGGGCAACATCGGGCCTGCGTCGGTGCCGCTGACGCTGGCGCACCAGAGCGAGTCGTTGATGCCGGGTGACCGGGTGCTGTGCATGGGCATCGGCTCCGGGCTGAACACCGCGTTCTCCGAAATCATCTGGTGACTTCCCGGCATCTGGTGACCGCCCGGGTCACCGCGCCTGCCGCGCTCCCTCCGTCCGGGCTGCCGGGCCTCGACCCGAGCTGGTCGAGACTGGTCGACGCGCCTGACGCGGCCGGGGTGCCGCGCACCTGGCACGTCCTCGACAACCTCAGCTCGCTCGGCGGCACCGTCCCTGTCGGCACGTTGCTGTGCGTCCACGGAAACCCCACCTGGTCGTACCTCTGGCGCTCGGTGCTGGCCCAGGCCCCGGCAGGGTGGCGCGTGGTCGCGGTCGACCACCTCGGCATGGGCTTCTCGGAACGCACCGACGGGTTCCGCCGCCTCGCCGACCGGATCAGCGATCTCGGCGCCGTCACCGAGGCCCTCGCGATCACGGGCCCGGTCGTCACCGTCGCGCACGACTGGGGCGGTGCGATCTCGCTCGGGTGGGCGCTGCAGCACCGCGACCAGCTCGCAGGGGTCGTCCTCACGAACACCGCTGTGAGCCAGCCGGCCGGGTCCCCGGTCCCCGGGTTGATCGCGCTGGCCCGCACGCCCGGGGTGCTCAGGGCCTCGACGGTGCTCACCCCCACGTTCCTCAACGGCACGCTGCGGTTGGCCCGGACACCGCTCGCCGCCGAGATCCGCGCCGCGTACCGCGCGCCATACCGCACGGCCGACCGCCGCGTCGCGATCGGGGACTTCGTCGACGACATCCCGTTGTCGCCCGAGCATCCCTCGTTCGCCACGCTCGACGCCCTGGCGAGCGGCCTCGGCGCCCTCGCCGACGTACCGGTGCTGATGCTGTGGGGCCCCAGCGACCCGGTGTTCTCCGACCGTTACCTGCGCGACCTGATCGACCGGCTTCCGCAGGCAGACGTACACCGGTACGAAGGCGCCGGCCACCTGGTGGTCGACGACCGCGACCTGCCCGCCGCGATCGTCCCTTGGCTCACCACGCTCCCTGCCTTCCCCT
>JBBQWS010000053.1:0-21275 GCA_038210415.1 Actinomycetes bacterium
CCCGAATGAAGAGCGCCTTCGACGACCCCACGTTCGCCCAGGACGAGTTCCACGAGGCACCCTCGTCCGAAGCCGAAGGCGACACCATCCCGGTCACCGTCTGACCGCCCCGCCTTCCCCGCTCAAACCGTACGACTGCTCGCGCGACGGCCCTGAGGTTCCCGAGACCACGGCGCCCACGCACCCTGGCTCATGCGGACCCGACTCGCACATCTGGGAGCTACCGTGATGACCGTCTCGACCCTGTCCACACGGTCACTGAGGTCAGGCACCTCCGTCCGGGACGCACTGACCGCCAGGGTGCTCGCTGTCGGCCCGGTCGCCGCCCTCGCGACGATCGGCCTCGCCGTGCTCACCGGCGCGACAGCGCAGTCCACGGATCTGCCAGCCTGGGTCCCCTGGGTCGCGCTGGCTTCGGTGGCGGTCGGCGTCCCCCACGGCGCCGTTGACCACCTCGCCCTCATGCGTCCGATCCGACATCGGTGGCTCGCTGTCGGGCTGTACCTCGTCAGCGCCGCCGCGGCAGCCGCCGTGATCCTGCTGCTCCCGGGCCCCGCCTTCGGCGCCGTGGTCGCGATGTCGGCATGGCACTTCGGCAGCGGCGACGTCGAAAGCCTGGCCGATCTCGGAGGTGACGTTCGCGACACGCGGGCGTGGTCGGCCCTGCATGCCGTCGCCGCGGGAGCCGTGCCGCTCGTGCTGCCCCTTACCGGTAGCGCCACCGCCGACACGCTCAGGCTCATCCAGCCCCGGCTCCCTCACCTCGACGGCCTGGCGAGCGGCAGCCTGCGCCTTGTCACCGTGTTGCTGGCGCTGGTCGTGGTCGCACGCCTGCTGACCATGCGCCGGCTACGCCCGGCAACCGAGCTACTCGTGCTCGTCGCGCTCGGGCTGCTCGTGACGCCCCTACTCGCGTTCGCCGTGTACTTCGCGTTGTGGCACGCATTGCGCCACACCGCACGACTTGCGCAGGACGACAGCGGTGCGCTCGACGCACGATCGCTACTGCGCATCGCCGGCGCCGGGCTCCCCGCACTCGTACTCACCGGCACCATCGTCGCCGCGGCCCTGATCGTGGCCGGCGGCTTAGGCGAGCCCGGCCCGTGGCTGTGGGTAACGCTAGCCCTCGTCTGGGGGCTGACAGTCCCGCACACGGCAGTCGTGAGCCGGTTCAACGCCGCACGGCGCTCAGCAAACGACGCAACCCACCGCTGATCTCCCCGCAGCACTTGAGGTTCAAGCCCGCGCGGACAGGCCACCGGTTCGCGGCTGCGCGCGCAGGTCAGCGGCGGCATTCCGGCGCGCCGCGCCGCTGTGGTTCGGATCAGACCCGTGCGTGGGCTTCGGTGTCCTCCTCGAATTCGGCGATCGCCTCGGATGTGAGGGTGGGGCGGGTCGCCGTAATCTGAGCCAGATAGTCGGAGGTGGTGACACCCTGCGGCTTACCGCTAGAAAGCGCCGCCTCCAGCCGCCGCTGTGCGACCCGTTGACCCGCGTGGCGGATGTCGGCCGGGGTGAATCCGGCGCTTGCGTCGGCGAGGTCCCCGAGGGCCACGCCGGGTTCGGTCGCTGTGCCGTAGGTGGCCCACAGTGCGCGGCGGGCGTCGGTGTCGGGAGGCCCGATCGGCAGGACGTAGTCGAACCGACCGTGCCGCAGGAATGCCGGATCGAGGGTGCGGACGGAGTTCGTCGCGCAGATGAACAGCCGGCCCGGTTGTGCGCGGAACGACACCAGCCCTTTGAGCAGTTCGTTGACCACCCCGACGTCGGTGTCGGCCAGGGTGCGGGCGGCCGCGATCTCTTCGACCTCGTCGATGAAAACAACCACGTGTTCGAGCGCGGCGATGTCGGCAAAGGCCTGGTTGAGTCCCGAGGCGATGCCGGCAGCGGCGCCGAGCCGCGAGGGGAACAACTCCAGGAACGGCCAGCCGAGCCGGCCGGCGACGGCGCGGGCGAATGTGGTCTTACCGGTGCCGGGCGGCCCGAACAGGATGACCGCCCGGGGTGGGTCGACGCCGTAGTCCGCCGCGGTGTCGGGATGGGACAGTGGCAGGATGAGGGTTCGTTCGATGAGGTCCTTCTCTGCGGTCATCCCCGCGATCTCGTACCAGAGCCGGGCGTTCGGCACCGCCGCACCGAGCTCGTTGAGCAGCCGCGCCGACGCCGGTGAGGTCAGTTCGGACTTCTCGAAGTAGGTAACGCCCTCGCGGGCGGCGAACCCGGAGTTGTCGAATGCAGCGCTGCCGGTCTCGCCGGCCGGCAGCAGCGCTCCGATCCGAGACACGCCGAGAGTGAGCAGCCGCTGCTCGAGGGCGGCGAGCAGGTCGCTGCCCAGGCCGTGGCCTCGCCAAGCCGGTGACAGACTCAGCCGGAGCACCCAGGCCCGGTCGGCATCGACCCGGCTCAGGGCCGCGCCGATCAACTGTCCGTCGGCGACCGCGACGACGGCCGGGTGACTGCCCAGGGCTGCGACGACATCGGCAAGGGTGAACATCGGCGGTTGCCGAGTCGTCGAGGACTCGTCATCGAGCCGGATCAGCGCCTCGAGATCAGCCGCAGCGAGGTCGCGAACGTGCCAGCTGCCCACTGCCCGCTCCTCCATCCGTTGCCGACGCCCCCGATGCGCTCCGGTGAGCTTCTCGAGTTCGTCCTTCGAGCATGAAGCTCCCGCACATGAATGGCGGACCGGACCGAGTGAGGCACCACACGTCCCGCCATTCCTAAGTATCGATATTCACAGCTTGCGATCTGACTCGCGCTGTGAATGCGCGGAAATACCTGTCGCCCAACGAGAAACTGGACATGTCAAGGGACCAGTTCACCGTGCGGAAGGCACAAGAAGCAGGATACGACGTGGGCGCCCAGGTTGCCTGTCGCGGCCGACCGGGGGTGGGGGGTTCGCCGATATCGACGTGCTGCGTCACCCGGTCACCCGGTCACTGTGCACAGACAAGAAGAACGCCCGCCCGAGGTTCAAGAAGGGGTTCGGCCACCACCCGCTGGCCGTCGGCTGCGAGAACACCCAAGAGGTACTCGCCAACCGGACTCCGCCCGGGCACCGCCGGCTCGAGCACTGCCGAGTCGCGCGGTGGTCCACGCGGTGTCAGGCTGCAGTAACACTTCCCTGACTTAGGAGACCCCCAATGCTCGCGCAGCGGATGAAGAACATCGGCATCACCAGTGACGTTCTGCAGATCCTCGGCTTCGCCTCGGTCCTCGGCAGCATCGCGACCTGGCGTACTGCCGCAGGATCAGGGGACTCCGCGCACGCCGAGCGTTTCGGCATCTTCGTCGGGCTGTGGGCACCTACGTTCTTCGCCCTCGCTGGGCAGGTGGCGATCGCGGAAGCCAATGACGCAAAGGTCATCGACCAGATCTCCTAGCCTGGCTCGTTCACGATTGAGGGGCTGACACGGCCTCACGAAACGCGAAAGAGTCGGTCCGGTAAGGCGAAGTTGAGCTTGCGACAGAGCAAGTAGACCTGGCGAAGAGGCACTTCGCGGCCGAAGCACACGAGGTAGCCTCCAGGGTCGCCGCTCTCCGCGGCCGTCGAGGAGGTCGGTGCGCGCCCGGTCGTTACAGCGACGCTCTGCGTAAGCAGGGCGAGATGCTCTCGGGCACCCTGTGGCCGGGGAACGCCGGGGTGAACCCCGCTGCTTACCCCTTCGAGGCCCTGACGGCGGCGTTCGACCAGATCGCCGCCAGGTGCCGCTGGGAAGATGTTGGTCCGCGCCGACGGCGCCGGCGCGGACCGACATCGCCTGGAGGACTTTGGTCTCTGGGGTTCGGATTCCCTCTGCGAGGAGGGTTCAGATGTGGCCATTCATCCGAGCATCTACCACGAACGCCGCGTTCTTCCGGTCCGGGCTCATCCCCCGGTGGCTGTCCGTGTGGGGACTCGCCGGTGCGGCGGCGTATCTCGCCGCCGGACTGTTGGTCATGTACGGGTTCGAGGCGCTGTCCACTCCACAGGTCGTGCTGGAGGCGCCCCTAGGGCTGCAGGAGATCGCCTTGGCTTTATGGCTGATTCTCAAGGGGTTCGACCCGCAGTTGGCAGCACCCGCGATACCCGATCGAGGCACCGGAGCCGAGCACACATCCTCCCCCTCGGGTGCCCCCGCCTGACCTCAGCACAATCAAGCCTCCACTGAAGGAGCTGATCCCGGTGACCAGCACAACAACGAGGACGACACGCAGCAGGCAGTACAAGGACACCAAGGTCGATGTGAAGCTAGTCCTTTCTGCACTGTGGATCACGATGCTCTTCGTGTTTGCCTACGTCGACATCTTCGCGTTCCTTCGCGCCGATGTGCTCAGGGCTGCGCTCGACGGCGAGGTCGCGACCACAGGATTCACGGTCAACCAACTGTTCCTGACCTACACCATGGTGTATGTCCTGCCGGCGGCCCTGATGGTGGTCCTGTCGCTCGTCCTCACGCCACGTGTCAACCGACTCGCCAATCTGGTTGTCAGCTGCATCTACGCAGTCACGATCATCGGGGGAGCCGTCGGCGAGACGTGGGCCTATTACGTCGTGGGAAGCGTTGTCGAAGTGCTACTCCTCGTCGCCATCGCCCGCATCGCCTGGGCGTGGCCACCACCCAAGTCCGCAACCTCGCCGGCTGCTGCTCACGTTGAGCCACGCCTGCGGGGCGGCATCTCTATCGACTCCGGTCGTCGTCGGCCCTGAGGTGGACGGACACCGGCGCGGGTCGCACACGGGTCCGACAACGGTGCGCCAACGTCGCACCGCGTGAGGACCACCTGACGGCTGAACTGCGGGGCGGCTCTTCGCACTCCTCACGAGGCGGATACCACGACCGAGAGCCTGCGCGGTCGGCGTCCGACGGAGGTGCGTCGGGGGTCGGACGACCGACCGGAACGCTCAGGCCTCACCGTTCATCCGCAGGGACAGCTGGGTGCGCGTATCGACTCCGAGTTTGCGGAAGACACGACTCAGGTGCGACTCCACGGTGCGCGACGAGAGGAAGAGCATCTCGGCGACCTCACGGTTGCGCCGCCCTTCGGCGACGAGGGTCGCGATCTGCAGTTCCTGCGCGGTCAGCAGGGTCGACACGTCCGCGTTCCTCGCCGTGGTGACTGCGGCGCCGCTGGCAGCGAGTTCGCCCTCGCACCTGGCCACCCACGGCGCCGCCTCGAGTCGCTGGAAGATGTCCAGAGCCGAATGCAGACGTACGCGCGCCTCGACGCGGCGGCGGTCGCGTCTGAGCCGCTCACCGTGACACAACATCGTTCGCGCCGCATGGAACACGAGTCCCAACGACAGGTCGATCTCGGCCGACTCGGTGAACGCAGCGTCGTACTCCGGGCCGGGAGCAAGCAGCCCGGTGATCCGGAGGGCGCGAGCGCGGGGCAGCGGAGGCGCCAGTGGCCCGACCCGGTCGAGGAACTCTGGGGCGACCCCGCGCGCTTCGTCCAGCCGCCCGCTGCGGACGTAGACCTCGACGAGGTCCGGCACCGGTGAGTGAAACGGGTGCTCAATGCCGTGGAGTCGGGTAGAGGCGAGGGCCGCCTCGAGGCGCACCGCTGCCTTCTCGAAATTTCCGAGCCCCAGATCGAGAAGCGCTTCACGCCGCTCCGCCAGCAGCGCGGTCACGGGATCGACGAGGCGGACGGATGCGCTGCGCACTCTGGCGCAGTTTTCGCGACATCGTTCCGCCTGCCCGCGCGCGGCGTCGATCTCCGCCTGCAGAAGCAGTGCCTCGCACCTACGGCCAGGGAGGTCGACGTCGAGGAGCAGGTCGCTGACCTCGAGGGCTCGCACGTACGCCGAGGTCCAGGCGCCAAGAGTGTGGTCGCAGAAGGCCACGCCGTAGGCGACGTCCGTGATGCCGTCCACGTCCCCCGTCGCGCGCGCCACCTGGCCCGCGTGGAGGTAGACCGAACGGGCGAGCGCAATCCTGCCCCACTGCGTGGCGAGGCCGGCGACCGTCGCAAGGTTCGCGAAGTCGTCGCCGGATGGTGGTTCGGCGAACGACTTCTCGAGCCGCTCGAAGGAGGCGCGGCGGGATTCACCATCGCCGTCGTGGAGTTCGCAGAAGGTCCGCACCAGCTCACGAAACTCCGACGAACCTCCGTCGAGCGAGTCGAGCTGGTCGACGGCGGCGCGAGCAGTCGCAATGTCGCGCTCCCCCACAGCCGTCCGCGCGACCTGGACGAGCAGCGGCACCGCGCGCCCGCGCTCGAGTGTCCGACAGGCGGCCACCACCGACTCGCCGAGCTCACGACGCCAGCCCAGGCGCAGGCCCAGTTGGCCCTCGAGCGCCTGGATGCGCGCATCCAGCTCGGGTAACACCGGTGCGCCGTCCCGCGCGAGCGCGATAAGGCTCCTGGCGCGGGTCGACGCCGCCGACATGAGGCAGCATTCCGCAGCCGCGACGAGCGCCGCGACACGCACCCCGTGGTCGAGCGTGAGCCCGGCGGCCATTTCGTGGCTGCGCGAGGCCTCGTCCGGTCTCCCGCTCTCGAGCGCTCGCTCGCCGGCCTGCGCGAGCCGTGCGGCGAGCGCCTCGTCGACTCCGACTGTCGCGTTGGCCCGGTGCCAGAGGGACCGTGCCTCGTCGTGAGGGCTGAGCGCGTCCGCAAGGCATGCATGGGCGGCCCGGACCTGGGCCGGCCCAGCCGCCGCCAACGAAGCGGCCGCCAGGAGCGGATGACGCAAAGCGGCCAGAGGGCCGGGTCCCGCGAGCAGCCCGAGGGTGACGAGCTCGTCGATCCCCTCGGTGCCATCCCCCCACGACCGGAGGGCCGCAACCACCAGGGCGATGTCGACCCGCCCGTCGCAGGCAGCGAGGAGGAGTGCACGCCCGGCGGCCGGAGACAGGGCTGCGAGCTGGTCGGAGAACACCGACTGCAGGCCGTCGACGTCGTGAGCCGACCACGTCTGCGCCGGGAGAGCAGCATGGGGAAGTCGCGCGACACGTCGGGTGAGCTCTACGAGCGCCAAGGGGTTGCCCTGCGCGCGCGCCACGACGTCCTCGATCTGGTCGTCGTCCAGGTCGACGTCAAGCTCGTCGACGATCCGGCGGGCCGATTCCGTCGAGATACTCGAGAGCCGCAGGCGGCTCATGAGGCCTTCAGGGACGGCTGCCTCGGATCGCGTCGCGAGGACGACCATGACCCGCTCGGTGCTCAGCCGCCGCAAGGCGAATCCAAGGGCACGCCGAGTCTCCGCGTCCACCCACTGGAGGTCGTCGACGAGGAGCAGGACCGGAGCCTCGGACGCCGACTCCGCGAGCAGCGTGATGAGTCCCGAGCCCAGGGCGAGCAGGTCCACGGGACCGGTCGGGCTGCCGTCGCCCTCGGCGGTGCAGGCCTCGACCGCGCGCCGCTGTCGAGGCGGGAGCGCGCCGCGATGGCGGCGCATCGCGCGGCACAGCACCGCGAGCCCGGCGTAACCGAGCGCCGTCTCCGACGGCATCCCCGTCATGCGAATCACGTTCACGTCGGGCGCGCCGGCCAGCAGGGCGGCAAGCACCGTCGTCTTCCCGATGCCCGGGTCACCCACGAGCGCGACAACCTGGGAGCTGCCGTCTCGCGCCAGCTCGAGGGCTCCGCGGAGGAAACCGAGCTCGACCTCCCTCCCAACGATCACACGGCGATTATCGCCGAAGTCGGCGACGATCTGCGGTTTCTACCGAAGCGGTTCCGCACCTGACCGATCCAGAGTGGGGTAGCCGCTGACGCAGGCACGGCGGACAACCAAACCATGAGGGGTAGACCATGATCTCCAGACGAATGGCTGTAGCGACCGGCATCATCGGGGCAACGGGGCTTTTCGTCGGCTCAGCCGTGAGCAGCGCGTCAGCGTCGCCCGGAAACGACCGACGGACCCTGTCTTTCACCAACGCGATAGACAGCCTCGCGCCGCTGGACCTCGGCCCGGCCGGCCCGTCGGCCGGTGATCAGTTCTTCGTCGCCAGCCACGTGGTGTCGGGCAACGTCGGTGGCACGACGGCAGCGAGCTGCCAGGTGGTGACGACGGCCGGTTCGGGGGTTCGGCTGTGCGAGGTCGACTTCCATCTCACCGACGGCATCATCACCACTCGAGGGCTCACCAACACCGCACAGCAGTCCGTCACGCTCGTCATCACCGGGGGCACCGGGCGGTACACCGATGCTCAGGGGAGCGGCACGTTGGTCCCGACGGCCACCGGCAGCGACGTGCGGCTGCGTCTGCACGACTGACCTCCTCCTCGGCGAGCCAGGGCCCGGGCAGACGCCGTCTGCCCGGGCACCTCCGTTTCAACACGTTCGGTCGCGAGTCGGCGGTAGCGGCGCCCATCGTCCCGCTGGCATCAAGGGCTCGCCCATTGAGCCGCGGAGTCAGCGGGCCCACGTAACAGGAGCTGGCGTGCAAGCGGGCTAGGAGTCGTCCCACTCCGTCGCTGCTCCGCTCAGACACACCCCAGGTTTTCTGCCGCGCCGATCTGGGTTGCGGCCCTCCCTCGGTTCGTCCGAGCAAACGACCCGACTGACCGACTCGACCGCGTGGCCCCTCGCACAGCCAGAGGGGACGTTGGACCCTGGCCGTTGTTGGGCGCTCGAAGCAGGCTTGGCCAAGTACTCCCAGACACCGACAGGAGTCTCTTCATGCCTGAGTCTGTTGTACCCCACGCGACTCCGTCGCGGTCCAGCACGTCCGAGGTGGCGGTACCGGACGATAGCGGGATCAGCAGGCGCAGTGTCTTGAGGGTGTCCGGTGCCGCGTTGGTCGCGGGGGTCGCCGGGATCACCACGGCTGCTCCTGCCGAAGCAGCCGCAGCGCCAGGCGCCCGTCACCTACGTTTTGCGCTGACCGTCGACCCGCGCACCGGTCTCCGGACCGGCAGCGGGCGGATCTTCGTGATCGTCGCGCGAGCCGGCGACCTGAGCGCTGACGCCCCCGAGCCCCGCGACAACATCCAGGCGATCGAGCCGATCACCGTGCCGTTCTTCGGATGTGACATCGCATCGCTTACCCCCGGACGACCGGTCATTCTCGGGTCGGACCCAAACGTTGTCGGCTACCCGATCCCGACGTTCAGTCAGTTGCCTCCCGGCACCTACGTCGTGCAGGCGTTCTTCAACACCTACCAGACCAACCACCGCGCCGACCACTCCGTCGTTCAGGTGCACTGGCCCGCCGGCGACGGCGGTGACATCTGGCATTCCCCGGGCAACGTGTATTCGACCCCACAAACCATCACCCTCGATCCCCGACGATCACAAACCATCGCGCTGAAGCTGACCCAACTCATCCCACCGACCGATCCGATCCCGGCCGGCGGCACCTCCCAGCAGGGAAATCCAGCCGACTCGGCCCACGTCAAGCATCTCAAGATCCGCTCCACTCTCCTGAGCCACTTCTGGGGGAAAGACGTATACATCGGCGCAAACATCTTGTTGCCGGAGGGCTATGACCGACCTGGCAACCGGCACGTGCGCTATCCGATGGAGATGCACACCGGCCACTTCCCGACGAGCAACCCCCACCTGTTCAGCGAGAAGCTCGACGACGAGTACGGCTTCTCCACGTGGTGGGTATCGGCCGAGGCGACGCGATTCATCTCCGTCGAGATCCGAACTGAGAACCCTTTCTACGACGACTCCTACCACATGAACTCCGCGAACCTCGGACCCTACGGCGATGCCGTCAACCATGAATTGGTTCCTGCGATCGACAAGGCGTTTCGAACGATCGGCCAACCGTGGGGACGCGTGGTGACCGGCGGCTCGACTGGAGGCTGGGTGTCCGCGGCGACGATGGTCAAGTACCCAGGCCTGTGGGCCGGATCATGGTCCGGCTACCCAGACGCACTCAACTTCCACGGCCACCAAGTCATCGACGTCTATAAGGATCCCAACGCCTACTTCGTCGAGAACGCATGGGAGCGCATCCCCCGCCCGGCAGCGCGCCAGACCACCGGCGACAGCCAATGGACCACCGAACAGGAGAACCACTACGAACTCGCCGCCGGCAATCACGGCCGCAGCCAAGGCCAATGGGACATCTGGGCGGCCGTGTTCGGCCCCCAGGGCCGCGACGGCTACCCGGCACCGATCTGGGACAAGCAGAGCGGGTCGATCGACCACACCGTGGCCGCCTATTGGCGCAAGCACTTCGACCTCAGCGCGATTCTCACATCGACCTGGGCGACGCTAGGACCGAAGCTGACCGGCCGGATGCACTTCTACGTCGGAAGCGAGGACACCTACTTCCTCAACAACGGCGTGGGCCTCTTCGAGCAGGCCACCAAGACACTGGACTCACCACCAGCCCAGTTCCAGTTCATCTATGGCTTCGGACAACCGCACGACTGGTATCCGGTCAGCGTCCCCGACATCTTCACCACGATCGCCGACTTCATTGCCCGACACGCACCGACCGGAACCGATGTCACCGACTGGCGCGGCATGCAACAGCCACCGGCACTGATGCAGGTCCCCGGACGCCAGATCCTCGACGGCGGAATGCTCATGTACGGGGCCTGACCGGTTCGGTCCCTGCCACGTCGCTCGGCTTCACCGACTGCCCGCCGAGCCGCGACAACCTCCAGCACCTCGTCCTACACCTGCGTTTCGTCCGGCGTTCCGTGACCGCGACCAGCGGATAGGGCGGCGGAAGAGGGGGTGGGCCGCCGGCGTTGTCGCGGGCGGCGGTCCCCGGTTGGGGGCTTCCAGTCGCGAAAGCAGGTCCTGACGACCACCATCGGGCTCATCGGCGCGGGCAACATCGGCGGCGCGCTCGCACAGCACGTCATCGCCGTCAAGCACGACGTCCGGGTGTCCAACTCGCGACGGCCCGAGACGTTGACCGAGCTGGTCGCCACCCTCGGCCCGCGGGCCCATGCGGTGACTGCCTCTGAGGCCGCCCGGCTGGGTGACATCGTCGTCGTCACCGTGCCGCTGAAGGACTGTCGAGACGTCCCCACCGAAGGGATGGACGGCAAGGTGGTCGTCGACACCAACAACTACTACCCGACCCGCGACGGACAGTTCGCGGAGCTCGAGAGCGGCTCGACGACGTCGTCCGCGCTCCTCGCCGCGCACCTGCCTACCGCTCGCGTGGTGATGGCCTTCGACCGGATCGCGGCCCCGCGGCTGGTCGCCGACGGCAAGGCCGCGGGGACACCGGGGCGGACCGCGATACCCATTGCCGGCGACGACGACGCTGCGAAGCAGGTCGTCGCGGACCTCAGCGACTCCATCGGCGACGCGGTGGACATCGGTCGGCTCGCCACGGGCGCGCTCTTCGAGCCCGGCACCGCTCTCTACGTCCCCGACGTGACCGCGGACAGCATCCGGACGGTACCGAGCGCCACGAGCTGATCTCTGGACTGGCGAAGGCTGGAGCGGGCAGGTGTTCTGGCAGGCTGAAGAGCCGACCTTCTCCGTTTCAGAGCGAGGTGCATTCGCCGCGTGAACGGGTCCGTCGTCGATCTCCTCGAGGCCGTCCTCGACCAGACGAAGGCGACCGTCCGCGCCGTTGGGCGCTCGCCGAAGGGACCGAGACGATCGCTGTGCACTCCTTTTGGTGCGTCCTACCGATGTTCGCCGGGACGATCGCCTGGGTGTGGGCCGGAGTCGCCTTCGTCAGCGCCGCCTACCGGGTGGTGGCCGGCTACCGACGGTTGCTTGCACGCGACGCGTGACGAGACGGCGGGCGCGCGACGCCGTCGACCCGCGCGCAAGCTGTCAACAGCAGAGAGTGAGGCGCAGCCCGGGCTCTGGCGCGTGACGCGCTTCGACGCGGCTCGTCAACTTGCCGAGCGCCATGGTGGCACCGGCGACTTCTTCGAGTTCGACGGTGACCCCCACCAGCACCCACGCCCTGAACCGCCAACGCGAGCAGCAAGCCCAAGACCAACGCATCTGGCCTTCACCAACGAACTCCGCGCTACCCACCCCTCTTGCGCCACGCAGCCGAAAGCCTCATGTCCGACGCCGGAGTCGCAGTGCTCTCACTCGCGAGCCCCACCTCGGGCGCGACGACGGGGTGGCCCCCCGTGGAGGTAGTGATGCAGTCGCTGCTGCTTGGTCAGCCGGCAGCGACGGAGAGAATGTCCGACAGCAGGCCGTAGGCGGTGTCGCGGACGGACGGCTGCTGCGACGAGATCGTGATCGGGCACAGCAACCGTGAGGTGATGGTCAGCCCGAGGCTCGTACCGGACAACGGGTACATCACATGGTCGGGACCGATGTCCGCCAGGCGCACGCTGCCTCGTGGTGCCTCGCCCGGTCTCCGCGTCAGTTCGGCGAGGCTGACAAGGCGGCGCCCACGCTTGGCCGCGTCCATCGAGCGTCCCCGCGATCCCTTGTCCACCGGTTCCCGCTGAACCGAGGAAACGTCGAGCTGCTCGCCCCACACCGCGGCCGAGAGCGCAGCAAGCTTGACCGCGGCGTCGAGACCCTCGAGGTCGTACGCCGGATCGGCTTCCGCGATCCCCATCGCCTGGGCGGAAGCCACCGCGTCGTCGACGGTGCCCCCCTTGGCCAGGGCGTCCAGCACGACGCTGGACGTCGAGTTCAGCAGCCCCGTGAACCCCTCGATCCCGGCGGCTGGCAACGCGAACCGGATCAAGTTGAACACGGGCAGACCGTCGGCGACCGTGGACTCGTAGCGGTACGACACGCCCTGCTCCGAGGCCAGCTTCGCCAGCCCCACGAGGGCATGGGCGACCGGCCCCTTGTTGGCGCTGACCACACTGCGCCCCGCAGCGAGCGCCGATCGTGTCGCCTCCGTCGCGACCGACCCCGTGTATGGCTCGAGCGGCAGCGTCTCGACGATGACATCCGCTGGACAGGTGGCGACGAACACGGCCGGGTCCAGTGCCGGGCCATGGGATCCGCCGGCCTCGGCTCGGCTGAGGAGCTCGACCAGGTCGAGGCCGCACCCGTCGGTCCGACTCCCTGATCGACCGGTGCTGACCCCGGTCACGACCAGGCTGACCCTGCATTCCTCGCGCAGCCAGCTGCGCTCCGACGCGAGGATGCTCGCCAGAGCGCGCCCCACCGACCCGAAGCCGAGGAGACCGAGCCGCACGACCGTGAGCTCACTGTCCATGGAAGCAGCCTAGGTCCCCCTCGCTGCGCGCGAGGAGACCTACCATCCAGGCCCGCAATGGCTGGGACTCGGTCATTCAGTCCAGGTTTGTCGGGGCATCCGAGTGTCGGTCACGAGCCGCGGTCACGAGGTAGGCCGTCAGGTTCAGGGCGGCGACCAGCCCGAGCAGGATGGCGAGATTGGCGCCGTAGTTCTGGAGCAGGAGCGCCTTCGCCGGTGGCTGGGTGCCCCGACGCGCGATGAGCGGGATGGCGATGATCGTGATGAGCCCACCGACAACCAGCGCCGCCTGCAGGTACCGGCGGCCGCGTGGAGGCACGGTCCGCGCCAGGAGCCAGCCCACCCCCACGACCAGTGGCGATAGAAGGCCGTCGTGGATAACGACGATCCCGACCATCCACAGCGAGAGGCCGGGCAAGGCCTCGGGGACCTCAGCGACCAGTCGCACCCCTCCGTAGAGGAGGAGGAGGACCCCGGCCGCGACCAGCGCGTACCGCCATCGCCTCATCTCAGCTCACCTCGATTCGGCCGAGCCACTTGGTGTTGAGCACGCCCGCTCGGTTTGGAGCGATCAGGCGAAGGGGGTAGCCGTGGTCGAGGATGAGCCGCTGGCCGTTGAGATGGGTGGCGAGCAAGGCCTGGGCGACCTGGGGACCCTCAACGAAGCTGTCGTGGTTTGCGCCCTGCGTCTGCAGCGAGATGACGTGTACCCGCGAGTCGGCGTCACCGCCTGCCCGCCGCACGACGTCGAGCAGGCGCAGACCGCGCCAATCGGCACCGACGCTCCAACCCTCGACACAGGTGATCGGCAGCCGCGCCGCGTGCTCGGCGAGCTCCTCGATCTCGGCGAGGCTCAAAACGTACGGCCGCGGGCCGTCGACCTTCAGAGCCCAGTCATCCGCGGTCGCCAGAGGCATGACACCGGCCTGCTCGGCGGTCGTGTTCACCGGGACACGTTGCGGGCCCCTGTTCGACAGCCTGGGCGCAAGCAGACCGATCGGGCGCAGCGGCGTCAGGGTCTGCCCGACGGTCGTGGCAACCACCGCCGCGACACCAACACCGGTCGCGACGAGCAGCCCCCGACGGCTCAGGGCCGGCGTCCCGGGCGGCGGGACGTCTCCGGCGTTGCTGTGCGCTGCCGGGTTCTCGCTCCACGGGATCTCGGTGAGGACGTCCGCGTCCGCGAGACGGGCGCGCAGCCCGTAGGTGATGTCGGGCAGCTTTACCCCGATGTGGATGAGGATCGACCCGATGACGACGAAGGCCAGCAGGAAGTGCACCTGGACGAAGCCCCACGGCCATGGATACCAGCCCAGGATGTTGAGGAATCCGGTGAGCAGCTGGATCAAGCTGGCTGCGACGAGCACGAAGACCGACCCGCGTTCGACGGCGTGCTTGAGCGAACGCGCCGGCGGCCAGCGGAACAGGTTCGGATAGACCGACCAGAGCTTGACGAGGAGCAGCGGGATCGTGGCAATGCCAGTGGCAACGTGGGCGCCCTGGGTGACCCGGTAGAGGAACACCGGACTGGCCGGCTCGGGCAGCCCGGACCATGGGTAGTACTGATAGTGGCTGAGCAACCCGGTGACGAAACAGACGCCGAAGCAGATCCCGACCATGGAGCCGAGTCGCGCGGTGAGGGCCGTCGAGCGCACCGGGCTGCTGAAGCGGGGCCAGAGTCCAGGCTTACTCAACCGCGGCATGCGTCGAGTGTGCTGAGCCCGCGGCGACTCGTCCATCCCCCGAGGCCTTACGTGTTGGTGAGGTGCAACTGGGAGGTTCCAGACCCGGTCCTGTCCTAACGGCTCCTACATTCCAGCATGCGCCCATCGCCCCCGATCAAGGCCGAAGCCGCGTCCCCGACCCTGTCTGGGACTCGTACGCCCGTCCTCAGCTCGCAGCGTCGGCAAGCGGTGTTGTTTCGGTTGACGCAACGGCGCGTCGACGGCGGCGCGACAGGGCTACGGCGGCTAGAACCACCATGCCGGCGCCGACGGCCGCCGCGACCAGTGTCCTCGCGCCGAGCGAAGCAACCCACCGAGTGACCGCGCCCTGCACGGCAATGGCCGCGGACACCACCGGGTCGGCGGTGGCCGTGCCGGCCAGGACCCGGAGCTCGAACCAGCCGTACCACGCGACGTAGCCACCCGCGATCAGGAGCAGCACCCCGCTGAACCGGGTGATGGCAGGACCGGCGCGCCGCAGCCGTGCCGTGAACGATCCGCTCGCGGTGGCGACGGCCAGCGAAAGTACCAGGACGACGGTGCCCATACCGAGGGCGTACACCAGGAAGACCGAGACGACCGAGATCGCGGTCCCCGCCCGAAGTGCGCCGGTCGTCACCGCGAGAAACGGCGCAATGGTGCACGACAACGACGCCAACGCGAAGGTCACTCCGTAGCCGACCTGTGAGACCCATCGCGCGGTCGGACCCTTGCCGCGGCCCGCCAGCCCCGGGACGGCTAGCGAGTGGCCCAGCATCAACCACACTCCCAGTGCTATGAGAGCCACCCCCACTCCGACCGTGACGACCGGCAGGTAACGCTCGACCGAAAGAGCAAAGGGTGTGATGACCAGCCCGAAGATTCCGAAGACGGCGACGAAGCCCACGGTCATACCAGTGGTGAAGCGCAGTGCGCGCAGTACCGTGCCCACGGCCCCGCCCCCGGTTCGCTCAGCCGGGTCGGCGACCAGCACGGTGAGGTAGGCCGGTAGCAGCGCGAAGCCGCAGGGGTTGAAGGCCGCAACTGCACCCGCCACCAGAGCCAGGGTCAGCAGGCCGGTGTCCACCAGCTGCTCAGCTTGCCAGCTTGTTCGCCATGTTCCGCAGGTCATCGGCGCCCAGCCCACCGAGGAACGACTTGTCACTGCCATCGGCTCGGATGAACACGAATGCCGGTTGCGCAGCGATACCGAAGCGGTTCCAGATCGACCCGTCGACGTCCGCGAGGTGGGTGAACCCACCGGTCTTGGTCTGCGACACGAACTGCTGCATGTCCGACACCGGGCCCAGCCCGGCGATGCCGACGAACTGCACCCGGCCGCCGAACTCCTTGGCGATGGCCGCGACGTCCGGTGCCTCACCGCGGCAGATGGTGCACCACGGTGCCCAGAACCACAGCACCACCGGCTTCCCCGCGAGGCTGGCGCCGTCGAACTCGGCACCGTCGACGGTGCGCGCGCGGAACCGGAGCACCTCTGGTGTGCCGGCTGTGGTCTTGCCGGTGGTGGCGGTCCCGACCGTGCCGCTCGCTGTCGGGTCCGGTGACCGCGTCGGGCCCGCGGCAGAGGCAGGATCGCCCGCCGCGATGCTCGAGGTCGCGCTGCCACAACCAGCCAACGCAAGAGCCACGCCTAAGGCGGCGGCCGTGGCCAACAGTCGACGCGGGCCGGCCGATCGCATCTGCTCTCCTCGTCCTGGGGGTGTCAGGTGGGGAACCCGGCAACCGAGCGTCGGCATTCCCGCCTCCCTGATCGTCTTGCAAGCGTCTCACGTACGACGGGAACCGACCCGGGCGCAGATCGAACGAAGTGGTGACGTCCGATGCGGGCACCGACGCGCCATCCCTGACACGGCCGAACCCTTCGAATCGGAGGCGACGCCACCTCGGCCGTCCAGCAGAACGTTGATCCCATTCGTGCCAAATCGGCTGCCTGAGCAGCGAGCCTCACTTGGCCGGAGGCCGAAGCGCCTTGGTCGCTGCCGACTCCTCTGAACGCAAGGAGAACCCAACCGGTCGCGAGCCGAGCGAAATGCTTGGCCATCCCGGTGGCAGGGGTGCCGAGACGAAGACTGCGACCGGGCTGAACGCAACATCGGCTGAGAGCGGTGCGAAGAACGGAGAAGGCGGATTGAGTCATCGTAAGCCGACTGTCATATCTCGTGCCAATTGCTGGGGGTATCGTCACGTCTCCCGCCCTTGAGTGACAAGGAGATCGACCCATGACGATCGACGACCGACTAGCCCCCGTCCTTGAGATGGCCGCGAGCCACGCCGCTGACGTCGACGACCGCGGACGGTACCCCGAGGAGGCGGTCGCTGCCCTGCGCTCGTCGGGACTGCTCGGGCTGACGCTCCCCGAGGATGTGGGCGGCCTGGGAGCCGGGCCCGAGGAGTTCTCCATCGTGACCGGCCGATTGGCGGGTGCCTGCGGGTCGACCGCGATGATCTACCTGATGCACGTGGCGGCGGCGATGCCACTGGCCGCGGCGACGCCCCCGGGGGTCGACCTGCTCAAGGGGATGGCGAGTGGTGAGCTGCTGGGCACCCTAGCCTTCAGTGAGAAGGGCAGCCGCAGTCACTTCTGGGCGCCCGTCTCGGAGGCCGGCGCTGCGTCCGACGGGTCGACACGGGTGCAGCTCACGGCTGACAAGAGTTGGGTCACGTCCGCGGGTCACGCCGACGTCTATGTCGTCAGCACGAAGTCGGTTGGCGCCGAGACCGCGACCACGACCGATCTGTACGCTGTCACCGCCCAGCACGGGGGCTTCGAGGTCTCTGCGCCCTGGTTGGGGATGGGGCTGCGCGGCAACGCTTCGTCGCCGATGCGCTTCGACACCACCGTCGACGATGGTCTGCGGCTAGGCGACAGCGGGTCGGGTTTCGGCACGATGATGGGAGTCGTCCTGCCGTGGTTCAACCTGGGTAACGCCTCCATCACCCTCGGTCTGGCCCGCGCCGCCCTAGAGGCGGCCGTGGGTCACGTGTCGGGCGCGCGGCTGGAGCATCTCGGCTCGAGCCTCGCCGACCTCCCGACGATCCGCGCGCGGATCGGCCGCGCAGGCACGGTATTGGCGGGCAACGAGGAGTACGTCTGGGCCATGGCTCGCAAGATCGCCGCCGGGTCGGACGACGCGATGCTCTATGTTCTCGGGGGCCGCGCGGCCGCCAACGACGCCGCCCTCCAGGTGACGGACGAGGCGATGCGGGTATGCGGAGGCGCAGCGTTCTCCAGGCACTTGCCCGTGGAACGGGCCTTCCGGGACGCTCGCGCGGGCCACGTCATGGCGCCCACCTCCGACGTGCTCTATGACTTCTACGCCAAGGCCCTGTGCGGAATGGACCTCTTCTGATGGAGGCTCTCGTCGTGGCGGCCGTCGCCTACACCGCCAACGTCGTTCCGATTTGGGAGGGCATCCGTGACTACTTCGCCGACTCGGCCGCCCCCATGGACTTCGTCCTCTTCTCTAACTACGAGCGTCAGGTGGACGCGCTGCTGGCCGGCCACGTTGACGTCGCGTGGAACACCAATCTCGCCTACCTGCGGGCCGTGGGGCTGACCGAGGGGGGCTGCCGCGCGCTGGCGATGCGCGACACCGACCTCACCTTTCGCACCGTCCTCGTGGCGCGCGAGGGATCCGGTCTGCGTGGGCTGGACGACGTACGGGGCACCCGAGTCGCTCTGGGCTCGAAAGACTCCGGCCAGGCCCGCATCCTGCCGACGAAGTTCCTCGCCGACGTCGGTATCACCCTCGAAGACATCACCCCGGTCATCTTCGACTCCGACGTGGGCAAGCACGGCGACACCGGTCGCAGCGAGCTCGACGCGCTCCAGGCGGTGCTGTCGGACGACGCTGACGTCGCCGCCCTCGGAATCACGACGTGGCAGCAGTTGCAGAAGGCCGGGGAGCTCGGGGTAGAGGAGGTCTGGACGAGCCCCGACTACTGCCATTGCAACTTCACAGCCCTGTCGTCCTTCAACGAGGTCCGCGCTGAGGCCTGGACCAGCCACCTGCTGGCGATGGACTGGGACGTCCCGGAGCATCGGCGCATCCTCGAGCTCGAGGGACTGCGGCGGTGGGTCCGTCCGCAGTTGGAGGGTTACCGCTCGCTCGAGGAGGCCATGCGGGAGCAGGCGATCCCACTCACGTGGTAATGACGGGTACGGTCGCCCCCGGACGACGGGCACAGCTGGCTATCCGGCTCGTCGATGTGGTCGGTCGGCTCGCAACGGGGACGACCGCATTAGTGCCTGTGGAGTCCCAGGCCGAGGTCGAGGTCGTCGACGCCTGGTGCCGCGGCAACGGCAACAGTGTCCTAGCGGTGCACCCCAACGAGGTCGAGGTGTACCGCGGGCGGCTCTCCGACCTCGACAACACCATCCCCGCCGAACGCATGCCGGGTCGCCGTCTGTGGCTCTACACCAACTTTCACTGCAACCTCGCCTGCGACTACTGCTGCGTCTCGTCGTCGCCCACCGTCGACCCCCGAGTGCTCGGGGTCGACACAGTCGCCGGACTCGTGGCCGAAGCGGTGACGGCCGGAGCGGTCGAGGTCCTGGTCACCGGGGGGGAACCGCTGATGCATCCGGCGATCGACGAGGTGGTGCGCATCTGCGCGGATGCCGCACCGACCGTGGTGCTCACCAACGCCATGCTGTTCCGGGGGTCCCGGCTTCGGGTGCTCGAGGCGATGCCCCGAGACGGCCTGACGCTCCAGGTCAGCCTCGACTCGGCCACCCCCGACCTGCACGACGCGCACCGGGGAGCAGGCACCTGGTCCCGGGCCATCGAGGGGATCCGAACTGCCCGGTCGCTGGGTTTCACCGTGCGAATCGCGATGACCGTTGCCCGCCGTGACAGTGCGCAAGAGGCGCAGGTCGAACAGCTCGCGGCCAGCATGGGTGTCCCGCACGAGGACATGGTGGTGCGGCACATCGCCCGGCAAGGAGAGGCAACCAGCGGCATCGTGCTCTCACGCGAGACCCTGGTCCCCGAGGTGTGTGCAACGGCCGAGGGTGTGTGGTGGCACCCCGTCGGTGTCACCGACCCCGCGATGAAGGTCACCACTGAGTTGATACACCTCGGCGCCAGCATCGATGCGATCCGCGAGGAATACCTTGGCTACCGCCGCCGCGGTGACGTGTTAGCAGCGAGCTTCCCATGTTCGTAAGGTCCGCTTCACTCCCTGAGCTCTCAGCCAGGTCTAGCGTGGCGTTCTGCGGGACCCGGAATTGCCGGGCGCCGCGGTCCGGGCGTCGCACGGGCAAACATGATGGAGGCGGGCAATGAGTGGTCCACAGGCTCACACAGGGCTAGTGACGAGCGGGCCGACTCCGGCCGAAACGATAATCATGGCCAGGGCCTTCACGGCCCTCCGTATCTTCACCGGCCTGGTGTGGCTGAGTAACGGCGTGGCCAAACTGATAGGCAAGGCAACGTACGACATCGGTTTCATGTCCTTCAACCTCGTCGACCGGGGGGTGGCCGAATTCATCCTGAAGGACGCCTCGTCGAGGACGTCCATCGCCCCGCTCGGGGCCTTCTACCGCAACGTGGTACTGCCTCACTTCGGGCTCTTCGGGTGGTTCCTGACCATCGCCGAACTTGCCATCGGCCTCGGGCTGGTTTTCGGCGTGCTCCCACGGGCAGCCGCCCTCGGAGGGCTGCTACTCATCGGCCCGATCTACGTCATGCTGATAGACACGAACCTCTACCTGTGGCAATACCCCGCCGAGGACCTTCTCCCCTTGGTGTTGTTGACCATCGTGCCAACCTGGTCCCGGCTCGGCATCGCCCAGAACATACGCGGGCGGCTCCCGCAACGCTGGCCCTTCTAACGTCAGCGCGCGGACGGCTCAGCTTTCCAATTCGAAGGCGATCTGCCTACCTGTTCCTGCGCGCACTCGTCAACGTCGGCCCTCATCCTGGATCCTGCACACGCTGGACCGATTCATCGACCACGGCTGTCCACAACGGCCGACTCTTGCCGAGCGAGTGCTCGCTCTCATGGCTCCCTGAGAACGAAAGCGCAGGTCAGGGATTTGTCAAGGAAAGTCCCTGACCTGCGGCGATGCGGTCGGGCTGACAGTGTCCTGGTTCGGGACATCGGAATGGGGTGTCTCGCGAAAGGGTCTGGACGGCGGCGCCGACACCATCGGCTGGCACCTGAACCACCACTACGCCACGACAGTCTCCCGAGCCACGATCAACCGGATCCTGGTCCGCGCCGGGGCGGTCACACCCGAACCGTCCAAGCGCCCCAAGAGCAGCTACCTGCGGTTCGAGGCCGACCAACCGAACGAGACCTGGCAGTCCAACTTCACCCACTACCGGCTCAGCGACAGCAGGGTCTGCCCAGAGTTTGGTTGACACCTGACCTGTGAGGATTGGTCCTCGCTGGAAGGATGTCGATCATGCCGAAGCCGTATCCCCAGGAGTTCCGCGACGATGTCGTGGCCGTGGCCCGCAAGGGTCAGGCTCCGTTGA
>JBBQWS010000054.1:0-20912 GCA_038210415.1 Actinomycetes bacterium
AGAAGGTGCCCGCCCCGGCGAAGAAGGTGCCCGCCCCGGCGAAGAAGGTGCCCGCCCCGGCGAAAAAGGTCAGCGCACCCGCCAAGAGCGCTCCGGCGAAGAAGGCGCCCGCCCCGGCGAAGAAGGTCAGCGCACCCGCCAAGAGCGCTCCGGCGAAGAAGGCGCCCGCCCCGGCGAAGATTATTGCCCCTGCCGCGAAGAAGGCCGCGGCGCCCGCGGTCAAGAAGGCGCCCGCGGCGCCGGTTCCGGCCGCGGTCAAGAAGGCGCCCGCGGCGCCGGTTCCGGCCGCGGTCAAGAAGGCGCCCGCGAAGCCGACCAAGCTGGCGGTGCGGGCCGACGAGTCGCCCTGGACCGCGAAGGAGCTCGGCGTGGTCCGGGCCCAGCTCGACGCAGAGGCGCAGCGCCTGCGCGCCGAGATCTCGTCGGCGGAGTCGGCGATCGCCGACCTGCTGCGCGACTCGGGCGAGGGCGCCGGAGACGACCAGGCCGACGCTGGTACCAAGACTTTCGAGCGTGAGCACGAGATGTCGCTCGCCAACAACAGCCGCGAGATGCTCCAACAGGCCGAGCGCGCCTTGCGCCGGATCACCGACGGCAGCTATGGGATCTGCGAGTCCTGTGGCAACCCGATCGGCAAGGCGCGGCTTCAGGCCTTCCCGCGTGCGACCCTATGCATGTCATGCAAACAGAAGGAAGAGCGCCGCTGAGCGGCGACGACCCGTCCGATCGATCCAGCGATGCCGAGTTCTCGGCTGCGCCGACCCTGCCTCGCAAGCGGCTACGACTGCTCCTGCTCGTCGCTTTCGGGGTCGTTCTGCTGGACCAGGTCAGCAAGTACGTCGTCGTCCGTGCGATGGCCGACCGCGAGCCGCTGAAGCTTCTGGGTGGGCTCCTCACGATCACGTACACGCGCAACGCGGGGGCCGCGTTCTCGCTGGGAACCGGGTTCACGTTCTTGTTCACCGGGGTCGCTGTTGCCGTGGTCGTGGTGATCCTTCGGACCGCTCCTCGGCTTCGGTCGGTCGGCTGGGCGCTGGCTCTTGGCGCCCTCCTCGGCGGGGCCCTCGGCAACTTGATCGACCGGTTCTTCCGCTCGCCCGGCCCTGGGCGCGGGCACGTCGTCGACTGGATCCAGCTGCCGCACTTCGCGGTCTTCAACCTCGCCGACTCGGCGATCACCTGCTCGGCGGTGGGGATCGTGCTGCTGTCGCTGCTCGGCCACGAGCTGGACGGTCGACGATCGGCCAGGTCGGCGGACCACGGAATCGAACAGGAGCGTTCTCCCGGTGAGTGACATCCGAGCACTACCCGTCCCGGAGGGTCTGGACGGCGAACGGCTCGATGCCGGGCTGGCCCGCCTCTTCGGTTTCTCCCGGACCAAGGCGGCCGAGCTCGCCGCGGGCGGCCTGGTCACCGTCGGTGGCGTCGCCGCCGGCAAGTCGGACCGCCTGCATGCGGGGGCCTGGCTCGAGGTGGAGATCCCGGCTCCGCCGGCACCGCCGACGGTCGTCGCCGAGGTCATCGACGGCTTGCGTGTCGTTCACGACGACGACCACATCGTTGTGGTCGACAAACCGGTCGGTATCGCCGCCCATCCGAGTCCGGGCTGGTCGGGGCCGACCGTGATCGGCGGCCTGGCCGGCGCGGGCTACCGCGTGTCCACCAGCGGGGCCGACGAGCGCCAAGGCATCGTCCACCGCCTCGATGTGGGCACCAGCGGGTTGATGGTGGTCGCGAAGTCGGAGCGGGCCTACACGCTGCTCAAACGCGCCTTCAAGGAGCGCACCGTCGACAAGCGCTATCACGCGCTGGTGCAGGGCCATCCCGATCCGTTCATCGGCACGGTCGATGCGCCGATCGACCGGCACCCGCAGCATGCGTACAAGTGGGCGGTCGTCGAAGGCGGCAAGGCGAGCGTGACCCACTACGAGACGTTGGAGGCGTTGCGTGCCGCGAGCCTTCTCGAGGTCAGGCTGGAGACCGGGCGCACCCACCAGATCCGGGTGCACATGGCGGCGTTGCGGCACCCGTGCGTCGGCGACCTGACCTACGGGGCGGACCCGGTGCTCGCGCGCCGGCTCCAGCTGACCCGGCAGTGGCTGCACGCGGTCCGGCTCGGTTTCGAGCACCCGGACAGCGGCGAGTGGGTCGAGTTCGAGGCGGCTTACCCCGCGGACCTGAGGGAGGCTTTGGCGATCCTGCGGGACGAGGCGTGACCGAGCCCGTCGTTCGGCTCGTGGTCGGCCAGGGCGACCTGGACGCGGCGTTCTGGGTCCGGCATGCGGTCTTCGTCGACGAGCAGGGCGTTCCGGTCGAGCTGGAGCGCGACGAGCGCGACGCGGCGGCGGATCACCTGGTGGCGGTCCTGGACGGCGTGGTCGTCGGGGCGGTCCGGCTCGTCTTCGAGCCGCCCGGCTTCGAGGGTCTCGACGTGGCGTACGGGCCGGTGGCCCACCTCGGCCGGTTGGCTGTCCGGGCCGCTGCCCGTGGTCACGGGATCGGTGCCTTGCTGGTGCAGGCAGTGGAGGACCGGGCCCGGGTCCGCGGGCTCCGTGTCATCTACCTCGGCGCGCAGACGCACGCGCAGGGGTTCTACGAACGACTCGGCTATGCAGCGTTCGGCGCCGAGTTCGACGATGCCGGACTGCCGCACCGGCACATGCTCCGCTCGCTGTGACAGGGTCGGGTCGTCTGGCGCCCTAGGGCGCCAGGGTGATGGTCGAGGTGGGCCAGGTGAGCTGGACCTTGCCGACCGAGTCGATCGCGCGCGCCGACACCTTCCAGGTGCCGGACGGCAACGCCACGGTCGTGTAGTTCCAGTTCGTGAACGTGCCACCCGGGTTCGTGATGAACACCGTGACCCAGGCCGGCTTGCCCACGGTTCCGTCGGACTTGATCCCTGAGGTCCCGGCGAGGTTGGTGACGTAGAGCTGGACGGTGCGCACGCCCACGTCGTCGAAGGCCCGGCCGGCGGCGAGGATCTTGTTGCCCGTGCCGGTCACGATCGCCCCGTCGACCGGGCTGTTGAGCTCGATCGTCGGGTCGGCATCGCCCGGGTAGACCCGGTAGGTGGTCTGCGAGCCGCTGGCGGTGGAGTCGACGTTGCCGTCCGTGCCGACTGCGATGGCGTCGACCTGGTAGGCGCCACTGACCGGGACGTTGACGGTGGCGGTCCAGCCAGAGCTGGCCGCACCGGGGCTCGCCATGCTGGCGGGCAGGTAGGCAGGCTGCAGGCCGGTGCTGCCGTCGGGCTGGAGGTACCAGCCGAGGACGGTGTTCTGGACGACCAGCTGAACGCTGGCGACGCCAGGCGCGTACGACGCGCTGCCGGCTACCGAGACGGCCAGGGCCGGCCAGCGGATGTCCGGGGACGTCGTCAACGTGGTGGCGGGTTCGGCCGTCGCTCCGGCGGGCCAGACGAACGACGTCACCGACGGACGCGCAGCGTTGGGCGTGATCACGCCCGCGGAGTCCTCGGCGTAGGCCTGGATGACGTACGTGCCGTAGGGCAGGCCCGCGACGTCGATGCTCCAGCTGGTGCTCGCGGAGCCCGGTGCGGTCAAGGTGGCCGGTCGCCACGAGGCGGGGCCGAAGGTGCCGGCGATCTGCGGGCCGCGGCCGAACCGCTTGTCGGCCACCCGGACGAGAACGCGCGAGACACCCGTGTTGTCGGACGCCGTACCCGTGACGGTGAAGCTGGCGGGGGCGGTGGTTCCCGTCGTCGGGCTGCTGATCGTCGCCGTCGGCGGGGCGTTGGTCGGCGCCATCGTGAAGCTTCGGCTGACCCCGCGTGGGTCGGCAGCGCCCTTGGTGTCCGCCGGCACCGCCATCGCGTTGTAATCACCGTTGGGGAGGGCGATCGTGTACGACCAGGTGGTGGTCACGGCCCCCGGGTTGGCGAGCACCGCGGCGTACGAGGTGAAGTCGCCCAACGAGCCGTCCGCGGTGACGAAGCCGGCGAAGGTGACGTTGCGGAAGCTGAGCGCCACGGCGGCCACGCCGTCGGGGTCGGTGGCGGTGCCGGTGACCGTGACCGTGTTGCCGGTGAAGTCCTGCTGCCCGCTCAGCGGGTAGGTCCAGGACAGTGCGGGCGGGCTGTCGGTCGAGTCGTTCATGAAGACCGGCACCTGCTGCTTGACCGTCTCGTCGGCACCGGCCACGTCGAAGGTCTTCACGTACAGCATGTAGTCGCCGAAGTTGGCCAGCGTGGCAGGCAGGGACCAGGTGGTGGTCGTTGCCCCCGGGCTGTTGACCGTGGCCGCGAAGGCGTAGAAGGACCCGAACGTGCCGTCGGTGTGCTGCCAGGTGCCGTCACTCACACGCTTGATCTCGACCTGGACCTTCTTCACGCCGTTCGGCGCAGTCGCCGTGCCGAGGATCGGGACGGAGCCGACCTCGAGGTTCGCGCCGACGGGCGGTGCCGTGATGGCGCTGTGGCCCCGGCTGGTGTCGTACGGGGCGCCGTAGAGGTTGGCCATGCCGTGCCGCCCGGTCGAGTCGCCGTCGACGTGCATCCCGTCGTGCCCGATGAGCAGCTTGCTGCCGACCACCTTGAGTGCGGTGACGCCGTGCTGGCCGTCAGCGCTGCTCCACCAGTTGAGCGCTTTGCCCGTGGTGGGGTCGAGCGCGTCGATCTGCTGTCGGTAGACGACCTGGGTGCCGAGCACCCGGGCGCCACCAGCCGGTCCCCACCCGTAGTTGACGGCCGGGTCGCCGGGGTAAGGGTCGGTCGAGCCCTGGGCCTCGGTGTAGCGGAAGTGGCCGCCGACGTAGACGGTGCCGTTCGGGTCGACGTCGATGGAGTACGAGCTGTCGAACTGCCGGGTGACCCAGGTGGGGCTCACCGGGCTGGGTCCCGAGAGGTCGAACCGCTGTACGGAGTCGTTGGTCGGGACGCGGTCGCCGCCGGTATTGCTGGTCACGAACCAGGTGCCGGACGGACCCCAGGCCGCGTCGGTGACGCGGACCGCGCCGCCGCTGTTGACCAGGTTGTCCTTCCAGAGCGTGGTGTACCACGGGTCGACGGTCGCGGTCGGGCCGCTGATGTCGACGATCGCGATGCCGTACCGCTCCTGGCCGGCGAGCTGCATCGAGGTGTGCGCCACGAGGAGCTTGGTGCCGTCGGGGGAGACCTTCAGCGCGTGGACGCCGGTGAACCCGCCGGTGCCGGCGACGCCGGTCAGCGCGAGGTTGAAGGCGTCGGTGGGCTTGCCGGTGACCGCGCTGACCTCGGCGAGCCCGGTGCGGACCTTGCCGCGGATCTTGGCGAACTGGCCGCCGACGAAGAGCCGGGAGCCGAGCAGCGACAGCGCCTGCACCCGGTTGTCGCTGGTGCCGTCGAACGCGGTGTCGCGGCTGCCGTCGGCCTTGACCCGGACCAGTCGCTGGCCGGTCGTGCCGTTGACCATGGTGAACGCACCGCCGACGAACACCCCGGAGCCGTCGGGGCTGCCCACGAGGGCGTCGACCTCACCGTTGACGACCGGCCGGAAGCCGGCGTTGAAGGTGCCGGTGGCCAGGTCGTAGGCGAACAGCCGAGGCTGGGTGACCACGGTGCCGCCGGGCAGGGTGAGCGTCGTGAAGGTGCCGCCGACGACGATCTGGGTGCCCATCTGCGCGAAGGTCAGCACCGCGCCGTCGTTGATGGTCGGCAGGCCCGCCGGTGCGGCTGCGGTCGCGCTCGGCGCGAGCCCAAGGCCGAGGCCGGTGAGCGCGAGGCTTCCGCCGAGGAGCGCAACGAGCGGGCGGCGCAGGGCACGCAGGGGCAGGGCACGCAGGGGCAGAGCAGCCGAGGAGAGACGCATGCGTCAAGGGTAAGCCGCGGGGCCGACAGGTCCCAGCCGCGCGGGCAGGGTCGAACCGAACGACCCCTCACCCTGGCCGAACAGATGACGCCTGGGGAATGACTGCGGCGGGCCGGGGCTTGACCCCTCATGACCTCAGCCCCCTCCTCCTCCCGCTCCGCTGCGCCCGGTCCCGCGGCAGCAAGCGGTCAGTTCGTGCTCGGCGGCGACCTCCCGGTCACCCGGCTGGGCTTCGGCGCTATGCGGATCACCGGCCCCGGCATCTGGGGCGACCCGCCCGACCGCGACCAGGCGATCGCCGTGCTGCGCCGAGCCGTCGAGCTGGGCGTCGACTTCATCGACACGGCCGACTCGTACGGGCCCGCGGTGTCCGAGGAGCTGATCCGCGAGGCTCTCCACCCGTACGACGGGGTCACGATCGCTACCAAGGGCGGGTTGACCCGGCAGGGGCCGGACCGCTGGCTCCCGGTGGGCCTGCCGGAGTACCTCATCCAGGCCTGCGAGCTCAGCCTGCGCCGGCTGGGCGTAGAGACGATCGACCTGTACCAGCTGCACCGGATCGACGCCCGGGTGCCGCTGGCGGACCAGCTGGGCGCGCTCGCCGAGCTGCAGCAGGCCGGCAAGGTCCGGCACATCGGACTCTCCGAGGTGACCGTCGACGAGATCGTGGCCGCCCGCGCGATCGTCGACGTCGTCTCGGTGCAGAACCTCTACAACCTGACCAACCGGCAGTCCGAGGCCGTCCTCGACTACTGCACGGCCGAGGGCATCGGCTTCATCCCGTGGTTCCCGATCGCCACGGGGGAGCTGGCGCGCCCGGGCAGCCCGCTCGACGCGATGGTCGTCGAGACGGGGCACAGCCCGGCCCAGCTCGCCCTGGCCTGGCTGCTGCGGCGCTCGCCGGTCGTGCTGCCGATCCCGGGCACCGGGTCGGTGTCCCACCTGGAGGAGAACGTCGGCGCCGCCGGGGTCACGCTGACCGACGACCAGTTCGCGACGCTGTCGGCCCTCGCGGTCTGACGTTTCACCGCCCTCCTCGGTCGCGTCGGCGAGTCGCTGTCGGCTCCGCGGTTAGAGTCTGCGTTACCGCGACGGACCAGGGAGGGCAACGCGTTCATGGGCGACTCGTTCGTGCACCTGCACGTCCACACCGAGTACTCCATGCTCGACGGCGCCGCCCGGCTCAAGGACCTGTTCAAGGAGTCCGCCCGGCTCGAGATGCCCGCCTTGGCGATGACCGACCACGGCAACGTGTTCGGTGCGTACGACTTCTGGAAGCAGGGCACGGCCGCCGGGGTCAAGCCGATCATCGGCATGGAGGGCTACTACGTCCCGATCGGCAGCCGGTTCGACCGGGCCCCGTTCGACTTCGGGTCCGGCTCCGGCGACACCGGCGAGGCCGGGGCGGAGGGGATGGCCAAGGGCAAGCAGGCCTACACCCACATGACGCTGCTGGCCGAGACCACCGAGGGCATGCACAACCTGTTCCGGATCTCGTCGCTGGCCAGCCTCGAGGGCTTCTACCGCAAGCCCCGCTTCGACCGCGACCTGATTGAGCGGTACGGCAAAGGCCTCATCGCGACGACCGGCTGCCCCTCGGGCGAGGTCAACCGCTGGCTGCAGGCCGGGCAGTACGACAAGGCCCGCCAGGCCGCCGCCGACTACCGCGACATCTTCGGCCCGGGCAACTTCTACGCCGAGGTGATGGACCACGGGCTCGGCATCGAGCGGCAGACCCGGTCCGACCTGATCAAGATCGCCCGCGACCTCGGGCTGCCGCTCCTCGCGACCAACGACCTCCACTACACCTACCAGTCCGACGCCGAGGCCCACGAGGTGCTGCTCTGCGTCCAGACCGGCAAGACGCTGGCCGACCCCGGCCGGTTCCGGTTCGACGCGACCGACTTCTACCTCAAGACCCCCGCCGAGATGCGGTCCGTCTGGAGCGAGCTCCCCGAGGCCTGCGACAACACCCTCGAGATCGCCGAGCGGTGCGAGGTCACGTTCGCCGAGGGCCGCGACCTGATGCCGCGGTTCCCGGCTCCGCCCGGTGAGTCCGAGGAGTCGTTCCTGATCAAGGAGGTCGAGCGCGGGCTGCACCACCGCTTCCCCGGAGGCATCCCCGACGCCCATCGCAAGCAGGCCGAGTACGAAGTCGGCGTGATCATCCAGATGGGCTTCCCGGGGTACTTCCTGGTCACGGCCGACCTGGTGCGCTACGCCAAGGACAACGGCATCCGGGTCGGGCCGGGTCGTGGGTCCGCCGCGGGCGCCCTGATCGCCTACGCGTTGGGCATCACCGAGCTCGACCCGATCAAGCACGGACTGCTGTTCGAGCGCTTCCTCAACCCCGAACGCATCTCGATGCCCGACATCGACCTCGACTTCGACGAGCGCAGGCGCGGCGACATGATCCGCTACGCCACCGAGAAGTACGGCGAGGAGCGGGTCGCGCAGATCATCACTTACGGCACGATCAAGGCGAAGGCCGCGATCAAGGACGCCGCTCGCGTGCTCGGCTACCCGTACGCCCTGGGCGACCGGATCACCAAGGCGATGCCGCCGCCGGTGATGGGCAAGGACATGCCGCTGTCCGGGCTGTTCGACGCGACCAACAGCCGCTACTCCGAGGCTGGGGAGTTCCGCGGGCTCTACGACACCGACCCCGACATCAAGCGGGTCGTCGACACCGCCAAGGGCCTCGAGGGCCTCAAGCGGCAGATGGGCGTGCACGCCGCGGGGGTGATCCTTTGCGCCGAGCCGCTGCTCGATGTCATCCCGATCCAGCGGCGCGACCAGGACGGCGCGATCATCACCCAGTTCGACATGGGCGCGTGCGAGTCGCTCGGCCTGCTCAAGATGGACTTCCTCGGGCTGCGCAACCTCACCGTCCTCGACGACTGCCTGGCTGACATCAAGCTGAACCGCAGCCAGACCGTGGTTCTCGAGCAGCTCGAGCTGGACGACCGGGCCGCGTACGAGCTGCTGTCCCGAGGCGACACGCTCGGCGTCTTCCAGCTCGACGGCGGGCCGATGCGTTCGCTGCTGCGCTCGATGCAGCCGGACAACTTCGAGGACATCTCGGCCGTCCTGGCGCTCTACCGGCCGGGCCCGATGGGCGCAAACGCCCACAACGACTACGCCGACCGCAAGAACGGTCGCAAGCCGGTCGTCGCGATCCACCCTGAGCTCGAGCAGCCGCTGGCCGAGATCCTCGGCGAGTCGTACGGCCTGATCGTGTACCAGGAGCAGGTCATGGCGATCGCGCAGCAGCTCGCCGGGTACTCCCTCGGCGCCGCCGACCTGCTCCGTCGGGCCATGGGCAAGAAGAAGAAGGAGATCCTCGACAAGGAGTACATCCCGTTCTCCGAGGGCATGGCGGCGAACGGCTACTCCAAGGCCGCGATCAAGACGTTGTGGGACATCCTCGTCCCGTTCTCCGACTACGCGTTCAACAAGGCGCACACCGCCGGGTACGGCCTGGTGTCGTACTGGACGGCGTACCTCAAGGCCAACTTCCCGGCCGAGTACATGTCGGCACTGCTGACCTCGGTCAAGGACGACAAGGACAAGTCGGCGCTGTACCTCAACGAGTGCCGGCGCATGGGGATCAAGGTGCTGCCCCCCGACGTCAACGAGTCCGAGTCCAACTTCACCCCGGTGGGCACCGACATCCGGTTCGGGCTGTCGGCCATCCGCAACGTCGGCGAGAACGTCGTCGACTCGATCGTGGCCACCCGCAAGGCCAAGGGCCGGTTCGTCGACTTCTACGACTTCCTGCGCAAAGTCGACGCCGTCGCGTGCAACAAGCGGACGGTCGAGTCGTTGATCAAGGCGGGTTCGTTCGACTCGCTGGGGCACACCCGGCGCGGCCTCGTCGCGGTGCACACCGACGCCATCGACGCGTTCATGGAGACCAAGCGCAACGAGGCGATCGGCCAGTTCGACCTGTTCAGCTTCGGCGATGACGCACCAGGGGAGGGAATCCCAGCGGCGGACGTCGTGGCCACGCCGCCGATCCCGGCCGGTGAGTGGGACAAGGTCACCCTGCTCGCCGCCGAGCGCGACATGCTGGGCCTGTACGTCTCGGACCACCCGCTGTTCGGCGTCGAGCACCTGCTGGCCGCGGCGGCCGACTGCTCGATCGCGCAGCTGATGGCCGACGAGGACCGGAGCGACGGCTCGATGGTCACGATCGCGGGGATGATCTCGGGCATCCAGCGCAAGGTCACCAAGCAGGGCAGCTCGTGGGCGATCGTCGCGCTCGAGGACCTCGAGGGCGTGATCGACGTCATGGTGTTCCCGCAGACCTACCAGCTGATTGCGACCCAGCTCGTCGAGGACACCGTGGTCGTCGTACGCGGGCGGCTCGACAAGCGCGAGGACAGCCCCAAGCTCGTCGCGATGGAGCTGACGATCCCCGACCTGTCCGAAGGTCCCCGGGGCCCGGTCGTCATCTCGTTGCCGGTGGCGCGCTGCATCCCGCCGGTTGTCGACCGGCTCAAGGAGGTCCTCGCGACCCACCCGGGTGTCACCGAGGTCCATCTCGAGCTGCAGCAACGGGCCGGCCGCAGCACACTCATGCGGCTCGACGACCGGCTGCGGGTCAACCCCGGACCCGCGCTTTTCGGCGACCTCAAAGCACTGCTCGGGCCGGGCTCGGTTGTCTGAGGCCGTTGCCCTGAGGGGCTCGGTGTGGCCCGGCGGTCCCGCTGCGCCGATCGACGACGGCCAGGTCGAGGTCGACGACTCCGGGCTGGTCACCTACGTGGGGGTCCGGCGTCCGGCGGCGGGGCTCGTCCTCGCTGGTGGCTGGGTGGGGCCGGCGCTGGTCGACACGCACGTCCACCTCGCGTTCGGCGAGCCGGGGCTCGCGCTGCGCGGCGGTGTCGGAGCGGTGCGAGACCTCGGCGCGCCGATCGAAGACGCCAGGCGCTGGCGCGATGCCGCAGGTGGCCCGGTCGTCGCGATCGCTGGCCCGATCGTCACGTCGGTGGGCGGCTACCCCGCGTACGCCTGGGGGCCGGGCGGGTACGCGCAGTTCGCCGGAAGCCCCGACGACGCGCGGACCGCCGTTGCCGGGCTCGTCGCTGCGGGCGTCGACGTGGTCAAGCTGGCGCTGCAACCTGCCCCCGGGCACCCGGCGCCGTCGGCTGAGGTGGCCGCAGCCGTGGTGGGTGCCGCTCATGAGGCAGGGTTGGCCGTCACGGCGCACGCCCTCTCCGTCGCGATGGTCGAGCGGGCCCTGGACGCTGGGGTCGACGAGCTCGCCCACGTTCCGGTCGACCTGCTTCCGGTCGCGCTGGTGCGACGGATCGCCGACGCGGGCGCTGTCGTCTCGTCGAGCCTGCTCACCCATTCGGACACCGGTCACACGCTCGCGAACGCGGCGGCGCTGGTCGCAGCCGGCGCCCGACTGGTCTACGGGACCGACCTGGGCAACGTCGGGACGCGGCCTGGGGCCGAGCCGCGCGAGCTCGAGCTGCTGGCCGCAGCGGGGCTCGGCCGCTGGGGCGCGCTCCGGGCGGCCACGGATCTCGCTGCATCGGTGGCAGGATTGGCCGGTCGGGTCCCCGGACGCGGCCGGCTGCTCGTCGGGCAACCAGCTTCGGCCGTACTGCTGCCGGGTGACCCGGTGCTCGACCCAGCGGTGTGGCGGACGCCCACCGCGGTCGTCCAGGGAGTGCTGGTGCTGCAGTGACGCAAGTCGAGCCCGTGGTCGAGTCCGCGGCGTCGCCCGTCCGGCGCACCGGTGTGCCGCTGCTGCTCGTGGCGATCGACCTCGCGGGGGTGGCGCTGGGGCTGCTGTGGTGGCGGCTCGCGCCGGTGGCCCAGGTGCGGGTCCAGTCGGACGGCGCCTACTACCTGGACCCGGTACCGCAGGAGTTCATCACCGGCGACCTGTGGTTCGCGCTGCTCAGCATCGTCCTCGGCGTGCTCAGCGGGCTCATCGCCCACCGGCTGGTGCGGTCCAGCTCGTCCCTACCCGTGGTCCTGCTCGCGGTCAACGGCGCACTGGCCGCGGTGATCGGGTGGCGCCTGGGCCTCTGGCTCGGCTTGGTCGACCTGAGGCCGTTGCGCAGCGCGGCGGAGGGCACCGTCTCATCGGTACCGCTCGAGCTCACAGCGCTGGGGTTCCTGGTCCTCTTCCCCGTTGCCGCGTTGGTCGCGTGGCTGCTGCTGGACCTCTGGGGCGACTTCCGGCGGCGGGGTGACGCGGTGCCGCGGCTGAGCCCGCACGCCCCGATCTGGCCGGACGCACCGATCAGCCCGGACGTCCCACCGGAGCCATCAGCGCCGCCGTCAGCCTGACCAGGTCGGTCGGGGCGAGCTCGATGTCGAAGCCGCGGCGGCCGCCGGAGACGAACACCGTGGCGTGGTCCAGTGCGCTGGTGTCGACGACGGTCGGGTGCGGGTTGCGCTGACCCAGCGGGCTGATGCCGCCGAGCACGTAGCCTGTCGCGCGTTCGGCGTCCTTGGGTGCGGCGATCTCGGCTCGCTTCCCGCCCGCTGCGGCCGCTAGCGCCTTCAGGTCGAGCTGACCGCTGACGGGTACAACGGCCACGGTGAGCGCACCGTCGACCCGGGCCAGCAGGGTCTTGAACACCCGGTCCGGGCTGACCCCCAGCGCGTCCGCGGCTTCGAGCCCGTACGACTTGGCGGCGGGGTCATGGGCGTACGGGTGCGCGGTGAACTCCACGCCAGCCGCAGCCAGGGCCAGCACCGCGGGCGTCCCGCCTCCGGCCTTCGGTTTCGCCACCGCGCCACCCTAAGCGCCCGGCTAGTTGGGGGAGACCGGCTGGCGGTGGTAGTCGACCGCGGGCAGGCTCGGCAGCTCACGCAGGACGGCGGCCTCGCGACGCAGCAGGCTGAGCTCACGGCGCAGCCGGCCACTGGTGTCGGGCTCGGCAAGCAGTGCCTGCTGGTCGCTGAGGTCGAGCACCATCGAGGCCGCGACCACGTACGACAGCGCGGTCGGGTCGGCGGGGACCCCGGACCCGTCACCGTCGTCCTGGTCGACGGAGAAGCCCTGAGCGGCGCCGAGCTCGGCGCGGTAGTGCGCGAACGACTCGGCTACGGACCGGGCCAGCACCGAGGCGTCCCCGCCGCGGGACTCCTCGAGCCACTCGACGCTGCCCTGGAGGTACGGCTGGGATTCGTCGATCGCGATCAGCCGGAACCGGCGGGCCCCGCTGGAGACGATGTCGTACCGTCCGTCCTCGTACTGCTCGACGGACCTCAGCAGAGCCGTGCAGCCGATGTCGTGCAGCGCCAGCACGCCGTCGGGGCCGACTTCGCGTCCGGCCCGGATCGCCACGACGCCGAAAGCCCTCGGGTCGCCGTCGGGTCGGCGCACCAGCTCGGCGACGAGCACGCGGTAGCGGTCCTCGAAGATGTGCAGGGGGAGCACCAGGCCGGGGTACAGGACGGCGCCGAGCGGGAACAGCGGGATCAACTCGGTCACGTCTCGAGCCTACGGCCTGGGATTTAGACTGGCCGCATGATGCGGCGGATAGACGTGCGGGGCCGGGCGCTGACCCCTGGCGAGCTGGGCGAGGTCGTGCCTCGAGCCGCCCTCGACGTCGAGGCGGCTCTGGCCGTCGTCCGGCCGATCTGCGACGAGGTGCGCGATCGGGGCGAGGCCGCGCTGTACGACCTCGGCGAGCGCTTCGACGGGGTGCGGCCGCCGCACCTGCGGGTGCCCGTCGAGCGGTTGGCGCAGGCGCTCGAGGCACTCGACCCGGCCGTACGGCTGGCCCTCGAAGAGTCGATCCGGCGGGCCCGGCTCGTCCACGAGGACCAGCGCCGCACCGACGTCACCACCGAGGTGGTGCCGGGTGGCACGGTCACCGAGCGCTGGGTCCCGGTCGACCGGGTCGGCCTGTACGTGCCGGGCGGCAAGGCGGTCTACCCCAGCAGCGTCGTGATGAATGTCGTGCCGGCGCAGACGGCCGGCGTGCCCTCGCTCGCCGTCGCGAGTCCGCCGCAGCGTGACTTCGGTGGGCTGCCGCACCCGACGATCCTTGCTGCGTGCGCCCTGCTGGGCGTCGACGAGGTCTACGCCGTCGGCGGCGCCCAGGCGGTGGCGATGTTCGCCTACGGCGCGGGGCAGTGTCGGCCGGCCGCGCTGGTCACCGGCCCGGGCAACGTCTACGTCGCTGCGGCCAAGCGGCTGCTCAAGGGGCGGATCGGCATCGACTCCGAGGCCGGCCCTACCGAGATCCTGGTGATCGCCGACGACACCGCCGACCCGGCCCACGTGGCGTCCGACCTGATCAGCCAGGCAGAGCACGACACTATCGCCGCGGCCGTGCTGGTGACCCCGAGCGAGGCTCTGGCCGATGCCGTTGCCATTGCTGTCGCCGAGCAGGTGGCCGCGACCAAGCACGTCGAGCGCATCACGGAGGCGCTCGGCGGCCGGCAGTCAGCGGTGGTCCTGGTCGACGACCTCGACGCTGCCGTCCTCGTCGCCAACGCGTACGCCGCCGAGCACCTCGAGATCCAGACCCGCGACGCTGCGGCGCTGGCCGGGCGGATCCGCAACGCGGGTGCGATCTTCATCGGCGCCTGGGCGCCGGTCTCGCTGGGTGACTACTGCGCCGGCTCGAACCACGTCCTGCCCACAGGCGGCTGCGCGTGCCACTCCAGCGGGCTTTCGGTGCAGTCGTTCCTGCGCGGGATCCACGTCGTCGACTACTCCGAGCAGGCGCTACGTGACGTGGCCCACCACGTGGTCGCCCTGGCCGGGGCCGAGGACCTGCCCGCCCACGCCGCGGCGGTCCAGGTCCGGTTCCCCGCCGGCGCCGACGCATGACGAGCCGGCCGACCACAGCCGACCTCCCCGTGCGCGACGACCTGCGTGGCCGCAAGCCGTACGGCGCACCGCAGCTCGACGTCGCGGTGCGCCTGAACACCAATGAGAACCCGTACCCGCCGTCGGCCGACCTCGCTGCGCGGATCGGGTCCGCGGTCACCGCGGCGGCGCTGCACCTGAACCGCTACCCCGACCGCGATGCCGTGGCGCTGCGGGCCGACCTCGCCGACTACGTGACGGCGACGACAGGTGCCCCGGTGGGCCTCGACCAGGTCTGGGCGGCCAACGGCAGCAACGAGATCCTTCAGCAGCTCATGCTGGCGTTCGGCGGTCCCGGCCGCACGGCGCTCGGTTTCGAGCCGTCCTACTTGGTGCACCGCCTGATCAGCCAGGGCACGTCGACGGGCTGGGTCACCGCCGACCGCGAGCCGGGTTTCGGGCTGCCGGCCGGCGTGGCGGTGGCGGCCGTGCGCCGGTACCAGCCTGACGTGGTGTTCCTCTGCTCGCCGAACAATCCCACGGGCACGGCCCTGGACCTCGACGTCGTCGAGGCGGTCTACGCGGCCACCGAGGGCATGGTGGTCGTCGACGAGGCTTACGCGGAGTTCTCCCGGCGCCCGTCCGCGGTGGCCCTGCTGGCAGGTCGGCCGCGGCTGGTGGTCACGCGGACGATGTCCAAGGCGTTCGCCCTGGCCGGCGCGCGCCTGGGTTACCTCGTCGCCGATCCGGCCGTGGTCGACGCGCTCCAGCTGGTACGGCTGCCGTACCACCTCTCGGCGCTGACCCAGGCGGCGGCCCGGGCGGCGCTGTCGCGGCGTGCCGAGCTGCTCGGGACGGTCGAGGCGGTGAAAGCGCAGCGCGACCGCATCGTGGACGAACTGCGCGTGCTGGGGCTCACCGTGATCGACTCGGACGCCAACTTCGTCCTGTTCGGCTGCTTCGAGGACCAGGTACGGGTGTGGCAGTCCCTGCTCGACCGGGGGGTCCTGGTGCGTGACGTAGGCCTCACCGGCTGGCTTCGCGTGACGGCGGGCACGCCGGACGAGACCACCGCGTTCCTGTGCGCGATGTCCGAAACGATCAGTGACACGATCAAGGAGTCCAGCCGATGAGCCGGTTCGCTCGGGTCCACCGCCAGACCAAGGAGTCCGAGGTCCTGGTCGAGCTCGAGCTCGACGGCACCGGCACCGCCGACGTCGAGACCGGGGTGCCGTTCTTCGACCACATGCTTGCCCAGCTCGGCAAGCACGGGGGGTTCGACCTCACGGTCCGTACCACCGGCGACCTGGAGGTCGACGCGCACCACACCGTCGAGGACACCTCCCTCGCGTTCGGGCAGGCGCTGCGGGAGGCACTGGGCGACAAGGCCGGCATCCGCCGGTTCGGCGACGCTACGGTGCCGCTCGACGAGACGCTGGTGCAGGCGGCGGTCGACCTGTCCGGCCGTCCGTACGTCGTCCATACCGAGCCCACCGTCGTCGAGCTGATCGGCACCTACGACACGAGCCTCACCCGGCACATCTGGGAGTCGATCTCCGCCTCGGCCCAGATCTGCCTGCACGTGCGGGTGCTCGAAGGGCGCAACGCGCACCACGTCGTCGAGGCGCAGTTCAAGGCGGTCGCCCGGGCGATGCGCGACGCCGTGGCGTTGGACGCCCGGGTCGTCGGCGTCCCGTCCACGAAGGGCACCCTGGGGTGAGTCGTCCTCGCGTGGTCGTCCTCGACTACGGCTCGGGGAACCTCAGGTCGGCCGAGCGGGCGCTCGTGCGGGCGGGGGCCGACGTCACCGTGACCGCTGACGCCGCTGCGGCGCTGGCTGCCGACGGGCTGGTCGTTCCCGGAGTCGGCGCCTACGCCGCCTGCATGGCCGGGTTGCGGGAGGTCGGCGGACCTCGGGTGATCGACCGCCGGCTCGCGGGCGGTCGTCCGGTCCTCGGCGTCTGCGTCGGGATGCAGGTGCTGTTCGACGCCGGGGTCGAGCACGGGATGCGCACCGAGGGCTGCGGCGAGTGGCCCGGGGTCGTCGAGCGGCTGCAGGCACCGGTCGTCCCGCACATGGGCTGGAACACCGTCGAGGCCCCCGCTGGCTCGGTGCTGTTCCGCGGGGTCGAGGGCGAGCGCTTCTACTTCGTCCACTCGTACGCTGTGCTGCGCTGGGAGTTGCCGGTCGACGACCGGTTGGTGGCGCCGAGGGTGACCTGGGCCGAGCATGGCGAGCGGTTCGTCGCTGCCGTCGAGAGCGCCGCCCTGTCAGCGACCCAGTTCCACCCCGAGAAGTCGGGCGATGCCGGTGCCCAGTTGCTCGCGAACTGGTTGGAGCTGCTATGACCTCGAAGTCAGGCCGACGCCCGGCCAGGCGCCCGGCGGCGCGGTCCCGGCGTCGTCGCGGTTGGCCGTGGTGGGTGCGGATCCTGGTGGGCGGCGCGCTGGTTGCCGGCGTGGTCTTCGCCGTCCTGTGGTTCAACGCCCTCGCGACCTGGATCAAGGTGCTGAGCATCTCCGGTGCCGTCCTGCTCGTGGCCGCCTGGTGGCTGTGGACCCGGCGCCACGACATCTCCGACGAGATGGACCGACGGGCGGGCGGCGGCCGATGAGCCGTGAGCGGGCTCGGCTCCGGGCCGAGCGCGAGGAGGCCCTGGCGGCCGAGCGGGCCAAGCGCAAGCGAGAGGCCGAGCGCCGGGCCGTACGGGCGGGGCACCGCCGGCGGGCGGTCGACGCCATCCCAAGGCCGGTCCGGGTCGCGCGCCCGCGTGGCATCCTCGAGACCCGGCGCCGTCGCCGGCTCGGGTTCGCCGTCGGCATCGTCGCGCTGATCCAGCTCGCGACGTTCGTGCTCACCGACTCGTGGCTGATGCGGGGCACGGTCCTGTTGCTGTCGTTGCTGTTCGCGCCCGTGGTCCTGACCCTGATCGCCGACCGGAGGTCGTAACCGTCCATGTCTGCCGCCCGTTCCACTCTCGAGCTGCTGCCCGCCGTCGATGTCGCGGGCGGTCAGGCGGTGCGCCTCGTGCAGGGCGCAGCCGGGTCCGAGACGTCGTACGGCGACCCGTTGGCTGCCGCGCTGGCCTGGCAGTCCGCAGGCGCCCAGTGGATCCACCTGGTCGACCTCGACGCCGCCTTCGGCCGCGGCTCCAACGCCGAGCTGCTGGCAGCCGTGGTCGGCGCGATGGACGTCAACGTCGAGATGTCCGGCGGCATCAGGGACGACTCTTCGCTGCGCGCTGCCCTCGCCACCGGCTGCACCCGGGTCAACATCGGGACGGCCGCGCTGGAGGACCCGGTCTGGTGCGCGCGCGCGATCGCGGAGTACGGCGACCGGGTCGCGATCGGGCTCGACGTGCGGGGTACGACGCTCGCGGCCCGCGGCTGGACCCAGGACGGCGGTGAGCTGTGGCAGGTCCTCGAGCGGCTCGAGCGCGAGGGCTGCTCCCGCTACGTCGTGACCGACGTGACCAAGGACGGGACCTTGCGCGGGCCGAACCTCGACCTGCTCCGCGAGGTGTGCGCCCGCACCGACAAGCCGGTCGTCGCCTCGGGCGGGGTGTCATCCCTGGACGACCTGCGCGCTATCGCCGAGCTCGTGCCGCTCGGCGTCGAGGGCGTGATCGTCGGCAAGGCGTTGTACGCCGAGGCCTTCACCCTCGAGGACGCGCTGGCGGCCGTCTCATGAGCGTGGTGCGGTACTCCAGCGGCGGGCCTTGGGAGGACGGCGTGGGGTACTCGCGCGTGGTGGCCGGCCCCGAGCACGCGTGGACGGCCGGCTGCGCCGCTGTCGTCGACGGCGAGCTGGTCGGGGTCGAAGACGCGTACCTGCAGGCGGTCACCGCGTTCGAGATCGGTTTGGCGGCCCTGGCCGGCGCCGGGTTCCCGGCCGAGTCGGTCGTCCAGACCCGCATGTACGTCGTCGACGTGCGCACCAACAACGAGGCGGTGGGCCGTGCGCACAGCGCGCTCTTCGACGACGTGCGCCCTGCCGCGACGATGGTCGGCGTGGCCGAGCTCATCGACCCGCGGATGCTCGTCGAGGTCGAGCTCGTGGCCCACCGGCCCGTGCCATGACCGTCGCGATCCGGGTGATCCCGTGCCTCGACGTCGATGCCGGCCGGGTGGTCAAGGGGGTCAACTTCGTCGACCTTCGAGATGCGGGCGATCCGGTCGAGCTGGCGCGTGCGTACGACGCCCAGGGCGCCGACGAGCTGGTCTTCCTCGACATCACCGCCAGCAGCGGCGCGCGCGAGACGACGTACGACGTGGTGCGGCGTACTGCTGAGGAGGTCTTCATCCCGCTGACCGTCGGTGGGGGAGTGCGCACCGTCGACGACGTCGACCGACTGCTGCGCGCGGGTGCCGACAAGGTGGGGGTCAACTCCGCGGCGATCGAGCGACCCGAGCTGGTGGCGGAGATCGCCGACCGGTTCGGGGCGCAGGTGCTGGTGCTCAGTGTCGACGCGCGGCGCACGCGTCCCGGCGAGCCCGAGACCGACTCGGGCTTCGAGGTGACGACGCACGGAGGCCGAACGGGGACCGGCATCGACGCGGTCGCCTGGGCCGCTCGCGCCGCCGGGCTTGGCGCCGGCGAGATCCTGCTGAACTCGATGGATGCCGACGGCACGAAGGGCGGGTACGACCTGCCGCTGATCGAGCTCGTGCGCGCTGCCGTGACCGTTCCGCTGATCGCCTCCGGCGGTGCCGGCGCGCTCACCGACTTCGCCCCGGCCGTCGCGGCCGGCGCAGACGCCGTGCTCGCCGCCAGCGTCTTCCACTTCGGTGAGCTGCTCATTCCCGACGTCAAGGCCACTCTCGCCGCGGCGGGCTACCCCGTTCGTTAGCGGCTTGCGTTCCGAACGGGACGCCGGGGTGGCAAGGTGGCGGGATGCAACAGGTCGAGATCCAGGCCGCACCCCTCGAGATGCTGGGCGCCTTGCTGGATCCGGGGCGGGCCGACCTGTTGGTGGCCACCGCTGTGCGGGCCCGTTCACTGCTCGCCGGCCGTGTGGTGTGGAACGTCAACGCCACCGCGCAGGGCGGTGGCGTGGCGGAGATGCTCCAGGGGTTGCTCGCCTACGGCCGCGGGGCCGGCGTCGACACCCGTTGGCTGGTGCTCGACGGTGATCCGGAGTTCTTCGCCATCACCAAGCGGATCCACAACGCGCTCCACGGCTCGATGGAGGACGGAGCCGAGCTGGGTGCCGCCGAGCACGAGCACTTCGACCGCGTCCTTCGGTCCAACCTCGACGAGCTGCGCCGGCTGGTCCGGCCCGGCGACATCGTGATCCTGCACGACCCGCAGACGGCAGGGCTGGTCGAGGGGGTGCGGGCGATCGGGGCCCACGTGATCTGGCGCTGTCACATCGGACGGGACGAGCCGGACGCTGTCACCGACCTTGGCTGGACGTTCCTGCGCGGCTACATCGAGGCCGCGGACGCCTTCGTGTTCTCCCGGCAGCGCTACGTCCCCGAGTGGGTGCCGCCTGACCGCGTTCGGATGATCGAGCCGTCCATCGACCCGTTCTCGGTCAAGAACGTGGCCCTCGACGCCACGGCGGTCGACCTGGTGCTGCGCCGGGCCGGGCTGCTCGCGGGCGGGAACGGCGTCCACGCGGTGCCGTTCGTTCGGCGCGACGGCAAGGCCGGCGTCGTGCGCGAGCACGCGAACCTCCTGTCGGGTTATGCACCGCCCCCGTCCGGCGCGCCGCTGGTCGTGCAGGTGAGCCGCTGGGACCGGCTCAAGGACATGGCCGGGGTGCTGTCGGGCTTCGCCGACCACGTCGCGGTGGCGGTGCCGCAGGCGCACCTGATGCTGGTGGGCCCAGATGTGTCCGGGGTGACCGACGACCCTGAGGGTGCCGAGGTGCTTAGCGAGTGCCGGGCCACCTGGGCGCGGCTGCCCGACCCGGTGCGGGTGCGGTGCCATCTCGCGTGCATCCCGATGGACGACATCGACGAGAACGCCATCATCGTGAACGCGGTGCAAAGACATGCCGCTGTCGTGGTCCAGAAGAGCCTCGTCGAAGGGTTCGGGCTCACCGTGACAGAGGCCATGTGGAAGAGCCGCCCGGTGTTGGCCAGTGCTGTCGGAGGCATCGTGGACCAGATCGTCGACGGCAGCGAGGGCCTGCTGCTGCCGGACCCCCACGAGCTGGTTGGTTTCGCCGAGCGACTGCGCCTGATGCTCGAGGACCACGAGGCGGGCGACCGGATGGGGCTACGTGGTCACGAGCGGGTCCGGGACCGGTTCCTCGGCGACCGGCACCTCATCCAGTACGTCGACCTCTTCGCCGACCTGATCGGGC
>JBBQWS010000055.1:0-20351 GCA_038210415.1 Actinomycetes bacterium
ACCTCGTCGACCACGCCGATGGCCAGCGCCCGGTCGATGCCGCCGGCGAGCAGCTCGTGCTCTTCGGCGAGCTCCTGCTCGAGCTGGGCCCGCAGGTCGTCGGGGGCCTCGGCGATCCGGCGCCGGTGCAGCACGCGCACCGCGGCCACGGAGCCCATCACGGCCACCGTCGCGCCGTCCCAGGCGAACACCTTGGTGGCACCGAGGGCTCGGGCGTTCATAGCGATGTACGCGCCGCCGTACGCCTTGCGGGTCACGACCGTCACCCGAGGCACGACGCACTCGGCGAAGGCGTGCAGCAGCTTTGCGCCGCGGCGCACGACGCCCTCCCACTCCTGTGCGACACCGGGCAGGTAGCCGGGGACGTCGACGAGCACGACCAGGGGCACGCCAAGCGCGTCGCACATGCGGACGAAGCGGGCAGCCTTCTCGGCGGAGTTGGAGTCGAGGCAGCCGCCGAGGCGCAACGGGTTGTTGGCGACGACCCCGATCGTGCGCCCGCCGAGGCGGCCCAAGGTGACGTTGATGTTGGGGGCCCAGCGTTCGTGCAGCTCGACCGCGGTGCCGTCGTCGAGCAGTCCGTTGACGAGCGGGTGCACGTCGTAGGCCCGCTTCGCCGAGTCGGGCAGCAGCCCGCCGAGCGCGACGTCATCGACCTTGCCCATCACGCCCTGGTTGCCCAGCAGGGCCGTCAGGGCCCGGGCCTTGTCGAGCGCCCCGCGCTCGGAGTCGGTGGTGATGTGGACGACCCCGCTGCGTCGCCCGTGCGGCTCGGGACCGCCCAGCCGCTCCATGTCGACGTCCTCACCGGTGACCGACCGCACGACGTCGGGTCCGGTCACGAACACCCGTCCGGCCGGGCCCATGATGACGATGTCGGTGAGGGCCGGACCGTACGCGCCACCACCGGCGGCCGCGCCGAGCACCACCGAGATCTGCGGGATGCGCCCCGAGGCTCGGGTCATGATGGCGAACACCTCACCGACCGCGTGCAGCGACAGCACACCCTCACGCAGCCGGGCGCCACCGGTGTGCCACAGCCCGATGACGGGGCAGTTGTCGGCGAGCGCGCGGGCGTAGGCGGCCAGGATGACCTTGCAGCCGGCCGAGCCCATCGCCCCGCCCTGGATGGTCGGGTCGCACGCGAACGCGACGGCCAGGCTGCCGTCGACGCGCCCGGCGCCGGCCAGCATCCCGCTGTCGTCCTCTGCCGTGATCGTCGTGAACGACCCCGCGTCGAAGAACGCCGCCATGCGCACCTTGGGGCTGCGCGGGTCGACGTCGGGAACGACCACGGTCGGCCGGGACTCGGTTGCGGTCACTCGGCGCTCCGGAGGATGAGGGCGACGTTGTGGCCGCCGAACCCGAACGAGTTGTTGAGGGCCGCGATCGGTCCGTCGGGCAGGGTCCGGGGTGAGCCGGACACGACGTCGAGGCGTACCTCGTCGTCGGGGTCGTCGAGGTTGATCGTCGGCGGTGCGAGCCGGTCGCGCAGAGCGAGGACGGTGGCGATCGACTCGACTGCTCCGGCCGCACCCAGCAGGTGCCCGGTCATCGACTTGGTCGCAGACACCGCAACGCCAGCCGCGGCTTCGCCCAGGGCCTCGCCGATCGCGTGTGCCTCGGCGAGATCGCCCTGCGGCGTCGAGGTTGCGTGCGCGTTGACGTGCTTGACCATCTCGGCCGGCACGCGGGCGTCGGCCAGTGCCAGTCGGATAGCGCGGATGGCTCCGTCGCCCGACGGGTCGGGCTGGGCTATGTGGTGCGCGTCAGACGTGATGCCGGCGCCGCCCACGACCGCGTAGACCCGGGCGCCACGAGCGGCTGCGTGCTCGGCCGACTCGAGCACCAGGACCCCGGCGCCTTCGCCGAAGACGAATCCGTCGCGGCCCTTGTCGTACGGGCGGGAGGCCCGCTCGGGCTCGTCGTTGCGCTTGGACAGCGCCATCATCGCGGCGAAGGCGGCGATCGGCAGGGGATGGATGCAGGCCTCGGTGCCGCCCGCCACGACGATGTCGGCCCGGCCGACCCGGATCATCTCGGCCGCCATGGCGATCGCCTCGGCGCCGGACGCGCACGCCGAGACGGGCGTGTGGACGCCGGCTTTGGCGCCGAGCTCGATCCCGACGTACGCCGCCGGACCGTTCGGCATCAACGCCGGGATGGTGTGCGGGGAGACCCGCCGGGCTCCCTTCTCGCGCATGGTGTCCCACGCGTTGAGCAAGGTGACCGCTCCGCCGATCCCGGAGGCGACCACCACGCCGAGGCGTAGCGGATCGACCTCCGGGGACCCGGCGTCGGCCCAGGCCTCCCGGGCCGCGATCAGCGCGAACTGCTCCGTGCGGTCGAGCTTGCGCGCCTCGACCCGTTCCATGACTTCGAGGGGTTCAACCGCGGCGACCCCGGCGAACTGCACCGGCAGGTCGGCCGCCCACGGCTCGGTCAGGGTGCGCACGCCGGACCGCCCGGCGAGCATGCCTGCCCAGGTCGTGGGCACGTCGCCGCCCAAGGGGGTCGTGGCTCCCAAGCCGGTGATGACCACCTGAGTACGTTTGGTCTGCTCGCCCACGGTGGGTCGTCCTCCTCGTGTCACGCTACGTACGGAGCTGGAACTGCTCGCGAAGGCAGGTGCCGCTCAGGCGCCGGCGTTCGCGATGTAGGACACGGCGTCGCCGACGGTCTTGAGGCCCTTGACGTCGTCGTCGGGGATCTTCACGTTGAACTTCTCCTCGGCGGCGACGACGACCTCGACCATCGACAGCGAGTCGATGTCCAGGTCGTCGACGAAGGACTTCTCGAGCTGCACGTCTGCGGCGGGGACGCCGGCAACCTCGTTCACGATCTCGGCGAGGCCTTCGAGGATCTCCTGCTGGGTGGCCATACGGGGGTGCTCCTTCTTCGTTGCGCTGATGGTCCGCCCGCGGTTGCGGAGCGAAGGTTCGGTCGAGCCAGTGCGAGGCTACCGGTTACGGCAGGACGACGACCTGAGCGGCGTACGAGAGCCCGGCGCCGAAGCCGATCATCAGCGCGAGACCTCCGTGCGGGGCGTCGCCGTCGTCGAGCATGCGCTGCATCGCCAGCGGGATCGAGGCCGCCGACGTGTTGCCGGTGTCGACGATGTCGCGAGCCACGGCCACGTGTTCGGGGATGCCGAGCTTTTTCACCATGGCTTCGACGATGCGCAGGTTGGCCTGGTGGGGGATGAAAGCGTCGAGCTGGTCGACGGTGACACCGGCCTTGTCGAGAGCCAGCTGGCAGACAGGAGTCATCGAGAAGACCGCCCAGCGGAACACCTGTTGACCGTTCATCGACAGCGTCGGGAACGCATGCCCCGGTTCGTCGCGCAGCACCTGCCACGGCGCGTTCTGGGTGATCGCCTCGGCCTGACCGCCGTCGGCCCCCCACACGACCGGACCGATGCCTGGGGTGTCGGACGGTCCGATGACCACCGCGCCCGCGCCGTCGCCGAAGATGAACGCCGAGCCGCGGTCGTACGGGTCGACCATGTCGCTCAGCTTCTCGACCCCGACGACCAGGACGTACGAGCTGGAGCCGCCCCGGATCATGTCGTTGGCCAGCGCGACGCCGTGGGCGAACCCGGCGCAGGCGGCAGAGACGTCGAAGGCTGCCGCGTTGACCGCGCCGAGCCGGTGCGCTGTGACCGTGGCGGCGGACGGCGTCTGCATCAGGTGGGTGACCGTCGCGACGATGACGCAACCGATCTGGTCGGGAGTGATGCCGGACGAGGCGAGTGCCTTGCCGCCGGCGGCCACGGCCATGTCGGTGACGGTCTCGTCAGCGGCTGCGGCGTGGCGGGTCACGATCCCGGAGCGCTCACGGATCCACTCGTCGGACGAGTCGATCCTCTCGCAGATCTCGGCGTTGGTGACGATGCGGGACGGCCGGTAGCCGCCGTAGCCCAGCATGCGGGCGTAGGGGGCGCCGGGCGGAAGCTTCATGGTCATACGGTCAACGCCTCAGGGTGAAGTCGTACGAGCGGCTGGCCCGGAGAGACCGGGTCGCCGTCTTCCACCAGCCATTCGACCACGTGACCGCCGTGGGGGGCAGTCACCGGCTGCTCGTCGCGGTGGGTCACAACCATGCCGACCCGCGCGCCGGGCAGCAGCAGCGTGCCCGAGACGCCGCGGCGGAAGGTGCCCTTGGCCGGCGCCACGAGCAGCCGCCAGGTCGGCATGTCGGCCACCGGGTTGCTGCCGCCGTGCCGCGCGACCAGGTCGCGAGCGGCGTCGAGATCCTTCGGCGTCTTGAGCGCCAGTGTCTCGACGCCGGGGATGGCCCGCTTCGCGAGCCCCACCAAGGTGCCCGCCGGGGGCAGCTCGATGATGGCGGTGACGCCGAGGTCGGCCATCGTGCGCATGCACAGGTCCCAGCGGACGGGGGTCGCCACCTGCTCGACGATACGACGCAGCACCTGACGGCCGTCGTGGACGACCGCGCCGTCACGGTTGGAGAGCAGGCGGGTGCGAGGGTCGTGCGTCGAGACCGAGGAGGCGAGCGCAGCCAGCGAACCGACCGCGGGGGCCATGTGCTCGGTGTGGAACGCCCCTGCGACCTCGAGGGCGCGTACGCGCGAGCCCTCGGGCGGGTCCGCCTGGAGTGCAGCGAGCTGCTCGAGGGTGCCGCCGGCGACGATCTGGCCGCCACCGTTGTCGTTCGCCGGGACGAGGCCGTGCTCAGCGAGCTTCGCGAGGACCGTCGCTCGGTCACCGCCGAGGACGGCGGACATGCCGGTCGGGGTGGTCTTGGTCGCAGCGGCCATGGCCCGCCCACGCTCTCGTACCAGCACCATCGCCTGCTCGGCGCTGATCACGTGGGCCGCTGCCGCCGCGGTCACCTCGCCGACGGAGTGCCCGGCGCCGACGCCGACCTTGCCGTACGCCTCGGTCGGGTTCGGGAACAGCTCGAGCAGCGTGATCAGCCCGGCGGCGACGATCAGGGGCTGGGCCACCGCGGTGTCGCGGATGGTCTCCGCGTCGGCGACGGTGCCGTAGTGCGCGAGATCCATCCCCGCGCAGGCCGACAGCCAACCGAGCCGGGAAGAGACCGTGCTCAGTTCGAGCCACGGTGCGAGAAAGCCTGGGACCTGGGCGCCCTGTCCGGGGGCAACGATGGCTAGCACCTACTCACCGTGGCCGAGCGGGCCCTCCGGCAGGGGTATCGACCCTGACCAGGATCGACCCGTGCGTTTGGAGGTTTCCTACAACTGTGGAGAACCTCCAGCGTGGCCGGCCCCGGGCTGCGCCGCCCGGGCGGCCGCGTCGAGCCGGCCCAGCGTCAGGGCGACGCGCAGGGCGAAGGCCCCACGAGGGTCGGTGGCGGCGAACCCGGTCAGCTGGGCCACCCGGCGCAGGCGATAACGCACCGTGTTGGGATGGACGAAAAGCGCCCGCGCGGCACCCTCGATCGATCCCGACGCGTCGAGGTAGGCGGTCAGCGTGGCGAGCAGGTCTCCGGCGCCGTCGGACAGCGACTCGTACCCCTGGTCGACCAGCCGGGTGCGGGCGACGGCGTCCCCGTTGAGGGCCCGTTCGGGGAGCAGCTGGTCCGCGGCCAGCGGACGGGGCGCCGAGGGCCAGGCCGGAGCCGCACGCAGCGCCGCCACCGCCTCGGCCGCGGAAAGGGACGCCGAAGTCAGGTCGGGGACCACCGGGCCCGCGACCACCGGACCGGGTGCGAACTGGCCGGCCATCGCCCGGGCCGCCGCCACAGGGTCGCCGACGCCGTCGATCGCGACGACCAGCCGGTCGCCCTGCACAGCGCTGATCACGTCCAGCCGGGCCGCCTTCGCGGCGCGCTGCACACCGTCGGCGACCTCGTCGGGCGACACGTCCCGGGCACGGCCGACGACGACAGCGACCTGTCCTCGCTGGCCCCAGCCGAGCGCGGACGCCCGCGACTTGATGGCCTCGTCGACCTCGCCGCGGAGCAGGGCGTCGACGACGAGGGCCTCGAGCCGTGCGTCCCACGCGCCCCGGGCCTCAGCCGCCCCCGCGTACACCTGCGCCGCTGCGAAGGCGATCTCGCGGGAGTACAGCAGCACCGACTCGCGCACCCGCTGTTCGTCGCCCGGAGCGGCCAGCTCGTGCGCCCGCTCCTCGACGACCCCGATGGTGGCGCGGATCAGCTCGACGGTCTGCTGCAGGGTGACGGCGCGGGCGAGCTCGCGCGGTGCGGTGCCGAACACGTCGGCAGTGATGGCGAGGCCGGGCGTCGGGTCGCGGAACCACTCGATGAAGGCGGCGATGCCCGCCTGTGCGACGAGGCCGACCCAGGAGCGTTCCTCGGGCGGCATGGCGCGGTACCAGGGAAGGTTTTCCTCCATCGCCTGGATCGCCGCCGCGCCGAGCTGTCCGATGGCGCGCTCGAACCGAAGGACGGTCGGGTCGCTGTGGCCTGCCACCTGCTCACCCTAGGCGACCTGCACGTCCCCTTTGTCGAACTGCAACAACCCCCAACCGCCACCACCACCCCCCCACCGCCACCACCCCCAACCGCCACAGGGGTCCCCTCATGCCACTAGACCGAGGTCTGGCGACACTCACGAAGGATGCCCGCCCGAGGCTCGGCCGTCGGCCACCCCGACCAGCCGGTCGGCCCGCTACCTGTGAGGGGCGCGCGAAGGCGGCCTATTGGCATGAGGGGACCCTTGTGGCGGAAGGGGGTTAGGAGTCGCCGAGGCCGGAACCGGGGTCGGCGGCGTTGACGTCGAGCAGTGCGTACTTCTCGAGTGCGGCCAGCGGCGACCCGCCGTCGACCACGCCCGCCGCCGCGAGACGGGCGAGGGTCTGCACCACGATCGACTCCGCGTCGACCTTGAAGTGCCGTCGCAAGGCCCCACGCGTGTCGGACAGGCCCCAGCCATCAGTACCCAGCGAGACGAAGTCGCCCGGCACCCAAGGCATGAGCTGGTCCTGCAGCGCGCGCAGGAAGTCACTCACCGCGACCACCGGCCCGGGCCGGTCGGCCAGACGCGTCGTGACGTACGCCGTGCGCTTCTCCTCCTGGGGGAAGAGCAGGTTGTGCCGGTCCACCTCGAGCCCGTCGCGGCGCAGCTCGTTCCAGGACGTCACCGACCACACGTCGGCGTGTACGCCCCAGTCGTCGCGCAGCAGGTCGGCCGCCCGCAGCGCCCACGGTACCGAGACGCCGGACGCGAGCAGCTGGGCCCGCGGAGCGCCCTCGGGGACATCCGTCGCCGGGCGGTAGAGGTGCATCCCCCGCAAGATGCCCTCGACGTCGACCTCTGCCGGTTGGGCCGGCTGGACGTACGGCTCGTTGTAGACGGTGAGGTAGTAGTAGAGGTCCTCCGGCTGGTCGCCGTACATGCGGCGGAGCCCGTCCTTGACGATGTGGGCCACCTCGAAGCCGAACGCCGGGTCGTAGTGGACGACGGCCGGGTTCGTCGAGGCGAGCAGCGGCGAGTGGCCGTCCTCGTGCTGCAGGCCCTCTCCGTTGAGGGTGGTGCGGCCTGCGGTCGCGCCCAGCACGAAGCCCCGGGCCATCTGGTCGCCGGCAGCCCAGAAGCCGTCGCCAGTGCGCTGGAACCCGAACATCGAGTAGAAGATGTAGATCGGGATCATCGGCTCGCCGTGGGTGGAGTACGACGTGCCGACGGCAGTGAACGACGCGACCGACCCGGCTTCGTTGATCCCCTCGTGCAGGATCACGCCCGTCTCGGACTCCTTGTACGACAGCACCATCTCGCGGTCGACCGAGAGGTACGTCTGCCCCTGCGGGCTGTAGATCTTGAGCGTCGGGAACAACGAGTCCATGCCGAAGGTCCGCGCCTCGTCCGGGATGATGGGTACGAAGCGCTTGCCGATCTCGGGGTCACGCATCAGCTCCTTGAGCAGCCGGACGAACGCCATGGTCGTAGCGACGGGCTGGTTGCCGGAGCCGCGCTTGACGACCTCGTAGGGCGTGTCGTCGGGCAGCGTCAGCGCCTTCGTGTGCGGGCGCCGCTCGGGGAGGTAGCCACCGAGTGCGCCCCGCCGCTCGTGCAGGTAGCGGATCACGTCGGAGTCGGCGCCGGGGTGGTAGTACGGCGGCAGCTTCGCGTCGATCTCGTCGTCGGCGATGGGGATCTGCAGCCGGTCGCGGAACTCCTTGAGGTCGTCGAGTGACAGCTTCTTCATCTGGTGGGTCGCGTTGCGGGCCTCGAAGTGGCTGCCCAGCGTCCAACCCTTGATGGTCTTGGCCAGGATGATCGTCGGCTGGCCCTTGTGCTCGGTGGCCGCCTTGTAGGCCGCGTACAGCTTGCGGTAGTCGTGGCCGCCGCGCTGCAGCGACCAGATCTCGTCGTCGGTCCAGTCCTCGACCATCTTGCGGGTACGCGGGTCGCGGCCGAAGAAGTGCTCGCGGATGAAGCCGCCGCCCTCGGCCTTGAACGTCTGGTAGTCGCCGTCGGGTGTCTGGTTCATGACGTTGACCAGCGCGCCGTCGGTGTCGGCCGCCAGCAGCGCGTCCCAGCTGCGGCCCCAGACGACCTTGATGACGTTCCAGCCGGCGCCGCGGAAGGTCGCCTCGAGCTCCTGGATGATCTTGCCGTTGCCCCGGACCGGTCCGTCGAGCCGCTGCAGGTTGCAGTTGACGACGAAGGTCAGGTTGTCGAGCTCCTCACGTGCGGCCAGCCCGATGGCGCCGACCGACTCGACCTCGTCCATCTCGCCGTCGCCGAGGAACGCCCAGACGTGCTGGTCGGAGGTGTCCTTGATCCCGCGGGCCCCGAGGTACTTGTTGAACCTGGCCTGGTAGATCGCGTTCAGCGGGCCGAGGCCCATCGACACGGTGGGGAACTCCCAGAAGTCCGGCATCAACCGCGGGTGCGGGTACGACGAGAGGCCGCCCCCTGGGTGCGTGAGCTCCTGCCGGAACCCGTCGAGCTGGTGCTCGCTGAGCCGCCCCTCGAGGAACGCCCGCGCATACATGCCTGGAGAAGCGTGCCCCTGGAAGTAGATCTGGTCGCCGCCGCCGGGGTGGTCCTTGCCGCGGAAGAAGTGGTTGAAGCCGACCTCGTACAGCGAAGCGGACGAGGCGTACGTCGAGATGTGGCCGCCGACGCCGACGCCTGGGCGCTGGGCCCGGTGCACCATGATCGCCGCGTTCCAGCGGCAGTAGGCACGGATCCGGCGCTCGACCCACTCGTCGCCGGGGAACCACGGCTCCTGCTCGGGCGGGATGGTGTTGATGTAATCGGTCGTGGTCAGCGAGGGCACGCCTACGGAGCGTTCGCGGGCCCGCTGCAGCAGGCTGAGCATCACGTAGCGCGCGCGGTACGGGCCGGCGGCGTCGATCACCGCGTCGAGGGAGTCGCGCCACTCCTGGGTCTCGGCCGGGTCGACGTCGACCAGCTGGGTGGGTAGCCCGGCGTTGATGAGGGGTTCGCGCTCGCGTCCGGTTGCCACGGTGGTGGTGTCTCCCTGTGCGGGTCGTCGGGGGTTCTGGGTGGGTCCTCGCTGGCGTGAAGAGGTCGGTCGGAGTCCATTGTCGCGCCCCGACGGGACGCCGTCACGCTACCCGCGGGTAGGTCACGGCCTGGGATCGGTCCGACGGACACGCGCGAAGGACTTGCACCGGGCCGTCCGCTCCGGTGGACTACCCCGCAGCAGGACACGCGGAGCCGTCAGAGCTCCGCACCCGAACGAAGGAGATGTCTCGTGAGCGCGACCGCGGACGCCGCGGAGGGTCACCGCCAGCCGGCGGCCCGCCTCGGCCTCCAAGCTGGCCAGATCGTCCAGGAGATCGGTTGGGACGAGGACTGCGACGACGACCTTCGAATCGCAGTCGAGGCCGCGACCGGAACCACGCTCGTCGACGATGACGTCGAGGACGTCGTCGATGTCGTGCTGCTGTGGTGGCGCGACGAGGACGGTGACCTCGTCGACGCGCTGATGGACGCCCTGACGTCGCTCGGGTCGGGAGGAGTGATCTGGGTGCTGACCCCCAAAGCAGGCCGGCCCGGGCACGTCGAGCCGTCCGACATCGGGGAAGCCGCGCCGACGGCTGGTCTGTCGGCGACGTCGAGCGTCGCTGCGGCGCGCGACTGGTCGGGCACGCGCCTGGTCGCGCCGAAGGCCGCCCGCCGCTAGAGCCCCGGCGGGCGAGGCAGCCGGGGCAGGCGGCCCAGGATCCGTCCGACCCCGCTGATCGTGCGCGACGCCGCCCGCAGCGCTGTGCCACCGGGGATCCCCGGCACGTTGTCGACCACCGCGGCGAACGTCATCAGGCCGCCGAGGTCGTGCGTGACCAGGTCGCCCTGGCTCCACAGCGCCGCCACGTTGCCGATCCGCCCGGACGTGACGTCGAGGATGACCTCGGCGGTCGCTCGCACGGCAGGTCCAGGTGGCGACCCGTCGGCAGGCGCCGGTACGTCGACCGGCGCGGTGCGCCAGGCCTGGGTGGTGGAGCCGAATCCCCAAGCCCCACCTGGGATCACCGCGGTGATGCTGCCGGTGATTCCCTGACGCTGGGCCAGGGCCCCGGTCGTGTCGACGAGGGCGACGATGCCCGCGTCCAGCAGGTCCGGGTGCGGCTCGGCGCCGCACGGCACGAGGTCGAGGGCGCTGACCGCGAGCTGGTACGCGGCGGCGTGCAGCAGCGTGAGGACGGGCAGCGGCCCTAGGGGCGACGCGGTGAGCCAGCCGTACGAGCCGGGGGAGTCGTGGGCGGCGAAGTAGGCGTCGAGGTTGGCCCTGGCCCGGCGCAGCGCGGTGATCGCCTCGTCGGGGGTCTTGTCGCCGTGCGCCGCGATGACCCGCTGCTCGGTCTCCTCGAGATCGATCGGGTCGCAGCTGCGGCCACCCGTCGCGTCGCCGAGCACATCGACCATGGCGCGGGTCTCGGGCCAGGCACCGAGCGGAAGCACGATGTCGATCCCGCGCTTGCGCCGCGACCTCGAAGGCGTCATGAGATCGGCCTGCTCGGCGGCCGCGATGAACAGGTCCCAGGCCAACAACGTGCGGCTGACCGTCTCGGCCTGGGTTCGCGACAGCACTCCGCGCTCGCCCGGGTCGGGCTCGAGGTCTCGGGGGAGGGAAGCCACGAGGCGATCCTGCCCTATCGGCCCCGGTTCGCCCCTTCCGGAGCGGGCTGAGAGACTGGAGTCTCACTCGTACGGCGACGGCTACGAACGGAAGGTTCACGCATGCTCGAGGTCGGCCAGGAAGCCCCTGACTTCACCCTCCCCAGCCAGCACGGCGAGTTGATCACCCTGTCGGACTTCCGCGGTGACAAGAACGTCGTGCTCGTGTTCTACCCCTGGGCCTTCACCGGCACCTGCACCGGCGAGCTGTGCGTCCTGCGCGACCGTCTGCTCGACTTCGACAACGACGACACGATCACCCTCGCGGTGTCGTGCGACGCCAAGTACTCGCTCCGTGTGTTCGCCGATGCCGAGGGCTACGGCTTCTCGCTGCTGTCAGACCACTGGCCGCACGGCGATGTCGCGCAGAAGTACGACGTGTTCGTCGACTCGGTCGGCGCGGCCAAGCGGGGCACCTTCATCATCGACAAGGCCGGGGTCGTCCGGTGGTCGGTCGTCCTCGGGATCGGCGAGGTCCGGGACGCCGACGCGTACGCCGGGGTTCTGGAGCAGCTTCGCTCCGAATAGTGCGACCGGTTTCTCGTCGAACTTCATACGCCGTCCTGAACTGCCGATATCTCCAGCGCCATCCCTCGGGGCCGTCGTGGCTCCTGGCTGTCGTTGAAGGGACCTTCATGTCTGACGAAGCAGTCAAAGCATTGACCACCCGGCGCTCGCTCCTGGTGGCGGGCGGAGTGGCTGCTGCGACCGCGGTCGCCTCGGTGTCCGCGCCCGTCGCGGAGGCTGCCAATGGCGGTGCCGTGCTGCTCGGACGGGGAAACACGGCGACGGCGTCCACCGGCGTGACCGGCACGACGAACTACCCGGCGCTCAGCGTGACCAACCTGGGCCTGGGCGTCGCTGCTGCTTTCATCTCCAAGAACACAACCTGCCTGTCGGCCACGACCGCTTCGACGAACGCCTACGGGCTGTACGTCTCGAACAGCGGTGTCACCGGCAACGGGGCCGCACTGGTCTGCCTGGGCACGAACAACACCGGCGCGCTCGTGAGCACCAACGGCGACCTCAAGTACGCGCTGTCGGTCAAGCACGGCGGCCCCGGCGCCCCGTCCAAGGACTCGGTCTCTGGGGGAGCCCTCATCGACGGTGGCCACCGGGACGGCGTGGTCGGGCAAACCGCCGGGGCGACGGTGTCGACCTCCGGCGTCACCGGCTACCACCTGGCTGGCGGGGCGGGAGTCTACGGAGCGGGCGGCTTTGGGCTGCAGGGCTACTCGAACCTGGGCGGAGGTGCGGGCCTCCAGGCCACTGGCGACGGCGCTGGGTGTGTCGCAGTCTCCTGCGAGGGCGTCAACGGCGCGGACGCGCTCGAGGTGGTGGGAACCGGTCGAGTCACCGGCGATCTGTACGTCACCGGAACCATCTACTGTGCCAACCCGATCACCACCCCGCCGGTCGCACCCGCCAAGGCCGGCATCGCAGCGGCGAAGATCCAGCGGCGCGCGGGCCGTACGTCCTCGCGTCTGCGTGGGTAGCTGGACGGGCGCCCGGCGCCGGTAGGCTGGTGCGTCCTCGGACGGCACCGGCCGCCCGGAGTCCGGGCGCATAGCTCAGTTGGTTAGAGCACCTGCCTTACAAGCAGGGGGTCGGGGGTTCGAGTCCCTCTGCGCCCACCAGGACACCTCTGCGCCCACCAGTCCTTACGGGTCCCGACCGCGGGTACCGCCCGCGAGGTGATCGCAACGGGGTGGGCAGTGCCTCACGAGCGGACCTACTCGTGCGACTGTGGCCTGCGTACCACCGAGGTTCAGGCTGTGGGGTGCTGTAAGTCGACGTCGGCAACTAGATCGGGACGGTCGGGAACGTCGTCGCGAACGCGGACCGTTCTGAGGTGGAGCCGAATCGAAGGTCGGCTGGTGATGCACCTAGCTCACGTAGGTGGGCAAGCACGTCGTCTGCGGTCGCCATCACGCGGGTGTCGCCGAGCCGCCACTGGAGCAGGCCGAAGTCGCTGATGTGCTGGGTGACGTGCACTCTGCCCATGGCTAACCTCGGTTCACCCGTTCTCGATCCTTGGCTCCAGGATGCGCCGAGGGTAGCGACGAAGTGGTGCGCGGTCCCTCTTGACGTCTGCTGTTGGTCCTCTGGCAACCTTGGGGCGTGAACACCGGGCCGACGGCGGCGACCGAGGAGCTGCATCTTCGTACGGCCGAGTCCCGGCTGACAGCGGAGTTCCCGGCGGTCGACGAGGAACTGATCCACGCCCTCATGATACGGGCCCTCCAGCAGCTGTCCGACGCCAAGATCCGTGCTTACATCCCGCTCCTGGCGGCCAAAGAGGTTCGGACCAGTCTGCGCCGCAACGGCGAGTAGGACCGCCGGCGCGACTGGCGCAGATCCGGCTCGGTATCCTGCGCCTCATGATCACCGTGGCCGACGTCGTCGACGCGCTCGACTCGTTGTACCCACGGGCGACCGCAGCCGACTGGGACGCAGTGGGTCCGGTGTGCGGCCGACCAACCGCCGAGGTCCGTCGAATCGCGTTCGCCGTAGACCCCAGTGCGTCGGTCGTGGAGGAGGCCCTGGCCGCGGGAGCCGATGTCCTGGTCACGCACCACCCGCTCTACCTGCGCGGCACGTCGACCGTCTACGCAGCGACCGCGAAGGGCGCGCTCGTGCACCGGCTGGTCGAATCCGGTTGTGCCCTCGTGGTCGCCCACACGAACGCTGACGTCGCCCGGCACGGTGTCAATGACGCGTTGGCGGCCGCCCTGGGGCTCTTCGACGTCGTCCCGCTCGAGCCGGCAGACGACCCTTCGGTCGGCTCCGGACGGGTCGGCCGGCTGCCCGAGCCCACGACTCTGCGCCGGTTCGCCGCGCACGTGGCCCGCGCGCTGCCGGGGACGCCGGCCGGGATCCGGGTGGGCGGCGACCTCGACCGCGCCGTCTCGCGGATCGCTGTCTGTGGCGGGGCCGGTGACAGCTACCTCGATGCAGCCAGGGCGGCCGGCGCGGACGCCTACGTCACCGCCGACCTGCGGCACCACTACGCGGTCGAGCACCTTGCGGAGGATGGACCGGCGTTGCTCGACGTGGGCCACTGGGCCAGCGAATGGCTATGGCTCCCGGTGGTCGAGCGGGCGTTGACCGAACGCCTCGACCCGATGGGTGGCGGCGATACGGTGGACTCCTACGTGTCGGCCATCGTCACCGACCCGTGGACGCTGCACCTCGACACCTGAAGAAGGAGCTCACGCTGAACGCCGATCCCGCCGACCAGTTGCGCCTGCTCGACGTGCAAGGGCTCGACTCCCGGCTCGACCAGCTGGCTCACCGCCGCAGGAACCTCCCCGAGCACGCCGAGGTCGAGCGGTTGACGCGCGAGCTGAACGAGGTCGGCGACCTGGTGGTCGGTGCGCGCACCGAGGAGTCCGACGTCGCCCGCGAGGTGCACAAGGCTGAGGCCGACGTCGAGGCCATCCGGGTCCGGGCCCGCCGCGACCAGCAGCGCATGGACAGCGGCGCCGTGGGCTCGGCGAAGGAGCTCGAGGCGCTGAGCCACGAGCTCGGCTCGTTGGCGAAGCGGCAGTCCGACCTCGAGGAGATCGAGCTCGAGGCGATGGAGCGGCTCGAGTCGATCCAGCAGCACCTCGCGGCGCTCCGGGTCCGTCAGTCCGGGTTCGAGTCAGAGCTCGGCTCGGTGACCGAGCGCCGTGACTCGCTGCTCGCCGAGATCGACCGCGACGCGGAGTACATCTCGGGCGAGCGTGGCCGGGCCGCCGACGGGTTGCCCGATGACCTCATGGCGTTGTACGCCAAGCTGCGCGCCGACCAGGGCGGCATCGGCGCGGCGCCTCTGCACGCGCGCAAGTGCCAGGGCTGTCGGCTCCAGCTGACGCCGATCGACATCGGCCGGATCCGAGATGCCCCTCCCGACGAGGTGCTGCGCTGCGACGAGTGCCGGCGGATCCTGGTGCGTACGCCCGATTCGGGGCTGTAGGTGCCTCGTCGGTTCATCGTCGAGGCGGACGGCGGGTCACGCGGCAACCCCGGGCCGGCGGCGTACGGCGCGCTCGTCCGCGACGCCGACACGGGCGTGATCCTGGTCGAGCGGGCCGAGTACATCGGCACGGCGTCGAACAACGTCGCGGAGTATCGGGGGGCGATCGCCGGCCTGACGGCGGCACTCGAGCTCGACCCAGACGCCGACGTAGAGGTCCGGATGGACTCCAAGCTGGTCGTCGAGCAGCTGTCCGGCCGCTGGCAGGTGAAGCACCCGGACATGAAGGTGCTGGCCAAGCGGGCGCTCGCGGTGTGGCCCGGTGGCTCGATTCGCTACACCTGGGTCCCGCGCGAACGAAACAAAGACGCGGACCGGTTGGCCAACGAGGCCCTCGACGCGGCGGCCGACGGGCGCGAGTGGGTTCCGCGCGACACTTCGGCGCCCGCGGTTCCACTGTCGGACCAGTTGACCCTGTCGGACCAGCCCGAGAACCGGTTGGCCGGCTGGTCGCACGACCTCGGCAGCCCGACCACGTTCCTCCTGCTCAGGCATGGCGAGACACCGCACACGCGCGCGAAACGCTTCAGCGGTTCCGGTGGTCTCGACCCTTCGCTCTCCGATCCCGGGCGTGAGCAGGCCTCGGCTGCGGCGGACCGGTTGCGCGCTCTCGGGGGCATCGACGCCGTGGTCGCGTCGCCCCTGGCTCGCACGCAGGAGACCGCTGCCGTGGTCGCCGCTGCCCTGGGGCTGGAGGTCCGGGTCGAGGGAGGCGTGGCCGAGTGTGCCTTCGGCGACTGGGAGGGGCTGACGTTCGCCGAGGTGCAGGCGAAGGACCCGTTGGCGCTCGAGCGCTGGCTGGCCTCGACGTCGGTCGCGCCACCCGGCGGAGAGTCCTTCGACGCCGTGAGCTCCCGGGTGAGCCGGACCCGCGACCGCCTGATTGCCCGCTACCCGGGGCAGACCGTCGTGGTGGTCACCCACGTCAGCCCGATCAAGACTCTGGTCCGGCTCGCCCTCGACGCGCCGCCCCGGGCGATCTTCCGGATGGAGCTGAAGCCGGCGTCAGTCACCGAGCTGGCGTACTTCGCTGACGGCAACGTGTCGTTGCGGGCCTTCAACGACGTGGGGCACCTCAGCGGGTAGCGGAAACCAGCGTCCCTCGGTCACAGCTCGGCCACCACGACGTCGACCTGGTGCGGGCGGCCCGGTTTCGGCTGCGGGCCGTTCTCTGCGACGTAGCCGAGGTCGCGGATCGCCGTGACGAGCGCGGTCGGGCGGCGGGGATCCGCGCCGGACTCCAGCAGCGCGCGGACGAGCCTGCCTTTGGTGGCCTTGTTGAAGTGGCTCACCACGACGCGTGACGACGGTTCACCGGGCCGGCGCTCCTGAAGCACCCGGACCGTGACCGTACGGTCGGCCACCGCACCGGACGGTCGCCACAGCGCCGCGTACGAGCTGGACCGAAGGTCGAGCACCAGGCCGCGCCCTGCCGCTTCGTTGAGGGCGTCGTCGAGCGGGCCCTTCCATCGTGCCGCGATGCTGCCGAGCCCGGGCAGCGCAACGTCGGGGGCGAGCCGGTACGGCGGAATCCGGTCGCCTGGCCGCACCGCGCCCCAGAGCGCGCTGAACACGACCAACGAGCGTCCCGCGCGACGACGAGCCGCAGGATCGAGGGTCGCCAGTCCGAGGGCGTCGTACAGCACACCGGTGTAGAGGCGGGCCACGGGCAGTGTGGGTGCGATCGTCAGCACGCGGTTCTTCGCGATCTCGTCGACCAGCCCGGGCGACAGGCCCAACGTGTCGCGGGCCCGCTGCTCGTCGCCGTCGCACAGTGCGCTCAGAGCAGCCACGAGCGCGGCGCGGGTCACGGCCAGAGCGGGAAAGCTCAACCTGGCGAGATCCAGACGGCTGCCGCTTGCAGGGGCGGCGGCTTTGCCCTCGGAGGGCGGCAGGAGGACGAGCACGATCCGTCACCTTAGGCGGAGCGGCGCGTGGACGCCCATCCGGGTGACTACGGTGGGCCGGTGCCGCGTCGTCGCCTCCGGGTCTCCCCGTCCGTCCTCCAGCCGCCTGCCGCCGGCGCCATCGAGCTCAAGGCCGGCTTCGAGGCGATCAGGCTCGAGCTGGAGGTCGACGAGCACTTCGCCGCCGACGTGCTCGACGAGGCCGCGCGGTCGGCCCGCAACTTCCGTCGGCCGGACCTCGACCTCACCGGCCTCGCGTTCGCCACGCTGGACCCCGCGGGCTCGACCGATCTCGACCAGGCGTACCTGATCGAGCGCGCGGGCACCGGGTTCCGGCTGCGGTACGCGATTGCCGACGTCGGCGCCTTCGTCGACCCTGGGGGACTCGTCGACACCGAGGCGCACCGCCGGGTCGAGACGTTGTACGGCCCTGACGGCCGGATCCCCTTGCACCCGCCGGTTCTCAGTGATGGAGCCGCTTCTTTGTTGCCTGGCGTCGACCGGCCTGCCCTGGTGTGGACGCTCGACCTGGACGAAACCGGTGAGCTGACCCGCACCGACGTCCGGCGGGCGATGGTGCGTAGTCGCGAGCAGCAGGACTACCTGACGGTGCAGGCAGCGATCGACGCCGGGACCGCACCCGAGTCGGTGCTGCTGCTGCGCGAGCTGGGGCGGTTGCGACTGGAGCGCGAACGGTCCCGCGGCGGGATGAGCCTCAACACTCCGGAGCAGGAGGTCGTGCCAACGGCTGACGGCACCTGGGGCCTGCGGTTCCGGGCCGGTCTGCCCGTCGAGGACTGGAACGCTCAGATGTCGTTGCTCACCGGCATGGCGGCAGCGGGGCTGATGCTCGCAGGAGGGATCGGGGTGCTGCGGACGATGCCGCCGGCCGACCCTCGCGACATCGACCGGTTGCGCCGGATCGCTCGCGGACTCGGGATCGCCTGGGCGGCCGACGACTCCTACGGCGCGCTGCTCTCCACCCTGGACGCCAAGCGCAACCACGACGCAGCCTTCCTCTCCGAGGCGACGAGCTTGTTCCGCGGAGCGGCGTACGCGGCGTTCGACGGCGCACCGCCCGCGGTGACGACGCACGCCGCCATCGCCGCGACGTACACGCACTGCACTGCTCCGCTCCGACGACTCGTGGATCGGTACGCGGGGGAGGTGTGCCTGGCGCTCTGCGCCGGGGTCCCGGTGCCGGACTGGGTTCGCGCCGCCCTGCCGACCTTGCCGGAGGAGATGGCGACTGGCATCCACAAGGGCAACACGCTCGACCGGGCCGACGTCGACCTCGTCGAGGCCGCCCTGCTGCGGCACCGGATGGGGGAGGTGTTCGACTCGGTCGTCGTGGACCTCGACGAGAAGCGCGGCGGCGGGGTCGTCCAGCTGACCGACCCAGCGGTCCTGGCCAGGTGCGCATCGGGGCCCGGCGGCCTGCCGCTCGGCGAACCCCTCCGGGTACGTCTCACTGCCGCCGAGATAGCCACCCGAACCGTCCGGTTCGAACCCGCGTAGTCGGCCGCTACCCTGGCTGCACGACGGACGAGTCGGCTGGGCGGCCGCGTCGGGACCGGGAAACCGGTTCCGCCGAGGAACGTCCGGGCTCCACAGGGCAAGGTGGTGGGTAACACCCACCCGGGGTGACCCGCGGGACAGTGCCACAGAAAACAGACCGCCGGTCGACAGCTTCTGCTGCCAGCCGGTAAGGGTGAAACGGTGGTGTAAGAGACCACCAGCGTCGGAGGTGACTCCGGCGGCTCGGTAAACCCCACCCGGAGCAAGGTCAAAAAGGGTCGTGCGTCGCTTCGGCTGCGCGCGGCCTGCGCAGGCGTTCGAGGGCTGCCCGCCCGAGCCTGCGGGTAGACCGCTTGAGCCTGTCGGCAACGGCAGGCCTAGAGGGATGGTCGCCGGCCGCGACAGTGCCGTAAGGCGTCGCGGTCACAGAACCCGGCGTACAGGTCGACTCGTCCGTCGCACCCGCTCTGACCTCGGCGGGGCGACACCGTCAATGCTTGGGCGACGCCTCGCTGGAGCGCAGCCGAGCAGCCAGCGTACGCAGCAGACCCAGCGCCACCTTGGGCTCGTTCTGGACCAGGCGAAGGAAGCTCGTCTGTCCGATGCGTGCCACGAGCACATCGGTCTGGGCCTCGACCGTCGCGGACCGGACCGAGTTGTCGAGCAACGCCAGCTCGCCGAAGAAGTCCCCGGCTCCGAGCTTGACGGGTCGCTTGCCCGGTGGGGCCACGGTCGCGGAACCTTCGAGCAGGAGGAAGAAGGCGTCGGCGCGCTCGCCCTCCCGGACGATCTTGGTGTAGACCGGCAGCCGCTGGATCTTCGCCAGCTTGGCAAGGCTGCGCACATGGCGCGCCGACAGCTCGGAGAAGAGCGGAACGTCCGCGAGCACGCTGGTCCAGTCCGCCTCGGCGGCATCTTGCGTCAAGGAGCTATTCGGCTTCGACATGGCGGGCAGGCTACTCCTCAAGGACACGCCTCGACAGGCAGGTTGGAAGAACGGGCGATGCTGTCGAGCGGGGTGACTATCCTGACGAGGTGCCGGTCAGGGGTGTGCCCATTCCGCCGGTGCGTCACCTCGTGCGGGCGCGTGACCTGGCCGACCTGCGGTACGCCGAGGCGCTGACCGTGGACGATCTCGCGGGGGCGGCGTGCCTGTCGCGGGCCCACTTCAGCCGCGAGTTCCGCCGGGCCTTCGGTGAGTCTCCGTACTCATACCTGCTCACTCGCCGGCTCGAGCGGGCAGCCACCTTGCTCCGCGGCACCGACTACTCCGTCGCCGACATCTGTATGCAGGTCGGGTTGTCCAGCGTCGGTTCGTTCACGTCGAGCTTCCGCCGGGCGCACGGGGTCACCCCGACCGAGTACCGCGCGTCGTTCCCGTCGGCGGCGAACCTCGCGATGATCCCGTTGTGCGTGCTCAAGGCGTACGGCCGCCCGGCACACAGCACGATCGGAGAAGACACCCGATGAGCCGCTTCCGTAGGTTCGACGCGTCACAGCCCGAACATTCGAGGAGGACACCATGATCCGCATCAGTACCGCACAGCTCTGGGTGCACGACCAGGACGAGGCGCTGGCGTTCTGGACCGACAAGGTCGGCTTCGAGGTCCGCGAGGACGTCACGGTTCCTGAGATGGGCAACTTCCGCTGGCTGTCCGTCGGGCCCCGCGATCAGGATCAGATCGCGGTCGTGCTCATGGCTATCCCCGGTCCGCCCGTGATGGACGAGGTCACCCGCGCCCAGGTCGCCGAGCTCACGGCGAAGGGGTTCGCCAGCACGATCTTCCTCGCGACGGACGACTGC
>JBBQWS010000056.1:0-20132 GCA_038210415.1 Actinomycetes bacterium
GCGCGCACCCAACAGGCCACCGGTGCACGACTCGGCGACGGCAAGCGTGACGCCGCGCCCGCGGAGCTCGTCGGCGACGACGTCGTCGATGGTGCGGCCGTCGACCGAGTAGACGGGGACGCCGGCCTCGAGCGCCGCGACCAGCTCGTCAGCAGGAGCGCCCGGCCGGGCCAGTCGTACGTTGTCCTCGATCGTGCCGACGAAGACGTGGTGCTCCTGCGTGACCAGCGCGACGTGGCCGCGCAGGTCGTCGAGCTCGAGCTCGGTGAGGCCGACCCCGCCGACGGTGACGCTGCCGGTGCGCGGACCGTGGATGCCGGCGAGCAGCCGGCCGAGGGTGGACTTGCCCGCCCCGCTCGGTCCGACCACGGCAAGCCGTTCGCCGGGACGCAGGTCGAGGTCGATGCCGTGCAGCACGTCTCGGCCCTCGTTGTACGCGTACCGCACGTTGGCTGCGACGAGGTGCTCGTCGGAGGGGACGCGGCCACTGGGCTCGCGGTCGCCAGGGACGTTCGCGACGCCGATCAGCCGGGCCAGCGACGTGCCGCCGACCTGCAGCTCGTCGAGCCACGAGATCAGCCGGTCGACAGGGTCGATGAGCTGCTGGACGTACAGCGTCACCGTGGTGACCTCACCCAGCGTCGCGCGGCCCGCGATGTACAGGTAGCCGCCGAAGATGAGCACCGCGACCACGGGCACGATGTACGAGATCTCGACGGCGGGGAACCAGACGCAGCGCAGGAACAACGTGTAGCGCTCGGCCTTGTACGACTGCGCGACGTCGTCGTCACCGGCCTTGATCCGGCGCGGGGCGAGCTGCAACGCCTCGACGGTGCGGGCCCCGTCGGCCGTCTCGGAGACCCCCGCGGTCATGACGGAGTACGCCTCGCGCTCGGCGAGGTAGCCGGCTGGGGCCCGCTTGAGGTACCAGCGGGTCGACACGGCGAGCAGCGGGGCGACGATCAGGCAGGGCATGGCCAGGAGCGGAGACACGAGGAACGCCGCCCCGGCTGTGAGCACTGTGGTCACCGCCGCGACCATCGTCTCGGGAACCGCGAACCGGACGGTGCGGGCGAGGGAGTCGACGTCGCTCGTCGTCCGGGTGAGCAGGTCACCGGTGCCAGCCCGCTCGACCGTGCTGAGCGGCAGCGCGAGCACGCGGGCGAGGAAGTCCTCGCGCAGGTCGGCCAGCACCTGCTCGCCGAGGACGAACGACTGGCGCCGGGCCAGCTGGGTCAGCGCCGTCTGGGCCACGAGGAACCCCATCAGCACCAGCGCCAGGCGGTCGACGTGGGCGGTCGTGGTGCCGTTCTGCACCGATTGCACGAGGCCGCCCAGGATCACCGGGCCGGCCAGGCCGGTCACGGCCGCGAACGCGTGCAGAGCGAGCATGCCGCTGAGCGCCCGGGGGTGCCGGCGCACCAGGACGCGCGCGTAGGCCCGGGTCTGGACGCCGGTCGCGACCGGCAGGGTGCGCCTCACGTGGTCACCGGGCTGACCAGGGCCTCGCCGCGGATGACGACCGCGCGGTAGTTGGGGTCGGTGCGCATCAGTGCCCGGTGCGTACCGTGCGCCACCACCGTGCCGCCGACGAGGAGGGCGACCTCGTCGCACTGCTCGAGCAGCAGGGGGGAGGTGGTCATGACGACGGTGGTGCGGCCGGCCCGGAACCCGTGCAGCCGCGCAGCGATCCTGGCCTCGGTGTGCGCATCGACCGCGCTGGTGGGCTCGTCGAGCACCAGGATCTCCGGGTTGACGACCAAGGCCCGGGCCAGGACGAGTCGTTGCCGCTGACCGCCGGAGAACGACCGGCCGCGTTCCTCGACGTCGGCGTCGAGCCCGCCGTCGAGGGCGTCGAGCACGTCCTCGGCGCCGGCGGCCTCAAGGGCTGCGACAAGGGTCGCGTCGCCGGCGCCGCCCCTCGGGTCGAGCTCGGCCCGTAGCACCCCGGTGAAGACGCGCGGGTCCTTGTCGCCCACCAGGATCCGGTCGCGGACCGTACGCAGCGGGAGGTCGGCCAGCCGGACGCCGCCGAGGGTCACCGCCGTGGTCGGGTCGTCGGTGTCGACGTAGCGGCCGAGCCGGTCGGCCAGGGCCGCGGTGTCCTCGGGGGTCGGGCAGGCGACGCCGATCAGCTGGCCGGCGGGCGCGACGAAGCCGGACACGGGGTCGGCGAGCTGCGAACCGACGGGGGGCGCCGTGGCCGCTTCGGCGGGGTCGACGAGCACCGGTTCGAGCCGCAGCACGGCGATGACGCGGGCTGCACTCACCAGCGCGGTGGTGACCTTGTCGGCGGTCTCGGTCGCGGTGCGCAGTGGCGTGACGAGGAACGCGGCGTACCCGTAGAACGCGACCAGCTGGCCGACCGACAGGGTGCCTTCGACGGCGTACCTGGCTCCGATCCAGGTGACCGCGACGATGAACACCCCGGGCAGCAGCACCTGGACGGCGTCGAGGGTCGCCTGGATGACCGCTACCTTGACACCGGCCTGGCGGACCCGTTGCGACACCTCACGGAACCGGGCCAGGAACGTCTCCTCCCCGCCGACTCCGCGAAGCACCCGCAGCCCCGCGACGGTGTCGGAGCCCAGCGTCGTGAGCTCACCGAGGAGCTTGCGCTGCTCGTACTGGCGTCGCTGCAGCGGGCGCAGCAACGGGGTTATGGCCAAGGTCAGCACCGGGACGCCGATGAGCACGATGAGTCCGAGCGTGACCGACGACCGCAGCAAGATGACCGCGACCAGGACGAACGCGACGAGGGCGCCTGCCGCCCGCGCGGTGACGTCGTACGCGCCGCCGATCCGGAAGACGTCGGCGGCCGTGACGCTGACGATGTCGCCGGTGGCCACCTGCGCCGGCAGGCTCGCCCCGAGCTCGGCCGCTTTGCGGCTGACGAGCTGCTGGGTGCGGAAGGTCGCGGTCAGCCAGTTGATGACGGCCATCCGGTGCCGTACGACGCCGGCGCCGGCCTGGAGACAGCCAATGGCGAGCAGCGCCATCGACCAGTCGAGCAGGGCTGCGGTGTCCTTGGCGGCGACCCCTTGGTCGATGGCCTTGCCGAGGATCGCGGGCACGAACGCCTGCCCACCCATCCACACGACGCCGGCGCAGATCCCGCCGAACATCGTGGCCTTCTGACCCTTGAAGAGCCACCAGAGGTAAGCCGCGGGGGAGCGCAGCTCCGGGGTACCGGGGTCAGCCAGCGGGAGGGTGCGCACGAGCGCCCACGCTAGACGCCCTGAGCCCCAGGACCGAAACGGTTATCGGCTGCACCGCCGGTAGGCTGCATGCGTGACGGCCGACTCCACGCACGCCCAGTCCGGTTCTCCCGGTGTCGTTCTCGTCGTGGACTTCGGCGCCCAGTACGCGCAGCTCATCGCCCGGCGTGTCCGCGAGGCCCACGTCTACAGCGAGATCGTCCCGTCGTCGATCTCGGTCGAGGCGATCATCGCCCGAAAGCCGGCCGCGCTGATCCTGTCCGGCGGGCCGTCCAGCGTGTACACCGAGGGTGCTCCTCAGGTCGACCCCGCGCTCTTCGACACCGGCATCCCGGCGTTCGGCATCTGCTACGGCTTCCAGGCGATGGCGGTGGCCCTCGGCGGTTCCGTGGCCCGCACCGGCCTCAGCGAGTTCGGGCGTACCCCGGTCAGCACGTCCGCCGGTTCGGTGCTCTTCGAGGGGCTCCCGGCCGACCTGTCGGTGTGGATGTCGCACGGCGACTCCGTCGAGCTGGCGCCCGCCGGCTTCACGGTGACGGCGCGCTCGGCGGGTGCTCCGGTGGCAGCGTTCGAGGACGTCGACCGCGGTTTCGCCGGAGTGCAGTTCCACCCCGAGGTGCTGCACAGCGAGCACGGGCAGCGCGTGCTCGAGCGGTTCCTCTACGACGTCGCCGGCCTGAGCCCTACTTGGACGACGGCCAACGTGATCGACGACCAGGTCGCGGCGATCCGGGCCCAGGTCGGCACCGGGCGCGTCGTGTGCGGGCTTTCCGGCGGGGTCGACTCCGCCGTCGCGGCAGCCCTCGTGCAGCGCGCGGTCGGCGACCAGCTCACCTGCGTCTTCGTCGACCACGGGCTGCTGCGCAAGGGCGAGGCCGAGCAGGTCGAACGCGACTATGTCGCCGCCACCGGCGTGACGCTCAAGGTCGTCGACGCTCAGCAGCGCTTCCTCGACGCGCTCGCCGACGTCACCGACCCTGAGACAAAGCGCAAGATCATCGGCCGGGAGTTCATCAGGGTGTTCGAGGCCGCGGCCCGTGGAGTCGTCGCAGACGCCGGGGCGCACGGTGAGCCGGTCGAGTTCCTCGTCCAGGGCACCTTGTACCCCGACGTCGTCGAGTCCGGCGGCGGTACCGGTACAGCGAACATCAAGAGCCACCACAACGTGGGCGGCCTGCCGGACGACCTGCAGTTCGCGCTCGTCGAACCGCTGCGGGCGCTGTTCAAGGACGTGGTGCGCGCCGTCGGCGAGCAGCTCGGGCTGCCGGCCGAGATCGTGTGGCGCCAACCGTTCCCCGGGCCCGGGCTCGGCATCCGCATCATCGGAGCCGTCACGCAGGAGCGGCTCGACATCCTGCGCGAGGCCGACGCGATCGCCCGCGAGGAACTCACCCTTGCCGGCCTCGACCGCACCATCTGGCAGTGTCCCGTCGTGCTGCTCGCCGAGGTCCGCTCGGTCGGTGTGCAGGGCGACGGCCGGACGTACGGGCACCCGGTGGTGCTGCGCCCAGTGACCAGCGAGGACGCCATGACCGCCGACTGGGCCCGCATCCCGTACGACGTCCTCGAGCGGATCTCGACCCGGATCACCAACGAGGTGCGCGAGGTGAACCGGGTGACGCTGGACGTGACCAGCAAGCCCCCCGGCACCATCGAGTGGGAGTAAGCCACAGCGCGGTTGCGTTTCGCCACGCGATGGGCGCCGACTGAGCTGCGAGCGGCACAGCGATGAGTGTCGGCCGCGGGTGGAGCCGGGATGGGGCGACGCCATTGCGTGACGAAACACAACCACGCGGTGCCGGATCAACCGGCGACTGCCGAAAGCAACCGGACGGTTGGCGTCAGCGACCCGGAGGCGACGTTCGTAAGCGAACAACTACTTGCGGTGCAGGGCGTCCTTGGCCTTGTCGACCAGGTCGTTGGCCTTCTCCTCCGCGAGGTCGATGACTTCTTCGACCTTCTCTTTCGCCTGCTCGACCTTGCCCTTGACGTCGGCTGCCACGCGGTCGTTCTTGCCCTCGGCTTCGAGGTTCTTGTCGCCCGTGATGACTCCTGCCGCCTGCTTGGCCTTGCCCTTGGCCTGATCGGACTGCGCATTCATGGCGGACCACCCTTCGTAGACGAATACATCACTAACGCCGGACGGGAATCGTCCGTGCTCTTCCCACTCTTGCGCCCGGCGATGGTCGGTGCCAGGGCCCATGGTCCTTGGGCATCAGCGGAAGAATCCGAGCCGGCCGGGCACCGCGTCGCGGACGGGGCGGCCGAACAGGTAGCCCTGGCCGATGGTGCAGCCGAGCGCACGGACCTGTGCGACCTGCTCCGCCGTCTCCAGCCCCTCGGCGACGATCTCGAGGTCGAGCTTGCCGGACAGCGTCGTGAGCGCCGACACGATCGCGACGTGCGAGCGGTCGTCGAGGCCCTGGACGAAGCTGCGGTCGATCTTGAGCATGGTGACCGGCAGGTCGATCAGGTGGCTCAGCGAGAAGTAGCCGACGCCGAAGTCGTCGAGCGCCAGTCCCGCACCGGTGGCGTGCAGCCGTTCGAGCACAGCGGAAGCACCGTCGATCGTGGGCAGCAGCTCGGTCTCGGTGACCTCGAGGCAGACGCTCGAACCGGGCAGAGCGTGGGCCGCGAGGGCCGCGGTGAGGGTGTGCACGATCTCGTCGTCCAGCAGCTGGGTGGCGGCGACGTTGACGTGCACGACCCAGTCGTTGCCAGCCTGGCGCCAAAGTGCCGCGTGGCGCAAGGCCTCACGCAGCGCCCAATGGCCGATGGGACGGATCAGCCCGCTGCTCTCGGCCACCTCGAGGAAGACGCCCGGCAGCCGCAGGCCCTCGGGCGACTGCCAGCGCAGCAACGCCTCCTGACCGAGGGTCGCGCCGGTGCGGAGGTCGATGATGGGTTGGTAGTACAGGACGAAGTCGCGGTCGGCGAGAGCGCGGCGCAGCCCCATCTCGAGGTCGAGCCGGTGCAACGACCTTTCGTTGAGAGCCGGTGTATACACCTCGATCCGGCTGCGGCCGAGCTCCTTTGCGCGGTACATCGCCGAGTCCGCGTCGCGCAGCAGGCTCTCGATGCCGCGGGACGTGCTGGAGTGAGCGACACCGGCCGCGGCCGTCACGGTCAGCTCGAGCGAACCGCCGCGCAGTGGAACCGGGGCGGCGATGGCGTCGAGCAAGGTCGCGGCGAAGGCTTCCGTGTCGCCCGGGCTGCGGTCCGCGAGGTAGACCAGGAATCCGTCGCCGCTGAGCCGACAGGTGAGCCCGCTGTCGCCGACCAGCTGGCTGATCCGGATCGCGATAGTGACCAGCAGCTCGTCGCCGAGGCTGTGCCCGTAGGAGTCGTTGACCTGCTTGAACGCGTCGAGGTCGATCAGGACCGCCGAACTCTGGGCCGGGGGTGACGACGACGCCAGCCGCGTGACGAGCCCGGCCCGGTTGAGCAGCCCCGTGAGCAGGTCGGTGAGGGCGCGCCTCGAGAGCTCGGCCTCGTTGAGCTTGCGCGCGGTGATGTCGGCGAGGGTGACGACGGCTGTGGCGGACCTGACCGCGGGCGACTCCTGGCCGGGGAGGCCGGCGGTGTCGATCCCCGTGCACTGGAGCTGGAACCATCGTGGTGCGTCGAAGCCGACAGCCTCGTAGTCGATGCAGTGGACCGCACGAAGGCCCGAGGTCACGCGTCGGAAGCCATCGATCGAGCCCTGCTTCTGGTCAGCCGGGAGAACAAGCTGCTGCTCGCAGACGGTGAGGAAGTTCGAGCCGGGCTCGGCGGGGAGGCTGTCGCCGGTCCGCGCGGACCAGAAGGTCCGCCAGGCGTCGTTCACCGCGAGGATCCGACCGTCCGCGGCCAGCACCGCCGACTGGTACGGCGCCGAGGCCCCCAAGAGGCTGAGGAAGGCGAGCTCCTGGTCGCGCGCCGCGGCGCGCTCCCGCTGCTCGGTGACATCGCAGTGCCGCGCCATCCAGTAGGAGCGGGTCACCTCCGGCCCGGTCACGTCCGGCCCGGAGGCCAGCTGGATCGGCGCGAGGTGGATCTCGTCCCAGAACGGTTGGCCGTCCTTGCCGTAGAGCCGGACCAGGCCTTCGTCGGGCTTGCCGTGGCGGACCGAGTCGATCAGCCGCTGCCACGTGGGCGAGTCGGTCTCGGGACCGGCCATGATCCCCAGGCCGGTTCCGGCGAGCTCGTCGCTGGAGTAGCCCGTGAGCTCGGTGAACGCGGCACTCAGGCGGAGCAGCCGAGAGCCCCAAGGGGCGTCCGCGTCGGTCTCGTAGATCGCGATGGCGCTCGGGGTCGAATCGAGTACGGCTTCCAAGAGGCGAGCACTGTCGGCGGGTTCGCTGGAGGGCATCGGCGCGGCTACGTCCTGGTGCTCGGTCATGCCGGCCATCAATCCCCCTGTCGGTTGCACGCGTCACGTTAGGGCTCCGATCGTCGCCAAGTCCACGTGCGCCGTGACGATTCCGACGCTGGCACTAACACGCAACGGTTACCGGAGTGGGAAGGCTCGGGGACGGTTGGCCCTTGACAGGGGGGAGGGCTTCCCCGAGTGTGGTGCCTGACGGTGTGAGAGCGCTCTCACACCGTCAGGCCGTCGGACGGAAGATCGGGGACGCGATGAGTGTGACGACGGGGCAGCAACCGGCAGCAGGTCTCGTTGAGCTGGCGGACGATCAGCTCGGACTCGACGGCGCCCTGATCAAGAACCCCGTGCTGCCCGGCTTCCACCCCGACCCGTCGATCGTCCGGGTCGGCCACGACTTCTACATCGCCACCTCGACGTTCGAGTGGGCCCCTGGCGTCACTCTGCACCACTCACGCGACCTCGTGCACTGGCGCCCGCTGGGCGGGGCGCTCGGCGGCCCCGGCCTCATCGACCTTCTCGGCGTGCCGGACTCCGGAGGGGTCCGGGCGCCCGACCTTTCCTACGCGGACGGCTCGTTCCGGCTGGTGTTCAGCAACGTGCGCAACCACCGCGGCGCCTTCCGCGACGCGCTCAGCTTCGCCGTGACGTCGCCGACGATCGACGGTCCGTGGTCCACTCCCGTCGCCCTGCCCACACGTGGCTACGACCCGTCGCTCTTCCGCGACGGCACCGGGCGTGACTGGTTGGTCAGCGTCCACTGGGACCACCGGCCGGGCCGTGACCCCTTCAGCGGCATCGTCGTCCAGGAGGTCGACATCGGGAGCGGTCGGGTCGCTGGGCCGGCCATCGTGATCTTCGCGGGCACCGAGCTGGGGGTGGTCGAGGGGCCGCACCTCTACCAGCGCGACGGTTGGTACTACCTCGTGACGGCCGAGGGTGGATCGTCGTACGAGCACGCCGTCACGGTGGCGCGGTCACGCTCGATCACCGGCCCGTACGAGGTGCACCCGACGAACCCGGTGGTCTCGTCGTTCGACCGGCTCGACCTGCCGCTGCAGAAGGTCGGGCACGCGAGCCTGGTCGACGCACCGGACGGCACTTGGTGGATGGCTGCGCTGTGTGCCCGGCCGCTGACGCCGCTGGGTCGGTGCGTCCTGGGGCGCGAGACCGCGATCCTGCCCGTCGACTGGACCGCGGACGGTTGGCCGTACGTGGTCGGAGATGTTGCCCTGCAACAGGTTCCAGGCCCGGCCGTCCCGCCGCAGCCTTGGCCCGTGCCCGACGAGTGGGACGACTTCGACGGCGCCGTCCTGGGGCCGGAGTGGATGGGCCTGCGCCGTGCGCCCTCCGCCGAGTGGGCCGACCTCTCTGCGCGGCCGGGTTGGCTCCGGATCACCGGCGGCGAGTCGCTCGGGTCGAGGTTCCGGCAGGGCCTCGTCGCCCGCCGACAGCAGCACCACTCCTGCGTCGCCGAGACGGTGCTGGAGTTCGCCCCCGACTCGTTCCAGCAGATGGCCGGTCTGGTCCACTACTACCAGACCGGGTTGTGGCACTACCTGCGGGTGACGCTCGACGATGAGGGAGCCAGGTGCGTCGGCGTACTGTCGTGTGACCACGGGCGGCTGCAGCAGCCGGCTGCCGACGTCAGCGTCGGGGGCTGGCCACGCGTCCACCTGAGGGCGCACGTGCGCGGCGCCGACCTGACGTTCTCGGTGAGCCCGGACGGCACGGCGTGGACCACGCTCGGGCCGGTGCTCGATGCGAGCCGGCTCTCCGACGAGTACGCGACCGTGTGGCGGGGGCTCGACGCCGAGAGCGAGGGCCTCACCGGCGCCTTCCTGGGCCTGTGCGTGCAGGACCTCGCCCGCACCGGTGCGTACGCCGACTTCGACTTCTTCACCTACCGCCCCCTCTGAGCAGCCCCCCGGAACGGGGGGTGGGGGTTAGGCGGAGGCGCGGATGACCAGGCGGGTTGGCATGACGACCGACTCGGGGGTCGGTTGGCCGCGCAGCACCGCGGCGAGCAGCCGGGTGAGCTCGTGCCCCATCAGCTCGACGTCCTGGTGCACCGTCGTCAGCGGCGGGTCCGTCCAGCGGGCCACCTGGTCGTGGTCGTCGAACCCGACCACGGCGACGTCGTCCGGGACCCGCCGCCCGTGTCGCCGCAGCGACCGCAGCGCCCCGGCCGCCATCAGGTCGGAGGCGCAGAACACCGCGTCCAGGTCCGGCACCAGCCTCAGCAGCTGGTCCATCGCGTGCTCGCCGCCCTCCTGGGTGAAGTCGGCCGAGACGATCAGGTCGTCGGAGGTGGCGGGGAAGACGTCGCGGAACCCCGCTAGTCGGTCGATCGACACGAACTGGTCGAGGGGTCCGGCGATCGTCGCGACCCGGGTGCGGCCGTGGTCGCGCAGGTACTCGACCGCGGTGCGGGCCCCGCCCCGGTTGTCGGCATCGACGTACAGCTCGTGCCCGGTGTTGGTCCAGGGACGTCCGCCGTACGCCGTGGGCAGGCCCAGCGAGCGGGCAACCTCGGGAAGCGGGTCGCTCTTGTGCAGGGAGTACATCAGGGCACCATCGACGTGCCGCCCGGTGAGGAAGCGCGCGGCTCGCGTGGCGTCGTCAGGCGACTGCACCATGAGCAGCAGCATCTGCAGGCCCTCTGCGGCCAGGCCCCGACTGATGCCGCGGATCATCGCGCCGAAGAACGGGTCGCTGAACACTCGGCTCTCCGGCTCGGACACGACGACGGCAACGGCGTCGGTACGTTGCGTGACGAGCGAACGCGCCGCGAGGTTGGGGAGGTAGCCGAGCTCGGCGACCGCCTCCTCGACCGCGGCCCGGGCCGTGGAGCTGACCCGTGGCGAGCCGGTGATCACCCGCGAAGCCGTGGCCCTGGAGACGCCCGCCCGCTCGGCCACGGCCTCCAGGGTCGGGCGTCCGGTGCGGCCGTACGCAGACTCAGCCACGCAACTCAAGCCCTCCTCGGCTCGTCCGGCAACCTCGGGTCGAGGCTAGGCCCTCAGGCTCAGGCCGTCAGGCTAAGCCGCGGGGCGGTCCGGGTGGTGCGGGGCCGGGTCCACTGCGTGGGCGCGGCGCAGGCTGCCGACCAGACCGGCCAGGCCGAGCCCGATCAGTCCGATCGGAAGGACCCACGCGCCGTCGACGCGCCGGCCGGTTGCCGCAGCGATCAGGTAGGCGGCGGCGACTCCGACCAGCACCAAGCCGGAGATCAGGGAGGTCAGATCCAGCTCATGACGACGCACGGTGTACCTCCAGGGTGCCGGCCCCGACGGTCAGGTCGAGGATCAGATCGTGGTTCGGCGACACCAGGTCGCCGCCGAAGGTGGCCTCCGCGGAGCGGGCGAGACCGTCGCTGACCTGGCCAGCGGGCAGTCGGATCGTGCCGACGCCGACGTGACCGACGACGCGGACCCAGGCGTCCGCGGGGACGGTGACGGTGAGGGTGCCGACCCCGAGCTGCGCGCTCACCCGAACAGGGTCCATACCGGTGGGCAGCGACGTCAGGTCGAGCGAGACGTCGCCCGCGCCCCACGTGTAGCCATCGACGGGCACGCTGGCCGCCGTGGCCGGTCGCCAGGTGACGTCGCCCGTCTGGTGCAGGTCGACCTGCGAGGCAGCTGCTGACCCCGCGGTCAGCAGTGCCAGGAGCACGCCCCAGACGATCAGCCCGCGGCCCCTGCCGACGAAGGCGCCGACGACGAGCCCGAGCCCGACCACCGCAAGCAGCACGGCCAGGAAGACCGTCGACGTGACGTGAGCCGCGCCGGTGCGGTCGATCAGCGCCATGACCCCTGCGGCCATCGCGGCCAGGCTCAGCGTGACCGGGCCAAGCACCGACCGAGGTCGGCGGGGTTTTGGCGGCTGCACCACCTGAGGGGTCGTTGTCGGCGCCGCGTACGGCGTCGCGTACGCGGCGTACGGCCCGTACGGCGTAGCGCCGGGGGTCGCCGGGGAAGCCGGGGTCGACCCGGAGTCCGGCCGGCTCGAGTACCACACGGCCGCGGCGATCCCGCCGATGACGACCAGGGGCCAGACGTCGAGCGAGTAGCCGTCCTGGTTCAGGCCGAGACCGGCGACCAGTCCGCCGAGAAGGAGCAGGACGGCGATGCCGGCGAGCACGCCGATGACGACGGTGGCGAAGCCGCTACGGTCGCCCCGGCGTCCGTTCTGGTCGACGGCGCGTTGGGCGATCGACCGGTCGGCGCCTTCGTCGGGGATCAGCAGCCAGCCCAAGGCGTACAGGACGATCCCGCTGCCCCCGAACACGGCGAGGACGACGACGACGACGCGCAGGATCAGGGGGTCGATGCCGAAGCGTCGGCCGCCGCCGCCGCAGACACCGGCGACCTTGCGGTCGGTTCGGCTGCGGAACAGCGGCGGGGAGACCGGCGGCAGCGGGGGCGGTGGCCGGGGGGGCGGTGAACCGGGCGGCGGGTACGAGGTTGTCGATGGTGTCTCGGTCATGTCCTCAGCCTTCCTCTCCGGTCGCGCCACGGGATCCGGTAACTCCCCTGACCCGACCCTGACCGCACCCTGAGCGACGAGGCGGGAGCCTCGGGGCCGGGACCTGATGCCGGTAGGTCCCCGGATCCAGCACGATGGCCTGGTGACCCATTCTGTCGGCCTGGCCGCGGCGCCACCCAGAGGCGATCGGCCTCCCCGTTTCTACCGTTCGACCGACCAGCGGATGGTGGCCGGTGTCGGCTCGGGACTGGCCGAGCACCTCGGCACCTCAACCAGGCTGATACGGATCGGCTTCGTGCTGCTCGCGTTCTCTGGCGGGTCCGGGATCGCGCTCTACGCGGCGTTGTGGGTGCTCGCGCCGTTGCGGCCGGACGCTGACGCCCCGGCGGCCGCGGACGCGGCGGACGACCGCTCGGGCCGCCTCGGCCCGTTGCTGGCGCTCGGCGCAGTGGGGCTGGGGGTCGTGCTCCTGCTCGGCGAGGCCGGCGTCCAACCCGGCCCCGCCGGCGCCGCCCCGCTGCTGGTGATCGGCGTCGGCGTCGCCGTGCTGTGGCGGGTGGGTGACGACGCACAGCGAGCCCGCTGGCGACGTACGGCGACGGAGGGCGCGACGGGTACGCGAGCGTGGGTGCGTATCGTGGTCGGGCTGGTGTTCGTCGCGGTCGGTGCGGGCGCCGTCCTCGCGTCGCGCGGCGGGGTCAAGGCTGCCGTCGACGGGATCGCCGGCGGTCTCGCGGTCCTGGCCGGCGTCGCGGTGGTGGCCGGCCCGTGGCTGCTCCGTACGACCCGTGAGCTCACCGACGAACGACGCGAACGCATCCGCAGCCAGGAACGCGCAGAGCTGGCAGCGCACGTGCACGACTCGGTTCTGCAGACCCTCACGTTGATCCAGCGCAACGCGGACGACCCACGGGCCGTCGTGCAGCTGGCCCGGGTGGAGGAGCGGGCGCTGCGGTCGTGGCTCTACCGGCCCGAGAACGCCGACCCCACCCGGTTCCGGGCCGGCCTCGAGGCGGCGGCCGCGGAGGTCGAGGAGCTGCACGGCGGCACCGTCGACGTGGTCGTTGTGGGTGACGGGCCGGTCGACGAAGGGCTGGCCGCCCTGCTGCAGGCTGCTCGGGAGGCGATGGTGAACGCCGCCAAGTACGCCGTCGGGACTGGCCCGGTCTCGGTCTACGCCGAGCTCGAGCCCACGCAGGCCTCGGTCTTCGTACGTGACCGCGGGCCCGGGTTCGACGTCGCGGCCATCCCGGCCGACCGGCTCGGGGTCCGGCAGTCCATCATCGGACGCATGGAACGCCACGGTGGTCGAGCGGAGGTTCGCACCGAGCCCGGCGCAGGGGCGGAGATCCGGCTGATCCTGCCGCGGGTGGCCATCGCGGGGCAGCAGTGAACGACGCCCCGGTCAAGTCGCTGCCGCGGGTCGTCCTCGTCGACGACCACCGGATGTTCCGGTCAGGGGTCCGCACCGAGATCGGGGAAGTCGTCGACATCGTGGGCGAGGCCGCCGACGTCGACGAGGCGGTCGCGGTGATCACGGCGACCCGGCCCGATGTCGTGCTGCTCGACGTACACCTGCCCGGTGGCAACGGCCGCGACGTGGTGCTGCGGTGCGTAGCCGCCGGGGTCGAGTCGCGGTTCCTCGCGCTCTCGGTGTCGGACGCGGCCGAGGACGTCATCGGGGTGATCCGGGCGGGGGCTCGCGGCTACGTCACGAAATCGATCACCGGGCCGGAGCTGGCGTCGGCGGTGGCCCGGGTGGCCGATGGCGACGCGGTGTTCTCGCCGCGGCTGGCCGGGTTCGTTCTCGATGCGTTCGCCGGCTCGGCCGACGTCCCCGTCGTGGACGAGGAGCTCGACCGGCTCAGCCAGCGTGAGCGCGAGGTGATGCGGCTCATCGCGCGCGGTTACGCGTACAAGGAGGTGGCCCGTGAGCTGTTCATCTCGGTGAAGACGGTCGAGACCCACGTATCGGCGGTGCTCCGTAAGCTGCAGCTGTCGAACCGGCACGAGCTCACGGTCTGGGCGACCGACCGCCGGCTGATCTAGCTGGACGACTCGGCGAGGGTCACCGTGGTGGTGGCCGTCCTGCCGTCGCGTACGTAGGTCAGCGTCACCTGGTCACCGGGTCGGGACGACCGGATCGTCGCCACGAGCGCGTCGGCGTTCTCGATCTGCCGGGCGCCGACCTTGATCACGACGTCGCCCGATCTCAGCCCGGCCCGCTCCGCCGCGCCGCCCGGGTTGACGGTGCCGAGGAGCGCGCCCGCCCCCGTGGTGGCGTCACCGACCGAGATGCCGAGCTGGGCGTGGGTGGCCTTGCCGTTCGCGATCAGCTCGTCGGCGATCCGCTTGGCCTGGTCGATGGGGATCGAGAAGCCGAGGCCGATCGAACCGGACTGCGTGCCGGACGCCGCGCCGAGCGACGCTATGGCCGAGTTGATGCCGACGACGGCGCCGGACAGGTCGACCAGGGGTCCACCGGAGTTGCCCGGGTTGATCGCGGCGTCGGTCTGGATCGCGTTCAGCACCGAGACGTCCGAGCTGGTGGTGGCGTCGGACGAGCCGGTGCGGACCGGCCGGTCGAGGGCACTGACGATGCCGGACGTCACGGTGCCTGAGAGTCCCAGCGGGGACCCGACGGCGACGACGGTCTGCCCGACGTGCAGGTTCGCCGACCTGCCGAGGGTGGCGGGAACCAGACCCGTTGCGCCCTTGACCCGGATCACCGCTAGGTCGGCACTGGGGTCGCGTCCCACGATCGTCGCGGTGGCGGTCTGCCCGTTCTGAAAGGAGACGTTGAGCTGGCCGCCATTCGCGGCCCCCGCGACGACGTGGTTGTTGGTCAGGATCAGGCCGTCGGCCGAGAGCACGAAACCGGAGCCGGTGCCCCCGCTACCGTCGGTGGACCGCTCCTGGATCGACACGACGCTCGGCAGCACGAGCGCGGCTACCTTCTCGATCGAGCCGGTCGGCAGCGAGACGGGGTTGACCTGGCCCGTAGAGCTGCTGCCCACCGTGGAGCTGGTGGCCGTCGTCGTCGCGTCGCGGTGGAGGACCGCCGCAGCGCCGAGCCCGCCACCGGTGACGCCGGACAGCAGCGCCGCGGCGACGACCAGGGCGACGGTACGTCGGGGCCGGCCCGCAACCGGGGCGGCACCTGTTGCCGGGTCGACGGCGTCGGTGTCCGGCTGCACGTACCAGGGCAGCGGCTGCGTGGGCTGCCCGTACGGGTCGCTGGCGTGGGGGTTGCTCGGCGTCTGGTCGTTTGGCGTCTCGGTCATGGGACCACTGTGTCGACGGAACCTAAGAAGCCACTGAGAACCCCCGCAGAGCCGGCTAAGAAACCGGCGCGCCCGGGAGCTGCAGGGTCAGCCGGGTCCCGGGGCGTGCGTCGTCCGGGTCGACCGGACCCGCGGACACGGCGCCGCCGTGCCGGGCAACGGTCTGGGCGACGATGGCGAGCCCCAGGCCGGACCCGGGCATCGCGCGTGCGGCAGACGACCGGTAGAACCGTTCGAAGACGTGCGGCAGGTCGGCGGCGGCGATACCGGGCCCCTCGTCGCTGACCGTGAGCACCCCGCTGGTCAGACGCACCGTGACCGTGCCGCCGCTCGGCGACCACTTGGCGGCGTTGTCGAGCAGGTTCATCACCGCGCGCTCGAGACCGGCCTGGTCACCGACGACCTCCCACGGCTCCAGCCTGACGTCGAACCTGAGCTGAGGGGCTCGGCGCCGGGCGCGCTCGGTGGCGCGGTCGACGGTCTCGGCCAGGTCGACCGGGACCCGCTCGGCGACACCGGTTTCCTCGTCGCGGGACAGCTCGACGAGGTCGCCGACCAGCGCACCGAGCTCCTCGATCTGGGCCCGGACGTCGGCCATCAGCGCCTCGCGGTCCGAGGCGCTCAACCGGGCCTCGGGCTGCGAAGCGTCGCTCTGCACCAGCAGCTCGACGTTGGTGCGCAACGAGGTCAGCGGTGTGCGGAGCTCGTGGCCGGCGTCGGCGACGAGTTGGCGCTGACGCGTGCGTGACGTGTCGAGGGCCACCAGCATCGAGTTGAAGGCCGTGGTCAGCCGGGCCAGCTCGTCGGTGCCGTGGACGGCGATCGGGTCGAGCCGTTCCGTGCGCGCGATCTCCTCGGCCGCGGCGGTCAGCTGCTCGACGGGGCGCAGGCCCGCCCTGGCCACGATCAGCCCCACCGCTGCGGCGGCAGCCACTCCCAGCAGGCCGACAAGCAGGAGGGTGAGCCGGAGCGTCCGCAGGGTGTCCGCGGTCGCCTGGGTCGACTCGGCGAGCACCAGCGCCGTGCCCTGCCCGGCCGGGACGGCCACGACCGTCATCGTGCCCGAACCGTCCGAGACCGAACGGACCGACTGCGCGAGCTGGCGCCGGGCGACCGCGAGCTCCACCGGACCGAGCGGGGGAGCGGTCCCACCTGAAGCCACGACGGCGGAACCACTCGAGGTCACGACCGCGACGCGGACGTCACCGAGCGCGTCGGCTGGGACCGAGGCGAGCAGCCGCGGGTCGGCCAGGGCTCCCTGCACCGCAGCCTGCGCCCGGGCGAGCAAGGCGTTGTCGAAGTCGTCGCTGAGCTGCGAGCGGATGCCGAGGTAGACGGCGAGCGAGAGGACGGCCACGGCAACCGCGACGGCAGCTGCGACGAGGAGGGCGACCCGTCCCCGCAGCGAGATCGAGCGCCGTGGGGGCTCGATCGCCTCGCTCACGGGGCGGTCTCTCGCAGGACGTACCCGACCCCGCGCACCGTGTGGACGAGGCGGATCTCGCCGCCTTCTTCGGTCTTGCGCCGCAGGTACCCGATGTAGACCTCCAGCGAGTTGGCCGTCGTGGGGAAGTCGTACCCCCACACCTCGTCGAGGAGCTGGGCCCGGGTCAGCACCCGGCGCGGCCGCCGGATCAGCGCCTCGAGCAGCGAGAACTCGGTGCGCGTCAATCGGATCTGGCGGTCGCCACGGCTGACTTCGCGGGTGGCCGGGTTCACCGCGAGATCGGCGAAGCGGTGGACCTCGAGGTCGGCAGGGTCGGCGCCGCCCGCCGCGTGCGACCGACGGAGCAGGGCCCGCAGCCGGGCCAACAGCTCTTCGAGCGCGAACGGCTTGGGGAGGTAGTCGTCGGCACCGGCGTCGAGCCCGGCGACCCGGTCGGCCACCTCGTCGCGCGCCGTGAGCATCAGCACCGGGATCTCGTCACCGGCGGCCCGCAGCCTGCGGCAGACCTCGAGGCCGTCGATGCCCGGCAGCATCACGTCGAGCAGCACGGCGTCGGGGCGCTCGCCGGGCGCGCAGTCGAGCGCGGCGAGGCCCTGGACACCGTCGGAGGCCGTCACCACGGTGAACCCGTTGAAGGCGAGCGACCGGCGGAGCGAGTCGCGGACCCCGGGGTCGTCTTCGACGACGAGGATGCGCATGCCCCCAGTCTGCCGTGCCTGGCTGAACGGAACCTGAGAGGCGCGTCCGTCGTGGTCGTCGGCTCAGCCGGTGTCGACCACCATGAACGCCTCGGCGATCCGCCCTGGAGCGAGCCCGCCCGCGGCGGCGTTGCGCTCGCCCCAGCCGCGGATGAACTCGTCCAGCTTTTCCATGCCGCCGGTCTGCGACTCGTGCGCCCGCAGCGCCGCGATCTTGCGGTCGAACCGGTCGGTGATGTCGACGAAGTGGTTCGGCTGGGTGCCGGCCATGACCCACACCTCGCGGACGGTCCAGGCCTCGAGGCCCTCGTCGTTCAGCAGGGTCGGGTGCGCGAACGGGTTCCGAGCGTCCGGGTAGATGGCCTGGATCGCGGCCTGCCCCGCCGCCAGGTGGTCCGGGTGGGACGCCGCGATGCGCTCCCAGTTGCGGTCCGGTGACTGGATCAGCATGCGGTCGGGACGCACCTGCCGGATCACCCGCGAGATGTCCCGGCGGAGGTCGTGGCTGACGACGAGCTCGCCGTCGACGTACCCGAGGAACCGGACGTCCGACACCCCGACGGCTGCGGCCGCCGCACGCTGTTCGGACTGCCTGATCGCGGGGATCTCCTCACGCGGCACCGAGTGGTCGGAACCACCGGCGTCACCGTTGGTGACGATCGCGTACGACACCTCGATGCCCGCCGCCGTCCAGCCGGCGACCGTGCCCGAAGCGCCGAAGTCGACGTCGTCAGGGTGCGCCGTGACCACGAGAACTCGCTCGACCTCTTGCTCGTCCAGCACGCCGGGATCCTTTCGATGGGGCCTTTAGACTAGGGCCGGAAATGACAACCCTCTTCGACGACGAGACCTTCCCGGCCCCGCAGGCGGAGGCCGGACCCGACCGCGGGGCGGCGCTCCTCGAGGGCCTCAACCCCCAGCAACGCGCGGCGGTGGTCCACGAAGGCGCCCCCCTGCTCATCGTCGCCGGCGCCGGGTCGGGCAAGACGCGGGTCCTCGCCCACCGCATCGCGTACCTCCTGGCGGCCCGCGGCGTGCAGCCCGGGGGCGTCCTCGCGATCACGTTCACCAACAAGGCCGCGGGCGAGATGAAGGAACGCGTCGCGGCGCTCGTCGGACCGCGGGCCAAGGCGATGTGGGTGTCGACCTTCCACTCGGCCTGCGTGCGGATCCTGCGCGCCGAGCACAAGACCCTGGGCTACTCCTCGAGCTTCTCGATCTACGACGCCGCCGACAGCCAGCGGCTGATGGCCCTGGTGTGCCGCGAGCTCGACCTCGATCCCAAGCGCTACCCGCCGCGGTCGTTCTCGGCCCAGGTCAGCAACCTCAAGAACGAGCTCGTCGACCACGAGACCTACCGCAACAACGCTGTGAACCACATGGAGCAGACGGTCGCCGAGGCCTACGCGATGTACCAGGCCCGGCTGCGGCAGGCCAACGCCTTCGACTTCGACGACCTGATCATGGTCACGGTCAACCTGCTGCAGGCCTTCCCGGCGGTGGCCGAGCACTACCGGCGCCGGTTCCGGCACGTCCTGGTCGACGAGTACCAGGACACCAACCACGCGCAGTACGCCCTGGTCCGCGAGCTGGTCGGGCCAACCGGCGGCGAGGTGCCCCCGGCCGAGCTGTGCGTCGTGGGCGATGCCGACCAGTCGATCTACGCGTTCCGCGGTGCCACGATCCGCAACATCCTCGACTTCGAGGAGGACTACCCGAACGCCAAGACGATCCTGCTCGAGCAGAACTACCGCTCGACCCAGGTGATCCTCTCCGCGGCAAACGCCGTCATCAGCCGCAACAGCAGCCGCAAACCCAAGAACCTCTGGACCGACGAGGGGCAGGGCCGGCCCATCGTCGGCTACGTCGCGGACAACGAGCACGACGAGGCCTCGTACATCGCCCGCGAGATCGACCGGCTGAACGACGACGGCGAGGCCAAGCCCAGCGACGTGGCGATCTTCTACCGCACCAACGCCCAGTCCCGGGTCTTCGAGGAGGTGTTCATCCGGGTCGGCCTCCCGTACAAGGTCGTCGGCGGGGTGCGCTTCTACGAGCGGCGCGAGGTGCGCGACGCCCTGGCGTACCTCCGGGTGCTGGCCAACCCCGACGACACGGTCTCGCTGCGCCGGGTGCTGAACACGCCCAAGCGTGGCATCGGCGACCGGGCCGAGGCCTGCGTCGGCGCGCTGGCCGACCGCGACCGGATCGCCTTCAACGCCGCGCTGCTCCGCGCCGCAGACGCCCCCGGCATGAATCCGCGGTCCCTCTCCGCGATCGAGGGTTTCAACCGGCTGATGGAGTCGCTGCGCACGCTCGTCGAGAGCGGAGCCGGGCCGGCGACCGTTCTGGTGGCCGTGCTCGAGCAGACCGGGTACCTCTCCGAGCTGCAGCAGTCGGCGGACCCGCAGGACGAGACCCAGGTCGAGAACCTCGGTGAGCTCGAGGCGGTCTGCCGCGAGTACGAGGAGGCCAATCCCGAGGGCACGCTCCCGGCGTTCCTCGAGCAGGTCTCGCTGGTCGCCGACGCGGACCAGATCCCCGACCCGGACGGCGACGGCGGCGGGGTGGTCACCTTGATGACCCTGCACACGGCGAAGGGGCTGGAGTTCCCGGTCGTCTTCCTCACCGGCA
>JBBQWS010000057.1:0-18620 GCA_038210415.1 Actinomycetes bacterium
GGCCGTCGACGCCGGTCCGCGCCTCGGCCACCGCCGCCTCGACCCCGGGCAGTGCGAGCAGCGGGGCCAGCAGGTCGGTCACGCGCGGGCACGCTAACCTACAGTCCCGGTCATGGGCCGGTCGCTCGTCGTCGCGCTGGCCCTCGCCGTTGTGCTGGTCGTGCCGGGTGTCGTGATCTACCGGGCCGTCCGCCGTCGCCGCGCCTTCGGCAGCGCCGCCGAGATCGCCACCCATGCGGCCCTGCACGAGGCCTCCCTCGCCGCACCTGCGCTGCGGTCCGGCCTGACCGAGCAGGCAGCCGCCCCCAGCGCCGGTCACCTTCGCACGCTGCTCGCCGGCGCCGCGGTCGCGCTCACCGACACCGATCGGTTGCTCGCCTGGGAGGGCAGCCACGCCGAGCACGCCGATGCGGACATGCGCTCGCCGCTCCGGGTTGCACGGCGCGCGCACCACCGTCGAGCGGGTTGCCTGCGCCCCAGACTGCCCGGTCCGGAAGTACGCCCAACTGGAGATCCGGTCGCTGACGGGGGTCGGCTCGGAGAAGGCGGTCCGGCACTAGCCTTCGCACCCCCTGTCCCCTTCGGCTTTCTGGAGGCCTCCCCGTGACCCAGCAGACCGGCCTCGAGGCCCTGTCCAGCGAGAGCCGCCGCTTCGAGCCACCGGCAGAGCTCGCGGCGAACGGCAACGTGACCGCCGATGCCTACGAGCAGGCGGCGGCCGACCGGCTGGGATTCTGGGCCGAGCAGGCCGGTCGGCTGCAGTGGGCCACGCCGTGGACCGAGGTCGTCGACTGGCAGCGGCCGTACGCGAAGTGGTTCGTCGGTGGGACGCTCAACGTCGCGGTCAACTGCCTGGACCGCCACGTCGCCGCCGGCAACGGCGACCGGATCGCGCTGCACTGGGTCGGCGAGCCGGCGGACGACACCCGCGACCTGACCTACGCCGAGTTGCTTCGCCAGGTGTGCATGGCGGCGAACGCGCTGACGGCGCTGGGCGTCCAGGCCGGGGACCGGGTCTGCATCTACCTGCCGATGGTGCCTGAGGCGGTCATCTCGATGCTGGCCTGCGCCCGCATCGGCGCGGCGCACTCGGTCGTGTTCGGCGGCTTCTCCGCGCAGGCTCTGGTGGACCGGATCACCGACGCCGGCGCGAAGGTCGTCATCACCGCCGACGGCGGCTACCGGCGCGGCGCACCCAGCGCGCTCAAGCCGGCGGTCGACGAGGCGCTGGAGCGGTGCCCGGACGTGACCAGCGTGCTGGTCGTCAAGCGCACCCGGCAGGACGTCGCATGGGTGGAAGGCCGCGACCACTGGTGGTCCGACGTCGTCGACCGCCAACCCGAGTCGCACCAGGCGCAGGCCTTCGACGCCGAACAGCCGCTGTTCCTGCTCTACACCTCCGGCACCACCGGCAAGCCCAAGGGCATCCTGCACACCTCCGGTGGCTACCTCACGCAGTGCGCCTGGACGCACTGGGCCGTCTTCGACCTGAAGCCCGACACCGACGTCTACTGGTGCACGGCCGACGTCGGCTGGGTCACCGGCCACTCCTACCTCGTCTACGGTCCACTGGCCAACGGCGCCACCCAGGTGATGTACGAGGGGACGCCCGACGCCGGCGGGCGTGACCGGTGGTGGTCCATCGTCGAGCAGTACAAGGTGTCGATCTTCTACACGGCCCCGACGGCCATCCGTACCTTCATGAAGTGGGGTGAGGACCTGCCGGCCGGGCGCGACCTCAGCTCGCTGCGGGTCCTCGGCTCGGTCGGTGAGCCGATCAACCCGGAGGCCTGGATGTGGTACCGCCGGGTCATCGGCGGCGACCGCTGCCCGGTCGTCGACACCTGGTGGCAGACCGAGACCGGCGCGATGATGATCTCGCCGCTGCCGGGCGTGACGAGTTGCAAGCCGGGCTCGGCGATGGGGCCGCTGCCAGGCATCTCGGTCGACGTCGTCGACGGCGACGGTCGGTCGGTCGGGGAGACGGGCGGCGGGTTCCTCACCCTGGACGAGCCGGGGCCGGCGATGCTGCGCGGCATCTGGAACGACGACCAGCGCTACCGCGACACCTACTGGTCCCGCTTCGCCGCGACGTACTTCGCGGGCGACGGAGCGAAGAAGGACGAGGACGGCGACCTGTGGCTGCTGGGCCGGGTCGACGACGTGATGAACGTGTCGGGGCACCGGATCTCGACCACCGAGGTCGAGTCGGCGCTGGTGTCGCACCCGGCGGTCGCGGAGGCGGCGGTCGTGGGCGCGAACGACGAGACGACCGGGCAGGCCATCGTCGCCTTCGTGATCCCTCGGGGCGGTGCGCCGGAGGAGACGGACGCCTTGATCGCCGAGCTGCGGGCCCACGTCGCGCACGAGATCGGCCCGATCGCCAAGCCCCGACAAGTCTTCATCGTCGCGGAGCTTCCGAAGACCCGCTCCGGCAAGATCATGCGCCGGCTGCTGCGCGACGTCGCCGAGAACCGCGAGGTGGGTGACACCACGACGCTGGCCGACTCGGGCGTGATGGGGGCGATCTCCGGCCGGATGGCGGCAGGCGGCGGCACCGGCGACGAGGGCTGACCCGACATGGTCGGCGGCTCCGACACGCTGGTCCAGGGCAACGAACCGCGTGCCGCGGTGTCCTGGTCGACGCTCGACGGCCGGGCACGGAGGCGGGTCGTCGGGTTCGGGCTGTCGGCGCTGACCGTGGCCGCCGCACTGTTCTGGCTGTTCGGCTCTGCCCGGCCGGAGCCGGTGGCGCTGCCCGCCTTCCCGCCGTACGACCGCGCGCCCGGGCGGTTGCCGATCCCTGCGCCGCAGCCGGTCGACATCTCCCGACAGATCCTCGGCTCGACCCTGCCCTGGACGGGCGCCGCGGCCGCGGAGCCCGTCGCGCGCGCCGCTGCGGGCTTGGTCGTCGGCCGCTGGTGCCGCACGCCGTCGGCGGCCGCCGTGCAGCTCGACGAGACCGACGACTGGCAGCGCGTGACGGTCACCGTGCGCCCGCTGAGCGGGTCCCCGTTCGAGTTCCTGCTGCGTTGGGACGGTACGGCGGCGCTGGGCGCGTACCGGTCTTTCGGCGGGCCGGCGCCGGAAGCCTGCGGGTAGCATCGCCCGGGTGACGACCCGACGGGCGGTGCTCGAACCGCTCTCGAGACCGGAGCAGTCGTTCGTCCTCGCGGCGTTGCGCCAGGAGACCGTCGGCGGCGTGCTTCTGCTGCTTGCCGCGGTCGTCGGCCTGGCGTGGGCGAACAGTCCGTGGTCGGCGGCGTACGACACCCTGCGGACCACCGTCGTCGGGCCGCAGGCGCTGCACCTCGACCTGGCCCTCTCCGACTGGGCCGCCGAGGGGCTGCTGGCGATCTTCTTCTTCATCGCCGGTCTCGAGCTCAAGCGCGAGGTGGTCGTCGGAACGCTGCGCAAGCCCGCGGCTGCGGTGCTGCCGGTCGTCGCGGCCGTCTGCGGCATGGTCGTGCCCGCGCTGGTCTACCTCGCCATCGCGCGCGGCGACGGCGACGTGGCGCGCGGCTGGGCGGTGCCCGCGGCCACCGACATCGCGTTCGCCCTGGCCGTCCTCGCGGTCGTCGGGTCGAACCTGCCGCCGGCCGTCCGGGCGTTCCTGCTGACCCTCGCGATCGTCGACGACCTGGGCGCGATCATCGTGATCGCCGTGGTCTACACGGGTTCGCTGAGCTCGTTGCCGTTCGTCGGGGCCATCCTCGGCCTGGGTCTGTACGCCGGCCTTCAGCACCGCCGGGTGCGGTCGCGCTGGCTGTACGTGCCGCTGGTGCTGACGATCTGGGCACTGGTGCACGCGAGCGGGGTGCACGCGACGCTGGCCGGCGTCGTGATCGGGCTGCTGACCCGGGCGCGGCCGGACGCCGACGAGGAGCACTCCCCCGCTGAACGGCTCGAGCACCGGCTGCGCCCGTTGTCGGCCGCGGTGGCGGTGCCGCTGTTCGCCCTTCTCACGGCGGGCGTCGAGCTCACCGGCGGGTCGGTCCGTGCCCTGGTCACCGACCCGGCCGCTCTCGGCGTCGTGGCCGGACTCGTCGTCGGGAAGTTCGTCGGTGTGCTCGGGGGCACCTGGCTGGTCGTGACGTTCACCCGGGCCGAGCTGGCCCGCGGCGTCGGCTGGGGCGACATCGCGGCCGTCTCGAGCCTGGCCGGCATCGGGTTCACCGTGTCGCTGCTCATCGCCGAGCTGGCGTTCGACGACGACCCAGGGCGGCTGTCCAACGTCAAGGCCGCGGTGCTCCTGGCGTCGGTCCTGGCCGCGCTCGTCGCGGGCGTGCAGCTGCGGTTCCGCAACCGCAGGCACACAGCGGCTGCGGACGAGTCGGTGGCGACGCCCTGACCGGTCCGGCATGATCGAGACGTTCGAACGTATCCACGGAAGAGGGCCCATGAGCACCAGCGGTCGCGGCAAGCCTCAGCAGTCCCTCGGCGAGCTCGTCTCCGGAGTGACGACCGACGTGTCTTCGCTGGTCCGGCTCGAGATCGAGCTGGCCAAGTCCGAGCTGCAGGCGCAGGCCAAGCAGGGCGGCGTCGGCATCGGGTTGGCCCTGCTCGCCGGCGCGCTCTCGGTGCTCGCGCTGATCCTGCTGTCGGTCGCGGCCGCGTTCGCCATCGCGACTGCACTGCCGACCTGGGCCGGGTTCCTCATCGTCGGAGGGGTCTACCTCCTGGTCGCCGTGATCCTGCTGCTCATCGGCGTGCGCCGGCTGAAGCGGGTGAAGGGCCCGGGGCGCGCCCAGGCGTCGGTCGCCGAGACCAAGCAGGTGCTCGCCGACCGCACGGTGCAACGACACGACGCCAAGGCGGCCGGGCTGACCGTGCCCGAGCTGATCGACCAGCGATCCGAGCAGGAGCGGATGAGCGCCACCCAGGCCGCGGCACGCGAGGCCGCGCGCACCCCTTTCAACTCAGGCTGAGCCAGGTCAGGTGCATCGGCCGGTGGGCACGTCGTCGACCGCCGGTGCGCCTTCCCGGGCCTGCCGGGCCACCGCGGCCGCGGTCAGCGCGTACGCAGTCTGCGGGTCCTCGCGCGAGGCCGCGAAGATGACGCCGAGCACCCGACCGGACGGATCGACGAGCGGCCCGCCGGAGTTGCCCGGGTGCACGGCCGCCCGCACCGAGTAGACCTCCCGCACCACTCGCCCGGAACCGTAGATGTCCTGTCCGGCCGCCCTGGTGGTGCCGCGGACCCGCGCCGCGACGACGGTCAGCGGCCCGTCGCCGGGGTAGCCGATGGCGGCCGCGTCGGCTCCACCGGTGGCCGGCCCGGCGAACGGGACCGCCGACAGCCGCAGCCCCGGCACCCAGAGCACGGCGACGTCGAGGGCCGGGTCGAACAGGACGACGTGTGCGGGCAGACCGAGTCCCCGTCCGCCGACGTAGACCACCGGGTCGGTCACCCCGGCGACCACGTGCGCGTTGGTCATCACGCGGTCCGCGGCGAACACGAACCCGGAGCCCTCGATCCGGCGGCCGCACGAAGGCGCGGACCCCAGCACCTTGACGGTCGACTCGGCGGCCCGGCGTACCGGCGCCGAGGTGACGACCCGGCCGTCCGGCGGGGGTACGGGAGTCGGCCGGTCGAGCTGGAGGTCGTTGAAGACCCGGGGGAACCCGGTGGTGTCGAGCAGGTCGCCGAAGGCCGAGAAGACCTGGTCGGGCCGGGCCGGGATGACCGAGTCGAGCGCGGTCAGCAGCCGCGAACCACGGGCCTGCTCGGCGAGGCCGCTGCTGCTGTCGGTGCGCAGCAGCGCCGTGCCGACCAGCCAGCCCGCGACGAGTACGGCCACGACGCTCACCAGGGCACCGGCCAAGGCGTCCATCCGGCGGGCTGGGCGCCAGGTGATCCTTTCCTTGATCTGGGCGGCAGCCCAGCCGGCCAAGGCCTGCACGAGCACGGCGAGCAGCAGCACCCCCGCCACGGCGAGCACGCTGCGGGTGGTGCTCTCGGCCTGGCCGGAGAGCACCCTCGGCATCAGCACCAGCCCGAGGACCGCGCCGACGAGGAACCCGCTGAACGAGACGGTCGACACGAGGAACCCCTGCCGCAGACCGGCGAAGGCGAACGTCACCGCGCTGAGGACCAGCACAACGTCGACCGCGTTCACAGCGGACCGGCCTCGATGGGTTCCACCCGGCTGGTGTCCCAGGGCACCTCCCAGCCGGCGAGGACGAGCAGCCGGTCCAGCAGCCCACCGGTGAACCCCCAGACGAGCATCCCCCGGACGTCGAAGGCGGGTCCCACGTAGCCGCTCGGGTGCCGGACCCGGAGCCGGTTGGCCGGGTCGACGAGCTCGGCGATGGGCACCCGGTGCACGGCGGCCACCTCGGCGGGCGCGGCTGCACGCACGGGCGACGGCACCCGCCACCAGCCGAGCACCGGGGTCACGACGAACCCGCTGGGCGGGAGGAACAGCGGTGGCAGCGCGGCGAAGACCTCGACACCGCTGGGGTCGAGCCCGGTCTCCTCCTCGGCCTCGCGCAGGGCCACGGCCACTGCGTCATGGTCGGTGGGGTCCTGGGCGCCGCCAGGGAACGCCGGCTGCCCGGCGTGCGAGCGCATGTCGGGGGCCCGCTCGATCAGGAGCAGGTCCGGGCCTTCCACACCGGACCCGATCAGGATCAGGACGGACGACTCGCGGCCGCCTTCGTCGGGCGGCAGGAACCGGGAGAGCTGCTCGGGGGTAACCACCGCCGCGGCCGAAGCAAGCGGGCGCAGCCACCGGGGGAGCAGGTCGGGCGTCACGAAGGCGGTCATCGAACGGTGATCCCGAGGTTCGCCCGGATCAGCTCGCGCAGGTCGGCGGCGTCGCCCACCGGGCCGATCGTGCGACCCACGACGTGACCGGCCGCGTCGACGTACAAGGTGATCGGGGGTCCGATCCAGCCGAGCGACTGCTTCGTGGCTCCGTCCGGGTCCTGCACGGAGTTGAAGCGGACCGACAGCGCGGCGGCCAGCGCCTGACCGTCCGCGGCCGTGTCCTCGACATCGACACCGAGAAACCGAACGCTGCCTCCGGCCGCCCGCTCGACCTCGGCGACTGCGGGCAGCTCGGCGCGACAGGGCTCGCACCACGAGGCCCAGACCGACAGGACCATCGGTTTTCCGCGCACTCCCGCGAGTCGCACCTCGTCCACCCCCGACCCCGGGTCGAGGCAGGCCAAGGTGATGTCGGGCAGCCCGTCAGGCAGGGCCGGTGACTGGTCGGACGGCGGGCACGGCGCCAGCCGACCGTCGACCACCGTGGACGGCTGGGGCGTCGCTCGCGAAGCGCTCTGCGTGGGCGTGGGGGCGACGGTCGAGACCCCCCCAGCCGCGGGCGCGCACGAGGCCAGCAGGGCCACACCGACCACGGCCACCAGCGGCATCCTCACGGGACGTCCTTGACCAGCGCGGCCGCCTCCGCGGGGTCGATGGGTCCCTCGCCGTACGACGGGCAGAGCCGGGCGACCGGGCAGGCCCCGCAGGCGGGCTTTCGGGCGTGGCAGCGACGGCGGCCGTGGAAGATCACCCGGTGGCTGAGCATCGTCCAGTCCTTCTTGGGGATCAGGTCACCGACCGCGTGCTCGACCTTCACCGGGTCGCTCTCGTCGGTCCAGCCGAACCTGCGCGACAGTCGGCCGAAGTGCGTGTCGACCGTGATGCCGGGGACCCCGAAAGCGTTGCCCAGCACCACGTTCGCCGTCTTGCGCCCGATCCCGGGCAGGGTGACGAGGTCATCGAGCCGGCCCGGCACCTCACCGCCGAACCGGTCGCAGAGCGCCTGCCCGAGCCCGACCAGCGACGTCGTCTTGTTGCGGAAGAACCCTGTCGAGCGGATGAGGTCCTCCAGCTCCGCCCGGTCGGCCGACGCGTACGACGCCGCGTCCGGGTAGCGCACGAAGACCGCCGGGGTCACCTCGTTGACCCGCTTGTCCGTGCACTGCGCCGAGAGGATCGTCGCGACGACCAGCTGGAGCGGCGTCGTGAAGTCGAGCTCGCAGTGGGCATCGGGGTAGAGAGCCGCCAGCTCGGCGTTGATCCGCCGGGCGCGGCGCACCAGGGCCAGCCGCGTCTCACCGGTGGGGGCACTCACTCAGACAGCGTAAGCGCCGGATCCGCCTTCGACCGTCCGGGTGACCTTGCCTCAACTCCGGGGGTCGGGGCGACGATCCGCTTCTCGACGGTCCACCAGGGCCGGGGTGGCTGGGACCGATCGGTCCGGCGCCGACGAGAGAAGGCAGGGACATGGCGACGCGAGCAGGTGGGCGGACCCGGACACCGGCAGCACCGAGGCCGATTCCCGAGCGCAGCTCCGCGTTCGAGCACCTGACGCTGGAGTCGCTTCGCGCGTACCGCAAGGCGCTCACCGCCGAGGAGGGCCGCGTCTCGTACTGGCGGCGGCTGATCCAGGCCCGGATCGACGTGGTAGCCGGCCTCGGCCCGCTGCCCGACCCGAACGCCCACGAGCGCCTGCGCGAGATGCTCGCCGAGGCCCGTACGTCCAGCCGCAGCGCTCTGGTCGAGGTCGTCAACGCCGACGATGTCCCGCCGCTGCCGGACCTGGCCGACCTGTGGGCCCGCCAGGTGCGCCCGCAGGACGTCGCGGAGACCGACCGGCTGCACCGCGACCTCGGGCACGCCGAGCTCCAGCTGTCCGCGTACCGCATGGCCCTGCACCGCAAGCTCGCTGCCGCGACCGCCGAGCTCATCGCGCGGTACCGGGAGAACCCGTCGCTGGCCCTCAGCGCGCTCCCGCTCGCGCCGCCCTCGCCGGGATCCCGTTCCCGAAACTGAGCGCCTACCTGCCCGCTGGCGGCGCTGAGGCGGCAGACTGTGCCCGTGACTGACGACGTACTCTTCGAAGCGCCTTTGTTTTCCGCCCTCGACGAGGAGCCCGCGGCCGCACTGCTCGCCACGATGGGCAAGGTCAACCTGCCCAGGGGAGACGTCCTGTTCTCCGAGGGCGACCCCGGCGACCGGCTGTACGTGATCACCGAGGGCAAGATCAAGCTCGGGGCTACCTCGAGCGACGGACGCGAGACTCTGCTCGCGATCCTCGGCCCCGGCGAGATGTTCGGCGAGCTTTCGCTCTTCGACCCTGGACCCCGCACGGCCACGGCCACCGCCCTCACCGATGCGTCGCTCGTCGGGCTCGGCAACGCCGACCTGATGCCCTGGCTGACCGGACGCCCCGAGGTGGCCGTGTCGTTGTTGGGCGCACTGGCCCGAAGGTTGCGGCGCACCAACGACGCCATGGCCGACCTCGTGTTCAGCGACGTGCCCGGGCGCGTCGCCAAGGCCCTGCTCGACCTCGCCGCGAAGTTCGGGGTGGAGGCCGACGACGGCAGCGTGCACGTCGTGCACGACCTGACGCAGGAGGAGCTCGCGCAGCTCGTCGGCGCCTCCCGGGAGACGGTCAACAAGGCGCTGGCGGACTTCCAGAACCGGGGCTGGCTGCGGCTCGAGCAGCGCGGAGTCGACCTGCTGGACGTCGAGCGGCTTGAGCGCCGCGCGTCGAGCTAGTCGCGCTGCCCGAGGTACTCCAGCTGGGCCAGCACGTTCAGCTCGGCGGCCGGCCACAGCACCGGGTCGACGTCCGCGTAGACCACGGCAACGACCTCGGCCGGGGTCCGGGCTCCTGCGGCCAGCGCCTGCTCGACCTGGGCAAGCCGGCTGACCCGGTGCGCGAGGCAGCCCGCAACCACGGCCGCCGGGTCGGTGACCAGCGGTCCGTGCCCCGGCAGGATCGTACGCACGGTGCCGGCCGCGGCGAGGGCGGCGAGCCGGTCGAGCGACGCGAGGTAGTCGCCGAGCCGACCGTCGGGGTGGGCGACGAGCGTGCTGCCCCGGCCGAGAACCGTGTCACCGGTGAGCAGCGCCCCTTCCGCCGGGAGCAGGAACGACAACGAGTCCGAGGTGTGCCCCGGCGTGCTGACCACCCGGATCTCGAGGCCGCCGACCGTGATCGTGGAACCGCCGGTCAGCCCCTCGTCGCCGAGCCGGTGCACAGGGTCGAGCGCCCGAACCGGCGCCCTGGTGAGGGCGGCCAAGGTCCCGGCTCCCTCCGCGTGGTCCGGGTGCCCGTGGGTCAGCAGGATCTGCCGCACCGTCACGCCTGCCGCGACCGCGACCCGGAGCACCGACGCGAGGTGTCCCGGGTCGTCCGGACCGGGGTCGACGACAACGGCGTCGGACGATCCGGGCTCGGAGAGCAGCCAGGTGTTCGTCCCGTCCAGCGTCATCGGGCCCGGGTTGGGCGCCAGGACGAGCCGGGCCCGGCTCACGGGCGGATCGGCTCGAGGCTGCGACCGAGCGAGGCCGTGAGTACGGCGGCGACGTCGGCGTACTCGGCCAGCTCGCGCAGGACGACGAGGGTGGGCAGCATGAGCGGCAGCTCGCCGCGGCCGAAGAGCTCGACCGCGTGAGCCGGGCCCAGCCACGCGACGTGGTCCATCTCGGTGCCGTGCGGCGAAGGTTCCTGATTCGAGGGCAGGGCGGCGACGAAGAACGTAGTGTCGTAACGGCGGACCTCTCCGGCTGGTGTGACCCACCGGGCCCACGGCCGGAGGTCGTCCCTTCGAAGAACCACGCCGGTCTCCTCGAGGGTCTCGCGGACGGCCGTGTCGTACGCGTCGGTGTCGTGCTCCTCTCGCGCGCCGCCGGGGAACACGTACATGCCCGCCGCGAAGACCATCGTCGGGGGGCGACGCTGCACGAACACGCTGTAGCCGACTGGATCCGGACGCATCAGCACCATGGTGGACGCCTGGCGAACCGAGACCGGGTGGGACATGCTCCGACCCTAGATCGTCATCGGGAAGCTGGTACGGGTGAATTACACGATCGGCGAGTTGGCCGGCCACGCGGGCCTGACCGTGCGCAACGTCAGGGCATACCAGTCCCGGGGGCTGATGTCGCCGCCAGCCATGAGGGGCCGGGTCGGCTACTACGACGGCCGCCACCTGGCCCAGCTGCGTCTGGTCACCCAGCTCCAGGGCGAGGGGTTCAACCTCGCTGCGATCAAGAGGGTCTCCGAGAGCACCTTCGGGGCCGACGTGATCTGGGCCGACCTGACGCCCGAGGCCCAGCAGGTCCTCGGACGTCGCCCGCGGACCGTGGAGATGTTCGCGTGCAACGGGATCCTCCAGCGGTCGCAGAACGGCACCCTGCAGGGGCTGGTGGTCCACCGGCCGCTGTTCTGGGACCTCGTCGGCGAGGGGCTGCCGGTCGAGGAGATCGTCAACCTGCTGGAGGCCACCACCCGGGCGAGCTCGGCGTTGGCGACCGACTACGCCGAGCAGGTCAGGTCGGTCGTGGTCCGGGTCGCCGAGTCGCAGCGCGACGACACCGACCCGCCGGTGAACCACGATGCGCTGGTGACCGCGGCGGTGAAGCTGCTGACGTCGTTCTTCGGCGCGTCGGTCGGCTATCACACGCTCGCGGGCAAGCCCGCCCGCACGACCAGCTAGCGGACCTCGACGACCAGCTCGACCTCGACGGGCGCGTCGAGCGGGAGGACGGCCACACCCACAGCGCTCCGGGCGTGCTGCCCCGCCGGACCGAAGACCTCGCCCAGCAGCTCGCTGGCTCCGTTGACCACGCCCGGCTGCCCGGTGAAGTCCGGTGCGGACGCGACAAAGCCGACCACCTTGACGACCCGGACGACCTGGCCGAGGCCGCCGACCAGCGCGGCGACTGCGGCCAGCCCGTTGAGGGCGCAGGTGCGGGCGAGCTCCTTGGCCTGCTCCGCCGACACCTCGGCGCCGACCTTGCCGGTCGCCGGCAGGGCGCCGCCGACGAAGGGCAGCTGACCGGACGTGAACACCAGCGAGCCCGACCGCACGGCCGGGAGGTAGGCGGCGACCGGGGCGGCCACGGTTGGCAGCACCAGCCCGAGGTCGGCGAGCCGCTCCTCGGGCGTGCTCATGCGACCGGACGTTTGAGGTAGGCCACGAGCTGCTCGCTGTTCGGGCCGGGCACCACCTGGACGAGCTCCCAGCCGTCCGAGCCCCAGTTGTCGAGGATCTGCTTGGTCGCGTGCACCAGCAGCGGCACCGTCACGTACTCCCACTTGGTCATGCGGGAAACCTAGCGCTTCATCCCGGAAACCTAGCGCGTGACGGGGGGCACAGGGCCGGCAGCCCGGTCTGGCACGCAGCTGGCCTTCGGTCGTTCTAGTGTCAGGGGTATGCCTCCGTCCCGGCGCAGCGCGCCCGGCACCTCCGACTGGGAGGGTGTCCGTCTCCACGTCGTCAGCGGCAAGGGCGGCACCGGCAAGACCACAGTGGCGGGTGCGCTGGCGCTGGCGCTGGCTTCCGGTGGACGCCGCACCCTGCTGCTCGAGGTCGAAGGCCGGCAGGGCATCGCGCAGCTGTTCGACACCCCTCCGCTGCCGTACGAGGAGCGCCGGATCGCCGTGGCACCCGACGGCGGTGAGGTCTACGCGTTGGCCGTCGACGCCGAGGAGGCCCTGCTCGAGTACCTCGACCTCTTCTACCACCTGGGTCGGGCGGGGCGGGTGCTCAAGAAGATCGGGGCGATCGAGTTCGCCACGACGATCGCGCCGGGCCTGCGCGACGTGCTGCTGACCGGCAAGGCGTACGAGGCCGCCGGCCGCCGACGCTCCGGCCGCACCGAGTACGACGCCATCGTCCTCGATGCCCCGCCCACCGGCCGCATCACCCGGTTCCTCAACGTCAACCACGAGGTCGCAGGCCTGGCGCGGGTCGGACCGATCCGCTCCCAGTCCGACTCGATCATGCGGCTGATCCGGTCGCCGCGGACCGCGGTCCACCTGGTCACCCTGCTCGAGGAGATGCCGACCCAGGAGACCGTCGACGGCATCGACGAGCTCCACTCGGCCGACCTGCCGGTGGGTGCGGTCATCGTCAACATGATGCGACGCCCGCCGCTGCGCCCCACCGACCTCGCCCGCGCCGGAAAGGGCGAGCTCGACCCAGACGAGGTGGCTCGCGGCCTCAAGGTCGCCGGCCTGCCCTACGACGGGCTGCTCGTCGACGCCCTGCTGGGCGAGGCCGCCGGTGCCTCCGAGCGGGTCGCCATGGAGAAGCGCGAACGCCGGGTGCTGGCCAAGCTGAACCGACCGACGTACGAGCTGCCCTGGGTGCCCGAGGGCATCGACCTGGGTGCCTTGTACGAGCTGGCCGGCCTCCTGCGGGCGGGTGGGGTGGCCTGATGCCCGGCCCCGTGGCGTCGCTGTCCATCGACGCGATCCTCGACGACCGTGAGACCCAGATCATCATCTGCTGCGGATCCGGCGGGGTCGGCAAGACCACCACTGCCGCGGCCCTGGCCCTGCGGGCGGCCGAACGCGGGCGGGCCGTGTGCGTCCTGACCATCGACCCGGCCCGCCGGCTCGCCCAGTCGATGGGGCTGACCCAGCTCGACAACTCGCCTCGTCGGGTGCCCGGTGTCGGCGCGGAGTCCGGGGGCTCACTGTTCGCGATGATGCTCGACATGAAGCGCACGTTCGACGAGATCGTCGAGCAGCACGCCGACCCCGAACGCGCGGCGGCGATCCTGGCGAACCCGTTCTACCAGTCGCTGTCGTCCTCGTTCGCGGGCACCCAGGAGTACATGGCGATGGAGAAGCTCGGCCAGCTACGAGCGGAGATCGACCAGGACCACAGCACCCGGCCCTGGGACCTCATCGTGGTCGACACTCCCCCGTCGCGCTCGGCACTGGACTTCCTAGACGCCCCGAAACGGCTCGGCTCGTTCCTCGACGGCCGGTTCATCAAGATCCTGCTGGCGCCGGCCAAAGTCGGCGGCAAGGCCTACCTCAAGGTGTTCACAGCGGGGCTGGGCGCAGTGACCGGCGTGCTGTCGAAGGTGCTAGGCGCCCAGGTCCTGACCGACCTCCAGACGTTCGTCGCGGCCATCGACTCGACATTCGGTGGCTTCCGCGAGCGGGCCGACCAGACGTACGCGCTGCTGCAGGCCCCGGGCACCGAGTTCATCGTGGTCGCCGCCCCGGAGCCCGACGCGCTCCGGGAGGCCGCGTACTTCGTCGAACGACTCGCCGAGGACTCGATGCCGCTGGCCGGCCTGGTGCTGAACCGGGTCACCCGCACACCGGCTCCGGACCTCTCGGCCGAGCGGGCCCTGGGTGGGGCGGAGCTGCTCGACGAGTTTGCCGAGAACCCGCTCGCCGCAGGGCTGCTCCGGCTGCACGCCGAACGCATGCAACGGATCACCCGAGAGCGGCACCTCGTGCGCGGGTTCACGTCGGCCTTCCCCCGGGTCCGGGTCGCCGAGGCTTCCGCCCTCGACTCCGACGTGCACGACCTCGACGGGCTCCGTGCCATCGGTCAGTGGCTGGCCGCCGACTAGGGCCGGCCGCCGGCTAGCCGACTTCGAACAGCTCCGGGTGCACGGCCTGTTCGTAGTCGTCCCGTGCTGTCTGCAGCAGGTGCCGCCACGAGCTGACGTTCGGCCGACGGCGCAGCAGGGCTCGTCGCTCGCGTTCGGTCAGACCCCCCCACACGCCGAACTCGATGTTGTTGTCGAGAGCGTCTGCCAGGCACTCCGTGCGCACCGGGCAACCCAGGCACACGGCCTTGGCGCGGTTCTGCGCAGCCCCCTGTACGAACAGCGTGTCCGGGTCGGTCACGAGACACCCTGCCTGAGCTGTCCAGTCTTTGATCCATCCCATGCGCGCAACGTACGTACGCGGACCTATGCAGCGATAGGTCCGAAAGGCCCAAAGGAATTCCACCCGAGATGACTATGTACGGGAGCCCCCCCTGTACCCCTATGCCCGTTTCGTCACAACAGCCCCAGCCTGTGATCACCGGGGGTGACCGGACTGGTTCGAACGGCCTATCCGCTGCGGCGCCCCTGCGCCGCGTACTCTGGCGGGATGTCACGCCCTCAACCGGTCGGGGCGCCCGCCGTGCTGATCAAGGTCGGGCTCTTCTTCTTGATCAGCGCAGTCTCCGGTGTCCTGGTGGCGGCGCTCGCGCTGCCCCTGGCGGGAGCCGCCGGGCTGGCCACCAAGGCCGCCGTGCAGCAGTTCGAGAACCTTCCCAGCCTCCTCAGCACACCTCCGTTGCCGCAGCAGACCAAGATCGTCACGGCCGACGGCAAGCTGATCGCCACGATCTACAGCGAGAACCGGATCAGCGTCCGACTTTCGGCCGTCGCCCCGATCATGCAGACGGCGATCGTCGCGATCGAGGACACCCGCTTCTACGAGCACCACGGGGTCGACACCCGTGGGCTGGCCCGGGCCCTGGTCACCAACGCCCAGGGCGGCAACGTGCAGGGCGGGTCGACGATCACCCAGCAGTACGTCAAGAACGTCCTGCTCCTGGCCGCGACGACCGACGCCGAGCGGTCCGCAGCGATCGGCCGCACGCTGCCGCGCAAGCTCCGCGAGATCCGGCTGGCCCTGGGGCTGGAAAAGATCTGGACCAAGCAGCAGATCCTCGAGGGCTACCTCAACAGCGTCTACTTCGGCGCCGGCGCGTACGGCATCCAGGCCGCCGCTCTCCGCTACTTCAACGTCCCGGCATCGAAGCTGACCCTCGCCCAGGCCGCCACCCTGGCCGGCATCGTGCAGTCGCCGGTGTCGTACGACCCGACCCGCAACCCGAGGCTGTCGCAGAAGCGCCGCGACGTGGTGCTGCGCCGCATGTACGAGCTCGGCAAGGTCACCAGCCTCGAGATGGCCAGGGCCATGCAGATCCCGATGGCCACCGAGATCAAGAACGCCAAGCTCCCTCCGACCGGTTGCGCCTCTGCCGCTGCCCCCTACTTCTGCGACTACGTCCGCAAGATCGTCCGCACCGACCCGGTGTTCGGCAAGACGGCTGACGCCCGTACGGCGTTCTGGGCTCGTGGCGGGCTGACGATCCGCACAACCCTCGACTCCGTGGCCCAGGCGACGGCTCAGGCGGCGCTGGTCAAGAAGGTTCCGATGACCGACTCGCACGGCGCCGCGATCACAGTCGTGCAGCCGGGCACGGGCCAGATCCTCGTCATGGCGCAGAACCGCCTGCTCCGGGCGCCGAAGTCCAAGGCCGAGATCGCGAGCTACTCCGAGTACAACTACAACCTCGACGCCGTCGTCAACGGCTCCCCCTACAACGGTGTCGGCAACCAGACCGGATCGACCTTCAAGCCTTTCGTCATCGCGGCCGCCCTCGAGCAGAAGATCCCCGTCAGCACCACGTTCAAGTCTCCCCAGACCTTCAAGATCACCCCCAAGAGCTCGTACATCGACTGCAACGGCGTCAACCGGGCCACGAACTACCTCGGCAGCAACACCGAGGGCGAGGCCGGAACGTTCAACATGCTCCAGGCCACCGCCAAGTCGGTGAACACGTACTTCTTGCAGCTCGAGGCCATGACCGGCCTGTGCCGCCCGGCCGAGATCGCCGCCTCGATGGGCGTGCGCACGGCGCAGGGCAAGCCCCTCGACCAGACCCCCGCGATGACCCTTGGCTCAAACCCCGTCGCGCCGCTTCGGATGGCCTCGGCGTACGCCGCGTTCGCCGCTCACGGGAAGTACTGCCCACCGCGGGCGATCATCTCGATCACGGACAACCGCACCGGCAAGCCGGTGGCCACGCCGAACCCCGCCTGCACCCAGGTCCTCGATCCGAAGATCGCTGACGGCGTCGCCGCGATCCTCACCGGGGTGATGGCGCCGGGCGGCACCGGAGCCTCGCTCAACATCGGTCGCCCGGTCGCCGGGAAGACCGGGACGACGAACGGCAACGTCAACGTATGGTTCGTCGGCTTCACCCCCCAGCTCGCGGCTGCTGCCTGGGTGGGCGACCCCACCGGTTCGGGATACGGCAAGAAGCGCGAGATCCGCGACATCAGCATCGCCGGCACCTTCTACCGCCGAGGCTACGGCCTGAACCTGCCCGGACCGGTGTGGCAGACCGTGATGTCGTTCATGTCCGCCAAGCTGCCCATGGTGGGTTTCACCCCGGTCGACCCGAGCGTCATCAAGGGGTTCACCGTCAAGGTCCCCGACCTCACCGGACTGGATCCGCAGGCGGCGTTGGCGCTGCTGCAGAGCGTCGGGCTCACCGGCAAGTTGGCCCCCCAATCGGTACCTTCGGCGACCGTGCCCAAGGGCAGGGTCGCAGCTCAGGGCCTGCGTCCGGGCGCCAACGCGGTTTCCGGCCGCGAGATCCTGATCGTGCTGAGCAGCGGTCCCCCGGCCGTCAAGCCACCACCGCCCCCACCCGGCCCCACGTCGAGCCCGTCGGCGTCGATCAGCCCTACTCCGTAGACGCCTTCGGGAACGCGAGGTTCAGCCGAGGAGCCTGCGCACCTCAGCCGCCACGCGACCACCGTCGGCCCGGCCGGTGACCTGGGGAGTGACGAGCTTCATCACCGCGCCCATCGCCCGTGGTCCTTCGGCGCCTTCGGCTTTGGCCTGCGCGACCGCCGCGGCGATGATCGTGGCGAGCTCGTCGTCGCCGAGCGCGGCTGGCAGGTAGGTCTCGAGCACGACCAGCTCGTCCAGTTCACGCTCGGCGAGCTCAGGGCGGTTCGCCTCGGCATAGGCGATCGCCGACTCGCGTCGCTTCTTGGCCTCTCGGCCGAGCACCGTCAGCACATCCGCGTCAGTCAGTTCGCGCGACTGCTTGCCGGCGACCTCCTCGTTCGTGACAGCGGTCAGCGCCATCCGCAGGGTCGCCGTGCGGATCTCGTCGCGGGCCCGCATCGCGGTGGTGAGATCGGTCCTGAGCTGCTCCTTGAGCGTGGTCATGCCCCCAGCATCGCAGCCGAGGGCAACCCGGATCCCGTGGGACGATGGCGGGATGCATCTGTTGTCCAAGGCGGCCCTCGGCCTCGTCGGCGCCGGCGCCGGCGGACTCGCGTACTCCGCGGGGTACGAGGTGCGGTCGTTCCGACTCCGCCGGGTCACCGTCCCGGTGCTTCCCCCCGGGCAGCCGCCGCTGACGATCCTCCAGGTCACCGACCTGCACATGACTCCGGGCCAGCACCGCAAGCAGCAGTGGGTACGTTCCTTGGCGGCGCTCCAGCCCGACTTGGTGCTCGACACGGGCGACAACCTTGCCCACCTCGAAGCCGTGCCTTCCGTCCTCCACGCGCTCGAGCCGCTGCTCGAGCTGCCCGGCGCGTTCGTGTTCGGTTCCAACGACTTCTTCGCGCCCGTGCCGAAAAACCCGGCTCGCTATCTCATGCCCGACGACTCCCGGCGCGGCACCGGCGAGGACCTGCCCTGGCGTGACCTGCGCGACGGAATGACCGCGGCCGGCTGGGCCGACCTCACCAACGCGCGCGGCCGGGTCGCCGCCGGGTCGCGCGAGATCGAGCTCGTCGGCGTCGACGACCCGCACGTCTGGCGGGACCGGTACGACGAGGTGGCCGGGCCGGGTGACGCGGAAGCCGACCTCTCGCTCGGGGTCGTCCACGCGCCCTACCACCGGGTCGTCGACCGGATGGCCGCCGACGGGTTGCCCCTCGTGCTGGCCGGGCACACCCACGGTGGTCAGCTGCGGGTCCCCTTCTACGGGGCGCTGGTGTCGAACTGCGACCTCGACCCGAAGCGGGCCCGCGGCCTGTCGCGGCACACCGACACGACCCTCCTGCACGTGTCCGCCGGTCTGGGCACGTC
>JBBQWS010000058.1:0-17965 GCA_038210415.1 Actinomycetes bacterium
AACGTCGGTTTCAAGATCCATTCAAAGTTGATCTGTGTGCCTGAATGTGCGCCAATGAGGTCGGCGTCCCCCGACGTCCCCCGACGTCCACGGGCTACTCCCAGAGTGCGCGGCCGACCCCGGCCGCCGCCGCGGCGGACAGTTCGGGTGCGACGTGGCTGTAGGTGCCGAGCCTCAGACTGATCTGGGTGGCCAGAGCCGCGGTGCCCCCGAGGTATTGATCGTCTCCCGTAGGAGGACCAGCGCGGCCCAGAGCATCCCTCCGTCGACCAACGCGAGCCGCAGCCCGACTCGAAGCCCTGCGGTAGCAGGATCTCGTTGGACCGAAAGCTCGTCCGTGCCAGGGATGGCTGGGGGAGAGCCATGCGGCCGGCCGTGGTCGTCCCGCCAGCTCGGCGTACTTGTTGGCATCAGGCATCGAGGTCTCGTTGACGGCCATCGCAGCGTTACGGTCCTCGATGTCCAGCGGCTACTCGCAGAGTGCACGGCCGCTCCGCGTATTCGGTGGAGAGTTGGGGCGCGACGTGGCTGCAGGTGCCCAGAGTCAACTTGACCTGACTGTGGCCGAGGATGAGGTCACGGCAGATGGGGACGTCCGGCCCTCGCAAGTCTGCGGCGCGTGTTGCCGCATCGGACGGTACGGTAGAGCGTGATGGATGCTAGGAGCGAGCACGCGAAGTCCCGGAGGAGCCTTCCTCCGGGACTTCATCGTCGCGCGCTGATGGTCTTCGCGGTGGTCGCGACGGTTCTGGCGATGCACGGCTTGACCATGAACCACGACGCCACGACGGCCGACGGCCCTCTGGTCTCCGCGGTGACCTCACTCATGGCGCATGGGACTTCGGGGACCGTGGACGTCCCAGAAAGCACGATCGATTTCAGGCCGGCGCATGCGGAACTGAAGTCCCCTGACGCGAGCTCTGTGGCTTCACCCTCCATGTCTCACGTGATGGGGGACGCGTGTCTGGCGTTCCTTACCGGATTTGCACTGCTGGTACTCCTGCGACGGAAGTCGCTGCGCGTGCGTCCCGACACGATGGTCGCGTCGCTCGTGCGATGCCGTGCCCACGCGATCCGCGCTGTGGGCCTATTGACCCCTGATCTGGCGGAGCTGTCTGTCCTGAGGACCTAGGAAGCCGCGCCCGCGCACCCAGCATTTCGCGCCGCCGCCTTCTGTTCGCCACGTCCTCGACAGCTGAGAGGTTCTGCCATGAACAAGCACGTCATCGTCAAGGTCTTCGTCCTGCCAGCCGCCGCACTGCTTCTGGCTGCGTGCGGTTCCTCATCCGGCACGTCCGGTAGCCCCCAGTCCATGCCGATGTCCTCTTCGCCCGCGTCGGGTATGGGCATGGCGCACAACGCAACCGATGTCACGTTCGCCCAGGCGATGATTCCGCACCACCGGCAAGCGGTGGAGATGGCGAAGCTGGCGGCGACCCGTGCTTCCAGCGCGGACCTGAAGTCGTTGGCTGCCCGGATCGAAGCCGCTCAGGCCCCGGAGATCACGATGATGACCGGGTGGCTCGGCGGGTGGGGCGCTTCGATGCCCGGCGACATGGCCGGCATGGACGGCATGCCTGGCCTGATGTCGAACGCTGACATGAAGGCGTTGACCGACGCGACCGGGCCGGCGTTCGACAAGATGTTTCTCACCATGATGATCGAGCACCACAAGGGGGCGCTGACCATGGCGCAGACCCAGCTGGCCGGTGGCGCAGATCCCGCGTCCAAGGCGCTGGCTCAGTCGATCATCGATGGGCAGACGAAAGAGATCACGGAGATGAAGGCGCTTCTCGCGGGTAGCTGAACCGGGTGGGGTTGGGCTACCCAGATTGTTGCTCAACCTCCCCCGCGGTTTCGCAGGTCCGCGGGCCGGGCCGCACGGGTGCCGCAAGGACACCATTCCGGTCCCTCCGAAGCAGGAGGTCGTGGCGGACTTCGCCGCGACCAATCCGGGGCGATGGATCGCCCATTGCCACAACGTCGATCAGATGGAGTCCGGCATGATGACGCGCCTGGAGCACCTCGCATGAGCGACCCGCGCCTGCGGTCGAAGCGCCGTCCCAGAGTTGTCTTCGCGCTCGTCGCGGGCGTGGTGCTTGCTCTAGCCGGCGGCGTGCTGCTGGCATCTCGCACGGGCGGCGGAGACCCCGCCGCTGCGCCCGTCGTCGGAAGCGACCTCCATGCCGTCGTCCAGTCGGGTGGGCGGCTGTTCGTCTCCGGGCATAGCGGTGCCGCTTACTCCGACTCCCCGGGATCGTGGACCCCGATCAACACGCTGGCGGACAAGGACGCAATGGTCTGGGCGGTCGGGTCCACCGACATCGTCGTGGCGGGGCATGAGGGGGTGTTTCGCTCCACCGACAACGGCGACACGTTCACTCCGCTCGGCAGCCAACCCGCCACCGACGTTCACGCAGCCGGCTCCGCGGGCAAGACCGTCTACCTAGCGTCACCAACCGCCGGGCTCCAGGCCTCCGCCGACGGCGGAGCCACCTGGACCAGGGCCGGAGTCCTCGGTGAGTCCTTCCTTGGGAACCTGCTCGTTGACCCCAAGGACACCAGGCGCGTCGTCGCCGCTGACCAGCTCCAAGGCATCGTCGAAACCCGTGACGGCGGTCGAACCTGGACCGTGCTTGGCGGGATCGAAGGACCGCTGGGCTTGGCGTGGAACCCGAAGGACCACCAGCAGCTGGTCACCTTTGACGGACACTCGGGCAGCTACAGCCCCGACGACGGAGCCAGCTGGCTGGCTGTTCCCCTGCCAGCAGGCGCCGCAGCGGTCTCGTTCGGGTCCGCGGGTGAACTACTCATCGCGATCCTTCGCGGTGACACCGCCGCCCTAATGACTAGTACCGATCGAGGGACGTCGTGGACGGCCCGTGACTGATCCTTCTCCACCCAGCTCGGGAACTGCAGCGCCAGCGAGTCTGGTTGCGAACCGGTTCGGCCCACCGCGGCGACGAGATGCCGACCTGACTACTGTCCGCTGTGGCTGGTTGTGGTCCAGGGAGTGCCGCCCGGAGCCGACAGTGGCCGGGACGTCGGACCGCTCTCGGCGCGTACCTGCCCGGTGAAGGCTCCCGCGGCTAGGAGCACCATGAACAGCGCGACAAGTCCGGCAAGTAGGTAGTGCATCGTGAGCCTGGTCTCCGGTGGTGGGGCGCGGTCAGCGGTCTTCTCGTGCGATGAACCTGCCGTGCCAGGAGTGGAACCACACCTGCCCGGTTGCCGCGTTGACGCTCAACATGCCGGTCAAAGTGCCTGATCGCGAGATGTCCGCGGTGAAGTAGCCGGGGTAGGCGTCCACCGAGGCCAGGGACAACCCGGCCTGATTCGCGTCGAGCCACTTCTGGGCGATCGCCTGGGCCTGCGCCGCAGAGACTGATTCGTTGCTGCCGTCGGACCTACCGTGCATGCCATACCTGATGTTCCACATCATCGCCGGACCCGGTTCGGTCGTGACTGCGCCGGTGGTCGGATCGACGATGACCTCGGTGGCGGCCTCGCCCGCGGGGTCCTTCAGCTCGACGTAGAACCCGTTGTCGAACCAGATCACCTCACCCGGATGCAGCCCCGCGGCCGAAGCAGCGAGCGCTGCGCGGGCCCGCGCCGAGGCGATCGACGTGATCGGGCCGCCGCCGCCGGCGAGCCATACCTGACCCATTCCCGAGCCCATCATCGAACCGGAGCCCATCATCGAACCGGAGCCCATCGAACCCGGGAAGGTGCCAGTGCTGAGGTCGCCGCCCATCATGGCGGGGCGGTCGCTGCGCCCAGGGGCGTGGCCGACGGTGGCTGCGGCGTAGGCCCCGGATCCCACGAGGGCCACCAGCGCGAAGACTAGGCTGACGATCAGACCGCCGCGCCTGTTGGTGTTCATCGGTGGCCGGCCCTGGCTGCGACGAGTGCGGCTCGCTGAGCCTGGTACGTCTGGGTGTCGAGCTCGCCGAGGGTGAACCGCCGGTCAAGGATGTCTTCGGGTGACTCCGGCTGAGCCGCGCGGCCACCGGCTCTGCCCTGGCTGGTCGGGAGAAGCTGCGCGACGAGCCAGATGACCGCGGCGAGGAGCACCAACCAGAAAACGCCCATCGCCAGCCAGCTTCCGACACCCATTCCTGCTCCGTACCAACCCATCATGTCGAGCTCCTCAGATCCAATCGAGGTGCGGGTCCGTGACCCGCTGTCTGCTTCAGGGTCGACTCTCCGTGTATGGAATCCCGCTGCGAAACGACGAATCTTTGATCAAGACACCGGGTCGATCAATGCGATTGCCGCTGCTGCCGGCTCACCGGGTGCGCTCGCGGGTAGTTCGAGCCGTTTGAGGAGCAGGGCGTTCAGAGCGACCAGAACGGTTGATCCGGACATGGACAGGGCCGCGATCTCCGGGCGCAAGGTCAGTCCGATCGGGACGAACACCCCGGCGGCGATAGGCAACGCGATCAAGTTGTAGCCGATCGCCCAGGCGAGGTTCTGGTGCATCTTGCGCAGAGTCGCGCGGCTGATCCTGATCGCGACAGGCACGTCGAGGGGGTCCGAACGCATGAGGACGACATCGGCGGTGTCGATCGCGACGTCGGTGCCGGCGCCGATCGCGATACCGACGTCGGCGATAGCCAGGGCGGGAGCGTCGTTCACGCCGTCGCCGATCATCGCGACTCGTGTCCCGTTCCTCTGTTGAGCGGTGATCCGGGCCGCTTTGTCTGCCGGCAGGACCTCGGCGATCACGTCGGTGATGTCGAGCTCGTCCGCGATGCGCTGTGCGGTGCCTGTGTTGTCCCCGGTGAGCATGACGGTCTTGACGTTGAGGGACTTGAGGTCGGCCACGGCCGCAGCTGAGGTCGGCCGGGGTGCGTCGGCGACTGCGAATGCGCCTGCTGGTTGACCGTCGATGGCCACGGCGACAACCGTCTGTCCGCGCGCGGCGATGGTATCCAGGGTTCCGCCGAGGTGGGAGAGGTCGATGTTCTCCCGCTCCATCAGTTTGCGTGAGCCGACCGCAACGCGGTGTCCGTCGATGGTGGCCAGTGCTCCGTACCCCGGCGCGTTCTCGAAGCCGGTCGCTGGCGCGATGTCAATGGTCGCGGCCCGGGCGAGGGCGTAGGCGACGACGGCTTGTGCGACGGGGTGCTCGGACTCCCGTTCGACGGCCGCGGCCAGGCGCAACAGCTCGAGTAGCTCCACCCCGTCCTCGGGCACGGCATCGACGACCTGAGGGTGCCCGACGGTCAGGGTTCCGGTCTTGTCCATCACGACTGTGCGGACCGAGGCAAGGGCCTCCAACGCGGATGCGTTCTTGAACAAGACTCCTCGCTTCGCTCCCAAGCCCGTCCCGATCATGATCGCCATCGGAGTCGCGAGGCCGAGGGCGTCCGGGCAGGTGACGACGACCACCGTGATGGCGAAGAGCATCGCCTCACTGACTGTGCGTCCCCCGAGGGTGACCCAGAACACGAACGTGCCGACCCCGCCGATCAGGGCCACCAGGACGAGCCAGAACGCGGCCCGGTCGGCCAGGCGCTGGCCGGGAGCCTTGGAGTTCTGTGCCTGCTGCACCAGGTCGACGATCTGCGCAAGGGCCGTATCGCGCCCTACCTTCGTTGCTTCGATGCGCAGCGTGCCATTGATGTTGATCGTGGCCCCGACGACCGCAGAGCCGACAGTCTTGGACACCGGCAACGACTCCCCGGTGACCATCGACTCGTCGACCTCGGAGGCCCCGTCGCGCACGAGGCCATCGACCGGGACCTTGGCTCCGGGCTTGACCAGGAGGAGCTCGCCGACCAGGACGGCGGAGGTGGCGACCTCGACCTCGACCCCGTCGCGCAGGACGACCGCCATCGGTGGAGCGAGGTCGAGCAGTCCGCGGATCGCAGTGCTGGCCCCCGAGCGTGCCCGCATCTCCAACCAATGCCCGAGCAGGACGAACGCCGACAGCACGGCGGCAGCCTCGTAGAACACATCGGTTCCCCCGGTGACTGTGACGACCACCGAGTACAGCCAGCCGGTACCGACGGCGACTGCGACCAGGACCATCATGTCCAAGGTTCTGGCTCGCAGGGCCTGGTAGGCACCGGTGAAGAACATTCGATCGGCGTAGAACACCACGGGCAGTGACAGGAGCAGGGAGAACCACTGGTCGGACAGGCCGAACGGCGCCTGGGCCGACCAGCCGAGCACGTCACGGCCGATCGGCGAGTAGGCCAGGATCGGTACGGCCATCACGGCGGCGACGACGAATGCGTTCCGCATGGCGGTCGCGTGACCAGACATGTCGCTCATGTCATGGCCCATGTGCCCTGCCCCCGCGACCCCGTCCGCGGCAGCCGGCATGTCGTGCATGTCGTGCATGTCGTCTGCCATCGGCGCGGGCCGGGCCGGTGGCACCGACGGTTTGGCGCCGTCCGGGGCGCACACGTGATAGGGGACGGACGCGCCCTCGCAATGGCAGCCGGTGTCACGCACCCACGCCGTCAACTGGTTCACGTCAGTGAGGGCGGCGTCGTACGTAACAGTCGCTGACTGGGTGGACCAGTTCGCAGCGACGTCGACGACTCCTGGGCGCCGCAGCAGCGACTTCTCCAACGCACCACGGGCTGAGGGGCAGGAGATGCCGTCGACGCGCAGGACAACCGTGCGGCTCTGAGTGCTCTTCGGCGCGATACGGGTGGTCATGTGTGACTCCAGCTCCGGTAGGGAGATCCCCCGGCGGTGTCTCCAACATACCCTATGGGGGTATCAGCAGCTCGCTGCGCGGGTGACCTAGGACTCAGGTGACGTCCAGCTCCTGACGCATCCCGTCCTCGTAGTGGTTGGCGAGGTTGCACACCAGCTCGTATCTCCCGGGGGGGAGCGTCACGCTGGTCCACCCGACGGTGCCTGCGTTGATGCCCTCGCCGAGGCTCGCTGCCTCGGCGACCTTCCCGTCGCTTCCGGGGACTCGCTGCCCGACGACCGCGCCGTCAGCGAGCGGCAGGATCACCAGCTCGTGGACGCGCCATCCTTTGTTCGCGGCCACCAGGTTGATCTGACCTGCGTTCACGGCGCTCGGGGCGACCTGGAGATTCGTGTGCGCACCCATCGGCGCGGTGCCGCTCATCATCGACGTCATCCCCATGTCGGACAGAGTGACCGTGATCGTGTGACCGGGAAGTGCGGCGGGCGCCGAACAGGGCAGCGTCGAGTAGTGGTACTGCGAGTCGCGATCCATCATCCCGCCACCAGCCGGCTGAGTGGCGGTGGACGAGCAGCCAGCGAGCAGGAGTGAGGCGAGCCCGACAATCCTGAGGAGTCGAGGTCCCGCCGACGGAGTCTCTGGCTGAGTACAGGGGAATGACCTCAGATTGACGAGTTGGAGGCACGATTGATCGGTTCTCCGGGCAGGGCCCGGGGTGGGTCGATCCTCGGGTTGTATCCCTGGCGGGGGCGGTTGCGTCCATGCGGTGACGCAACCACCAAAGAGAGGTACATCTCATGTCCAGGAATGAAAGCAACCTCGACCGCATGATCCGGGCTGGCGCTGCCGTGGTCGCTCTTGTCGTGGCCTTCGCGGTCGGGGCGTCGAGCGTGCTCGGCATCGCCCTGCTCGTCGTCGGGGCGATCCTGGTGGTGACGGCTGCTGTCGGGTTCTGCCCGCTCTACCGCCTCCTCGGGATCGGGACCCACAAGAGCGAACCCGGGCTCGGTACGCGCGTCTGACGGGCGAATCGGTCGTGGCACCTTGTGCGATCGCAATGTCATACCCCAGGGGGTATACTTGCTCCACTCGTCACCAGGAGGTCCTGTCGTGTGCAGCCCCGCGGTCTGCGGCTCGTGCCGCAAGGTCACCTACTCAGGTTGCGGCATGCACGTCGCCCAGGTCTTGGCCTCAGTGCCGGCCGACAGACGCTGCACCTGTCGCTGAGCAGCCGACGTGGACCGCGCGGAGCTGGGCGACCGGCTGGCCGAACAGGTTCCGGGGCTGCTGGGCTATGCGCGCAGCATCACCTCGGACGGCAGCCGGGCCGACGACCTGGTCCAGGACACCGTGGTCCGTGCGCTTGACCGGTGCGACTCGTTCAGGGGCGAGTCGTCCCTGGCGACCTGGCTGCACCGCATCCTGCACAACTTGGCCGTCGATCAGTCGCGGCGTTCCCGCGAGACGCCGGTCGATCTGACCGACGACGGAGTCGGTGAACAGGTGGACACGCTGTGGGCCAACGATGCCTACACGGTGGACTCTGCGCGCGTGCTGGAACGCGCTCAGACCCGCGACCAGCTGCAGGACGCCCTGCTGCGGTTGCCGCTGATCTACCGCTCGGCCGTGGTGCTGCACGACGAGGAGGGACTCACCATGGCGGACATCGCGAAGATCCAGGGCGTCGGTCTCCCTGCCGCGAAGCAACGACTGCGCAGGGGCCGGATGATGCTGGTCTCCGAGCTGGCAGACGACGGGAACGGCGCCGCCGGACGGCCAGAGCTGCCGATGCGCTGCTGGGACGCCCGGCACGGAGTGTCGGACTACCTGGACGAAGAGCTGAGCCCGCGCGAACGCTCGCTGCTCGAGGCACATCTTCAGAGCTGCCCGATGTGCCCGCCGCTGTACGCCGGACTTGTGGGGGTACGCGACCTCCTCAGCGGGCGCCGCGACCCGGATCTGGTCGTCCCCAGCGATCTCGCTGCTCGGATCGCTCGCTGGACAAGTGATCGAGCAGGCATTCATACCCCAGGGGGTATACTGGACCTGGTGGAGCAGACCGCAGGCAAGCCGCCGACCGAGCAGACAGGGGGACCACCGGTGGGATTTGTGGAGACGTTCGCCGCGGTGCCCTCCGTGGACGCCACCACGGCGCGAGCCCTGGTTCGCGACGGCGCTGTCCTGCTGGACGTGCGCGAGCACGCCGAGTGGGACGCCGGGCATGACCCGCAGGCCGTGCACCTCCCGCTCGGCCGGATCGCCGAGGTGCCCCAGCTCGTCCGCGAAGCCAAGCACGTCGTCGTCGTCTGCCGAAGCGGCCACCGCTCACAGACCGGGACCAGGGCCCTGATCGCGATGGGCTACGACGCAGTCAACCTCACCGGCGGCATGTACGCCTGGACGTTGGCCGGCGGGCTACTCGTCGACCAAGCCGGTCGCACCGGGTCGATCTGAGCCCCATGTCCGACCCGCTGCTTCTCGTCGCTGTCGGAGCCCTGCTCGGGCTCGTGCTCGGCCTGCTCGGCGGTGGCGGCGGAATCCTCGCCGTCCCGGCGCTGGTCGCGCTGGGCGAGCCCGTGCTGGTCGCCTCGACGATGTCTCTGGTCATCGTCGGTACCGGCGCAGCAGCAGCCCTGGTCCCGCACCACCGGGCCGACCGGATCGACTGGAACGTCGGGCTGACGTTCGGGGCTCTCGGCTCGGTGGGAGCGATCGTCGGGGCCCGGGCGGCCCAGGTGGCAAGTGCCACCGTGCTGCTCGGCGGACTCACCGTCATGCTTCTCGTCGGAGCCGTGGCGATGCTGCGGGCAGCTCGGTCGGCACGCCGGGCGCCGACCTCGCAGCTGGCACAACCAGTCATGGCTGGCGGGGCCGTGGCGCCGTCGATTCTGGTCGATGCCCCAGCTCGCTCTCGCTCCGCCTCCGAGGGGACGGACCGCGCCCGGGTCCTGGCACTGGCCACCGGGGTGGGGCTGGTCACCGGCTTCTTCGGGGTCGGTGCCGGGTTCGTCGTCGTTCCCGCCCTGGTGTCGGCCATGCGTGTGCCCATCAAGCGCGCAACAGCTACGGCACTGGTCGTGATCGTCATCAACTCTGCCGTGGCGCTGGTCGTCCGCCACGGCCACCTCGGCCCCCCGGGGCAGACGGTGGCGCTGGCCTCAGCCACCGCCGTGTTCGCAGTGGTCGGGGCCGTGCTGTCCCACCGGGTCCCGGGGTGGCTGCTGTCAGGCGCCTTCGGGGTGTTGATGGTGGCTGTGGCGGTGTTCACCGTGACCCGCGCCGTCGTCGGCCACTGAACCCGCCGGCTAGGGCGAGGTCAGGTCCGCGTCAAGGCCTCTGCGGGCCAGCAGCAGGGCGTCGACCGCCGTGCGCGGCCCCTGGTCGGTGCTGACCTCGCGGAGCACTGACTCGCAGCGTTCGACCTCCAGGCCGCAGCCCGACAGGTCCGCGGCGACGTCCTCGGCGGTGTACAGCACCAACGGATCCTGCGGGCCTCCGAAGCCGGCGACCAGGTTCGTCGAGTCGTGGGCCACGACCAGCAGGCGTCCGCCGGGTGCCACAGCCTCGGAAGCGGCACGAAGCACCGCACGTCGTGCCCCTGCGGCCACCTGGAGGTACACCACGAGGACGAGCTCGAAGGCGGCCGGCTCCGGTACGTACGTCTGCAGGTCCGCACAGACCGTGGCGACCCGGCCGTCGCCGGCGCAGAGATGCTGCTCGGCCAGCGCTTGGGCGGTGTCGAGGGCGACCTGTGAGAAGTCGACCACAGTGGCCTGCCATCCACGGCCGGCCAGCCACAGGGCGTTGCGACCTTCACCGCCGGCCAGGTCGAGGGCACGACCGACGGGCAGCTCAGCCGCGATCTGTTCGACCCATACGTTCGGCGTCGCCGACCACACCAGATCTGTACCGGAGTAGCGCTCGTCCCAGGCGGAACTGTCCATGGTCGGTCTCCCATGCGGTAGTGCTCCCAGTCGTCAGGAACAGAAGTCTGCTCCCGACAGTTACTATACCCGTAGGGGTATATCCACCGACCGAGGAAGAGACTCATGGCTACTGTCGCGCTGACCGCCGAAACCTTCGAGACAGCCTTGCTGGAGAACGAAATCGTGCTGGTCGACTTCTGGGCCTCCTGGTGCGGCCCGTGCCGGCAGTTCGGTCCGGTGTTCGAGGCTGCGGCGAACACGCACCCGAACATCGTGTTCGGCAAGGTCGACACCGAGGCGGAGCAGGGACTCGCCGGAGCGGCTGGCATCACGTCCATCCCGACGTTGATGGCGTTCCGCGCCGGGATCCTCGTGTTCTCCCAGCCGGGGGCGCTGCCGGCCACAGGGCTGGAGCAGGTCATCGCGGAGGTGCGTGGGCTCGACATGGACGACGTCCGCCGCCAGGTCGCCGAACAGGCGGAGTCCAGCACCGACCGGAGCGCGGCCCAGGCCTGAGCCCTCTCGCCTAAGGGGAGACCCATGGAACTCGACACCAACGAGATGACACCGGTCCTCAACCGGCTCCGACGCGCCGAAGGACAGCTCGGCGGGGTGATCCGGATGCTCGAGGAGGGCCGGGACTGCCAGGACGTCGTCACTCTCCTCGCTGCGGTATCCAAGGCGCTCGACAAAGCCGGGTTCGCCATCGTCGCCAGTGGCCTGCGGCAGTGCGCGACGAGGCCCGGGAGGGCGGGAACGCCCGACCTGGCCGCCTTGGAGAAGCTGTTCCTGTCGCTCGCATGACAGACGATCCCTCTCCCGCTACGACTGTCACGACCGGGCTTCGCTCCAGGTTGCCTTCATGGCGATCCGTGCTGGCCGTGGTCGCGCACCCGGATGACGAGTCGTTCGGGCTCGGCGCAGTACTCACCTCGTTCGCCACATCGGGGGCGTCGGTGACCGTGCTGTGCTTCACCCACGGTGAGGCCTCCACGGTGCACGGCGTCATCGGGGACCTCCGCACCGTCCGGGCCCGTGAGCTCGACACCGCCGCGCGGCTGCTCGGCGCGAGCGAGGTGCGGCTGCTGGACTACCCCGACGGGCAGTTGGAAGGGGTAGACCTCCAGGTCCTTGCCGCGCATGTCGTCGAAGTCGCTGAACAGGTGGACGCCGACGGAGTGGTCGCGTTCGACCTTGCTGGGGTGACCGGGCACCGGGACCACGTCCGGGCCACCGCCGCCGCCGTCGCAGGCGCCAACCGACTGGGGCTGGCCGCGCTGGGCTGGACGTTGCCGTCCGAGGTCGCCGAACGACTCGCGGTTGAGCACGCCGCCGAGTTCGTTGGACACGAGGCGGCTGCCATCGACCTCGTCCTCACCGTCGACCGGACCAGGCAGCTCGAGGCGATCGCTCAGCACTGCAGCCAGGCCGTACCCAGCAGCGTCTTGTGGCGTCGGCTCGAGCTGCTCGGGGACCGCGAGCACCTCCGGTGGGTCAGTGGCTGAAGCGGACGTCGGGGAGCACTCGGCGCAGCCAGTCGGGGCTGGCCCAGGGCCGCGGCGAGAAGGACAGCCACCTGAGGATCGGGGGCGGAAATACCCCATGGGGTATTGCTTCTCGTCCAGTCCTAGGCGTGACCCTTGCGGATGATCTTGATCATGCGGAGGTTTATCGCGACGAAACGCCAGGCCTGCACAGGCAGGTTCGTCCTTCCCCTGACGGTCTTCGGCGTCGGCAGTGGAGCAGAGGCGATCGCGGTGTCTGCGTTGTCCATGAGGTCCTCGTCAGTAGGTGGGTCGAGCGGGGGCTACTCGGGGATGAGGAACCAGCCAGGGCGAGCCTTGGCCTTGTAGATGAACAGGTGGTGCAGCAAGACCTTGACCCAGTGGCCCGCCAGCCCGATCTCGCCGTAAGTGTCCTTGGTGTTCCGGCCCGTGCCTGGGTACTTCTGGTAGTCGGGGACGACGGGGAACATCGTCATCGCTGCCGCCGTGCCCTTGCGGACGCCGGTACCCGCCGAGGCGACGCACGCGGCGCCCATGGCCGCCATCGACGCGGTGTGCGCGGGTGCGGTCGCGCTTCCATTGACCCGGTCGGCGATGGTCCGGGCGACGGTGCGGCCCATGATCCCGGACGGCATGCCTGTACGCGGGGGCGACGGTGCGACCAGCGTCCCGTTGGGGCTGGTGCGCGGCTCGGAGATCTGGTGGGGCGGCGCGAACGCGATGCCTACGCCGAACACGTTGCTGTAGCTCGGGTTCTGGTAGGTGCTCGGCCAGTCCGCGGCCCGCCAGTCTGCGAACGGCTTGGCGGTGTAGTCCGCGTCGACCTTCATGAACCCGCTCGGGGCGAACAGAGTGCTGGTGATGTCATCGCCGAGGGCGTCGTAGGCCTTCAGGTCCGCGCCCCTGAAGGGCGGGAGCAGCATCGCGAAGTCGAAGGCCAGCGTGTTCGTGCTGCCATCGAGCTGCTCGTAGTGGATCAGGCCGGGCTTGATCTGCGAAACGTGCGCCTGGACGATCGCCCGTACGCCACGCTCGCGGAACAGGGACTCGGTCCACATCTTGCTGGTGGTCTGGAAGCCGCGCTGGGTGAACGTCATGCCTCCGACGCCGAAGTCGCCGAGCTCGTTCTCGTTGGTGATGTAGACGACCTCGGCGAGGTCGCGGACGCCGGCCTCTCGCAGCTCGTGCTCGACGTTGAACGCGTACTCGAAGGCCGCTCCTTCGCAGGTGCACGTACCGTGGCCCACCCCGACGACCAGGGTCTGCCGCTCGCCGCTGCCTAGGCGCTTGATCACCTGCTCGAGAGCGCTGGCGGCCTCGACCGCGTGGCTAGGAGTGCACACAGAGACCGTGTGCCCGTCCGGACCGAGGCCGGGCGTGGCCGCGAAGTTCAGCTTCGGCCCGGTTGCGTTGATCAGGTAGTCGTAGCCCAGCTCCGCTGCCTGCCCCGCCCGAGTGGGATCGGTGTAGCTGACCGCCACGTACGGCCCGGGCTGGCCCGCTCCGCCCTCGGGATGGATGGCTACGGCGAGCGCCTGGTGGAACTCGATCCCCTTGCGCTGGTAGATCGGTGCGAGCGGGAAGGTCACCTGCTCGCTGGTCATCTTGCCGACGCCGACCCAGATGTTCGACGGAATCCAGTTCCACCGGGAATTGGGTGAGACGACGACGACCTCGTGCTCCTTGCCGAGCATCCGGCGCAGGTGCAGGGCAGCGGTGTGACCGGAGATGCCTGCGCCGAGGATGACCACACGTGCCATGAGAAACCCCTTTGTCCGAGGAGGCGAACCGGGCGAACGCGTTGCTGCTGGCTGGGCTGGTGCTGCGGGCCTTACGGGCCACCGGTGACGATGCGCATGCCCCTCGCCTGCCAGACGCCGATGCCGCCAGCCAAGAAGCCTGGGGAGCAGGCGCTCAGCGTCAGCGTCACGACAACCGCCGCAGCGGCTGCCGCGAGTTGCCGGGTCCAGGAAGGGCTGGTGGGCGGGTCATCAGAAGGCGACCGGTGCGTGCATGGCGTCCCACGCCGTGAACCCGCCCGCGAGGTCGGACACGTCGGTGAATCCCTTGTGTCGCAGGAAGCTTGCGGCGACGCTGGACCGCCATCCGCCCGCGCAGTACGCGACGATCGGCCGGTCCCCCGGGACCTCGGCGAGCCGGCGGCCGAGCTCGGGCAAGGGGATGTGAACGGCGCCACGGATCGCCCCGGCGTCGTACTCGCCGACGTTGCGGACGTCGACGACCCATGGGGCATCCCGCGGCGTCATGAGCCGGTCCAGCTGGACGGGGGTGAGTCGGCTGGCCCGGGCCACCTGCTGGTCGAGAGCGACGAGGACCATGTCGACGTCCGGGACGTACCCGATCGCGCCGTCGAAACCGATGCGCGCCAAACGGGTGGCGACCTCCTGCTCGCCACCTGGCGCAGCGATCACGATGATGGCGTCGCCCGGCTGCAGGACCATCCCTGCCGTCTCGGCGAAACGTCCGTCGGCCGGGATGTTGATCGACCCGAGCAGGTGCCCGGTGGCGAACTCGTGGTCGGGGCGGGTGTCGATGACCACTGAGCCACTGGCTCGGGCCGCGGCGACTGCTGCGGCGTCCAGGGCGGGGATCGTGACCCCGGTCGCGAGGATGTCCCGGTTCTGCCGATTGAGGATCGCGTCGTAGACGAAGTACTCCGGGGCTGCCGGCTGCCCGGCGGTGACGATCGCCACGAACTGGTCGACCGCCATCGGTTGACACGCGTAGTTGAACAGCCTTTGCTCGCCGATGGTCGACTGGAGCTCTGTCGACAGGTTCTTCCCGCACGCCGAACCGGCGCCGTGTGCCGGGAAGACCCGTACCTCGTCGGCCAGGCCCATCAGCTTGTGCTGGACGGAGTCGTACAGCTGGTGGCCGAGCTCGTCCGCCGTGTACCCGATCGAGGCCAGCAGGTCAGGGCGACCGACGTCGCCGATGAACAACGCGTCGCCGGTGAGCACCCCGTACGGGATCTCGTCGTGGGCGTGCTCGAAGACCAGCACGCTGATCGACTCGGGTGTGTGACCGGGGGTCGTCATGATCCGCAGGACGACGTCGCCCAGGACGAGGTCTTCGCCGTCAGCCAGCGGGCGGCTCGGGTACTCGGTGGTCGCTTCTGCGCCGTAACCGATCCAAGCCCCGGTGGAGGCGGTGAGCTCGAGGTGGCCGGCAAGGAAGTCGGCGTGGAAGTGCGTGTTGATCACGCCCACGATCGTCAGCCCGTGCGCCTGCGCGTCGGACAGGTACTCCGAGACGTCTCGCCTGGGGTCGACAACGACCGCCTGTCCGGTGGCCTCGTCACCAATGAGGTACGAGGCCTGCGACAGGCACTCGAGATAGTGCTGGGCGAAGTACACGGATCGCTCCCTGGGGTTGTCGAGCCGAACGGGACGACTATACCCCCAGGGGTATAGAAAGTCATCTTTCCGACTGATACCCGCGGGGGTATGCTGCCCCAAGAATCCGGACAACCGCTGAGGAGTGCTCGATGTGTCGTCAGACGACCTGCCGCAGGTGCGCCAAACCGACATGGGCCGGCTGCGGCCAGCACGTCAACCAGGTCATGGCTGGGGTGCCGAAGTCCAGTCGCTGCCAGTGCCCGCCGGCACCGTCCTTCGTCGAGCGATGGTTCGGTGGACGCACCTCGAGGGTCTGAAACGCCGTTTCAGGCGCCGTCAGCCGGCGGTTGCGGTGCCAGCTCCGTCTGGAACTCCGTGAACGCCGAGTAGGCACGGGGTCCGTAGACCGTCGCCGGTCCGCCGCTCATCAAGAATGTGACGCCGATGGTCTCGGCGACTTCCTCGAGCGAGGCGCCGTGGACCGCCGCGCCCCGGGCGTGCGCCGCGATGCAACCGTCGCACTGCGTGCTCACGGCGATGGCCAGGGCCATGAGCTCTTTGACTTTCGCGTCGAGCGCGCCCGATGCCAGGGCCGCGTCGTGCAGCGAGGCGAAGCCTTTGTAGACGTCCGGGATCATGTGTCGTAGCGCGCGGGCGTGCGGGCGTAGCTCTTCCTGGACTTCCTTGCCGTACGTCATGACTGTGCCTCCGGCTGTCCGCGGTGCCCTCGTGCTGCCGACGTCCACGGTCGTCGTCGGGAACCGACTTGCGGAAGAGGCGAAGGTCACCTGTCCACGGCCCGGCCTACTTGCCGGACAACGTCCGGGAGATCCGCTCGAGGTCCCTGAGCATGGCTCCCCCGAGAAGCAGGGAGCCGGTGTCGTCGAGGTTGCGCACCTCGGAGACGGCCTCCCGGCGCGTGGTCTGGACGACCCGCACGGGGCCGGTGTCGTCATCGAGCGCCTGCGCCGGGTGGTGCAGCGCGGTCTCGGACTGCTGGGCCATGGCGTTGGCGGTGGCCGACAGCACGACCGACAGAGACGAGCGGACGCTTGCCGGCAGCGGGTGGCCCAGGTGCGCGAGAGCGACGAGGTCCTGGCACAGGCTTACGACCGTTACTGCGGCGGACTCGGTCATGCGCACCTGGTTCAGCACGGCGACCGCCTCGGCCGGGTCGATCATCGGCGACCACTGCGAACCGTCGACCGCATCCTGGGCGTCGAGTCTGATCTCGACGGTCGTACGCAGGATCGTGCGCGCCTGGTCGAGCCACTGACGAGCCATGGGCTCGGCCACCGGCTTGTCCTGCGCCGCCAGACTCCCGGCGATCGTCGTGAGCAGACGAGAGCTGGCCTCGGCCTGCAGGACGATCTCGGCGAGGGCCCGCTCGTGCGGGGCGCCGGGTCGGGCGAAGAACGAGACGACGAGCGCGACCAGTGAACCCGCGAGGACGCCGAACAGCCTGGTCTCGATGGCCTCGGTGTTGAAGTGCGGACCGACGACGAGGATGACGGTGACGCCGACCGCGACCGCCCCCTCCTCGCCGATCTTGAGCCAGCCCGCGACGACGAAGCAGGCCAGCAGCGCGGCGAAGAGCGCCACCACGGAGAACCCGATGAACTTCAGGGCGGCGAACGCGACGACAGCACCGATGATCACCCCGAGCACTTGCCGCATCGCTTCCTGGACCGAGGCGTGGAAGGTCGGCCGCACCGCGATCAGCGCGGTGACCGCAGCGACCACGGGCGAGACAGGGGTCAGCACCGAGCCGATGCCGTAGCCCACGGCTGCAGCGGCGGCCGACAGCACAGCCGTGCGGACGACCGGACGGGACAGGTAGGAGGCCGCGAGGCGGGTCGGGGAGTTCATCACCATGTACATCGAACGGGAGGTCGCAATCACTCCCGCGAGGGCCAATTCGTGTAGGTGCGCTTGGTCACACTCGGCTAACGTCCCGGTATGCCCTCGTCCTGGACCGCCCCCGCGATCGACCGCCCCGAGCCCGACCTCATCGCAGCGGAACGCACCTCGTTGGAGCAGTGGCTCGAGTTCCAGCGCACGACGCTGCTGATGAAGTGCGCGGGCCTCACCCCTGACCAGCTCGTCCGCAAGGCGGTACCGCCGTCGTCGATGTCGCTGATCGGGCTCGTGCGGCACATGACCGAGGTCGAGCGATGGTGGTTCCGCCTGCACGCCGACGGCCAGGACGTCCCCAGGCTGTTCTGGTTGGCCGGCAACAGCGACTCCGACTTCGACGACGTGGACCCAGCGCGGGCCGAGTCGGACTACGCGGCCTTCCTCGCAGAGCTCGACGCCTGCCGGGCGGCCGTCGCGGGAAGGTCGTTCGACGACGTCGTCCCGAGCCGCGGCGACCACCCCGAGCGGGTTCGGGACCTCCGGTGGATCTACGTGCACATGATCGAGGAGTACGCCCGGCACAACGGCCACGCCGATCTCATCCGTGAGCTCGTCGACGGCACGACCGGTGACTGAGGACCA
>JBBQWS010000059.1:0-17906 GCA_038210415.1 Actinomycetes bacterium
CGCGCTCACCAGCGCGTCATGCGCAAGCACCAAGGCGCCAACGACGCGGTCAGGACGCTCGACGTCATGGACCGCGACGTCCACCAGCTCGCGACGAAGGCGTGGGCCGACGTCATCGCGCTCGGGGAGAAGCACGGCTTCCGCAACGCTCAGGCGTCAGTGCTCGCACCGACCGGGTGCCTCACCGGTGACACGTTGATCACGACGGACCGCGGCCTGCAGCGCCTCGCCGACCTTGGCGATGTCTGGGGCGACAGGTGGCAGGACCTGGATGTCACAGTGTCGACCGACGAAGGGCCACGTCAGACGACGAAGTTCTTCGTCAACGGCGAGGAGCCGACTCGGCGAGTGGTCACGGAGGGCGGCTACCGGATCCAAGGCACGCTCGCGCACCGCGTCAAGGTCGTCGATGCGGCAACCGGGCGGTGGGAATGGAAACGGATGGCTGAGGTCACCCCTGGTGACATCGTTCCGCTGCAACTCGGGACGATGGTCGGCGAGCCGCGGCGGGTGCCGCTTCCGGTGCTCGACCAGGCGTACTACGCGGGTGATCGATCGCTCGTCGTGCCGAAGGTCGTCGACGCCGAGCTCGCCGAGCTCGTCGGCTACTTCATGGGTGACGGCAGCATGCACGCCAAGGGCATCCGTCTCTGCGTCGCGGACGCCGACGTCGACGTTGTCGAGCGGCTCTCGGTGCTGTCGAAGAGCCTGTTCAACCTCCAGCCGGTCGTTCGGCACGAGCAGGGCTACCACGAGGTGACTCTGCAGTCGGTGCGCCTGGCGCGGTGGTGGTTGGCGTCCGGTTTTGCCAAGGACCTGCCGGGCGTCGATCACTCAGGTAAGGGCTGGACGCCTCGCGTCCCCGCGGCCGTGCTCGAGACGAATGATCGCGCCGTGTATGCCGCGTTTCTCCGCGGCGTCTGCGAGGCCGACGGCACGGTGGCGGAAGGCGTGCCAAGCCTGTCGACGTCGTCCGCGACGTTTGCCGACGACATCCGCACGGTGTTGCTGACGCTGGGCCACGCGAGCACGACTCGGAAGACGGTCAGCGGTTGGGGTGGTCCGACCTACCAGGTCCGGCTCCGCAATATCAACCACGCCAGGCGCTTCGTTGACCAGATCGGGTTCATGGGTGGTCGCAAGGCGTCGCTCGTGACCGACCAGGACTCCCACCAGGCCGGCAACCGGGACCGGGTCCACCTGCCCGACGCTGTGTGGCTCGAGCTGGCTCCGGCTGGCACGCCGCTTAGGGGTCTGGTGCAACAGGCAGTGGCCCGCGGTAAGGGCGTGAGCCGTGGCCTCGCGGCGAAGCTGCTCGCGGAAACCGGCGACGCGAGGCTGGCGCACGCGCTCGACTACATCTTCGAAGCGGTTCAGGCCAACGAGGACGGCGGTGTCCAGCCGACCTATGACCTGTCGGTGCCATCCAACCTCACGTACGTCGCAGCCGGCTTCGTCAGCCACAACACCATCGGCTTCATGATGGACTGCGACACGACCGGCATCGAGCCCGACTTCTCACTCGTGAAGTTCAAGAAGCTCGTCGGCGGCGGCTCGATGCAGATCGTCAACCTGACGATCCCGCGGGCGCTGCGCAAGATGGGCTACACGCAGGAGACCATCGAGGCGATCGTCGAGTACATCGCCGACAAGGGCCATGTCATCGATGCCCCCGGCCTCAAGCGGGAGCACTACGAGGTCTTCGACACGGCAATGGGCGCGCGCTCCATCTCGGCCATGGGCCACGTCAAGATGATGGCCGCCACCCAGCCGTTCCTCTCCGGAGCGATCTCCAAGACGGTCAACCTGCCCGCCGACGCGACCGTCGAGGAGATCGAGGACGTCTACATGCAGGGGTGGAAGCTCGGGCTCAAGGCCCTGGCCATCTACCGCGACTCCTGCAAGGTCGGTCAGCCGCTCTCCGACGGGGGCTCGACAGCCAAGGACGCCGCAGCCGACAAGGCTGCCGCAGCTGACAAGGCAGCGGACGACAAGGACAGCGTTCGGATCGAGTACCGCCCGGTCCGGCGTCGGCTGCCCAAGCGTCGCCACTCGCAGACGACGTCGTTCTCCGTCGGGGGGGCCGAGGGCTACCTCACCGCCGGCACTTACGACGATGAGCGCCTCGGCGAGATCTTCCTCAAGTTCGGCAAGCAGGGGTCGACTCTCGCCGGCGTCATGGACGCGTTCTCGATCGCGGTGTCGATCGGCCTCCAGTACGGCGTCCCCTTGGAGACCTTTGTCGAGAAGTTTACCAACCAGCGCTTCGAGCCGGCCGGCCTCACAGACGACCCCGATGTGCGCATGGCGCAGTCGATCATGGACTACGTCTTCCGCCGGCTGGCGCTGGACTACCTCGACTTCGAGACCCGCGGCTACCTGGGCATCCACACCGCCGCCGAGAGGGCGCGCCAGCTGGAGACGGGGTCCTACCTGGCCGAGGAGAACGAGTCGGAGGAAGATCTCGAGGAGGAGCTGGAGTCCTACTCGCAGTCGGCCTCGGTCGCCCGGACCAGGGTTGGCGAGAAGCCGGACGAGCAGCCGGGGGTGGGGAAGCACGCCACGACCCTGTCCGCGAGCCAGGTCACCTCAGGTGCCGGCGCCGCGTCGGCGAGGGCGGTCGGCTCGGACGTCCACTCCTCCATGGAGCTCATGGAGAAGCTGGCGGGCACCTCCGCCGACGCGCCGATCTGCATGACCTGCGGCACCAAGATGCGGCCGGCCGGGTCGTGCTACGTCTGCGAGGGATGCGGCAGCACCAGCGGCTGCAGCTGAGGATTGGTAAACAAGGGCTATCCCCCAGCCAGAGCGCCCGACTGGAATACGAGAAGGAATCTGGGTAAACCGAACACGATCCCTGAGGTGAGTGACGACGAGTCCACGAACAACAACAACGCTAGCCCGGCCCCTCAACGCGAGGGGCTGGGCTAGCGGTGCGTTCGAGGCGGCCCAGATCGATCCGGTCGTTAGGCCTCGCGTGACACGCAGCAGGCGCCTCGTCCCGATGTGCCGCCACAAGCTCCTCGGGGCGACACCGATGTCGGCGCGAGGTGATGAGATCGCGTGGGTCACACCGGCCCAGACAAGAACTCGGCGCTTGGTCTTGCACGCCCAGGCCCCGGGGGCACTGACCGAAGTGGCCAGGTGCGGGCGTTCATCCGTATCAGACCACCGCCGGTGCCAGCTTGTCCATCTGGCACACGGGCGGGGGTGAGAGAAAATGACGAAGAGGAACACCCGGCAGACCAGCGCAAAGGCTGCGTCGGCTGCCAGCAACGTGCTGAGTAACCCGAAGGCGGGCAAGGCCGCGAAGTCGGCCGCCGCCAGCGCGTTGTCGCAGACGCCGAAGCGGAAGTGACTTCTCGGCGGTCCGCCCCTGCGGGGAGGACCGCCGCTCCGGCTGCGCCGAGCGCGCGGCACCTCTCTCAACCCCAAGGAGGCTCGCATTAAGCGGACCGTGGACAGCTCGTTCACCCAGCTGGACGAGAACCTCAACCTCGACCCGTTCGTGCGCCTCAAGGCGCAGAACCTGCACAACGCCATCCGCGACGAGCTCACCAAGGCCGGGCTCATCGCAGGCAGCTTCCTCCAGGGCTCGTTCGCCCGCAAGACCATGTTGAAGCCCCTCAAGGACGTCGACATCGTTTGCGTGCTCCCGGCCCACCTCTGGGTACAGCTGCGCGGCCCCGACGGCCCGGGCAGGGCCATGGAGACGTTCAAGGCGCCCATCTGGGCGCGGTGGCCCGAAGTCCAGTTCGATGTCGGCGACGAGCCCGCCGCCAAGGCGCTGCGGCTGACGCTCCCGGACGTCGACTTCACCATCGACCTCGTACCCGCGTTCGATACCGAGAACGACTACGTCCTCATCGGCGACCGGTTCGATGGCACGTGGACGCCGAGCAACACCCGCATCCAGACGAAGAACGTCGCTATCCGGAACCAGGCCACCGACGGGCGGTTCGTACACCAGGTGCGCGAGGCCAAGCAGCTCACCAAGCACCACGAGGAGCTCGACTTCATCTCGGGCATCGTGGCGGAGTCCCTGGCCTACGCAGCCATCGGTCGCAGGATGCTCGACAGGGACGCGATCACCACGCTGCTTGACCACGCCTAGGACGCGGTAAGAGGCCCGGTCATCGAGCCGGCTGGCGAGGACGACGTCACTGTGAAGTGGACCGCCGAGGAGCGGACGACCGCAGCCCGGGTGTATACCCAGGCAGCCCGCAAGGCAGCGGAAGCTGTCGCGCTCGAGCGCGCCGACGACATGGACGCCGCGATCAGCGTGTGGCACTCGCTCTTCGGCGACGCGTTCCCGCCCGCACCGCACCGCTCGGTCCAGAACGCGCTTACCGCGCTCGCGGCCGGCAGCGTGACAAGCGCCGGCTGGCCGAGCACCACCCAGGTGGCTCAGCAGGTCGCGGCGCCCGGCCGTTCGTGGTCGCGCAACCCGCAGACCGGCGCCGGCGCGGCGGCCGGCCCGGGCGCGGCGTTCGGGCACCCGGGCGAGTGATCCTCGCGCTGAGCGAGATCTTGGAGGACCCGGTGCACGCGCGCCGGGTCCTCCTGGACGAACTCTTCGGTGTCGCCGTCGACCGGCTTCTTGAACCCCGATGCGGCGGCCTGGTCCTCGATCTGTCCTTCACGCCGCTACCCGAGCTAGCTGTCGCCGGGTACGACGGCGAGCGCGGCCGGGTCAGCATCCGGCCCAACGGCGCCATCTACGCGTTCCCGCTCGGGCCCGAGCGGACGTGGCACCACCGCTACCTGTTCCCGCTTGGCGAGCGGTTCGGACATCTCGCCGGCCAGCTGTGCCTGTGGTACCCCAAGGACCCGCGGTCGCTGCGATGGGAGTGGGACGACGGCCTCGAGCAGTATGTCACCCGCGTCTATCGGCACCTGTTCTACGAGGAGTACTACCGCCGTGAGGGTCACTGGCCGGTCGAGGACGCCCCCCACGATGACCCCGACACCGGCGCGCACCCCATCTGCAGCGCCTTAATGCGCAGGGAGGAGAGCCGATGGGCGTCCTGACCGACCTGACCCCTAACCTGCTCGGTGCCCAGGTCACGATCGCGGGTGAGGCTGCCGCTTCCACGGCGTCCGGAGACGACAGCTCGACCAACGTGTGGGTAGTCCTCGCGCTCGCGCTGCTCGGGTCCTCGGTTGTCGCCGGTCTCATCACCAGCGTGCTCGGGAATCTGCGGGCCGCCGCGACCGCCCGGCGTGAGGGCTACGCGAATGCGGTCCGGTCGCTCATCGCCCGCGCCGAGTACCCTACCGGGTCCGACGGCGAGTTTCCGACGACCCCGACGTGCTCGCCGCCCTGGTGAGCAGGGGACACGACCTGCAGGAGCAACTCGCCGCCTGCCGCACTTGGGTCACCTCCGAACATCGGGTCTTGGGCGACCTGTTCGAGAACGCGGTTGCCGACATCGACGCCACCGTGAAGCAGGCAACCGGCGAGGCCTGGAACCAGGCGCCAATCACCAGCGCGGCTGGGATGAACCTCAACGGCTGGGGTCCTGGAGACCAGTGGCCGCAACTCGCGTCCCTGGAGCGCGCCATCGCTTACCGGTTCGGCTGGCGCCGGCTGCTCCCGCGAAGGCTGTGGCGACTGAAACCCTGAGCCGACCAGGTGTCGCCCGACACGCCGAAACTGGGTAGTCGGGTCTGATCCCCCAGCGTCTACGGTGGATCTCAGAGAGTCTACGACTCTCGCCGAGGTCACCTTCGTGTCGCAGGACGAGGTCCCATGGTCCACCAGGTCAAAGTCCGCCGGCCGGTCCGGTCGGTCGACCGGGACGTCCTCGTCCGAGCACTTGGCGAAGAGCCCGTGCAGCTCAGCCGGGCCGACCGCATCCCGGCCCCGTGGATCATCATCGACGACCGCATTCACGCACCGACTAGCGCCTTCCTCTGGCACCACTGCCGCTCGAGCCTGAGTCTCAGCACGGCGACCCGCATGGCCAGCGACCTCGCGCGGTGGGTCCGCTTTCTCGTCGACGACCGGCGGCTGAGCCCGTACGAGGACGTCCGAGACCCGGTGCTGCTCGGGACCGAGGACCGCGCGAGCCAGACGGTTCTGGACGCAAGCAGCCTTGGCTGAGGAAGCGGGCGTGCACCCATCACAGTGGCCCGCCTGGAGTCAGGAAGTAGCTGGGTTTGACCTCTACGCCGTCGCACGTATCGCAAGCGTTCTCGAACTCATCATCACTGTCGAAGCCCGCTGAACGCGTTTTCCAAGACGGTTCGCCGGGTCGTATGACACCGGTCAGCGGTCGAGGACCATGGCAGGGAGGATGTGGATGCGCGGCTGTCGGAACACTGTCGGTGGTTTTCTCGTGGCAACCGCGACTCCCGACGCAACCGGACAGTTCTTGGCAGGCAGCAGGAAGCGCACACCAGCCGACGACGCACGCCACCGGATGGCAGTTTCGTCAGCAGGCCCGCTTGCCCGCGGACCGAGCACCGCCCCGGGCCGGCTCGAGGCCATTGCCGGGTCGCGCGCAGCGAGCAACATCGTGGTCATGGCCTCATACGCAACTTCCCGTGCACCTGATCCCGTTTCCGACGATGCAACCGGACGGGCCCTGTTCGCATGCGGCGCGGCAAGGGTGTCGGAAGCCGACGCCTGGTTTGTCCCATTGCGGCCACCAGCCGCGGAGCAGGTACTGGCACGATCGTCCTAAGCGGTCCTACGACCGCTTCACAACGGAAATGGGTACAGAGTCTCGTGACGCTCGAACCCATCAGCGGAGCTGAGCTGCTCATCAAGTCCACCGACCGCGTCCGCGACCTCGCCGAGGTATTCACCCCAGCCGCCACCGTCCAGACGATGCTGGACTTTCTGCCTGCCGAGATGTGGGCGGTTCATCCGTCACCCACGTTCCTGGAGCCGGCCTGCGGCGACGGCAACTTCCTAGTCGCCATCCTCGACCGCAAGCTCGACGCGGTCGCGCTCGCCCACCGCCGCGGCGGCCTGCCCGCCGGCTTGACCTCCGAAGCGATCGAGTTCCACGGGCTCGAGGCTTTGGCGTCCATTTACGCGGTCGACATCTCCAGGGACAACGTCATGGGTGGTCACGGGTGTGAGTCATGGACGTGTCGTTGATGGGGTTTGTGCAGGTCAGCCCAAATTCTGATTGTTGGTAACATAATCAGCGTGGGAGGGCGCGATGGGCAAGGACTATTCGACGATGACCGTCCGCGAGTTGGAAGAGCTGCGGTCGCTGGTGTTGGACCGGATCGGCGTGGTTCCGGAGTTCCGGCGCGGGTCGTTGCAGGTGGGGTATCGCAAGTGTGGACGAGCGAGGTGCCGGTGCGCCCGCGCCGGTGAACAGGGCCACGGGCCACGCGGGTTGTGGACTCGCACGGTCAAGGGGGCGGTCGGCTCACGTGGGCAGTACATCCCGGTCGAGCAGATCGACCAGGTTCGCGCCGAGCTGGACAACTACGCCCAGTTCGCCGGCCTGATCGAGGACTACGTGGAGATCAACGAGGCGTTGTGCAAGGCCCGAGTCGGGCCACCCCAACGCGGCCGACGGCCTGCGCCCGTCAGAGCTGATCCCGCGTCCGACGGGAAAAAAGGGGGCCCTGCGACCAGGACGCGCTGACCGCGCTGGCCGACCGGGTCGCCGACCTCGCGGCGGCCGAGGCCCGCGCGTTGGTGCATGCCGCTGCCGAGCTCCTTCAGCGCGGTGATCGCCGCGGTGAGGCGGGGGTGTTGGAAGCGATCGAACGCGCGGCTCAGGGCTCGGCCGCGCAGATCGGGTTGGCCGCGGTGAGCGGGGTCATCGAGTGGGCCGGCGCGCACCCCCCCGCCCGCATCGACTGCCCCGGCGCCGGTCATCCGGCGCGTCTGGTGGCCCGGCGTGTCAAGACGGTCCGCACCCTGCTCGGGAGCGTGGAGGTCTCCCGCGGCTACTACCACTGCGCCACCTGCCGGCACGGGTTCGCGCCCCTGGACGCCCGGCTGGGTATCACCGGCACGAGCCTGTCACCCGGCCTGGCCCGGGCGGCCGCGCTGGCCGGGGCCGAGATGCCGTATGCCACGTCCGGGCGGTTCATCGCCACGGTGACCGGGCTCGACCTGGCCAGCACCTCGACCCTGGCGCGCACCACCCGTGCTCAAGGCGCGCGGGCCCGCGACCTGATCGACGCCGAGCATCACGCCGCCACCACCGTGCGCCGTCCGGTCCCCGCAGCCGAGAGCAGTGACGGGATGGGCCTGTGTTACCTCGTGATGGACGGCACCGGCGCCCCGATGCTGCCACGCGAGTGTCAGGGCCGGGCCGGCAAGGACGGCGGCCGGGCCGGGACCCGTGAGGTCAAGATCGGGTGCCTGTTCACCCAGTCCGGTCGTGACCCGCTCACCGGCGACCCCGTCCAAGACCCCGGATCGGTGTCCTACATCTCGACCTTCGCACCCGCGCCCGAGTTCGCGACCCAAGCCAAGGCCGAGTACCTGCGGCGCGGGTTCGACCAGATCCGTCAGCCGCTCGTCCTGGGCGACGGCGCGAAATGGATCTGGAACATCGCCAACCAGCACTTCCCGCACGCCACCCAGATCGTGGACTACTTCCACGCCCGCGAACACCTCGCCGACCTGACCAAGCTCCTCACCCCGGTCCTGGACGACCCGGCCGGGTTCGAGCAGCACCTGGTCGACGCCCTCGACCTGGGCGACACCCCCGCGATCACCGCCGCCGTCGACCGGCTCGACCTACCCCAGCGAGCACCCGACCTGGTCAAACCCGCCGCCACCGAGGTCGGGTACTTCACCGGCAACCACCACCGCATGCAATACACCGACTTCAAAGCCAACGGGTACTACATCGGCTCCGGCCCGGTGGAATCCGCCTGCAACACCATCGTCAAACAACGCGCCAAACGAGCCGGCATGCACTGGACCATCACCGGACTCGACCCCGTCCTCGCGCTACGCACCCTGCACCAGTCCGGACGCGAACAGATTCTCTGGCCCACACCCGTGGTCACCCCGGGCACGAGATAGGTGCCCGAGACCGACTCCTCGCCCTCTTCACCAGATGGATCTCCGAAGTCCGAGGTTGGCGCCCGACCAGCGACCTCGATGTGCTGCCTGCCGCCCAGTGGATCGTCACCGCAAACGTTCAGGTCGGGAACATGCTCCCTCCTGGTGTGGACGGAACCTCAGCTCCCCCAAGTGATCTTCCGCTCGTGGAGTACCTCTGGGAACCGGCGTCCTTCGCGGTCTTCGTGGCTCGCACGACGCTTGGGGCCGTCGTTGTCAACGAGACTGCCGAGACGACCGGGGATATGTCGCTGTTCGGTCCGCCCGAGCCTTCGCCGGTGTGGCAGGGTCGAGCTGTTGACCTGCACCAAGCGGAAGTGGCACCAACGACAGCGGTCTGCTCAAGCCGATCTCGGCGAGGGGGATGCTGATGCTTCTGCACCCGACCAGCCAGCCGGACATCCTTGAGGTGATCGCCGACCTGTCCAACGATGAGGTGTTCACACCGCCAAAGGTCGCCAACGCGGTGCTCGACCTGCTGCCCACCGAGGTATGGAGTGACCCGACCCTGCGGTGGCTCGACCCGGGTTGCAAGACCGGTGTCTTCCTTCGCGAAGTCACCCGTCGGCTGCTCGACGGGCTCGGTGGGGTCATCCCCGATGACGAGGAACGTCTGCGCCACATTCTCACGAACATGCGCGACGAGAAGTTCGCCCTGCTCGTCGAAGCCGGGGTTCTCAGCCCGGGAGACACGCTCTTCGCCGTGGACGGGACGGCCGAAGCGGTCGTCACTGAGGACTTCGCGATTGCCGTCGGCGGCATCCGCCAGGAGACGCCCGACGATGCTGCCGCCGCAGCCTCCGAGGGCCGCGTGACGGACGGCTGGACCTTCTGGACGGCCACGTCCGGTTACGGCCTGGGGACCCTCGCCAAGCTCAACGAGCTCCTCACCGAATAGGCGGGCCGAGGGCCTCCCCCGCGTCCGGCCGCTGCTCGAGAAGCTGAAGAAGTGCCGAGTGGCAGCGCACGAGCGACTGGTCTCCTCCGTTCGCCTCCGGGCGCATGAGTACACCCGCAGACGCGAAGTCGGTCGACCACCCACCGAATCAGGGTGCGTAGGACGTCGACATCGCGGTTGAGGATGCCGAGTGTGTGGTCGTCGACGCACCGCCTAGCGATCATGGACTTGCCGATCCCTGGCGGGCCGTTGAGGTGGATGAGCCTGGCCACCCCGGGACGATAGAGCGCACGACCGTGCGCTTCATGACCGCAGCCGACGACCTCGCGCGGAGATGTACCCCGGCAGGGGACCGCTGACGACGGAATCCAACCTCTGCCGACGTGCCGATTGAAGCTGCCCGGCGAGGGGACTCGACTACGCTCTTGGGGTACTCGACCAGGCACGGGGATAGGTGGCCTTTAGCCATGTCCAGTCCAGCTGAGGCGTCTTCCTGTTCTGGCGAGCTGACCCGAAGGAGGGTCAGCTCGCCAGGAACAGGTCGAACCGTGCCGCGAGCCGCGCCTGGTCGGGCCGCTCGCTCGGTCGTGAGGGGAGCTGGATGGTGGTCCCGTGCATGGCCTGCAGCCCGTGCGTGAGCATCGGCCCGTTCACCTCGTCCAGCAGCGCCTGGTTGATCGCCACCCGGAAGCTCGCGGAGATGCCTAACAGGTTGCGGTCCTAGGCAGCGTGGTGGATCTTGCACAGGCTGAGCCCGTTGGTGACGACCGCGGGCCCGGTCTCATCGGCGTCGGCGGTGATGTGCGCGGCGTCGAGCAGGTCGCCGTGATGCAGGCGGCATACCGCGCACCTGACTTCGTAGGCCCTCACGACCATCCCGCGGAACATGGACTGGTGAAGGCGGCGCCGGGTGACCTGCTCGGCATACCGTCTCTCCAGCGGGGACATCTCCTCGGGCGGGCCGAGCATCCTGAGCGACTCGTCGACGGCGATGACGAACTGCCGTCGATGCACGTCGTCCTGCATGACGTAGACGGGGAAGATCGGGACGTAGAGTCCGCTGGTGAGCTTGCGTAAGAGGATGAGGGGCATCTCGAGCTGCCCGGCGCGCCGCAGCTTCGCGTTGTCGCCGTCGACCGAACCGGCGCGGTAGTCGTAGGTGAAGAGACCGCCCTCGACCTCGCGGTCGTCGTAGGGCCCGTCGGGTGAGCTGACGATCGACAGCGTCGCGTTGAGATCGCGCGGGTTCCAGATGCCCTTCGACGTGTCGATGGCTCGCCGCTGACGTCCCTCCGCAAAGGCGAAGTCGCTCAGCTCGGCGCGGGACAGGAAGCCGCCCGACTCGGTGACGCGTGCCGAGAGCCGACCGAAGATCTGGCGGCGAAGCGCCAGATCCTCGTCGTAGGTCAGCATGGGTGACATCGTGACAGCTCACGACCTCGTTGTCCCGACCGGCGACGAGAGCCGGCTGAGTCGGGTTCACAGGGTATGCCGTCGAAGGGTTCCACGATGAGTGCTCGGGCGGTCCCGGGTCGCCGGAGTTCGTCACGGGCTCCGAGCGGGAGGTGTGGGCCTGCCTGGTCGCCCAGCTCGACGACGAGGCTGTCGTGCTGGCGAACCTTCGGCTGACGGACGAGAAGAAGGACCATGAGGCGGACCTCGTCGTGCTGATCCCTGGTGCCGGCGTCGTCGTCGTCGAGGTCAAGGGCGGCAGCGTCGGGGTGGACGAGGCCACGGGTGTCTGGCGTCAGCGTCGTCTCGGCAAGGAGGTCAAGATCGACCCGGTCGGCCAGGCGCGGAACACGAAGTACGCGTTGCGCGATTTCGTCGAGCAGGATCCGCGGTGGAAGGGCTCCTCGCGGACGAGGGTGCGCTGGGCTCACAGCGTGGTTGCTCCGTATGCCGTGTTCGACCCTGGCTTCGCGACGCCCGAGTGCCCCCGGTGGGCCATCCACGACCGAGGCGACCTGGCCCACCTGGCCGGCAGGTTGCGGGACGTCGGGACTCGTCAGGAGTCCGGTCGCCGGGTGCTCGCCCCGGACGATGTGGACCTCATCGTCGCGATCCTGCGCGGCCGGATGCTCCCGCACTTTGACGTCACAACTGAGGCGGACGACCGCGAGGCCGCCGCCGACCGGTTGTCCGTGGAGCAGGCACAGCTGCTGCGGGTGACCCGGCTGTTGAACCGCGTCGAGGTCCGTGGCGGCGCGGGCAGCGGCAAGACCGTGCTGGCCGTGACCCAGGCGAAAGAGCTCACCCGAGGACGGGAGGGGACCCCGCCGCAGCGTGTCGCGCTCCTCTGCTACTCGCTGGGGCTGGCCGGGTACCTCAAGCGAACCATGGCCGCAGCGCCACGCCGACATCGACCGGCCTTCGTGGGCTCTTTCGAGGAGCTGGGCCGTCGGTGGGGGATCGACGTCCGGCTCGACCGTAGCGACAGCGACTTCTGGGAGCGGCGCCTGCCGCTGACGATGTCCGAGGCGGCTCGTCGACTGCCCGAGAAGGAGCGCTTCGACGCGGTCATCGTCGACGAGGCGCAGGACTTCGCCGACGACTGGTGGCAGCCCCTGATGCTCGCGCTGCGCGACGATGAGACCGGTGGACTCTTCGTCTACTCCGACGACAACCAACGCGTCTTTCACCGCACCGGTCGGCCACCGGTCCCGCTGGTTCCCCTGGTCCTGGACCACAACCTGCGCAACACCCGGCAGATCGCCGAGTCGTTCGCGTCGCTCGCGCCGACCCGGATGCATGCCGAGGGTGGCGACGGTGTCGACGTGACGTTCGTGCCGACGAGCACCGACCAGGCACTCGAGGCCGCCGACGAGCAGGTGGATCTGCTCCTCGCGTCTGGCTGGAGCCCCCAGCACGTCGCTCTGCTGACCACCGGGTCGCGGCACCCGGAGCAGACGGAACGGCAGCAGACGCTCGGGCAGGCCGGCTACTGGGCCTCCTTCTGGGAGGGCGACGACGTCTTCTACGGTCACGTCCTCGGCTGCAAGAGTCTCGAGCGGCGCGCCGTCGTCCTGTGCGTCAACTCCGGCGCGGACGTCGACCGGGCCCGCGAGAAGCTCTACGTCGGCATGTCCCGCGCCACCGACCAGCTCGTCGTCGTGGGTGACCCGCAGGTGCTCGCGGCGTCGGTGGCAACGACGTCGCGCGACACCTCGGTCTCGCCTGACAGTGAGAAGGGGGACCGAGGACGCCGGCCCGGTGCGCCGTCGCGCCATCCGCGTCCCCCAGGCGCGCGGCGACGGAGGGTGCGGCACGGCCTACCGGTCCGTATGCCGTGCCACCCCATGCTGGCCCCGCCGGGCTTGAGTCGCAAGGATGGGCCTTCCCACCCCCGTTACCAGGAGCGCACGTTGATCTTCATCACCGCCAAGTTCCTCGTCAAGCCCGAGCACGCCGACGCGTGGCCGGAGATCTCGCAGGAGTTCACCGAGGCCTGCAACGCCGAGGAGGGCTGCCTCTGGTTCGACTGGTCGCGCAGCCTTGCCGACCCCAACGAGTACGTGCTCGTCGAGGCGTTCCGCGACGGCCCCGCGGGCGCTGCCCACGTGCAGTCGGACCACTTCAAGAAGGCCACGGCGCGGCTGCCCGGCTACCTCCAGGCGACACCGAAGATCCTCAACACCACGATCGCGGGGACCGAGTGGTCGGAGCTGGGCGAGATGGCGGTCGGTCGGGGCTGATCTCGCACCCGCGCTGCGCCGCCGGGATCCGTCACTCGTCAGCGGCGACGCACGCGTCGAGGTCTGAGGGCAGGTGGTGCTGGATGAAATGGGTGCCAAGCGCGATGTCCTCCGAAGGCAGACGAGGTGTCAGTTGGTTCACGAGGCCAAGGCAGTCGTTGAAGTACTTCATCAGGTCGTTCAGGGGTCCCTCTTCCCCCCGGAGTCACCCAGCGTCTGCCGGCAAGGCGGGATCGGTTCGTACTCGTCGGCGACCTCGAGGATGTCGGGGTCGACGCTTGTCCGCGCCTTGGCGACCAGGTCGGCGAGAAGGGCGATCTGGTCGACCTCGGTGAGCAGTCCCGCGATCCGGCGGTAGTCCGCGTAGTCGGCCTCGGGGGAGTCGAGTCGCGCTCTGACGAGCGGTGGAAGAGCAACGAACAGCCATCCGGGATCGAGCTTGGCGACCAGTTCGCGAGCCAGTCTCACGAGACCGTTGCTTTGCGTCGCCCAGAAGACTCGATCGAACAGACCCATGGTCAGCTCGATGGGCGAGTCCCCCAGAACCCGGAGGGCGATAGGTGCGCCGCCGACATCCGTCAGCCCGCGCCGCAGCTGCTCCTCGGCGCCCGCAACGAACATGGCCATGCGCTTTGCCTCCATGGCTCCAGGGGAGCTCGAAGAAACGGTCGCGGAACTCCTTGGCAGTCATCTCGACACGGTAGCGAGGACAAGCGACATCGAACGACGGCTATCCACAGGGCTCTGGTCGACGCAGCGACTTTCGCACCTGACTCGATGGAGCGATCCACATCGGCCGAGGGGACGCCTTTACGCGACCACGCTCGCGATCGCGAACACGCTGGCCGGCATGGTCGAACGAAGCCGCCAGGTGATGGCGATGGGTCGCTCTCCACGGTGCTCGACATAGTCGGCCGCACCGAGGAACAGGTATGGGGCGCCAGCACCGAAGGCGGTGACCTTTCGGTGCCTCGCGAAGATGAGAACGTTGCTGCCACGCTCGCGGTGGTGCAGGTATCGATGCCCGGTGGCCGAGGCGACGCGCGTCACTGACTGCGACTCCCAGTGGAAGAGTGTCGGACTCAGGGCGTAGTCCCGGTACATGGTGGTGGGCGAGTAGTCCGACTCCGACTTCTTGAGCGTGACGAAGCACGCATCACTGCGAGCGGCGTGCGAGTAGAGCACGCCTTCACGGACGCTGTTCGGCTTGCGCCCGTCGACCGACACGTAGTCGAGCGAGGACACGACCTCCTCACGCGTATACCGGGGGTGCACCCGCAGGGGTGGGTCCGCGAGCTCCCCGACCAGAGGGGCGGTGAGATGCTCGGCCGAAGCGAGACCCAGGGCGATGACGGATCGCAGGTCCTCGCGAGCGGCGGGTTCGGGCGATGGCCGTCTGGACCCGCTTGGTGATGAGGCGTTCGTACAACCCCTCGAGCATGCTGTCCCCGGGTGTGGTCACAGGAGGAGCTTGCCAGGCTGGTCACGGGTCCGCCCGGGCTGTCACGAGGGTCACTCGTCATCGATGGCGCACGCGTCGAGGTCTGGGGGCAGGTGAGCCGGGTCGATGAAGCCGTCCATGAAGCTCTTCATCTGATCAAGAGTTCTCGAAGGGATCTTGACGCCGTTCTCAGTGATTCCGAAGGCCAGGACCCGGATTCCCTCCGCAGGCTCGCCATGCTGGATGAGGTGTTCCGCCAGCGCGATGTCTTTGGGAGGCAGACGGGGTGCCAGTTCGTTGACGAGGGCAAGGCAGTCGTCGTAGTACTTCTCCAGCCCGTTCATGGGTTCCTCGTGACATTCGTCGGGTAGGCGGACCAAAGCTCATCGTTGCGAAGTAGTACTTGGATGTCGATCCCATCGCGGACACCGTCGACGAAGATGTCTCCTGCGCTGCCCGCTGTCCGCGCCGAGGCGGGATCCGTGGCCACGTCGACGACGTGCTGCATGATGTGGTCGTCTGACCAGCTCACCGGAAACTCCGACTTGCCTGGAAAGCCGGTGCCGCTGCGATGGCCTCCGTTCGCAGCCCCGTTGGGCAGGATCTCGCCGTCGAGGATGTGATGGCGGCGTGCCGGCAGCACCAGGTCGGTGACGTCGACGGAGGGTCGGTCGGTCACGGTCGCGATCGCCTCGGCCCCGCGGAAGGTGGTGTTGAGTCCCTTGGAGGGCAGGTCGGAGAGCAGCGATCGCGCACTGACGTGTCGGATGCCGGTCGTGGCCTCGCGGGCTGCCAGTGAGCCTGCTCGGGCCAGGAGTCCCTCGACGCCGAGGGACGCGACGGCGGGCAGGATGATGGATCCGCCGGTGTGCCAGCCGCTGCGGGGGTCGATACCGTGGCTCCATTCGAGGTCGTCGACCTTGGGAGCAAGGCTCTGAAGTGTGAGGATCTGGGAGATGTTGCCGCTGGTGGCGGCGAGCGCGACCGCCTCGACGGCGCCGCGGGCCCCGCCGCCGAGGAAGTCGACCTTTTCCTGGGACGGGGCCAAGGGCAGGTCCGGTAGCACGAACGCGGCGGCGTGCTCCAGGGCGGTCACCTGCCGGGGAGCGGCGGCGAAGGCGTTGCGCAGGGTCTGCGCGGTGTCGTGTCCCGTGCGCAGGACGTCGGCGCGGGCGTGGTCGAGCTTCTCGACGCCGGCGGTGCGGTCCTGCAGGCCGGCGGGTTCGAGGGCGAGCTCGAGCTCGTCGAAGACGGTGGTCGCGGAAGCCGCAGTCAGGGCGGCGCCCAGCGGGTCGATGGCGGCGCGACCTGCCCGCGCCTGCCGGGCCGCCTCGAGGCCACGCTGGAACAGGTCCACTGCGGTGGCTGCCGCATGCCGGCCGGAGTCGAGGCAGATGGCGTAGGAGCCGAGCGCGTAGCCGGCGTCGTGGAAGGCCCGGGCTGCGGTCTTGAACGCGGACGGTTGCAGGTCGAACTCGTCGCGGAACGCGGTGGCTGCGGCACCGGTCCAGGTCACCTCCACGCGGCCCAGGGCTTGGGCGGCGTCGGCGAACACCTCGCTCAGGCGCACCAGGGACTGCGACATCTGGTCGATCCGGCTCGGGTCACCGGGGATGAGCCGCTCGACCGGCTCAGCGTGCAGCAGGTCCCCGAACGTGTCCGTCATCTCGTGCTACCCGGCCAGCAGGGCCAGGTAGGCCGCGGTCGAGTCGGCTTCGCGGTCCAGGTAGGTCCTCGCGCAGTCGGTGATGCGGTCCGCGATGTCGTGCTGGCGGTGAATCAGCTCGTCGGCACCGGCTTGCCATCTGCTGGTGAACTCGGTCAGAGCCTCCTGCAGCTCCTCGTGTCCGATCACGACATCGTCGTCGACGCTCTCGGCGAGCCCGTCCCGGACCACATCGGCCGTCACCCGGATGTCGCGGGCGGCCCGGACCAGACTGTCCGCCACGACAAGGTAGGTCCCAGAGCCACCGCCAGCCTCGTCCCCGCGCACGTTGCCCCCACGTCTCTCCGTGCGAGCACCGGTTGGCCCGACTGCCAACGGACTCTAACGAGAGTTGGTGACGTCGAATGCCGGTTATCCACAGCACCTGCCCGAGCGCGATGACGCCTGGCCTAGCGCTTGGGGCCGCGGCTCAGTAGGACAGTCCGTGCCCGAACGCGAACAGCGGGTCGTCGTACCCGGGCACGTCCTCGTGGTGCCGACGCACCTGTTCCATCGACCGGGGCAGGTCGAACGGCAGCCGGCCCTCAGGGGGAACCGCCCCGCACAGCGCGTCGACCAGCGCGTCGTCGCACGTCCCGTAGCTCGCGACGAGGGCGGAGGCGAACGGCAACAGCGGCGTCAGCACTGCCGGCCGGTCCATCCCGATATCGAGCACCAGTGGGCACACCGCCGCGATCCGGGCGAGCCGGACCACGAGCCCGGGCGGGAAGTCCAGCGAACCCTGGTGGAACCAAGCCTCGAGGAAGAGGTCATCGCGCGGCTCGTAGGGAGCCGAAAGCCTGACGACCGCCACGTCGGCGTCCTCCGGCTGCTCGACGAGCGTCCACACACGGGCCACCACGTCTGGCGCCAGCCCCTCGGCATAGACCCGCAGTCCGCGCGCCAATGGCAGCACGGCACCCGAGCGACCGGTCAGGCCCGCACCCCAGCGGCCGGTCAGGCCAGCACCCGGCCCAGCACCCGAAGAACGTTGCGCCGCATCGCCGTTGGTGAGCACCGTCACGGACCGGGCCTGCGCGGCATACCCCTGCGCGCGGAAGTCGGCTTGCCCCACCACCGCCGCCGCGACGTCCTCGTCGACGAACGGGTCGTCG
>JBBQWS010000060.1:0-17637 GCA_038210415.1 Actinomycetes bacterium
GTCTTCGATCGAATAAATATCGTGGTGCGGAGGGGGACTGATCAGGCCGACACCGGGCGTGCTCTTGCGAGTGTTCGCGATCCACGGGTACACCTTGTGGCCGGGCAGTTGGCCGCCCTCGCCCGGCTTAGCACCTTGCGCCATCTTGATTTGCAGGTCGTCGGCGTTGACCAAGTATTCGCTCGTGACTCCGAAGCGCCCGCTGGCCACCTGCTTGATTGCGCTGCGGCGACGGGGGTCGTGCAAGCGATCCGCGTCTTCGCCACCTTCACCGGTGTTGCTCTTGGCGCCGATGGAGTTCATCGCGATGGCCAGCGTCTCGTGGGCTTCCGCGCTGATGCTGCCGTAGCTCATCGCGCCGGTGCTGAAGCGACGAACCAACGAAGCAACGGACTCGACCTCGTCGATCGGCACGGGCGTGCGCAGATCGGTCCGAAACTCAAAGAGCCCGCGCAGCGTTGCGCCTTTCTGCGCGAGGCCATCGACCAACGCGGTGTACTGCTGAAAAATGTCGTAGCGCTTTTCGCGCGTCGAGTGCCTGGTCTTCGCGATCCACGGGTAGACCTTGAGCCCGGGCAGCTGGCCGCCCTCACCTGGCTTCGCGCCTTGGGCCATCTTGATCTGGATGTCGTCGGCGTTCACGAGGTACTCGCTCGTCACCCCGAACCGGCCGCTCGCGACCTGCTTGACCGCTGACCGCTTCGAGTCGCCGTCCGGCAGCGGGACGAACCGCTCCGGATCCTCGCCGCCCTCGCCCGTGTTCGACTTGGCGCCGAGCCGGTTCATCGCGATGGCCAGCGTCTCGTGGGCCTCCTGCGAGATCGAGCCGTACGACATCGCCCCGGTTGAGAACCGCTTGACGATGCAGGAGACGGGCTCGACCTCGTCGATCGGCACCAGGACCCGCTCGTCGGTGCGGAACCGGAGCAGCCCCCGCAGGGTCATCAGTCGCTGCGCCTGGTCGTCGATCCGGGCGGTGTACTGCTGGAAGATGTCGTACCGGCCCTGCCGGGTCGCGTGCTGCAGCCGGAAGACCGTGTCAGGGTCGAACAGGTGCGGCTCACCCTCGCGCCGCCACTGGTACTCGCCGCCGACGACGAGCCGCCGGTGGGCCGGAGAGATGCCGGTGGGCGGGTACGCCGAGGTGTGCCGCAGCCGTACCTCCGCGGCGATGGTCTCGAGCCCCATGCCGCCGAGCGTGGACGACGTGCCGGTGAAGTAGCGGTCGACGACCTCGGGGGCGAGCCCGATGGCCTCGAAGACCTGCGCGCCACGGTACGACGCCACCGTAGAGATGCCCATCTTGCTCATCACCTTGAGGACGCCTTTGCCGAGCGCCTTGATCAGCCCACGGATCGCGTGCTCGGGGCTGAGATCGGTGATGACGCCCTGCCGCACGAGGTCCTCGACCGTCTCCATCGCGAGGTACGGGTTGACCGCGGCCGCTCCGTAGCCGACGAGCAGCGCGACATGGTGTACCTCCCGCACGTCGCCCGCCTCGACGAGCAACGAGACGTGCGTCCGCTCCTTGGCCCGCACGAGGTGGTGGTGGACCGCCGCGGTCAGCAGCAGCGACGGGATCGGCGCCTGCTCGGCGTCGGAGTCGCGGTCGGACAGGACCACGAACGTCACGCCGCGGGCGATCGCGGCCGAGACCTCGGCGCAGATCTCGTCGAGCCGGCGAGCCAGCTCGGCCCCGCCGCCGGAAACCTGGAAGAGACCCTTGATCTTGGTGGCCTGGAAGCCGGGAAGGTCGCCGTCGAAGTTGATGTGGAGGATCTTGCCGAGCTCGTCGTTGTCGATGACCGGGAACGGCAGGACGACCTGGCGGCACGACGCCGGCGTCGGCTCGAGCAGGTTGCTCTCGGGGCCGATCAGCGTGCCGAGTGAGGTGACGAGCTCCTCGCGGATCGCGTCCAGCGGCGGGTTGGTCACCTGGGCGAACGCCTGGGTGAAGTAGTCGAAAAGCAGCCGTGGCCGGTCCGACAGCGCCGCGATAGGGGTGTCGGTGCCCATCGATCCGAGCGCCTCGCCGCCGGTACGGGCCATCGGGGCGATCAGGACCCGCAGCTCCTCCTCCGTGTAGCCGAAGGTCTGCTGGCGGCGCACGACCGACGCGTGGGTGTGGGTGATGTGCTCGCGCTCCGGCAGGTCCTCGAGGTGGATCAGGCCGGCGTGCAGCCACTCGTCGTACGGGTGCTCCGCCGCGAGGGCGGCCTTGATCTCGTCGTCCTCGACGATCCGACCCTGTGCTGTGTCGGCCAGAAACATCCGGCCGGGCTGCAGTCGGCCCTTGCGCACGATCCGGGCAGGGTCCAGGTCGAGCACCCCGGCCTCGCTTGCCAGCACGACCATCCCGTCGTCGGTGACCCAGAACCGGCCGGGCCGCAGACCGTTGCGGTCGAGGACGGCACCGATCACCGTGCCGTCCGTGAACGTCATGCACGCGGGCCCGTCCCACGGCTCCATCAGCGCGGCGTGGAACTGGTAGAACGCGCGCCGGGCCGGGTCCATGCTCGTGTGGTTCTCCCAGGCCTCGGGGATCATCATCAGCACGGCGTGGGGCAGCGAACGGCCGCCGAGGTGGAGCAGCTCCAGCACCTCGTCGAACGACGCAGAGTCGCTCGCCCCAGGAGGGCAGACCGGGAACAGCCGGTCGAGGTCGCCGCCGATGAGGTCGCTGCGCAGCTGCGACTCCCGGGCCCGCATCCAGTTGCGGTTGCCCTTGACCGTGTTGATCTCGCCGTTGTGTGCGATGTAGCGGTAGGGGTGCGCCAGCGGCCACGACGGGAACGTGTTCGTGGAGAATCGCGAGTGCACCAGCGCCAGCGCGCTGACGTAGCGGGCGTCCTGGATGTCGGGGAAGAACGGCTCCAGCTGCCCGGTCGTGAGCATGCCCTTGTAGACCAGCGTGCGCGCGGAGAGCGAGGCGAAGTAGGCCCCCGTCTCGCGCTCGGCCCGGCCCCGCAGGACGAAGGTCAGCCGGTCCAGGTCGAGGCCTGCGACCTGGCCGTCGCTTGCGGCCACGAAGAGCTGGCGGAACCGCGGCAGCACCGAACGTGCGGTGACCCCGACGAGCTCAGGGTGGACGGGGAGCTCGCGCCAGCCCAGCACGACGAGGCCCTCCTCCGCGGCGATCCGCTCGATCGCCAGCTCGGCGCCGCCGTCGTCGTCGACGGGCAGGAACGCGTTGCCTACTGCGTACGAGCCGGCCCCCGGGAGCTGGAACTCGACCACCGCACGCAGGAACGCGTCGGGCACCTGGGTGAGGATCCCCGCGCCGTCGCCGGTCTGCGGGTCGGCGCCCGAGGCGCCACGGTGGTCGAGGTTGCGGAGCGCGGTGAGCGCCTGCGCGACGATGTCACGACTGGCCACGCCGGTAAGGGTGGCGATGAAGGCGACGCCGCAAGCGTCGTGCTCACGGCGCGCGTCGTAGAGCCCCTGGCTCGGGGGCTGGGTCGAGAACTTAGTGTCGGGCATCGGGATCTCCCCGGTTGTCGTCTCGGCGATGGTGCTCAAGGGACGACATTGGCCCTGACTGCTTGCCTAAGGTAACACGGCCGAAACGTCGTCCACAGAGGGGTCGGATCCGACGGTTTCGCGGCCAGGGCGGTTACGAGCCGACCACGCGAAGGCCACCGCCGAGCTCACGAACGCGATGCCTGAGACCCAGGTGTTGACCCGCAGCCCCAGGATCTTGTTGGCGTCGTCGATCCGCACCAGCTCGAAGCCGAACCGGCCGGCCGTGTAGAGCGAGATGTAGAGCAGGAAGACCCGGCCGTGGCCCAGGGTGAAGCGACGGTCGGCCCAGATCAGCACGACGGCGACGAGCACGCACCACAGCGACTCGTAGAGGAACGTCGGGTGGAACGTGGCGTACTGCTCGTACCCCTGGGGCCGGTGGGCCCGATCGATCTCCAGGCCCCACGGCAGGGTCGTCGGCCGGCCGAAGAGCTCCTGGTTGAACCAGTTGCCCCAGCGGCCGATGCCCTGGGCCAGGACCAGCCCGGGTGCCGCCGCGTCGGCGAACGGTGGCAGCACGATCCCCTTGCGCCGGCACCCGATCCAGGTTCCGAGGACTCCGAAGGCGACCGCGCCCCAGATCCCGAGCCCGCCCTGCCAGATCTTCAGCGCGTCGAGCGGGCGTCCCCCGGCACCGAAGTAGGCCTGCGGGCTGCTGACGACGTGGTAGATCCGCCCGCCGATGATGCCGAACGGCACCGCCCACACCGCGATGTCAGCCGTCGTGCCCGGCTGCCCGCCTCGGGCCACCCACCGCCGGTCGGTGAGCCAGATCGCGACGACGATGCCCAAGATGATGGCGAAGGCGTACGCGCGGATCGGGAACGGGCCGACGTCCCAGACCCCTTGCGAGGGGCTGGGAATGAAGGCGGGAGCAGCGAACGGCACCGGGTCAGCCCTGCCCGATCGCCTTCAGGAAGATGCCCTTGAGGTCGGCGAGGGTCTTGGCGGCCGAGAAGTCGATCTTGGTGCCGTCGACGAAGAACGTCGGCGTGCCGGTGACGGGGCGACTGTTGCCCTCGGCCTGCACCGAGGTGGCCCAGCCCTTGAACGTCTGGTTCTTGACGCAGGTGGCGAACTTGGCCTGGTCGGGGATGCCAATGGTCTTGCCGAAGGTGACCAGCTGGTCGTCGGTGTAGCCCTGGCCCTCGGTTGCGGGCTGGTTCTTGAAGGCCTCGCTGTGGTAGGCCTGGAACATCCCTTGGTCCTGCGCGCAGCCGGAGGCGTTGGCGGCCCGGGCCGAGGAGTCGTTGTTCAGGTTGCCGTCGAGGAACTGCAGCACGTGGTAGACGACCTTGGCCTTGCCGTTGGTCGCCGCGGCCTGCACGTCGGCACCGAAGGCGGTCTCGTACTCCTTGCAGACCGGGCACTGGAAGTCCTCGTACAGGTCGACGACCGGCTTGCTCGCCGTGCCCGTCGGGATCCCGCCGTCGGCCTGGACGCCGGCGGGACGGGCGCCCGTGGCCACGAGGTCGGTCTTGCGGGTCAGGATGACTGCGAGGCCGATGCCGACGACGACCAGCAGGACGAGCGCGATGAGGCCGCCCCTGAAGAGCTTGTCGCGCCGCGCCTGGGCAGCGGCCTCGGCGCGGCGCTCCTCGGCGATCCGATCGCGGGCGCTCTGCTTGGTCTCGCGGGACTTGCCTGACTGCGTCATGCCTGGCTCTCCTCGATGCGATTCTCGTCCTCGGCTGCCTCGTCTTCGAGCAGCTCGTCCAGCAGACCGTAGTCGTCGGCGCCGGCGATCCCCCGGCGATCCAGCGCGAGTCGGCTCGCCGGCCATACCGCGGTCCAGGACGCCAACCCGAGGAAGAGCAGGTCGCGGAGGATCTCGGAGAGGTAGCGCCACGTCTTGCCCGCGGAGCCGACCGCACCGCCGCCGCCGAAGCAGCCGCAGTCGATCGACAGCCCGCGGGCCCACGCCGAGCCGACCCCGGCGATGAAGACCAGCATGAACAGCCCGGCCAGGATGGCGACGATACGGGTGCCGAGGCCGAGGATCAGGAGGACGCCGAGCGCCACCTCGAGGAGCGGCAGCCCGTAGCCGACGAACTGGTCGAGGCCGCGCGGCAACAGCTCGTACGCCTGGACGGCGCGGACGGCCTGGTCGGGGTCGCTGATCTTGCTCACTCCGGCGTAGACCATGACCAGGCCCAGGGCCACTCGGGCGACCGTCGTCAGCCAGAGCTGCCGGTTGCTGCCGTCGAACCGCGCGGACCGCTGGCGCTCAGTGGCCGGGGTCATGACGGGGTCGCCAGGCGCGCGAGGTCGGTGCGCATGTCACCGACGGGGGTTCCGGGCACCCAGACCACGGACTTGCCGCCACCGAAGCCGATCACCTGCGCGCCGTGCCCGATCGTGTAGCCGCCGACGACGACCTCCTTGCCCGTGATGGCCACGCCGAGGCTCTCCGCGGCCGCGTCGATGTCACCGGCCGACCCGGTGAGGCCGATGAAGCTCGGGTCGAACCGCTGGAGGTAGGTGGCGATCACCGGACCAGTGTCTCGCGCCGGGTCGGTCGTGACGTAGACGACCTGCACCCGGTCGCGCAGCCCCGGGTCCAGCCGACGGAGCGCCGCAGCCAGGTCGGCGACGACGGCGCTGCAGACGTCAGGACAGTGGGTGTAGCCGAAGAACATGAGCAGCACCGGACGCTTCACGTCGCGGTCGATCCGGAACGGCTTGCCGGTGGTGTCGACGAACTCCTGCGTCGGCTTCTGGTACGGGTCGTCCAGCAGGATGCCGTGGAAGCCGTCGTTCAACGAGTGGTCGGTGATCTGCACGGCCGCCGGGTTCGTGGTCGCGGGTCCGGACGACGAGCACGACGCCAGCAGCCCGCTCGCGACGAGGGCAGCCGCCAGGACTGCAGGAACACGCACGACGGCCACGACCCTCCGACGAACGACAGCCCGTCCGAAGTTCCCCTTCGGCCCCCGCCGCGTCGAGGTCACGCGACCGCCGAGCGTCCTGCCCGGACACCCGCGGCCAGCTCGCGGGCCAGCGCCGCGACCGCCGCGACACCGGACTCGGCCGTCGCGGCATCGAGCAGCAGCCGGACGAAGGCGGACCCCACGATCACCCCGTCGGCGTAGGCGGCGACCTCTGCGGCCTGGTCGGCTGTCGAGACGCCCAGCCCGACCGAGATCGGCAGGTCGGTCGCCGCACGGGTACGCCGGACCAGCGTCTCGGCCATGCCCGACACCGCGGTGCGCGCACCGGTGACACCCATGGTCGATGCGGCGTAGACGAACCCGCTCGTCACCTCGGCGACCCGGTCGATGCGCTCAGCCGTGGACGACGGGGCGACCAGGAACACCGGGTCGATCGCGGTAGCGGAGACCGCGGCGAGCCAGGGCGCGGCCTCGTCGGGGGTGAGGTCCGGCGTGATGACCCCGGCTCCCCCGGCGGCGGCGAGGTCCGCGGCGAACCGGTCGACGCCGTACCGCTCGATCGGGTTCCAGTAGCTCATGACCAAGGTGGGGGCGCCCGACGCAGCGACCGCACGCACTGTGCCGAACACGTCGGCGGTTGTGGTGCCGCCGTGCAGCGACGCCTCGACGGCAGCCTGGATCGTCGGCCCGTCCATCAACGGGTCGGAGTAGGGCAGGCCGACCTCGACGATGTCGACACCGCCGTCGACCATGGCCAGCAGCGCGTCGATGCAGCCCTGCCGCGAGGGGTACCCGGCCGGGAGGTACCCGATGAGGGCGGCGCGCTTCTCGGACCTCGCTCGGTCGAACACCTCAGCCAACCGGCTCATGCGGTGCCCTCGATCTCGATGCCGAACCAGCGCGCGGCCGTGTCGACGTCCTTGTCGCCGCGACCGGACAGGTTGACCAGGACGACCGCGTCCGGGCCGAGCTCGCGGGCGACCTCGACGGCTCCCGCGATCGCGTGGGCCGACTCGATCGCGGGGATGATCCCCTCGGTACGGCACAGCAGCGCGAACGCGTCCATCGCCTGGGCGTCGGTGATCGGCCGGTAGCTCGCGCGACCGATGTCGTTGAGGTAGGAGTGCTCCGGCCCGACGCCGGGGTAGTCGAGCCCCGCGCTGATCGAGTGCGACTCGATCGTCTGCCCCATGTCGTCCTGGAGGAGGTACGACCGGGCGCCGTGCAGCACCCCGGGCGTGCCGCCGGTGATCGTGGCCGCGTGCCGACCGGTCTCGACGCCGTCGCCGCCGGCCTCGAAGCCGATCAGTCGCACAGACGGGTCGTCGATGAACGGGTAGAAGATGCCGATCGCGTTGGAGCCGCCACCGACGCAGGCGACGACGGCGTCGGGCAGCCGACCCGTGAGCGCGAGCACCTGGGCCCGGGACTCGTCACCGATCACCCGCTGGAAGTCGCGCACCATGCGCGGGAAGGGGCTCGGGCCGGCCACCGTGCCGAGGAGGTAGTGGGTCGTGTCGACGTTGGTCACCCAGTCGCGCATCGCCTCGTTGATGGCGTCCTTGAGGGTCTTGGAGCCGGTGGTGACCGGGACGACCTCGGCGCCGAGGAGCTTCATCCGCACGACGTTGAGCGCCTGTCGCCGGGTGTCCTCCTCGCCCATGTAGACGATGCACTCGAGGCCGAGCAGCGCGCACGCGGTGGCGGACGCGACGCCGTGCTGACCGGCTCCGGTCTCGGCGATCACCCGGGTCTTGCCCATGCGCTGGGTCAGCAGGGCCTGGCCTAGCGCACTGTTGATCTTGTGCGCGCCGGTGTGGTTGAGGTCCTCCCGCTTGAGCAGGATCCGCGCTCCGCCGGCGTGCTCGGACAACCGGGTGGCCTCGGTGATCGGGCTCGGCCGCCCGACGTACGTGCGCTGCAGGTGTTCGAGCTCGGCCCGGAAGGCGGGATCGGCCTGCGCGGCGTCGTACGCCTCCGACAGCTGGTCGAGGGCCGCGATCAGCGCTTCGGGGACGAACCGTCCGCCGTAAGGGCCGAAGTGGCCGGTTGCGTCGGGCAGGGTCTGCGTCATCTCATCCTCGGTCGGGTCGGAGCGCTGGGTGGCTGGCGGCGGTCACCAGCTCGGCGACGGCTGCGCGCGGGTCACGGCCGGTCACCAGGGACTCGCCTACGAGGACAGCGTCGGCGCCGGCGCGGGCGTACTCGATCAGGTCGTGCGGACCGCGCACGCCGGACTCGGCGATGCGCACGATCCCCGCCGGGATCCCGGGGGCGAGCTTGCCGAACGTCGACCGGTCGACCTCGAGCGTCTTGAGGTTGCGCGCGTTGACGCCGATGACCTTCGCGCCGGCAGCGACCGCGCGCTCGACCTCGGCCTCGTCGTGCACCTCGACGATGGTGGTCAACCCGATCGTCGACGCGCGCTCGATCAACGAGACGAGTGCCTCCTGGTCGAGGGCGGCGACGATCAGCAGGGCCAGGTCGGCGCCGTGCGCCCGGGCCTCCCAGAGCTGATAGCTCGAAACGATGAAGTCCTTGCGCAGCACCGGGATCTCGACCGCACGGCGCACCGCGTCGAGGTCGTCGAGAGTTCCGCTGAAGCGGCGCTGCTCGGTGAGGACGCTGATGACTGCGGCGCCGCCGGACTCGTAGTCGGCAGCGAGCGCGGCGGGATCCTCGATGGCCGCGAGCTCTCCCTTGGAGGGGCTGCTCCGCTTGACCTCGGCGATGATCGCGACCCCGCTGTCGCGGCGCAGCGCGCAGATGCCGTCCCTGGGCGTGCGTGCGCCGGCTGCGCGCTCCTTGAGCTCGTCCAGATGGACCAGCGCCTGCCGGTCCGCGAGGTCGGCGCGCACGCCTTCGAGGATGTCGTCGAGCACCGTCACGCGTTGTGGCCCTCCGCCGTCGCTGCCGATCGTGTGGCGCAAGGGTATCCGGGTCCGGGCCCTCCGGCAGACGCGGGTCAGCCGGCCGGGAGGCGTACGGCGAAGCACGCGCCGCCCTCGGCCGACCGCTGGGCGACCGCCGTGCCACCGAGCCGCGTGGCCAGACCGAAGACGAGTGCGAGCCCGAACCCGGTGCCCACGCGCCGTGCCCCTCGGTAGCGGTCGTACAGAGCGGACCGTTCGAACGCCACCGAGAGGTCCTCGTCGGAGAGCCCGGGGCCGCCGTCGCGGACCTCCACGACCGCGACCGGGCCCGGCTCAGCGCGTACGGCGAGCACGATCGGTCGGCCCGACGGGGTCACCCGCAGCGCGTTCTCGGCCAGGCCGTCGAGGATCTGCCTGACCCGCGTCGGATCCGTGCCCACCACCACCGGTTGCGCCGGCACCTCGACCCTCAGCTCGACGCCCTCGCGCGCGCACCGGTCGTGCCACACCAGCCCCGCCGCGCGGACCAGCTCGACGAGGTCGACGGGTGTCACGTCGAGCCGGAAGTCCTGGGCCCGCAGCCGCGCGAGGTCGAGCAGGTCAGCGACCAGCCGGTCCAGCCGCTGCGCCTCGGCCAACATCGTCGCCCCAGTCCGCTCTACGTCGTCCGGCGCTACGACGCCGTCGGCCAGCGCCTCGGCGTACCCACGGACAGCCGTGAGCGGGGTCCGCAGCTCGTGCGACACCGAGAGCAGGAACTCCCGTTCGCGACCCTCACTGGTGGCCAGCGCCCCGCTCAACCGGTTGAGAGCGGTCGCGAGCTCCGCCACCTCGGCGGGGCCCTCCGGCACAAGCCGCACGTCCCTCGCCCCGGATGCCAGCCGGTGCGCGGCCTGCGCCGCCGCCTGCAGGGGTCGGGCGAGCCGCCGGGCCAGCAGCAGCCCTGCAAACGCAGCGCCGCCCAGGCCGAGCAGCAGGGGCAGCAGGAGCCGGCGCTGGGCGGTCCCGGCCGCACCGTTGGCGATCGACGCGGGCTGGACGACGACCACGGCTCCCCCGGCGTCGAGCGGCCGGCCCTCGACGAAGACCGCGGCGCCGGCCCGGTCGCGGACGACGGAGACCGGCCGGCCCGCCGCCAGCTCTGCGCGGTCGGCGGCGGTGAGGTACGCGGGAGCGGCCGCCGCGTCGGTGGACACCTCGATCTGGATCTGCTGGCCCCGCAACAGCTGGCTCAGCCTCGCCGGCCGGGTGCCGGGGGTGCGCTCGAGGGTCGCGGCGACGATGTCGGCCTGGCGCCCCAGCGACTCCTGGGCCTGCTGGCGGGCAGCGCCGCGCACCGAGCTCACGGCGAAGATCCCGGTGATCAGCACAGCGACGAACGCGACCGCGACCGCGAGCGCCGCGATGAGGGTCGCGATGCCGGAGCGCCGCCTAGTCATCGGCCCGGAGCGGCGTCTGGTCATCGGCGGAGTAGCCGACACCGCGGACCGTTCGGATCGGGCTGGTCGGACCGAGCTTGGCCCGCAGCTGTGCGATGTGGACGTCGACCGTGCGGGTGCCTGCCGCCGCCGCATAGCCCCACACCTCGGACAGGAGCTGCTCACGCGGAAAGACCCGACCGGGCCGCCGCACGAGGAACAGCAGCAGGTCGAACTCCGTACTGGTCAGGGCGACGTCATCGCCCGCGGCCGTGACCCGCCGCCGCGCCGGGTCGACGGTCACCTCGCCCAAGGTGTACGTCCGCTCGTCGCCACCAGGCCCGGCGGACCGGCGAACCACCGAGCGCACCCGGGCCACGAGCTCGCGCGGGCTGAACGGTTTCGTGACGTAGTCGTCGGCGCCCAGCTCGAGTCCGAGGATCCGGTCGATCTCGTCGTCCCGAGCGGTCACGAAGATGACCGGCGTCCAGTCGCCGTCGGCCCGCAGCCGGCGGCACACGTCCGTGCCGTCGATCACCGGCAGACCGACGTCGAGAATGATCGCCACGGGGTGCAGGCTGCGGGCGGCTGCGAGACCGCCGCGCCCGTCCGACTCGACGTGGACGCCGTAGCCCTCGCGGGTGAGGTACATGCGGATCAGGTCGGCGATGGACTTCTCGTCCTCGACCACGAGCACGAGGCCGCGCGCGGGCTCACTGGGACGGTCCACGCGGACAGCGTGGCACGGCGCGGGGCCGGGCCAGGTCAGGCGAAGATCAGCGTTTCGTCAAGAAAGACCGTCGCCGCGTCAGGCGACGTCGGCGGAGCTGGCGTCGTCGGCATGGACGCCGAAGCCCATGAGCGCCAGCACCTTGCCCGCGAGCACTCCGACAGCACACAGACCGATACAGGCCCAGAACAGCCAGACGGTGGCGGTCATGACGGCGAACGAGCCGATCACGAAGGCGAGCGTGACGATGACGACGGCGGTCCACGCGGCGATCGAATTGCCGTGGTTCTCGTGGTGCTCGTGCTCGTCGGCGGCCATCACGGCGTCCCTTCGGTGGCTGCGGTCGGATCCGGGGTCAGTGTGACAGATCCAGATTGTGTCAGGTCCGGCTCCGACCGTAGCGGGTGGCTCGGCCCGTCCGTCGGATCCTCGCCGCGATCCAGCTGTGACCACGCATCCTGCCCAGAGGCGCGCCGTCGCTGCGCCGGCTCCCCGCCGCGTTCGTACCGGTCGGACAAGGTCGGCCACTGCCCCGCCCTCAGCACCGTCGCGACCCCCGCTGCGCAGACGAGGACCCCGAAGGCGAACGTCGCGCACCAGGTCGCGGCCCAGCTCTCGATGAAGACACCCACCGACGAGCTGCCGGTGGCCGACCGGGCCGCGCGGGTGAGGGCCGCAGTGCCGAACCTTGCGTCGACGACGGCCCAGACCAGCCCGGATCCAGCGAGCAGGATCACCCCACCGACGAGCCGCCGGGTCGCCGCGCGGGACGCCAGCACCCCCACGACCCCGGCCAGCGCGACCAGCGCGAGCGGGCTGAGCGCGGGCGCCAGAGCGGTGCCGGACAGGTCGAGCCGACGGGCCGATGCACCGAGCGACGCGTCGTCGGTCAGCACGGTGGTCCAGGGCAGCGAACTCGTCGCAAGCACACCGACGGCACCCAGGGTCAGCACCCCGAGCCAGCCGATGTACTCCCGGCGCGGGCTCACGGCTGCGGGCCGACCGGGCGGAACGTCGACGCGACCGCCACGGCACGCAGCACGGCGGCCGCCTTGTTGCGCGACTCGGTGTCCTCGGCCACCGGGTCGGAGTCGGCGACGATTCCGCCACCGGCCTGGACGTACGCCACGCCGTGACGAAGCAGCGCCGTCCGGATCGCGATCGCCGCGTCGAGATCGCCGGCGAAGTCGAGGTAGCCCACGCAGCCGCCATAGAGGCCTCGGCGGGTCGGCTCGAGCTCCTCGATGATCTCCATCGCGCGCGGCTTGGGCGCTCCGGACAACGTGCCGGCCGGGAACGTGGCCGTCAGCACGTCGAACGCCGTGAGCCCGCCGGCGACGGTGCCCACCACGGTCGACACGATGTGCATCACGTGGCTGTACCGCTCGACGCTCATGAAGTCGACGACCTCGACGCTGCCCGGGGCGCAGACCCGGCCCAGGTCGTTGCGGCCGAGGTCGACCAGCATCAGGTGCTCGGCCCGCTCCTTCTCGTCGGCCAGCAGCTCGGCGGCCAGGTCGGCGTCAGCCTCGGGCGTCGCGCCCCGCCAGCGGGTGCCGGCGATCGGGTGCAGCAGGGCGCGATCACCGGTCACCTTGACCAGGGCCTCAGGGCTGGAGCCGACCACGTCGTACCCGTCGAACCGCAGGAGGTACATGTACGGGCTGGGGTTCGTGACCCGCAGCACCCGGTAGATGTCCAGGGCCGAGGCCGACGTCTGTATCTCGAACCGTTGCGACACGACCACCTGGAACGCCTCGCCGGCTCGGATCCGCTCCTTCGCCTCCTCCACCGCGGCGACGTAGTCAGCCCGGTCGGTGTTGCTGCGGTAGTCCGGTGCGGCGTCCCAGTCCAGTGCCACAGCCATCGGCTCGGCCGGCAGGGCGAGGTCGGCCGTCATCCGGTCGAGTCGGGCGACGGCGTCGGTGTACGCCTCGTCGACGCGTTCGTCGGTGGCGTCGTAGTTGATCGCGTTGGCGATCAGCAGCACCGAGCCATCGGCGTGGTCGAGGACCGCGAGGTCGGTGGCGAACAGCATCGCGAGCTCGGGCAGCTGGAGGTCGTCCTTGGCCAGGTCCGGCAGCCGCTCCAGCCGGCGGACCGCGTCGTAGCCGACAAAGCCCACCATGCCGCCGGTGAGCGGGGGCAGGCCAGGCAGTCGGGGCGTGTGCAGCAGCGCCATCGTCTCGCGCAGCGCTGCCAGCGGGTCGCCGGTGGTCGGCACGCCGACGGGCGGGGTTCCCGTCCAGATGGCCTCGCCGTCGAGCTCGGTGAGCGTGGCCGCCGAGCGGACCCCGACGAACGAGTACCGGGACCAGACGCGACCGTGCTCGGCCGACTCAAGCAGGAATGTGCCCGGTCGACCCTGGGCGAGGCGCTGGTACAGGCCCACCGGGGTCTCCCCGTCGGCGAGCAGCCGGCGGGTGACCGGCACGACCCGGCGGCCCCGAGCGAGGGACCGGAATGTCGCCAGATCGGGGGTTTCCGAGCGGTTGGCCATGAGGACAGTCTTCCGTACCTTCGGCGGGTCGTCAGGTCAACCTCTCCCCACGCCACCGCGATGATCGCTAGCCTCGGGTACGACACGGCCGATGAGGCCAGCTAAAGGCCAACGAAAGGGCCACCATGTCTGACCAGCTCCCTCCGGAGATCCCTGACCCGAATGTGCCGCCGGTTCCGCCACCGCCGCCGCCGCCGCCCGCGCCGCCCGCGGGCTACGGAACACCCCCGCCCCCGCCGCCTGGGTACGGACCGCCGCCGCCCGGCTATGCCGCGCCGCCGCCCCCGCCCGCAGGACCGGTTGACCTAGCAGCTGGCCCGTGGTCCATCGGCAACGCGTTCAACTACGGCTGGCAGAAGTTCCAGCAGAACCTCGGCCCGATCCTGATCGCGGGTGTGATCTACGTTCTCGGCCTGCTCATCATTGAGGGAATCTTCTACCTCATCTTCGCCGGGCTGCTGCTGAACACCAGCGCAACGACGATCAACGCCGACGGAACGTTCACCCTGGGGTCGGGTCCGGGCCTGTTCGCCGTGATGATCTTCGGCGCCCTCACCTGGTTCGCCTTCACCGTGCTGTCGTACGTCGTCCAGGCGGGGATCATCCGTGGCGCGCTCGCGCTCACCTACGGTCAGCCGCTCGCACTCGCCACGATGTTCAACACCACGATGATCGTGCCCGTGGTCATCGCCGGCCTTCTGGTCGGCCTCGCGACCGCGGTCGGAATCGTGCTCTGCTACCTGCCCGGCCTGGTCGTCATCTTCTTCACCCAGTTCGTGGTGGCGTTCATCGTCGACAAGCAGCTCGCCCCGATCGACGCGATCAAGGCGAGCATCAACCTGGTTAAGGCCAACGCCGGTCAGCTGATCCTGTTCTACCTGGCGTCCGCCCTGGCGTTCTTCGTCGGCGCCATCCTCTGCGGCATCGGGCTCATCGTGGCCTTCCCGGTCGTCCTGATCGCGCAGGCGTACACCTACCGCAAGCTGCAGGGCGAGACCGTCGCCGCTTGATGACGACCATGCCTGCCGGGTGGTACCCCGATCCGTCGGGTGACTGGCAGGTGCGCTACTGGGACGGGTCGGTCTGGACGCAGCACGTCCAGACCGGCCCGTTCCAGTCGGTCGAGCCGCTCGAGGCACCGGTGCTGCCGGAGACCGAGACCCTGCTGTGGCAGAACGGCGAGGACCACCTCACGACGCACCGGGCGGTCTTCCGGGACGACTATGCCGGGGCCGAGCCCGTCACCGTCCTCCTTTGGACGGTCGCCCGCGTCGAGGTCCGGCCCAAGACCATCGACCCGGCACCCGGAACCGGCGACGTCGCGCTCGTGGTCGCGTACCGCGGCTACGGCGGTCGCACCCACTGGGTGCTCAAGAATGTGTCCGACCCGCACCGGGTCGGGGCCCTGGCCTGGAAGTGGGCCAACCGCAACCGCCGGACCTACCTCCCGTCCGGCTGAGTAAGCAGTCCCGCGTCGAAGCAGGTGCGGTCGCCGGTGTGGCACGCCGCCCCGGTCTGGTCGACCCGCACGAGCAACGCGTCCCCGTCGCAGTCGAGGCGCACCTCGATGACCCGCTGGACGTGGCCCGAGGTGTCCCCCTTGCGCCAGTACTCCCCACGGCTGCGGCTGAAGTAGGTGACGCGGCCGGACGTGAGCGTGCGCCGCAGCGCCTCGTCGTCCATCCACCCGACCATCAGCACCTCGCCGGTGTCCCACTGCTGCGCCACGGCCGCGACCAGGCCCTGGGCGTCGCGTTTGAGCCGGTCGGCCACTGCTGGGTCGAGGACGGCGCCGGGCTCGTCGGAGTCGCGGTCGGAGTCGCGGATCATGAAGACATTGTGACGGTTGGGTGACCAGGACCGCGCGCCGCCCGCGCCGCGTCGGCGGGCCTGGCAGGGTGGGGGCATGACCGGAGGTTCTCACGATCTCACCCGAACCCCTCGAGGTCGGGCGGGCGATCGCCTGCCCGACCGGGTCTCACGCCCGCTCGTGGCGCTGGGGGCCTTGGTCGTCGTCGGGCTGGTGGCCCTCGCGGTCGTGGTGCTGCTGCGCAGCCGCGGAACAGCCCAGGACCGGGCCGCGGAGGCGGACACCCCGCCCGTGAACGCCCTCGAGGTGCCGGTCGGGCAGTGCCTCAACTCGGGTGGGCTGAGCGACCCGAACCTTGTCGTCGTCACCAGCTGCTCAACGGCACACGACGCGACCGTCTTCGCCCAGCTGCGACTCACCGACGCCGAGACGGCGTCGGACGCGGCCATCAGGGCCGCAGCCGACAAGAATTGCCAGGCGGCCGTACCCGCCGGCGCCGGCACCGACGTCGAGGTGAGCTTCTTCTACCCGAACGCCGACGACGCAGCGACGAACGGCGACCGACGGCTCACCTGCGTCTACGACAACTCCGGCGACCCGGCGCCTTCGCAGTGACGCTGCGGCTCCGGTCTGCGGGTCGGGTCGGCCGTGCTTAGAGTGGAGGAGTGACCTCACTCGCCAGCACTGCCCGCCGCGACCTCGCGGACCTGCTCGAGACGGCCGGACCCGACGCGCCGACCCTCTGCGGTCACTGGACGACCCGCGACCTCGCGGCGCACCTGGTGCTGCGCGAGCGTCGGCCCGACGCCGCGGTCGGCATCCTGGTGTCCCAGGTCGCAGGGCACACCCAGTCGGTCCAGGAGTCGATCGCGCGGACGCCCTGGCCCGGGCTGCTCGGCAAGGTTCGGAGCCGTCCGATCTTCCTCGTCGGACCCGTCGACGAGCTCGTGAACACCACCGAGTTCTTCGTGCACGCCGAGGACGTTCGACGAGCGGTCCCGGGCTGGGAGCCGCGCACGCTCGACCCGGCGCTGGAGGAGTCGTTCTGGCGCACGCTGCGGATCCGCGGCCGCCTGTTCTTCCGCAAGTCCGAGGTCGGCGTGGTGCTCCAGCTGCCCGACGGGACCCGACACGTCGCGAAGGACGGCAGCCCGGCAGTCACCCTGGTCGGTCCGGCCAGCGAGCTCCTGCTCTACGCGTTCGGCCGCACCGGCCACACCACCGTTGACGTGCGCGGGGATTCAGCAGCCGTGCGAGCCTTCACGGGCACCGACCTGTCGGTGTAGCGCTCAGCGGATGCCGCTGTCGACCACCAGCGTGATCTCCTGCGTCGACCCGGCGACCACGACCACGCTCCGGTCGACCGTCGACGGGTAGCCACCGGGGTTTGTGGCCTTCACGACGTAGGTGCCGGCGGGCAGCTGCAGCTCGAACGAGCCGGACGCCGACACCGCCCGGCTGGTCACCAGGGTGCTGCCGTTCCGGACCTCGATCCTGGCACCGGCGACAGGCCTTGCAGGGCAAGGGGTTGCGCGCTGCTCGACCGGGCAGGCGGGAGCGGCAACGACCTGCCCACGCACCGTTCCGGTCGGCGCGCCCGGTGGCTGCGTGGACGTGGACGCGCAGCCGGCGGCACCGGCCGCTACGGCCAGCACTGCGACCAGGTAGGCGCTCCGTCGAGCCGCTCGCATACGGGTTGGACGCCGAAGCCGTCCGGGGGGTTCCGCCCGGGGAACAACGACCCCCCTCACGGCCCGATCAGGTCGGCGAAGAGGTCGACGTACTGGATGAGGTGCCGGTCGCCGAGGAACCGGTCCCGGACCCGCTCGTGACCACGTAGCCCCATCCGGTCGCCCGCCTCGTGGTCCTCGAGCATCAGGCGCAGTCGCTCGG
>JBBQWS010000061.1:0-17357 GCA_038210415.1 Actinomycetes bacterium
CCTCGATGGCAACGGCCGCACAGGCAGACTTGTGCTGAATCTGATCCTGGTGCGGCTGGGCTACCCACCGGCGATCATCTACAAGGCCCAGCGCCCGCTCTACCTGAGAGCCCTTCAGCGGGCGGACGACGGGGATTGCGGAGCCCTTGGCGAGCTCATCGCCCGCGCCATCTTGGACAACCTCTACCGCTTCATCGTTCCTGCTGTCGCGGGTCCAGCACGCCTCGTCCCCCTAGCCGCGCTCGCCACGACGACGATCAGTGCAACCGCACTGAGAACGGCCGCGATCCGAGGCACGCTCCAGGCGTCGAAGTCCTCAGACGGAACGTGGCGATCATCGCGCCACTGGGTTGACGAGTACCTCGCACGGCGATACCGACGTGGAAGCCACTAGCAAGACTCGCAGGGCTCGGGAAGCTGTCAGTCGAGGTAATCGCGCACTAAGGGAGGCTGAGCGCTGTGCGTCCGTGCGGGACAAACACGCGGGTCAAGAGCGCTGTGCGTCGAAATATTCTTGACTGATCAGAGGGACCCAACTCTCGATGCGGCCCGATAATCTACGGCCGCGGCGCCCTAGCTAGCAAAGCCTGCCCGCGGGCATCGTCAAGAGGCGCGACTGGGACGCCGATGGCAGGGGCATGGGGGCCTTGGTCGTGTTTCGCACGCAGAGGGCGACGGGTGAGGTCGTCTTCGCGACACTCGAAGACGGCACTGCCGTCTGGGCCATGGATCGCGTCTCGGGCGAGCAATGGTGGTACGGCTCCGGCTGCACCGACGCCCAGCGGGATGAACTTGTCGAGGCGCTGGCCAGCGTCGACAGCCTTCCCGTCCGCACAGATCCTGCGCGACTTGACCTCGCCCTCCACACGCCTGGGCACGCCCTCCTCGCGGAGATCCACCGGCTCCATCAGCTTTCAGGTTCCGCGCTGAAGACCGGACTGCCTGGGGTTCTCCCCCCTCAGATCGCGGCATACAGCGTCGGGTTCGTTGGTGAGGAGCTGGTCGGAGCCGAGCTCGGGGGCCTTCCATTCGGCTGGCATGTCCTGCACTCCGTGCCGGTAGGGACGCAGGGATCGGACGTCGATCACCTCGTGATCGGGCCGCCAGGGCTCTTCGCGATCAACAGCAAGCATCATCGGAACGGACGAGTCGACGTTCGGGGCGACGCGGTGTTCGTGGGTGGCGCCTTTCAGCATTACGTCCGCAACAGCAGGCTGGAGGTGGACCGAGTCCGGGGCCGAGTGGGCTCACTCCGGCACGCAAAGGTGACCCCCGTGCTCTGCTTTGTAGGCGCGCAAGTGACAGTGAAGGAACCGCCTGTCGACGTTGTCGCCCTCGACCATCAACGTCTGCGCGCTTGGCTCCTCGGCCTCCCGGCAACACTGACGACTGAACAGGTGACAGAGCTCTTCCAAGACTTGCGTTGGGCAGACACTTGGGCTCCGGCGGTGCCAGCTCCTTCCTCACCGGCATGGGTGGCCGAGCTCGCCCGAAACCTGGACACTGAGCACCACATCGCTTCTCAGGCCAGACGGTCGTCGAAGGTGCCTGCCGTAGGTCGCGCTTCTCGGTCCTCCGCACGCCCTCCCGCTGCCTCAGGTAGATCTCGGACCTCACAACGACCGCGCCCTCCGGGAAGATCGCGACGGGCCGAACTTCAGCGAGTCGCAGTGACCCTGATCGCGCTCCTGGCCTTAGTTGTCGCAGGCCCGCGCCTTCTCACGGCGATGGCCAACAGCGTCGCCAAGGTGGCCGCGACCCAGGTGCCACCAAGCCACCCAACGGTGTCCGCCGCCCCCAACGCCCGGCTCGGGTACGCCGGCCTGTCGTGCGCAAAGACTGACGGCGCAGGGCGAGACCCCGGAGGCAACACACTCGCATGCCTTCCAGCAACGACCGGGTCGACTCGGACGACCTGGCAGTACGCGGACCCCTACCTCCGACTGCCCACGGCGGTCGTCAACGCAAACTGCGCCCCTCAGGGATCATTTGGAAGAGAAGTCATCAGCGGGAGGGTCCTCAAGTGCGGAACCAAAGTCGCAAGTAGTGCGCCTCGCTGGACCCCCACCACTTCGTGGAAGCCCAACTGAGGCACCGCGAACACGACTCCCCTAGTCGAGGTAATCGCGCAGCACCTGAGAACGGGACGGGTGGCGCAGCTTCGACATCGTCTTCGACTCGATCTGCCGGATCCGCTCGCGCGTGACGCCGTAGACCTTGCCGATCTCGTCGAGGGTCTTGGGCTGGCCGTCGGTGAGCCCGAACCGCATCGACACGACGCCCGCCTCACGTTCGGAGAGCGTGTCGAGCACCTGGTGGAGCTGCTCCTGCAGCAGCGTGAACGAGACGGCGTCGGCGGGCACCACAGCCTCGGAGTCCTCGATCAGGTCGCCGAACTCGCTGTCGCCGTCCTCGCCCAGCGGGGTGTGCAGCGAGATCGGCTCGCGGCCGTACTTCTGCACCTCGATGACCTTCTCGGGGGTCATGTCGAGCTCCTTGGCGAGCTCTTCCGGCGTGGGCTCGCGGCCGAGATCCTGCAGCATCTGCCGCTGCACGCGGGCCAGCTTGTTGATCACCTCGACCATGTGGACCGGGATCCGGATGGTGCGGGCCTGATCGGCCATGGCCCGGGTGATCGCCTGCCGGATCCACCAGGTGGCGTACGTGGAGAACTTGTAGCCCTTGGTGTAGTCGAACTTCTCGACCGCACGGATCAGGCCGAGGTTGCCCTCCTGGATCAGGTCGAGGAAGAGCATGCCGCGCCCGGTGTAGCGCTTCGCCAGCGACACCACCAGCCGGAGGTTGGCTTCGAGCAGGTGGTTCTTGGCCCGGCGGCCGTCCTCGGCGATCCAGTCGAACTCGGCGCGCGTCTTGGCGTCCTTGATGCCGGCGGCGAGCTTCTCCTCGGCAAACAGGCCAGCCTCGATCCGCTTCGCCAGCTCGACCTCCTGCTCGGCGTTCAGCAGCGGAACCTTGCCGATCTGCTTGAGGTAGTCCTTGACCGGGTCGGCCGTCGCGCCGGCGACCTGCACCTGCTGAACGGGCTCGTCGGTGTCGTCGACATCGGAGAGGACGAACCCCTTCTCGCCCTCCTCGTCGTCGGCGTCCGCCTCGGCCACGACCGGGACAACGGCCCCGTCGACGAGCACCTCGACGACGATCAGGTCGACCTCGACCTCGGCCGGGGCAGTCGGTGCACCGGCGGGCGCAGCTGCTGCAGCCCCCTTCTTCGCGGGCGCTGCTTTCGCCGGCGCAGCGGTCTTTGCTGCGACCTTCGGCCGCGCGGCCTTCGCCGGAGCGACCTTGGCTGGCGCTGCGGCCTTGGCCGGAGCGGCCTTCGCCGGAGACGCAGCCTTCGCGGGCGCTGCGGCCTTGGCAGGAGCAGCCTTGGCTGGAGCGACCTTGGCTGGCGCTGCCTTGACCACGGCCTTCTTGGCCGGGGCTGGCGCGGCGGCGTCGGCCCCCTTCTTCGCCGGCGCGGAGACCTTGGTCGTCTTCACGGACGTCGCCGCGGCGACACGCTTGCGCGGGGTGGACGGAACCGGCGACACAGCCACTACGACTCCTTCGGCAGCAAAACCACGCAGGACGCTCGACACCTTGCTCATGGGGATGGCGGCCGTCTCGACCGCATGGCGGACGTCCGCCGAGGATACGAGTCCGCTGGCCCGTCCGCTGTCGAGCAGCGCGGCGATGGGGGGAAGTGCGAGCAGCTCAGCTGCATTCAGGCGGACGGGCGACACGAACTACCTCTCGACGGACGGGCATCAAACCATGGTCCGCGTGCTCGGCGGACGAGGATGAGCCGTGGTGGTGGTCCCGCGGTGCAGGGCGCAGGTCATCATTGTAAATCGTCCACGCAGCCCCGGCTCGCACTGCGGCAATTGTTCCGTCTGCGGAGCGTCGCAGATCAGGGTTTGGGCGCCTTGGCTGCCTGCTTCATCTCCTTCTTGAACGCGCGTACCTCGGCCAGGGTTCCGGCATCGCGCACATCGGCCACCGACCGACGCGACCCCTGTTCGCCGTAAGGTCCTGCCGCGTCCCGCCAGCCGCGGGGACGCACTCCGCACTGCTTGCCGAGCAGCGCCACGAAGATCCGGGCCTTCTGCTCCCCGAACCCCGGCAGCTGGACCAGCCGCCGGAGCAGCTCGGCACCGGTGGGTGCCGTCGACCACAGGGTCACGCAGTCGCCGCCATAGTCCTCGACGACAGCCCGGGCCAACGCCTGCACCCGACCGGCCATCGAGCCGGGGAACCGGTGCACCGCCGGCGGGCCGGCCATCAGCGCTGCGAATGCCTCAGGGGCGTACGCGGCGACGATCTCCGGGTCGAGCCGTGACCCGTCGCCCAACCGGTCGGCGAGGACGTACGGGCCGGCGAACGCCTTCTCCATCGGGATCTGCTGGTCGAGGAGCATGCCGGTCAGCAGAGCGAACGGGTCCGCGGTGAGCAGCGCGTCGGCCGGATGGTTCTGAGCCAGCCGAAGTGGTGGGCGGGTCGGCATCGCGGTCAGTCCTGGGCCGCAGCCTTGACCGCCAGCACGGCGCACGGCGCATCGAGCAGGATGCGCTGGGCGTTGCTGCCCATGATCAGCTTGCCGACGGTGCTGCGTCGGCGCAGACCGATCACGATGAGCTCGGCGGACTCCTCCTCGGCGACGGCGACGAGGTCCTGGGCGACTTCCTGGCCGCGGACCAGGCCGCGAACCTCGAAGTCGACGCCGGCCGACCGGAGCTCGCCCTCGACGTTGGCCAGCTCCGCCGCGGAGATGACTGCGTCCTCGCCGCCGAAGGACCCACCCCCTTTGCGGGAGTTGACGACGACCAGCCGCGCCCCACGCAGCTTCGCCTCCTCGACCCCGCGCACGAGAGCTGCCTTGCCCTCCGGATTCGTGACGTACCCGACCACGACCGTCGACATCGTTACCCTTTCGGCTCGCAGGACCGGAGCAACCGGCCTGGGCCGGAGGCTACTCCCTCGCCCAGCCCGCTGGGCCGTGAATCACGAACGCAGTGCGGCACCGAGCCGGTCGGCGGCGACCGCGACGGCCGCGTCCCTCGCGGCCCGCGCCTCCTCGGCGGTGAGCGTGCGGTCGGGCGCCCGGAACCGCATGGCGTACGCGAGCGACTTGCGACCGTCGCCGACCTGGTCGCCGATGTAGACGTCGAACAGTCGCAGCGACTCGAGCAGCGCGCCCGCACCGTCGACCAGCGCCGCCTCGACATCCGCGGCAGCAACCGCCCGGTCGACTACCACCGCGACGTCCTGGGTGGCGACCGGGAAGGTCGACAGCACCGGCGCGGTGTCCAGCGGCTGCGCGTAGCCGACCAGGGTGCGCATCGAGAGCTCCATCACGCACGTGCGGGGCGGCAGGCCGAGTGCGAGGCAGACCCGGGGATGGAGCTCGCCGGCGTACCCGGCGACCTGCTCGTGGGCCGGGTCGCCGACCAGGATCTCGGCGCACCGACCCGGGTGCCACGGCGCGACCGCCGCCGGGCGCACGCGTACCGGGGCGTCGATGGCCCGCGCCGCGGTGCGGGCGGCCTCGATCGCATCGGCCCAACCCCACTCACGGCCGGCCCCCCAGAAGCCTGGGCGCTCGGCCGACCCCGCAAGGACGACCGCTACGTGCGACGGCTGGTCCGGCAGGGCGGCGTCCATCGCCGCGAGCTCGGCCGCAGTCGGCGGCGCGTCGACCCCCGGGTGTGGCATCGCGGGGGCATCCGCCCGCGGGAGGAACACGCGTCCCATCTCGAACAGGGCGAGGTCTGTGATGCCTCGGCCGAGGTTGCGTCGCGCAGCCGCGAGCAGGCCAGGCAGCAGCGTCGTGCGCAGCAAAGGCTCCTCGTCGGAGAGCGGGTTGGCCAGCCGCAGCGCGCGACGGCGCTCGTCGTCGTCGGCCAGGCCCAGCGCGTCGAACGCCGCAGCACCGACGAACGGGTACAGCTGGACCTCGACGAACCCGGCCGACGCCAGGGCTCTGGCCACCTGCAGGCCGTGCCGCTGCGGGGCGGAATACCCGTTGCCGGAGGGAACGGTCGGCAGCACCGACGGCAGCGACTCGAGCCCGTGCAGGCGGACGACCTCCTCGACGAAGTCGGCTCCGTCGACCAGGTCGGGTCGCCAGGACGGGGCCGACACCGGTCGGGCGTCGTCGGGGCCGGGGTCGACGCGTACGCCTACCGAGGCGAGCCGCTCGACGACTTCGTCCGCGGACAGGTCGACGCCGGCCAACCGAGCCGGGTACGACAGGTCGAAGGGCACCGGCGCCCGGGGCACGCGGCGGTCGACGTCGGTGACCCCGGGGTCCGCGGTAGCGCCGCCGAGCCGACAGAGCAGTTCGACCGCACGGGCGGCGGCGGCCGGCGCGAGCGCATCGTCGACACCACGGTCGAAGCGGCGCGACGCCTCACTGATCAGCTTGTGCCGGCGCGAGGCTCGGGCGACCCGCAGCGGCTCGAACCGCGCCGCCTCGACGACGATGTCGGTGGTGCCGTCGTGCAGCTCGGTCGACGCACCACCCATCACCCCGGCCACCCCGATCGGCCCGGAGCCGTCGGCAATGACCAGGTCGTCGGCGACCAGCGGTCGGCTCGCGCCGTCGAGGGTCTCGAGCACCTCCCCCGGCTCGGCCGACCTGACGACGATCGGCCCGCTGAGCCGGTCACGGTCGTACCCGTGGATCGGGTTTCCGAGCTCGAGCATGACGTAGTTGGTGACGTCGACCGCCAACGAGATCGGCCGCATCCCGGCCATCGTGATCCGGTTGCGCAGCCACAGCGGCGAACGCGCCGCAGGGTCGAAACCGCGGACGGCGCGGGCCACGAAGCGCTGGCAGTCCGGGTCGCGGAGCTCGACCGGCCAGCCCTCGGCGTTCGGCTGGGGAACCTCTAGCAGCGCTGGGTCCCGGAACGGCACCCCGAACGAGGTGGCCGCCTCCCGCGCGATTCCGCGAACCGACAGGCAGTATCCCCGGTCGGGCGTCACCGCGATGTCGAGGACGGAGTCGGGCAGGCCGACGACCGGCCGGGCGTCGTCGCCCGGGACCGCCGCACCGAGGTCGGCCTCGCGCAGGACGAGGATCCCGTCGTGCTCCTGGCCGATGCCGAGCTCGCGGACCGAGCAGATCATGCCCGCGGACACGTGCCCGTACGTCTTGCGGGCAGCGATCGCGAAACCGCCAGGCAACACCGCTCCGGGCAGCACCACGACGACCGGGTCGCCCACGGCGAAGTTGCGGGCGCCGCAGACGATGCCTTGCGGCTCGGGGTTGCCGACGTCGACCTGGCACCAGCGGATCGTCTTGCCGTTGCTCTGCGGCTCCTCGACGAAGTCCAGCACCCGGCCGATCACCAGCGGGCCGGTGAGATCGGCGCCGAGCTCGTCCACCGCCTCGACCTCCAGACCGGCCCGGATCAGCGCCGCCTCGAGGTCGCGCGCGGTCACTCCCGTGGGGAGGTCGACGTAGTCGGCGAGCCACGACATCGGGACCCGCATCAGATCTCCATCCCGAACGGGAGGGTGAATCTGACGTCGCCCTCGATCATGTCGCGCATGTCCTCGACACCGTGCCGGAACATCAGCGTGCGTTCGATGCCCATGCCGAACGCGAACCCGGAGTACCGGAGCGGATCGATGCCGCACGCCACGAGCACCCGCGGGTTGACCATGCCGCAGCCGCCCCACTCGATCCAACCCTGCGACCCGCAGGTGCGGCACGGCCGCTCGGGGTCGCCCACCGAGGCACCCCGGCACACGAAGCACTCGAGGTCGACCTCGGCCGACGGCTCGGTGAACGGAAAGTAGTGCGGGCGCAGCCGGGTCACGATGCCCTCGCCGAACATAGTCGCGGCGAAGTGGTCGAGCGTGCCCTTGAGGTGGGCCAGGGTGATCCCCTCGTCGACCACGAGCCCCTCGACCTGGTTGAAGACTGGCGAGTGGGTCGCATCGAGCTCGTCGGCGCGGTAGGTGCGACCGGGACAGATCACGTAGATCGGCGGCTTCTGGGTGAGCATCGTGCGCGCCTGCACGGGCGAGGTGTGCGTTCGCAGAACCATGCCGGAGTCTGCGGACCCCACCCAGATGGTGTCCTGCGTGGTCCGGGCCGGGTGCTCGGGCGGGATGTTGAGCGCGTCGAAGTTGAACCATTCGGCCTCGACCTCGGGCCCGTCGGCAACGGTGTAGCCGAGCGCCGTGAAGACATCCGAGATCCGCTCGACCAGGGTCACGAGCGGGTGCCGGGCACCGACCGGACGCCGGTCGTACGCGAGCGTGACGTCGACGGTCTCATCGACGAGCACCCTCTCGTCGCGCTCGGCCTCGAGCAGGGCCTGCCGTTCGTCCAGGGTCTGCCGGACGGCTCCGCGCGCCTCTCCCATGCGCTTGCCGGCCTCGGCCTTCGCCTGCGGTGGCAACGCGCCGATCTCGCGGTTGGCCAGAGCCAGCGGCGACCGGTCGCCTGCGTGCGCCAGCCGCACCTGCTTGAGCTCCTCGAGGTCGGTCGCGCCGGCGACCGCGGCCAGTGCCTCGGCCCGCATCCGGGCGACCTCGTCAGCGTGCAACGGGGTCACCTCGACCGGGTCGTACGGACGGTTCGGCGCGGACATGACGGGAGCAGCCTCCGGGCTTGTCTGGGTTGAGTCGGGCGGGTCGGGTCGGGTCGCGCCAGTCTAGGGCGAGCGACCGTTCCGCTCAGCCGGGTTCTTTGCCCGCCGGCAGCAGCAGCCGGAAGGCCGCGCCCTGGTCCGGCTCGGACACCAGCGCGACACTTCCGCCGTGCGCCTCGACCAACCCGCGGACGATGTACAGGCCCAACCCGCTGCCGGAGCGCTTGCCACCGCGCCAGAACCGGTGGAAGACCCGCCTCGCCTGGTCGGCCGGGACGCCCTGGCCCTGGTCGGTCACGGTCAACTCGGTGGCCGGGTCGCCGCCGACGAGGGCGGGGGCAAACGTGACGGTCACCCGACCACCGCCGTGGCGCAGGGCGTTCTCGAGCAGGTTCGCGATCACCTGGTCGAGCTTGTCAGAGTCGGCCCAGGTCTCCGGGAGCGCCGACTCGGCGGCGACCACGAACCGGTCGGGCTGCTCCCCGTGCGCGACCAGGCCGTCGACGTGCCGCTGCACGAGAGCAGGCAGGTCGACCAGGCTGCGGTGCAGCTCGAGCCGGCCGGAGTCGATCCGCCCGATGTCGAGCAGCTCGGTGATCAGGCGGGTCACCCGGTCGGCGTCCGCCTCGACCGTCTCGAGCATCAGCCGGCGCTGAGCGTCCGTGAACCGCTCCCACCGGCTGAGCAGGGTCGAGGTGAACCCCTTGACCGAGGTGAGCGGCGAGCGCAGCTCGTGCGCGACGGTCGCGACCAGGTCGGCGCGGTCGCGGTCCAGCCGGTCGCGGGCACTGGACGAACGCAGCGACAGCAGAACCGCGGTGACAGGAGTCCGCGGCCCTTCCGCACGGTGCAGGGCGGCGGTCGCTAGCACACCGGTGCCGTCCGGCAGGAACAGCTCCACCTCGGGCTGCCGCGTGCGCGTCGTGAGCCCGCCGTACGGGTCGGAGCAGGTCCACCAGTCGCGTCCCCCGGCATCGCTTAGGGGCAGCGCCTCGGTGAACGGACGCCCCACAAGCTCGGCCGAGGTCACCCCGAGAATCCGAACCGCCGCCTCGTTCACGACCAGCACGGTGCGCTCCGGGCCGAGGACGACGAGCCCGTCCGGAAGGGCATCCAGACCAGGGAACGCCACGTCGAAAGCTGGGTCAGGAGCCACGACGCGACTATCCCACTCCGAGCACCGGGCGCATCGCCTTGGCCGAGGCGTACAGGCACACGGCGGCTGCCGTCGCGAGGTTGAGACTCTCGGCCCGGCCGTGGATCGGCACCCGCACCACCGCGTCGGCCAGCAGACGGTCCACTTCGGACAGTCCCCAGGCCTCGTTGCCGAACAGCCACGCGGTCGGCCGGCTCAGCCCGCCGGAGTCAGCGAGCTCGTCAAGGTCTTGGTCGCCCGCACCGTCGGCGGCGAGCACCTGGAGGCCGGCCGCCCGCAGCTGGTCGACCGCTCGCGCGACGGGGACGCCGGCAACCACGGGCAGATGGAACAAGCTGCCGGCAGAGGCCCGCACACACTTGCCGTTGTAGGGATCGACGCTCTCGTCGGTGAGCACCACGGCGCCGGCCCCCGCGGCGTCCGCCGCCCGCAGCACCGTGCCGGCGTTGCCCGGGTCGCGCACGTGCACGAGGACGGCGACAAGCGCCGGCGCCGGGTCGAGGGCGACCGCCAGCGGGACGTCGAGGAACGGGCACACAGCGACGATGCCCTGCGGGGTCACCGTGCCCGACAGGCCCGCCAGCACGTCGGCCGGCACCGAATGGACGGCCACACCGGAGCGCTCGGCCTGCTCGACCAGGCCCGCGTGCTTGACCCGGGCGTCCGGCCCGACGAACACCTCACGGACCGCGGCCGGGTTGGTCCGCAGGGCGGCCAACGCCTCGCGCACAGCCTGCGGACCCTCGGCCAGGAACGCACGGTCGGCGTCCCGGAACCCACGCTTGACGAGCCGACGGGCCGCCGTCACCCGCTTGTTGTGCGGGGACAGCGGCCCGGAGGCGGCAGTCATGGTCGGCGTCGCAGCAGCGACGTCAGGCGACCGGTGCGTTGACGTCGGCCGGCAGCGCGGCTTTGGCCCGCTCGACCAGGGTGGTGAACGCGGCGGCGTCGTTGACGGCGAGCTCGGCGAGCATCCGCCGGTCGACCTCGATCTCCGCGGCCTTCAGGCCCTGGATGAACCGGTTGTACGTCATGCCGTTGGCGCGCGCAGCCGCATTGATCCGCTGGATCCACAGCTGGCGGAAGTCGCCCTTGCGCTTCTTGCGGTCACGGTAGGAGTAGACGAGGGAGTGGGTGACCTGCTCCTTCGCCTTGCGGTACAGCCGCGAACGCTGTCCGCGGTAGCCGCTCGCCCGCTCAAGGGTTTCGCGACGCTTCTTCTGGGCGTTTACCGCCCGCTTCACGCGTGCCACTGGGTGCTCCTTGCTCAATCGGTCCGCGCCGACTCACCGTCTGCTGCGGATCCAAACGGGGGACGACTACCTGCCGAGGAGGCGCTTGATCTTCTTCGCGTCGGACGGGGCGACGACCACGTCGCCGGCCAGGCGACGCGTACGCCGCGAGGACTTGTGCTCCAGATAGTGCCGCGCGTTGGTCCGCTCGCGCATGACCTTGCCCGTGCCGGTAACCCGGAAGCGCTTCTTCGCGCCGCTGTGCGTCTTCATCTTCGGCATGGCGCCGTGTCTCCTCATGGTCGCGGCCCGGCGGGCCGTGGGTCGAGCGGTCAGCTATCGGTGTCGGCGGTGACCTCGGCGGGGGCGCCGGCGTCAGTTGCCTGAGCTGCGTCGATCTCGTTGTGCAGCCCTACTTCTTGGAGCAGCTCGTGATGCAGCTCGGTGGCGCCGTCGCCCGACTTGCGCTTGTCGGCCTCGCGCTCAGCGCGCACATCTGCCTTCTTGCGAGTCGGTCCGAGCACCATGATCATGTTGCGGCCGTCCTGCTTCGGCGCCGACTCGATGGTGCCGATGTCGGCGACGTCGCCCGCCAGCCGCTGCAGCAGCCGGTACCCCAGCTCGGGGCGGGACTGCTCGCGACCACGGAACATGATCGTGATCTTGACCTTGTCACCGGCGTTGAGGAACCGTACGACGTGACCCTTCTTGGTCTCGTAGTCGTGCGGGTCGATCTTGGGCCGGAGCTTCATCTCCTTGATGACCGTGTTGACCTGCTTCTTGCGGTCCTCACGGGCCTTCATGGCGGACTCGTACTTGAACTTGCCGTAGTCCATCAACTTGCACACCGGCGGCCGGGCCATCGGCGCCACCTCGACGAGGTCGAGGTCGGACTCCTGGGCGAGCCGGAGGGCATCCTCGATGCGGACGATGCCGACCTGCTCGCCGTTCGGTCCGACGAGGCGAACCTCGGGGACACGGATCCGTTCGTTGATGCGGGGCTCTGCGCTGATGGGCACTCCTCGAGACGCTGCGTGGCTCCTCAGGCATGAGAAGGGCCCCCATGCCTGACGCAGGCGGGGGCCCGAAGAACGACCGGTCGGGCGCACCGCCGACGGAGAGCCGGACGCACGCCACACAGCCCCCGCGGACGGGGACCTAGACCGGACCCGAGATCCTGGACGGACCTAGGGTGGGAGGTGGGCCTCCACTTGCGGACCCCACCCGGCGAGGCCGCTCAGCAGAGGCTGGAGCGGCCGGTGTCGGTCAGGGTCGGTCGATCTGACAGGCTAGCAGGATGCAGCCCGCCGACACGAACCCGCCGCCGGACCCCTCGTCGAGCACCGCCGAGCGCCGCGACCTGGCTGAGGTCCCCGCGCTCGAGGTCGTTTCCGCCGCGGCGATCCACCTCATGAGCGCGGCGGCCGTGAAGTGCGGGCTCGGCGAAGACTCCCGAAGCCGCGATGCGGAGACCGACCTCGACGAGGCGCGCATGCTGATCAGCGCCCTGGCCGGGCTGGTCACCGAGGCAGCCCCGTTCCTCGGCCATCACCACGCGGCGCCGCTGCGCGACGGGCTGCGCTCGCTGCAGCTCGCCTTTCGGGAGGCTTCCCCCTATCCGGACGCACCCGGCGAGGGTCCCGGCGAGCGCCTGACCGGCGCCGTCTTCCCCCGCCTGTGAGTGGGTGGGGGTCACGGGGACGGGGCGGACGACACGGTGAGGTCGAGGCCGCGAGCGAGCCGGGTACGCAGTACGTCGACGCCGGCCAGCCGTTCGGCGGCAGCCTGGGCGAGTGTCCGGGCGGAGTCCACAGAGTCCAAGGAGTCGACAGAGTCCCCGGTGGCCGACGCCGCCTCAGCGCTCGGGTGCAGCGTCACCGTGAGGTCCGCCTCCTTGCCGGCCGTCACTGCGACCCACCCCAGACCGGGCAGTCCGGCCAGGGCAGCGCGTACGGCTTCGACCACCTCAGGGTCGGCGGCCGGCTCCAACCAGAGCCGGTTCTCGGCGAGCGCGACCAGGGCCGGCCCCTCGACGACCGCGCCCGGCACTGACCTCGGGTCGACGAGCAGGGCAGCGAGCCCTTCGGCGAACGCGCCACGCGCCGCGTCGACGGCCGAGAGGGGAAACGGGCGCGCGGTCGGGTCCCAGGCGCCAAGGGTCGAGAGCGACGTGAAGACCGGCAGGGCCCGTCGGCCGTCGCGGCCCTGGACGGCAACCGTCGCCAGGTCGGTGACCTTCTCGTGCCGGTGGCCGTTCGCCGCCACCTCGACCTCGGCCGCCGTCGCGACGATGGGGGTGAGCAGCCGCGAGCCGACCAGCGCCTGCTGCAGCGCCCTCGGGTCGGGCCGGCCGTCGGCGAACTCGGCGAGCACGGCCTCGACGATCGGATCAGCACGCCCCTGGTCGCCCGCGAACGGACTCGGGGACGGAAGCTCTCGACCGGTCATGACCTGACGCTACTGCGCCCTGGACCCCGAATCCCAGGGAGCGGCCGGACCAAACCGGTCGGCCAGCTGGTCGGGCGTGTCGATGTCGTCACCATCACTCACGCCGTCGCAGGGCACCGCCCGGACCTCGGCCGAGTGCTCGGCGAGGTACGAGCGGGCGCCGACGTCCCCGACAGCCAGCTGGGCAGCACCGGCCCAGTGGTCGCGCCCGAGCAGCACCGGATGCCCCCGCTCGCCCGCGTACGTCGCGACGGCGAGCCCGGCACCGGCCAGGTGGGCGGCGAGCAGCCGGCGCACCGCTTCGGGCTGGACCCCGGGTTGGTCGACCAGCAGCACCACCACCGCGGAGCAGCCGGCGAACGGCTCGGCATCCAGCCCGACCCGCAGCGAACTGCCCATGCCTTCGGTCCAGAGCGGGTTCAGGACCACGGTGTCGGCACCCGGGACCTCGGTCTCAGCAGCGCCGAGCACCACCACCACCGGGTCGGCGCCGCCCTCCCTCAGCACCCGGGCCGCTCGGTCGACCCAGCGCTCCCCGCCGGACTCCAGCAGCGCTTTCGGGCCGCCGAGCCGTCGGCCGGCGCCCGCCGCGAGCACGAGTCCGCCGATCACCGTGGTGCGTCCAGGTGGATCGGACCCTGCGCCGAGCCGAGCCGACGCCCACTTCCGCCCCAGTGCCCGGCCACGATCTCCGCTGCGATCGAGACCGCAGTCTCCTCGGGCGTACGGGCACCCAGGTCGAGCCCGATGGGCGAGGACAGCCGGGCCAGCTCGTCCTCGGTGAGCCCGGTCTCGCGCAGCCGCTCCATGCGGTCCTCGTGGGTGCGCCGCGAACCCATCGCCCCGACGTACGCCGCAGGGGTGCGCAGGGCCACCTCGAGCAGCGGGACGTCGAACTTCGGGTCGTGGGTGAGCACGCAGATCACCGTGCGCGCGTCGACCGTGGTGCGCTCGAGGAACTTGTGCGGCCACTCGACGACGACCTCGTCGGCCTCGGGAAACCGCTTCGTCGTGGCGAACACCGGGCGGGCGTCGCACACGGTCACGTGGTAGCCGAGGAACCGGCCGATGCGGGCCACGGCGGCAGCGAAGTCGATCGCGCCGAAGACCAGCATCGTGGGCGGTGGCGCGTACGCCTGCACGAAGAAGGCAAGGTCGTCGCCGCGACGCTCGCCGTCAGGCCCGAAGTGGAGGTAGCCGGTGCGGCCCTGGTCGAGCATGCCCCGCACGTCGTCGGCCACGGCGGCGTCGAGCCGGGCCGACCCGAGCGACCCCTCGGCCCGGTCGTGCCAGACCGACCTCTTGCCACCCAAAGGACGACCGACCGGTGCGGCCACCAGGGTCGCGACCGCGACCGGTTCGCGGCGGCGCACGGAGTCGACCACCTGCGGCAGCTCGGGCCAGCGCACCGGCGAGATCGGTTCGACGAAGACGTCCAGCACGCCCCCGCAGGTGAGCCCCACGGCGTACGCGTCGTCGTCGGTGACTCCGTACCGCTGCAGAACCGGTCGACCGGTGCTGAGCACCTCGGCCGCCAGCTCGTACACCGCGCCCTCGATGCAGCCACCGCTCACGCTGCCGACCGCCTCACCGGACCCCGAGACCGCCATGGCCGCACCAGCCGGTCGCGGGGCGGAGTTCCAGGTGCGCACCACGGTCGCCAACCCGAACGGCTCGCCGATGTCGTACCAGCGGGCCACGTCGTCGAGTACGTCACGCATTGCGCCGACCTCCGAGCCACCCGAGTGCTGCCAAGGACACGTACGCCGCCACGCTACAGACGGCAGGCGTGGATGTCGGTGACCAGGATGCCCCGAGCGCCGAGCTCCCAGAGGTCGTCCATCACCTTGTTGGTCTGCGCCCGCGGCACCATCGCGCGAACCGCCACCCAGCCGGTGTGGTGCAGCGGCGAGATGGTCGGCGACTCGATGCCCGGGGTCAGCTCGACCGCGGCGTCGACGAGGCCGGCCTCGATGTCGTAGTCCATCAACACGTAGGTGCGCGCGACGATCACGCCCTGGATCCGGCGGAGCAGCTGCTCGACCACCGGCGACGGCTCGGCACCCGAGCGCCGGATCAAGATGGCCTCGGACTCCAGGATCGGTTCGCCGAAGACCTCGAGCCCGGCGTTGCGCAACGTGGTCCCGGTCTCGACGACGTCAGCGATCACGTCGGCCACGCCGAGCCGAACGGAGGTCTCGACAGCTCCGTCGAGTCGGATGACCTCGGCGACGATGGAGTGCTCGGCGAGGTGCGCGGCGACCAGCCCGGGGTAGGCGGCGGCGATCCGCAGTCCGCCGAGATCGCCCACCTGCGCGGCCACTCCCGGACGCGCTGCATAGCGGAACGTCGACCGCGCGAACCCGAGCGGCAGGATCTCCTCGGCAGCGGCCCCGCTGTCGACCAGCAGGTCGCGGCCGGTCACACCGACGTCGAGCTTGCCCGAGCCGACGTACACCGCGATGTCACGAGGGCGCAGGAAGAAGAACTCCGTGTCGTTCTCGGGGTCCTGGAGGACGAGCTCGCGTGGGTCGGACCGCTGGCGGTACCCGGCCTCGCGGAGCATCGCGGCGGCCGGCTCGGCCAACGACCCCTTGTTGGGGACGGCGATGCGTAGCACCGGGCTAGAGCCGGGCGTAGACGTCGTCGAGGGTCAGCCCGCACGCGATCATCAGCACCTGCAGGTGGTAGATGAGCTGCGCGATCTCCTCGGCGGCCCGCTCGGGCGACTCGAACTCCGCTGCCATCCACGACTCCGCTGCCTCCTCGACCACCTTCTTGCCGATCGAGTGGACCCCTGCCTCGAGCGCCGCGACGGTCGCCGAGTCATCGGGGCGGTAGGCGTTGCGCGACTGGAGCTCGGCGTACAGCTGCTCGAAAGTCTTCATGGCGGAAGCCTAGTGAACGGCGAAGCAGCACGCTCGCACCCCCCGTTGGTCCGTCGCCGGACGGGTTCGCCGACTACAGGCTGGCCAGCACCAGGGCGGTGGCCAGCGCGGCCTGGACGGCCTCGTAGCCCTTGTCCTCGTGCGAGCCGGGCAGGCCGGCCCGGTCGAACGCCTGCTCGTCGGTGTCGCAGGTGAGCAGCCCGAAGCCGACCGGCACGCCGGTGTCGAGCGCGACCCGGTTGAGCCCGTCGGTCGCGGCCGAGCAGACGAAGTCGAAGTGCGGGGTGCCACCTCGGATGACCACGCCGAGTGCGACGACGGCGTCGTACCCGCCCAGGGCCGCGGCTCGGGCCACGACCGGGAGCTCGAACGAGCCCGGCACCCGCAGCAGCGTCCGGTCGGCGACCCCGGCGTCGTCAAGCGCGCGTTCGGCGCCTGCGACCAGTCCGTCCATCACCTCGGTGTGCCAAAGCGCGGCCACGACCGCGACCCGCAGCGCAGCCGCCCCGTCGATGCGCAGGCTGGGCGTACCCGATCCGCTCACGACTGCTCCTCGTCCCTGCTTGCTGTCGTTCCCGGCTCGTCGATGCCCGCTCCCAGGTCGGACGGCAGGTCGTGTCCCATGCGGTCGCGCTTGGTCTCCAGGTAGCGCAGGTTCTGGCTCGTCGCGTGCACGGGCAGCGCGACCCGGCTCAGGATCTCCAGCCCGTAGCCCTCGAGCCCGGCCCGCTTCGTGGGGTTGTTCGTCAGCAGCCGCATGGAACGCACGCCGAGCTCGGTGAGGATCTGCGCGCCGGTGCCGTAGTCGCGCGCGTCGGCCGGCAGGCCGAGCTCGAGGTTGGCGTCGACGGTGTCGGATCCCTTGTCCTGCAGGGAGTAGGCCTGGAGCTTGTGCATCAGGCCGATGCCCCGGCCCTCGTGGCCGCGGACGTAGAGCACGACACCGCGACCCTCGGCGGCCACCGCCTGGAGAGCGGCGTCGAGCTGCGGACCGCAGTCGCAGCGGCGCGAGCCGAACACATCGCCC
>JBBQWS010000062.1:0-16837 GCA_038210415.1 Actinomycetes bacterium
TCACCCTCCTGCCACGGAGAGACCGTGGCCGCCTAGTCCAAAGGAGGTGGGTTTTCGTATGCGTCGCTATGAACTGATGATCATCCTCGATCCCGAGCTCGAAGAGCGCACCGTCGCCCCCAGCCTCGACCAGTTCCTCACCGTCGTCCGTCAGGGCGGCGGCACCGTGGAGAAGGTCGACATCTGGGGCCGTCGTCGGCTCGCGTTCGAGATCGCGAAGAAGACCGAAGGCATCTATGCCGTCGTCGACCTCACCGCTGAGCCCGCCACGGTGAAGGAGCTCGACCGCCAGCTCAACCTCAACGAGGCCGTGCTGCGCACCAAGGTTCTCCGTCCGGATCTTCGGTAGGAGCGCGCCATGGCCCAGGGCGACATCCCCATCACGATCATCGGGAACCTCACCAACGACCCCGAGCTCCGGTTCACGCCTTCCGGCGCGGCCGTGGCCTCGTTCACCGTTGCCTCGAGCTCTCGGGTGCTGGACAAGCAGACCAACGAGTGGAAGGACGGCGACACCACGTTCCTGCGCTGCAACGTGTGGCGCCAGTACGCGGAGAACGTCGCCGAGTCGCTCCAGCGTGGGATGCGGGTTCTTGTGAACGGCCGGCTCAAGCAGCGGTCGTACGAGACCAAAGAGGGCGAGAAGCGCACCGTGTACGAGGTGGAGGTCGACGACGTCGGCCCCGCACTGCGGTACGCCACGGCCAAGGTCACCAAGGTGTCGCGCGCGGGCGGTGGCGGCTTCGGCCCCTCCGGCGGCGGCGGCGACGCACCGGCGGCCGACGACCCCTGGGCGACGCCCGCACCGAGCTCCGGCGGGTCCGCCGGCGGATGGGGCGGCGCGCCGTCCACATCCTCGTTCGACGAGCCCCCTTTCTAGATCACGAGACGACTGAGGATTTCTGACTATGGCGAAGATTCCCGTGCGGAAGCCGAAGAAGAAGGCCAACCCGCTCAAGGCAGCAAAGGTCACGTACGTCGACTACAAGGACACCGCTCTGCTCCGGAAGTTCATCTCCGACCGGGGCAAGATCCGGGCCCGTCGGGTCACCGGCGTGACCGTCCAGCAGCAGCGCGAGATCGCCAAGGCGGTCAAGAACGCCCGCGAGATGGCGCTCCTGCCCTACACCAGCACCGCTCGCTAAGAGGAGGGCGCAGAGATGAAGCTCATCCTGACGCAGGAGGTCACCGGTCTCGGTGCCCCCGGTGACGTGGTCGAGGTCAAGGACGGCTACGGCCGCAACTTCCTGGTGCCCCGCGGCTTGGCGATGCGGTGGACCCAGGGCGGCGAGAAGCAGATCGTCACGATCAAGCGTGCCCGCGAGGTCCGCGAGGTCCGTGACCTCGGCCACGCCAAGGAGATCAAAGGCCAGCTCGAGAAGCTCACGGTCAAGGTTCCGGCTCGGGCCGGCGACGCGGGCCGGTTGTTCGGTTCGGTCACCGTGGCCGACGTCGTGGCCGCCGTGAAGGCTGCGGGTGGCCCTGACATCGACAAGCGGCGCATCGAGCTCCCCGGTCAGATCAAGACCGTGGGCGCGCACTCGGTGACCGTTCGGCTGCACCCGGAGGTCGCGGCGTCGATCACCCTGGACGTCGTCACCAGCTAGTCAGCCGTTGCAAGCAAGCGAAGGGGCGGGCCCACTCGGGCCCGCCCCTTCCGCCTGCGTGGTCGGCGAGATCCCGCTCCTGCGGATCGGGAGTTCTGGGCCCGCTGCCTGGGCTTCGTGGCCACCTTCGGCCATGCCGATTCTGGGCACGTGGAACTGTTGTAGCGCAGGGTCAGCTCGGCGAAATCTGGCTGCGGCCGCACCGTGCTGCCGACCGTTTTGATGAGGAGCCTCAATGGCGATTCGACTCAAACCGCGCACCGTCCTGACCGCACTCCTAGTAGCCCTTGGCCTGGTGCTGGGACAACAAGCCGCCGCATCCGCTGCACCGCGCGTACCCTCCGCGTCGACAGCGACTTCGCTCGCCGGAACCGCGATGACAGCGAAGGAGTACCAGGCCCTGAAAGCCACCCTCGACGCGGCTCCGACGATGCATCGCTCCGTGACCGTCGTTGGGAACGTGCGCACCTTCACCTATGTCAGTGCTACTGGCCTCAGCCTGAGTCTTCAGTTTCCGGTGACTGGCAAGGTAAGGGCGGGCAAGTTGAGCGCAGGCGGCTGTGGCTTCTTGCAGCTGTGCATCTACTTCAATCGAACCGACCAGGGAGCGATAGCTGCCGGCGCGGCGGCTGGTCTCGGCGTGCTGATTTGCGCCGTAACTAGCCCGGTTGGTTGTGCGGCGGCGGCCGCGGTGTTGGCCATTGCCGCGTACTACATCGACCACTATGGCTTTTGCCGGAACCAACTGCGCGTGCGGATCCTGCCAGTCCCGGGCTCGGCTCGATGCGTATAGCTCACCCGTTGAGGCTTCGGCAGGCGGTCCTCGCTGGGCTACTCATCTCGGTGTTCCTGAGCGTGGGGTCGTATTCCCAGCAGGGTTCACTCGCCCGCGCAGCGGTCGTTGGGACTGTCGCCGTGCTCGCCACCGCTGTGGTTGCTACGGCGATCGCGGCCATTGAGCGCCGGCGCCAGTAGCTCGGTCGCCAGCAGGGTCCGGGATGGCGGCGTGCCTACGGACGTGTCGCCATCCACCTGCTGGACATCTGTCCGTCACTTGGCCGCTTTCTTTGCTGCACAGCCGGTGGACCAAGTGTGCGCAGGTCAGCGGCCTGCCGCGGCCGGAATCAGTCGTTTATCCACAGGTTCGTCCACGCGCTGTGCACAACCGCTGAGCGGGTTCTCCACACGCCATCCACCACGCCGTGCACAAGGGTGTTTGGTCTTGTCGGTGCCTAGCAGCAGACTCACCCCGACGGGTGCAGCCGGCCGGCTGAGCGCGGTGAGATGGGAGGCGACCCGGCAGTGAGTTTGGCCGAGATCGGCATCATCCCAGCGCCCCGGGATACCTCCTTCGAACGCACCCCTCCTCAAGACCTCACCGCCGAGCAGTGCGTCCTGGGCGGCATGCTGCTCAGCAAGGACGCCATCGCTGACGTCGTCGAGGTGCTCCGCCCCGGCGACTTCTACAAGCCGGCCCACCAGACGGTTTACGACGCGATCCTCGACCTCTACGGCCGTGGTGAACCGGCCGATGCCGTCACCGTGTCGGGCGAGCTGACCAAGCGCGGCGAGATCGCCCGGATCGGCGGAGCGCCGTACCTTCACACGCTGATTTCGTCCGTACCGACGGCGGCCAACGCCTCGTACTACGCCCGGATCGTGGGCGAGCGAGCCATCCTCCGTCGTCTGGTCGAGGCTGGCACCAAGATCGTTCAGATGGGCTACGGCGCCGATGGCGCCGAGGCCGACGAGGTCGTCGACCGGGCGCAGGCCGAGCTCTATGCGGTCACCGAGCGACGGTCGAGCGAGGACTACCTCCCGCTGGCCGACATCATGCAGGGCACCCTCGACGAGATCGAGGCCATCTCGTCCCGGGGTGGCGCCATGGTCGGGGTGCCGACCGGGTTCGCCGACCTCGACGCGCTGACCAACGGCTTGCACGGGGGCCAGCTGATCGTGCTCGCCGCCCGCCCAGCCATGGGTAAGTCAACGCTGGGGCTGGACTTCTGCCGCTCGGCGTCGATCAAGCACAAGCTCACCAGTGTGATCTTCTCGCTCGAGATGGGCCGCAACGAGATCACGATGCGGATGCTCTCGGCTGAGGCCCGGGTCGCTTTGCACCACATGCGCAGCGGTTCGATGAGCGACGACGACTGGACCCGGCTGGCCCGCACCATGAGCGGCGTAGCTGAGGCGCCCCTGTTCATCGACGACTCGCCCAACATGTCGATGATGGAGATCCGGGCCAAGTGTCGCCGGCTCAAGCAGAGGCACGACCTGCGGCTGGTCGTCATCGACTACCTCCAGCTGATGTCGAGCGGCAAGAAGGTCGAGTCGCGGCAGCAGGAGGTCGCGGAGTTCTCGCGTTCGCTCAAGCTCCTCGCCAAGGAGCTCGACGTCCCCGTGGTAGCCCTCAGCCAGCTCAACCGTGGGGCCGAGCAGCGCAGCGACAAGCGGCCCCAGCTGTCCGACCTGCGTGAGTCCGGCGCCATCGAGCAGGACGCCGACATGGTGATCCTGCTCCACCGTGAGGACGCGTACGAGCGCGAGTCGCCACGCGCCGGCGAGGCCGACCTGATCGTGGCCAAGCACCGCAACGGTCCGACGAACAACCTGGTCGTCGCCTTCCAGGGCCACTACTCGCGCTTCGTCGATATGGCCCAGAGCGGCTGAGCGGGTGCGTCAGGCGACCAGCTCGGCGGTGCGACGAGCCCTGGGCACGGTGAACCACGTCTTCACCACCTGGTTCTCAGCCTCGACCGGAGCGCAGTCCTGGGACTGAGCCGCCGCACCGGTCTCACTGGCCGGGCAGCCCCAACGGGCCACGAGAGCGGTGGGGCGTCGCGAGTCAGCCCGCAACCTCGCCCTTGGCGACCAGCGCAGCGACGACGGCCGGGTCCTGGGCGTCGAGCCAGTCGGCCATCTGTCGGTACGAGATGCACTGGACGTCGGGCTCGGAGCACATGACGACGTAGGACCGCTGGAGGCCGTCGACGAACGGCCCGTAGTGCTGCAGGGGAGTCGGGTTCGACAGGGTGCCCCCGTGGTAGCAGTCGGTGTAGGAGCGGTCGCAGCCCCAGTAGTTCATGTGGTTGCCGAAGAACAGCGGGGCCCGGTTGCCCTTGTAGGTGGCGTTGAACGCCGCGAGGTACGAGTCGTAGACGGCCTTGCTGACCGTCGCCCGCTCGGCCGCGGTCTTGATCGGTTTCGCTCCGTTGTACGAGTACCAGAGGTTGTAGTCCATCGCCAGCTGGCTGCCGCCCCCAGGACCCTTCCACTGGATGGTCTGCAGCGGGAACTCCCACAACTTGTTCAGGGTCTTGGTCGGCCACGACAACCTGCCGGTCGCGGAGGTGTCGTAGCGGTAGCCGAGCGAGGCCATGGCTCCGAGGTACGCGGACGGCTTGCCCTCGAGGCAAGGAGTGCGCCCGCCGACGCTGACGCTGGAGTTGAACGTCGCAGCCGCTCCCGAGAGGTTGTTGTTGCTCTTCCAGTGGTCGAGCATGAAGTCGAACTGCTTGATCTCGTTGACCCAGTCGCTCTTCGACCACCGGGCGACGCCGTTCGACCCACAGAAGTGGCCGTTGAAGTGGGTCCCGATGTCGTTGCCCTCGAGCCAGGCCTGGCTGAGCAACGAGACCACGTCCGGGATCGGGTTCTGGGGCTTCGCGAACCCGATCGCGGAGACGCCCGGGGGTTTCTGCGGTGCACGGTACTTCAGCCGCTGGCTCGGGTCGAGCATGAAGACCCCCGACAGGAAGTACGTGACGTTCGCGTTCATCTGCTTGGTGAGGCGGGCCCAGTCCTGCAGCTGCGCGACGTCGCCGGACCCGTCGAAGCCGACGATGACGAACTGCGGGGGCCGCTCGCCGGGGGCCAGCTTGGTGATCGTGAACGGGCTGGTCTGGGCGGCGGGGGACAGCGCCACCGAGCCGTCGGCGCTCGTCCCGGAGCCACCCGAACCGCTGGGCGAGCTCGAGGGGGTACCCGAGGTCGAGCCGGACGGCGAGCCCGATGCCACGGGCCCGCCGTCGCCGCCGTTGCCGCCCGAGAGCTTGGCGGTCAGGGTGAAACTGACCGCGACGACGAGGGCGAGCGCGACGGACAACACTGCGGGGCGGCGGGTCATCTTCTCCACGTTCTGACGAGGGTCCGGGGGGTCAACGTGTCGGACGGCTGCAGGGTTCCGGCCCCGGTGCGACCACCCGCTCGAGCAGCTCGGTCAGGGTCTTGCGCTCGGCGGCGGACAGCACCGCCTGACCTGGTGCGCGTTCGTGCAGGAGCGCCTCGACCCGAGTGTCCATCTCGTTGCCGAGCGCAGTCATCGTGAGCACTTTGACCCGCCGGTCAGCCGAGATGTGGTGCCGCTCGATCAGCCCCCGCGCCTCCAGCCGGTCGACCAGGCCGCTGATGGTCGACGGGTCGGCGCCGAGTCGTTCACCGAGGGCGCTCATGGACTGGCCCGGTTCGCGGGCCAGCAGGTGCAGCGTGTAGGCCTGCTGCTTGGTCAGGCCGACTTCGGCGGCGCACGACGCGAGATGCTCCAGGATGGTTCGGGCGAACATGATCGAGGCCTCGACGAGCCGGTCTGGGGCACCCGGCTGATCGCCACCGATTCCCATGCCCTAGACGTTACATCCGGCACGTCGACGACCCAGCTCAGCTGACCGGGTTCGGTCAACCGGATTCACCAGTGGTTCTTCGCCCACAAGGCGCTGACCTGTGCACCGGTCAGCTGCTGGTTCTCGAACAGAGCGGCTTCGTCGATGACACCGCTCAGCCCGTAGTCGGTGGCGCCCCAGCTGGCCAGGTTGTCCCAGCCGACGCGCCAGTAGCCCTGGCCGTCAGGCGTCTTGGGCCCGCCGGCCGGGGGTGGGTTCACGTTCTCGTTGTTGGTGTACGTCTCCGCGGTGGTCCGGGTGACATCGGTTTTGTCCAGCACGCCGTCGACGTACAGAGTCGCTCCGGCGGGGCCGAGTGTCGCCACCAGGAAGTGCGGCAGCCCGTTGTTGAGGGCTGCTGTCGAGACCATCGCGTAGTTGAAGCCGGGGTAAATGTCGAAGGCCACGTGGCCGGTATCGGTGAAGATGAGCTGCCGGTCGTAGTGGACGTCCTTGGCCCAGGTCGAGCTGCTCTGGCCGATGATGCGGCCGCCCGTGGCGGTGCTCGTGCGGACCCAGGCCATGATGCTGAAGGTGTTGAGGTTGGCGCGTGCGCTCGGCCAGACGACGAAGCTGCCGCTGCTCAGGGTTCCGACGATGTTGGGCGACGTGAGGCCCGTGGCGTCGCACCAGATCAGCCCCGAGTTCGCCGCCCCGAAGGTGAGGGCAGGCGCGACTGCCGCGGTGGGTGAGCTGGTACGTACGGTCCCGGTGTTGCCGTTGCCGGAGAAGTCCGCGACGGTCGTCGCCCCCGCTGCCTCGCCGAACCGGTAGTAGAAGGTCGGGCCGAGCGCCTTGACCGCACCGGGGTAGGCCGTTCCCGCCGAGCAGGCGGCCCGGGTGGTGAACGTGTTGGCGCCCAGGCTCGCGCTGTTCGTGTAGAGGGCAGCCGTGGTCGACAGACCGGTCATGGCGAGCGAGGCGAGGGCGGCGGAGGCGGTGACGAGGCCGATCCGGCTACGCGGTGAGCGGCGCGGCATCCCTGACCTCCGGACGGCGTACGGGCGCGGGCCGGCGCCGGCGCCAGGAGAGCAGCTCGCTGCCGAGGATCAGCAGCAGCGGCGGGGCGAACAGCAGGAACCGGCCCTCGGGCGTGTGCGCCCAGATGAGGAATCGCCCCCAGCCCGGCAGCACCTCGGTGACGATGCCGCGGATCGACCCGATCGGGGTCAGGTTGGCGTCGGGGGTGCGGTTCCCGTCGCCCTGGGTCTGAATGAAGAACTGCGACTGGTCGTTCGGCCCTGGGTTCGTCACGAGGTACCGCTTCACGATCGCGATGATCCGGTGCGTCGTGTACCCACTCGCCTGCGGAGCCCGGAACGTGACGACCTGCCCGACCCGCAGCTCGGGCGCGGCGAGGGGCCGGATCACCACCGCGTCGCCGGGGTGGATCTTCGGTTCCATGCTTCCGCTCGTCACGACCAGGAGCTTCGAGCCGTGCGCCTGGTACCACAGCGGTACGGCGTTCGACACGACCAGGCCCACCAGGGACGCCGCGAAGACGATGCGAAAAGTCCAGCGTCGAAACGCGGCGTTACCCCGGAGAGCCTTCATGGTCGTGGACCGTCGACCCGACCTAGTTGTTCTTGGTCTGCTCGGCGGCGAACGTGAACGTCACCGTGGTGGCGGCGTTCTGGAACGCGTTGCCGGTGGCCAGCGGCAGGTCTGCGACGAAGCACAGCTGCTGGTTGGCACCGGCGATGATCGTCTGGTCGCCCGGCTGCGCGCCGGTGGCGACCGAGCCGAAGATGTTCGACGCCGCTCCAACTGCTCCCGGGCCGAACAGCACGGTGCCGCCGACGGTGTTGCCCGCCGTGCAGTTGGCCGCGGTGACGCCCGAGTGGACGGTGAAGTTGAGCTGGGTGCGCAGGGCCTTCCCGTCAGCGTCGGTGGCGACAGCCGTCGTGGCGTAGCGCAGACCGAGTGTTCCGGTGTTGGTCACCAGCAGCGGCTTGCTCACCGAGTCGCCGGGCGCCATGTTCGCGACGCTGAACAGAGCGGACACCGGGTTCAGCCCGATCGCCACGGTGCCGGTGGTGAAGCTGTTCGCGCCAAGGTCCTGCGAGTCGCTGAAGAGCGCTCCCGTGGTGAGGGTGCCGATGGTCACCAGGGACAGGCCGGCGATCCCGATGGCCGCCAGTAGCCGCCGCTTGCGCTCGCGGTCCTCCGGTGTGCCGTCGGCCCCGCGGTACTCGCGTTCGAAGTTGTCCATCGCTCGATCCCCTTGTTGTGTGGTCAGGCTTCGCGTCTGGTTCGGTCGCCCCCTCGTGTGTTGTCGGGTGAACCAGCCGCCGACCTAAGCCCGATGCACCAAATGGCTCTAGTGCAGTCGCACTAGGCAAGGCGACCCTGCGCGCCGCCGGAACCGGCCTCGTAGGCTGACGGCATGACTGGTCCGCGGCTGCGTGCCGCTCTCGACGGCGTGCCGGCGTACCGCGCCGGTCGGCCAGCGCCTGCCGGCGCGTTCAAGCTGTCGAGCAACGAGAACCCCTACTCGCCGTTGCCGTCGGTGGTCAAGGCACTCGACGAAGCGCTCGCCGAGCTGAACCGCTATCCCGACTTCGGGGCGGCCGAGCTCGTCGAGGCGATCGCCGATCGGTTCGCGGTACGGCCCGCGCAGATCGGGCTCGGCACCGGCTCCGTCGGTGTCGCCCAGCAGCTCGTGCAGTCGACCGCCGGACCGGGCGACGAGCTGCTCTACGCCTGGCGGTCGTTCGAGGCGTACCCGATCATCACGCAGATCGCCGGCGCGACGTCGGTCCGGGTGCCGCTCGGGCCTGGTTCGCGCCACGACCTGCCCGCGATGCTCGCCGCTGTGACCGACCGCACGCGGCTCGTCTTCGTCTGCAGCCCGAACAACCCCACCGGCACAGCGGTTCACCGCGACGAGCTCGAGCGGTTCCTCGACGCCGTTCCCGCGAACCTGCTGGTCGTGCTGGACGAGGCGTACACCGAGTTCGTCCGCGACCCCGACGTGCCCGACGGGATCGAGCTGGCACGTGGGCGGGCCAACGTGGCGGTGCTGCGCACCTTCTCGAAGGCCTACGGGTTGGCGGCCCTTCGGGTCGGCTTCGTCGTGGCCGACGAGTCGGTGGCGGCGGCGGTGCGAAAGACCGCGGTCCCGTTCGGTGTGAACGCGTTGGCACAACGGGCTGCGATCGCGTCGCTGGCAGCGGAGTCCGAGCTCTTCGAGCGGGTCGAGCTGATCGTGGCCGAGCGGGTTCGGCTGCGGAACGGGCTGCTCGCGCTCGGTCTCGACGTTCCCCAGACCGAGGCCAACTTCGTCTGGCTGCCCCTTGGTGACCGCACCGACGCGTTCGCGGCTGCGTGTGAGGAGGCCGGGGTGGTCGTCCGACCGTTCAGCGGCGACGGGGTGCGGATCACTGCGGGCGAGCCGGCCGCGACCGACCTGGTGCTGCGGGTGGCACGAAGGTTTGGTCCGAGCCCGCGACTGTGAGGTGCGCCACTCGGGACCTTTGGCCCTACGAACTAAATCCTGCCGCCCGTCAGGCTACGGTCCATGAACGCTCTAAACCTGGCCCGCTGGCAGTTCGGCATCATCACCGTCTACCACTTTCTTTTCGTCCCGTTGACGATCGCGCTGTCGTTCATCGTGGCCGGGATGCAGACCGCGTGGTACCGCTCCGGCAAGCCGGAGTACCTCCGGGCGACGAAGTTCTGGGGGAAGCTCCTCCTCATCAACTTCGCCATGGGCGTCGTCACCGGCATCGTCCAGGAGTTCCAGTTCGGGATGAACTGGAGCAACTACAGCCGGTTCGTCGGTGACATCTTCGGTGCGCCGCTGGCGATCGAAGGACTGCTGGCGTTCTTCCTCGAGTCGACGTTCCTCGGGATCTGGATCTTCGGCTGGGACAAGCTGCCCAAGAAGCTGCACCTGGCCTCGATCTGGCTGGCCGCAACCGGGACCCTGCTCTCGGCGTACTTCATCCTCGCGGCGAACTCGTGGATGCAGCACCCGGTGGGGTACGCGTACAACCCGAAGACCGGTCGCGCCGAGCTGAACGACATCGTTGCGGTGCTCACCAACTCGACCACGCTGGTGACGTTCCCGCACACCATCACCGCAGCCTTCGTCACCGCGGGCGCCTTCGTCATCGCCGTGAGCGGGTACCACCTCGTCCGCAAGCAGCACATCGAGGTCTTCCGGCCGTCGATGAAGATCGGCCTGGTGGTCGCTCTCGTCGCCTCGATCGGGGTGGTGATCACGGGTGACCTGCAGGCCCGGATCATGACGAAGCAGCAGCCGATGAAGATGGCCGCGGCCGAGGCGCTCTTCGACACCAAGAGCAGCGCCGGGTTCTCGATCCTGACCATCGGCAGCCTCGACGGGTCCACGGAGGTCTACAGCATCAGGATCCCGAACCTGTTGTCGTTCATGGCGACCGGCAGCCCCTCCGGGACGGTCGAGGGCATCAACGACCTCCAGCAGCAGTACGTCGAGAGGTTCGGCCCCGGCGACTACCGGCCCAACATCCCGGTGGCGTACTGGAGCTTCCGGTTGATGATCGGCTTCGGGGCCGTGGTCGCCCTGCTCTCCGTGATCGGGCTGTGGTTCACCCGACGCGGACGGCTGCCGGATGCGCGCTGGTTCTACCGCTTCGCGTTCTTCGGGCTCTTCTTCCCTTTGCTGGCCAACAGCTTTGGCTGGATCTTCACGGAGATGGGGCGCCAGCCCTGGTCGGTCTTCGGGGTGCTGCAGACCCCGGCCGGCGTGTCGCCACAGGTCAGCGCTGGCGAGGTGGCCACGTCGCTGATCGTGCTGACCCTGCTCTACGCGACGCTCGCGGTCATCGAGGTGAAGCTGATGGTCAAGTACATCAAGGCCGGGCCGCCGCAGGAGGTCGACGAGAACCCGTACGACCCCGACGCCTCAGAAGACCGTCCGCTCGTCTTCGCCTACTGATCCCCGCTCGTCGACGACCCCGCTACCTGAAGGAAGACGTATCTCATGGAGCTGACCACGGTCTGGTTCACCCTGATCGCCGTGCTGTGGACCGGGTACTTCGTGCTCGACGGGTTCGACTTCGGTGTCGGCGTGCTGCTGCCCGTGCTGGGCCGCACCGAGGCCGAGCGCCGCGTCCTGATCAACACGATCGGCCCCGTGTGGGACGGCAACGAGGTGTGGGTTCTCGTGGCCGGTGGTGCCACGTTTGCTGCCTTTCCTGAGTGGTACGCCACTCTCTTCAGCGGCTTCTACCTCGCGCTGCTCGTGATCCTGGTGGCACTGATCGTCCGCGGCGTGGCCTTCGAGTACCGCGGCAAGATTGACGACCCTACCTGGCGGCAGCGCTGGGACTGGGCCATCGTCTTCGGCAGCTTCGTCCCCGCCCTGCTCTGGGGGGTGGCGTTCGGCAACATCGTCCGCGGCGTACCGATCCGTCCGGAGGGCGCCGGTCAGCACCTCGAGTTCGTGGGCAACTTCTTCACCCTGCTCAACCCGTTCGCGCTGCTCGGAGGGCTGACTACGCTGGGCCTGTTCACCACGCACGCCGCCGTGTTCATCGCGCTGAAGACGACCGGCGACGTCCGCGACCGGGCGAACGCCCTGGCGGCGAAGCTGGGGGTCGTCACTGCCGTTCTGGCGGTCGCGTTCCTGCTATGGGCCCAGGCGTTCTCCGGCCGCCGCGGCGTCACCATCCCGATGGCCGTCGTCACCGCGGCCTTCTTCGTCGGCGCGTTGGTTGCCAACCGGCTCGGCCGCGAGGGCTGGGCCTTCCTCGGCACGGCGGCGACGATCGGCGGTGCGGTCGCGACGCTGTTCACCGGGCTGTTCCCGAACGTGATGCCGTCTTCGCTGGACGCCGCCTACAACCTGACCGTGACCAACGCGTCCTCGACGGAGTACACGCTCAAGGTCATGACGGTCGTCGCGGTGATCTTCACCCCGATCGTCCTGATCTACCAGGGCTGGACCTACTACGTCTTCCGCCGTCGGATCGGGGTTCAGCACATCTCCCCGCTGGCTGAGCCGGTGGACACGTCGGTCTCCGCGTAGGGCCGCGGTGTCGCCCCACCGCAAGGACGGGATGATGGTGGGGTGAAGCCGCTCGATCCACGCCTGCTCCGCTACGCGCGGGCCGCCCGCGCCTACCTCGTGGCCACCGTGGTGCTCGGCGGTCTGACAGCCGTTCTGGTCATCGCGCAGGCCTGGTTGATCGCCCGGATGATCGACGGCGCGTTCCTCGGTGGCGAAGGGCTGCGGACGCTGCGGACGCCACTGCTCGTGCTGCTCTTGGTGGTCGTCGGGCGGGCCTCGGTGGCGTGGGTCACCGAGTCGGCCGCGCAGGCCACCTCGGCCCGCGTGAAGTCGCAGTTGCGCGAACGACTGCTCGCGCATGCCGTCGACCTCGGGCCGGCTGCCCTCACCGATCAGGGCACCGCGGACCTGACCACGCTGGCGACCCGGGGCGTCGATGCCCTCGACGGGTACTTCTCGCGGTATCTGCCCCAGCTGGTGCTCGCGTGCATCGTGCCGCTGACGGTTCTGGTGGTCGTGCTGACGCAGGACGTCGTCGCTGCGGTGATCGTCGGGCTGACCCTGCCTTTGATCCCGATGTTCATGATCCTGATCGGCCTCGCCACCCGCAGCCGCACCGAGCGCCAGTTCCGTACGCTGCAACGGCTTTCCGGTCACTTCCTCGACCTCGTGGCCGGGCTCCCGACCCTCAAGGTGTTCGGCCGGGCGAAGGCGCAGGCGAAGGCGGTCCGCGAGGTCACCGACACGTACCGCCGTACGACGATGGCGACCTTGCGGCTGGCTTTCGTGTCGTCGTTGGCGCTCGAGCTGATCGCGACGTTGTCGGTGGCCCTCGTGGCGGTCTCCGTCGGGCTGCGCCTGGTCGGCTCCGAGCTCGACCTGCGCACAGCCATGTTCGTGCTGGTGCTGGCCCCTGAGGCGTACCTCCCGTTGCGGTTGGTGGGCGCGAATTTCCATGCGTCCGCGGAGGGCCTGGCGGCTGCGGAGCAGGTGTTCACCGTGCTCGCCCAGCCGTTGCCCCAGCGCGGCAGCGCCACCGACGTCCCCGACCCGGCGGTGTCCGGCTTCGTCGTCGAAGGGCTGACCGTCGAGTACGCGGGGCGCGGCGAGGCCGTGCTGCACGATGTGTCGTTCGCGGTCCACCCTGGCGAGGTCGTCGCACTCACCGGGCCGAGCGGTTGCGGCAAGTCCACTGTGCTGAACGTGTTGCTCGGGTTCGTCCAGCCTTCCGCAGGTGCTGTCCTGGTCGACGGGCGCCCGCTGACGGAATTCGACCCGGACGCTTGGCGTTCCCGGCTCGCGTGGCTGCCACAGCGCCCGCACCTGTTCGCTGCCACGCTGGCCGCGAACATCCGGCTTGGCCGACCCGACGCTACGGACGAGGAGGTGACCGACGCGGTCGCGGCCGCGGGTCTGTCCGAGCTGGTGGCTCGCTTGCCGATGGGGGTGGGCACTGCGCTCGGCGAGGGTGGCGCTGGGCTGTCGGCCGGTGAGCGGCAACGGGTCGCGCTGGCCCGGGCGTTCCTGCGCGACGCTCCGCTGCTGCTGCTGGACGAGCCGACGGCCGGCCTTGACGGCACCACCGAGGCCGAGGTGCTCGAGGCCGTCCGCCGGCTCGCCTTCGGCCGCACCGTGCTGCTCGTCGCGCACCGGCCGGCCCTGATCGCCTTGGCCGACCGGGTCGTCGAGCTGCCGTCGAGGCTGCCCGGCGACCTCGTCCTCGTGGCGCCCACCGAGGTGGCCCGGTGAGCCGGGCGCAGGTCGTCGTGCTCGACGCGACTCCGGAGCCCGCGCCACTGCGCCGCACGTTGACCCTGGCTCTGCCGGCCGCTGGTCGGCTCTTCGGGGCCTCGTTGCTCGGTGCCGCCGCTGTCGGCGCGGGGGTCGGGCTGCTCGCCACGTCGGCCTGGCTGATCTCGCGAGCCGCGCAGCACCCGTCCGTTCAGGTGCTCGCCGTCGCGGTGGTCGGGGTGCGGTTCTTCGGGCTGTCGCGCGGACTGTTCCGGTACGCCGAGAGGTTGGTCGGCCACGATGCCGCGTTCCGGGTGCTCGCAGACCTGCGGGTCGCCGTCTACTCGGGGCTGGAGCGGCTGGCCCCGGCGGGGCTCCCGGCGTTCCGCTCCGGCGACCTGCTGGCCCGGCTGGTCGACGACGTCGACGTGCTGCAGGACCTCATGCTCCGGGTGCTCCCGGCGTACCTCATCGCGTTCCTCGTCGGCGCCGGGGTGGTCGGGTTCACGACGTGGTTGCTGCCCTCGGCGGGTCTGTTGCTGGGGTTGCTGCTGCTGCTCGCGGCGCTCGTGGTGCCGGCGTTGAGCAGATGGCTGACCCGGCGTTCGGAGAGCCGGGTGGCGCAGCTGCGGGGTGACCTCGCGTCGTCCGTGGTCGACCTGCTGCGCGGCGCCCCGGACCTCGTCGCGTACGGCGCAGCCCCTTCGCAGCTGGCCACCGTCGTTGCGTACGACGCCGCCCTGACCCGTACGGCGGCTGCGTCTGCGCGGACGGCCGGGGTCGGCGTCGGCCTCGGAGGGCTGCTGAGCGGGGTGGCCGTGGTGGGGGCACTGGCTCTGGGGATCCCGGCGGTGCGGTCGGGGCGACTCGACGGTGTGCTGCTCGCCGTGGTCGTTCTGATCCCACTGGCCGCGTTCGAGGCGGTGGCCGGACTCCCGGCGGCTGGGCAGGCGCTGGAGCGGGTGCGTCGTTCGGCGGCCCGGATCTTCGACGTCCTCGACCGGCCGGTGCCGGTCGCCGATCGTGCCCAGCCGGTGTCGATCAAGCGTGCTGCAGGGACCCTGTCGGTGCGCGGGCTCACGGCTCGCTGGCCGGGGGCCGAGGGGCTCGCCCTGCGCGGGATCGACCTCGAGCTGAGGCCAGGCCAGCGGGTCGCGGTGGTAGGTGCGAGCGGATCGGGAAAGTCGACGCTCGCGGCGGTACTGCTGCGGTTCCTGCCCTACGAGTCGGGGTCGGTCTCGCTCGGTGGGGTGGAGCTCGACAGCGTCGACGGCGACCGGCTCCGCACCGTCATCGGCTTGGCGGCGCAGGACGCACACGTCTTCGACACGACGTTGGCCGAGAACCTGCGGCTGGCCCGGCGCCAAGCCTCGGACGACGACCTGCGCGCGGCGCTGGCCCGGGCCCGGCTGCTCGAGTTCGTCGACTCCCTGCCGGCGGGGCTCGAGACGGAGGTCGGCGAGTTCGGCGCGTCGCTGAGCGGAGGGCAGCGGCAGCGTCTCGAGATCGCCCGCGCGCTGCTGGCCGACTTCCCCATCCTGATCCTCGACGAGCCGGCGGAGCACCTGGACACCGCGACCGGCGACGAGCTCACCGCTGATCTGCTCGACCTAACCCGCGGACGCACGACCCTCGTGATCACGCACCGGCTGGCCGGGATCGAGGAGGTCGACGAGATCCTGCTGCTCGACGCAGGCACCGTCCTCGAGCGGGGTACCCATGCCGAGCTTCTGGCGCTGGGCGGTCGCTATGCCGCCGTCTGGGCCGCGGAGCGAGCCTCGGACGGCTGAGCGCTGGGGCCGTTTGGCAGGTTCACGACAGGGCATGAGATGTCTCCTGTCGGACGGTGGATAACTCGGAGCGCGCACCCAGCAGCGCGAAGGATTGTTGCCCATGGGGTTCTCTTCTTGCTGGTCGGCATTACCTCGTTGGGGCGCGCTCACTACCGGCGCAGTCATCCTGGTTGCCGCGTGCAGCCCGTCGGGCCCAGGTCCGTCGACAGTGCTCCGGTCGTCGCACGGCGCGGACGGTGTCGTCAGTGCGTCGCCCTCCGCCTCCCCGTCGCGGTCCCTGTCCCGGGAGGACGAGGTAGTGGACGTGGTGCGGAGGTTCTTCGCCGCCCTCGACAGAGCCGTGTCCACGGGCGACACCGCGGCCGCCGCCGCGCTCATGCACCCGTCCTGCAGCTGCCGCGAGGTCCTTGCGTCCGTGCACAAGGAGTTTGCGAACGGGGGGCGCACCGTGGGCGCGCACTGGACCGTCTCGGAGTTGAAGTTCTTCGCCTTCGACGGCGCTAGGGCGTTGGTTCACGCGCGCCACGGTGTCACTGCCTACCGCGCGGTCGCGGCCAACGGATCGGTCGTGCATTCCTACGGCGCTCACTTGGACCTGGTGGACGTGAGCCTTCTCCGCCTCGATGGCGAATGGAAGGTGGCTGAACTGCTGAGGATCGTGAAGCATTGAAGCGGCGCATTGGAGCATTGGGATTGGTCCTGCTGGTCGTGGCATTCGCGTCCACGATGTTTGGTGTCGACCGCCAGGCACTCGCCGCGGCATGCGGCGACTTCTGTGGTGTCAATGGCGACGGCGAAGGGGGGTCCTACGTCGGATCGTTGCTACTTCCTCCGTCAACGGTTGGCCTCGAACCCGGCTTCCGAACTGAGGCCGCGAAATGCGTTGGCTGTGCATGGAATCTCAGCCCGGCGTGCCGCACCGGTACGCCGGACCCCGAGCTGCTTTGCGTCAACGCGACGGCGAGTTGTCCCGCGCCGGCATTGTTGATGACGATCTGGTTGCAGCGACCACTCGATCCAACGACGCGCCGGGTTGGCTCGTTCTGT
>JBBQWS010000063.1:0-16697 GCA_038210415.1 Actinomycetes bacterium
GGACGAGTTCGCGAGCCACGTCACCGAGTTCGAGCGCCCGACGCGAGCCCGCGACGTCGGGCTGACCAGCGTCGTCAGTCGCGACGTCATGCTCTGGGCGCGCGGCGTCGCGGCGGCCGACACACCGGACGCAGCCCTACACCACCTCGAACAGATCACCCACGCGATGGTGAAGAACATGTCGGCGCTAGACCGCGTCGAGGCGGCAGCCCGCGCCGGTCGAGCAGACCTGCTGTCGGAGTGGGCGGAGGAGCTCGCGACCCTGGCCGACCTGACCGGGGCGCCGTGGGCGAGGGCATCAGCCGATCACGCACGCGCCCTGATGGCCGGCGGCTCCGAGGCGGAGGCGTTGTTCGATCGCGCGCTCGACGCTCACGCACATTCGCCGCGTCGCGCCGACCGCGCGCGGACGGAGCTGGCGTTCGGTGAATTCCTCCGCCGCTCCCGGCGTCGCGTCGACGCACGCGAACACCTCCGCGCTGCCCTCGACATCTTCGACGACCTCGGAGCCACCAGATGGGCGACCCGGGCCCGGCACGAGCTCCGGGCGTCGGGCGAGACCTCACGCAAGCGTGACTCGGGCACGACGGTCGACCTGACGCCGCAGGAACGGCACGTCGCCGAGCTCGTCCGCCAGGGGCTGAGCAACCGTGACGCGGCTGCCCAGCTATTCCTGTCCCCGCGCACGATCGACTTCCACCTGCGCAACGTGTTCACCAAGCTCGGAGTCTCCTCGCGCGCCGAGCTCGCAGCACTCGAGCTGCCCTGAGCGCTCACTCCGGAACCCGGTGGTTTCACCGGCGCGACCGGGAACCCCACCCGCGGAAGGTGGACTGGTCCGCACCCGCCGTCCGCCAGGAGCAGCCATGAGCCACCACGACCCCCACCCCACACCCACCCTCCCGTCACGCGACGGGATCGCGCACCACCCGGAGACCGAGCCGTCACGGTCCTGGGGCGTACTCATCGTCGCCCTCGTCGCGCAGGTCCTCGTCGTGCTCGACATCTCCATCGTCAACACCGCGCTGCCCACCATCGGCCAGAGCCTGAACCTGGACAGCGGAGACCTGCAGTGGCTCGTCACGGCGTACCTGCTGCTCTCCGGAGGCGGCCTCCTCCTCGGCGGTCGCATCGCCGACCTGTTCTCCCGACGCCGGGTCTTCATGACGGGCCTCGGCCTGTTCACGACCGCGTCGCTCCTCGCCGGCTTCGCCGGCAGCGCCACGATCCTCGTCGCAGCCCGCGCCACCCAAGGACTCGGCGCCGCCCTCATGACCCCGGCCGCGCTCTCCCTCATCGTGACCACCTACTCCGGCGCCCAGCGCTCCCGCGGTCTCGCCCTGTGGGGAGCGGTCGGCAGCATGGCCGTCGCGGGCGGCGTGCTCTTCGGCGGCATGCTCACGACCTGGGCCGGCTGGCAGACCATCTTCTGGGTCAACGTCCCCGTCGGCGCAGCAGCGTTCGCGGCCGCGCTCGTCGTTCTCCCCCGGCAGACGACAGGACGCGCTCACCGCAGCCGGCTCGACCTGCCCGGTGGAGTCACCCTCGTCGCCGGCCTGACCGCGCTCCTGCTCGGGATCCAGGGCGCCAGCCAGAACGGCTGGACCTCCCCCACCACGCTCGCGCTGTTCGCGGTGGCCGTTGCAGGTCTCACCGGGTTCCTCGCCATCGAGCGCCGGGTCACCTCGCCGCTGGTCCCCCCGCACACCTGGAAGGTCACGACCCTCGTCGCCGGAACCGGTGTCATGCTCGGCGCGACCGGCATCCTCGTCGGAACCATCTTCCTCACCTCGATCTTCGTCCAGACCGTCCTCGGCTACTCGGCCCTGCAGACCGGCCTGGCGTTCTTGCCGCTGGCACTTGCCATGGCCGGCGCCGCGCACTCCGCCAGCCACCTCGCCGCCGTCGTCGCTGCTCGCTGGATCGCCGGCGCGGGCCTGGCTCTGACGGTCGCAGGCGCGCTCCTGCTGTCGAGGTCGCCGGCGACCGCGCACTACGTCACCGATCTGCTGCCCGGTCTGCTGCTCCTCGGCTTCGGCATCGGCCTGGTGTTCGTTTCGGTGTCGATGACGGCGATGAACGGCATCCCAGCACAGCACGCCGGGATGGCCTCCGGCTTCCTGATGACGGGCCACGAGGTCGGGGCCGCTCTCGGCGTGGCGATCATCTCCGCCGTCGCCGCCACCGGCGGCAGCCTCGCGACCGCTGCCGGTGCCGGAGACGCGTTCGGACGAGGAATGGTCGGTGCGTCCGTTCTCGCCGTCGCCGTCGCCGTCGTCGCCGTCACCAAGATGCCAGCGACTCGCCAGGCAGCCGGCGCCGTCGTTCACATGCACCACTGAGCCGGCTGCTGACCCGGGTACGCCCCCTCCCATGGGGCTTACCGGTTGCACACCCTCGCAGCAGGTCCGTCCCGACGACCCGGCCGGGCCTGCTGCCGACTCGGTGGTGTTCGCGCCCGGCGATGGAGATTCCTAGGTCGCGGTACTTCACGAACCTGGTGATTCCACCGGTTCAACCACCCTCCCATCTCCCCAGCGTCGACGACATTCGATCCACCGCTGTCGAGGAGCCGTCATGACCGTCACCCTGCTTTCCGCGACCATGCCCGTGCCGCTGGTACGTCACCTGCGCAGCTGGGCCGGCGCAGTCCCGACGCGACCCGGACTCACCGTCATCGCCAACCCGCGCGTGGCCCGCGCGGGTTGGGACGGACGTCCCGAGCAGCTCACAGGTCTGGTGGACCCGGCCGGGCGCTGCGTCGTCAGCCTTCCGCCAGATGCGGCCTACGCGGCCACGACACTGCTAGGCACTGACGGCCCGGTCGACGTCCTTCCGGCACTGCTCGGGATGCCCGAGCGGACTGTGCAGCCACGCGTCTACCGCTGGACGACCGCACCCGCCGACCTCCCCCGTATCGGACAGTGGCTCCCGGCTACCCACCACGACGTCCCCGAGTGGCTGCGCCGCTTCGGCGGCGAGGTACTCGTCGCCAGCGACGCCCAAGGCCGGCACCTCGCCGGGGTCGGCATCAAACGCCATGACCACCTGGTGCAAGAGCTCAGCGTTGGGACAGCTCCCGAGGCCCGCGGTAGAGGTCTTGCTCGACTCCTGGTCGCACAAGCCGCCGCATCCTTGCTGTCCCGTGGGGTCGTGCCGACGTACCTGCACCTGCCCGACAACGAGGCATCCGCGCGGGTAGCGACGGCAGCTGGCTTCCCGGACCGAGGCTGGCACGGCCTGGCACTGAACGGATCTTGATCTGTCGCCCAGACCTCCTTGCCGCAGAAGACGAGGAGTGCTCCAGCGCTCCCTCGGAGCCATCCGTCACCGTCGCCGCAGCGCTCAGTACATCGGTCAGGGCGTGGTCTCAGTCGGATCGGGCGGCATACAGGACCGCACAGCGGAGGAGTCCCCTTCAGAGGCCCCGACAACGTGAACCCTGTTGGCACAGGTCAGGTTGGCTGGCACCACCCGCCCCATGACCCAACCGAAGTCGGCAGCTGTCGTCGCCGGCCAAGCGGAAGCAAGCCTCGACTACCACGACGAGACCGTTGTGGGCTTCATTGCCCTGCACCCCGCCGTAACTGGCCATCTTCTCGTCGTACCACGCGAGCACGCGGTGGGCTTCGAAGACCTCGATAGAGTCACGAGCGCTCATGTTGACTGCTTCGGATGACGGCGAACATGCGGTGTAGCGAGCCCTTGGCAACGTCGAGCCAACGGCTCGGGTTGCCCAGGGTGGAGGCCGAGCCCCCGCCTCTCGTTCCGTTGGTCGGAATCTCCTTCCCGCTATCGGAAGGCTGGTACCGTCCGTTTCGATGGCACATGCATGAGGAGGCCTGATGCAGGCGTTGGTATTCACCGAACCAGGTCGGGTCGTCATGCGCGACGAGCCGACTCCAGTTCCCGTCGGCGACGAGGTGCTCGTCACGATCGAGGCGTCGGGCATCTGCGGCAGCGAGCTCCACGGGTTCCGTTCTGTCGGAATGCGCAAGCCCCCGCTGATCATGGGGCACGAGTTTGCCGGGAAGACGGAGGACGGCAGCCGAGTCGTGATCAATCCGCTGCTCACCTGTGGCACCTGCTTCGCCTGTCTCGGCGGCCACGAATCGGTCTGCGAGGATCGCCAGTTGCTTGGGGTGACTCGGCCCGGAGGTTTCGCTGAGGCAGTCGCCGTGCCGCGGAGTTCACTCCATTCACTACCGGACGACGTCGACTGGACCGCCGCAGCACTTATCGAACCACTCGCCAATGCTGTGCATGCGTGGCGACTCGCGGCTCCGGCTGCCGGGCCGGTCGCGGTGCTTGGTGCCGGATCGATCGGGCTCGTCTGCCTGCTGGTTGCGCTTCACAGCGACGCCGGATCGGTCGTCGTGGTTGACCCTTCACCCGATCGCCGAGCGGTAGCGGCGCGGCTGGGAGCCGACGCGGTAGCAACCCTGGACGAGAGAAAATCCCGTTTCGGAATCACCTTCGACGCCGTCGGACTGCCGGCGACGCGCAGGACCTCGCTGGGACGACTGCGCCCTGGAGGCACCTCGGTCTGGCTCGGCCTGGCGGCCGCCGACTCAGGCTTCGACGGCAACGACCTGGTCCGCGCCGAGAAGCGGGTTCTCGGTTCCTTCGCCTACACCCCCGAAGACTTCGCCGAGGCGATTCGACTCGCCTCGGCAGTTGACCTCAGCTGGGCCACCGCCGTCCCCCTGCGGACCGCGAGTGAAACGTTCATGCAGTTGGCCGAGGGCCGCACTGACATCGTCAAGGCAGTCCTGCGGCGCGAGGGTGGGTGATCGGAGTGCGCGTTCTTGCTGGCAAGGGAGTGCTGGTCATCGGTGGCACCCGAGGGATCGGAATGGTCTGCGCCGTTGAAGACCAGATGCCCTCCGTCGACCCTCGCGAGCCTCGACGACGTCACCGACGTCACCTACGGCCGGACTGTGGACCTGCTGCGCCCCGAGATGAGTCATGCACCCGCTCCCTCGGGTCCACTGTCGGGCCAGACCTGCAGCAGTACCTTCCCACGTGGGCCGACCGGCATTCGCATGGCCGAGACGGCGGCGGCCCAGTCCGAAAGCGCGAACCGGTGCGTCACGAGGAAGCCGAGGTCGAGCCGGCCTGAGTTGAGCAATTGCACGACCTGCGCCCACGCCGTCGCCGTATAGCTGAAGCTGCCCAGCAGCGTGACATCGCCGTTGACCAGGTCGTCGATCGGGAGCTCGGCCAGGCGGCCGGTACCCGCGAGCCCGAGCAGCACGACGGTGCCGCCTCGGGCCGGAGCGCGCAGCGCCGCCGCGACTGCAACCGGTACTCCGGCCGCCTCGACGACGAGGTCGTACCCGGCCCCGGCCTCCGCAGGGCTGGTGACGAAACGGTCGGCGCCGGCTGCAGCCGCTAGGGGAGCTTGTTCCGCCCTGACCCCCAGCAAGGTCACCGAGGCGGGCGACCAGAGCCGGGCCAGCCTGACCGCGAGCAGCCCGACCGTTCCGTCCCCGACCACGAGCACGCGCTGGCCCGGGCGCGGAGCCGCTCGCAGCAGGGCCCGCAGCACCACCGCTGCGGGTTCGACTAGCGCTCCCGACTCAGCCGAGACCGACGGGTCGAGGACATGGACGAGAGCGACGGGCGCGGCAACCAGGTCGGCCGCGGCTCCGTCGCGGACGAACCCGAACACGTCGTACGTCGCGCACCGGTTGGTGTCGCCGGCCACGCAGGCCGAGCAGTGCCGGCACGGGACGATGCCTTCCACGACGACACGGGAGCCCACCGGTGGCGCGTCCGGCGACGTGCCCGCATCGACCACGACGCCGCTCCACTCGTGACCCAGAACCAGGGGCAGCCGGACGTAAGCGGGGTCGATGCTGCCGTCGATGATCTCGAGGTCGGTGCCGCACAAGCCGACGACCGTCGGGCGCACGAGGACGTAACCGGTCGTGAGAACCGGATCGGGGTGGTCCTGCAGTGCTACGGCGCCCGGGTCCGAGACGACCAGCGCCCTCACCGGATGCCCGCAAGTCGACGCGGGGTACCGCGCAGCTGGTCGGTGACCTGGTCGGCCGCGGCGCGAACGGCCTGGCCCAGTGCGTCGACGGCCGTCGGCGCCAGGTCCCGCTTGATGCCCGTGGCGCTGATCGCACCCGCGCACGCGCCCGTGTAGTCGTAGAAGGCCGCTCCGATGCAGAAGATCCCCTCGACATCCTCCTCGTCGTCGACCGCGTACCCGCGCTTGCGGGTGGCATGCAGATCGACGAGCAGCTCGTTCAGGCTGGTGATCGTCTTGGGCGTGCGGCGCTGCAGTCCGGTACTGGCGACCAGCGCCGCGATTTCGTCGTCCGAGAGTGCCGCCAGAATCGCCTTGCCCGCCGAGCTGACGTGCGCGAGCTCGGGCACGCCGAGCGGGGTGTGGAACCGGATAGCGCCAGGAGCGTCGACGCGCTCCACGAACATCGGCTGCGACCCGTCGTTGACCGCGGCACGGGTGGTCAACCCGGTGCGGGCGCTGAGCGCATGCAGCACCGGCCGACAGAGCTGGCCCAGCGGAAGCCGGTTCGCCGAGACGTCGCCCAACCGCACCAGAGCCAGGCCGAGCTGGTAGCGCGGGCCCGGGTCGGTCGTCCGCAGGTACCCCTGGTCCGCCAGGGTGTGCGCGAGGGCGAACGCTGTGCTCTTCGACGCGCTCAGACCACGCGCGAGCTCGCTGACCGTGAGTCCGTCCGCCGGACCCTCCGCCACGATGTTCAGCAACCGGAGCGCACGCGCCACGCTACCCACCGTGTACCGCGACTCCGCCTGCGTCGGGTGCGGCGCCGGGGCGCCCGAAGCCATGCCCTCGCTGCTGGCCACCAGGCTCCCTTCGGTCGCGCTGCCGTTCGACCCTGCCAAACGAGTCCTACCGTAACCGAACGCGATCGCCGGTACCACCAGCGCCGGGAAAGGCACATCGTGCTCGAGGCTGCTCTGGAAATCAAAGGCGGGCGACGGTTGGGTCACGATCTCGTCGCTACGACGCCCGGCCTTGACAGGCTGACGCGACGATGCTCGACTGTGCCGTCTTACCAATCTGCGTTCTGTTCTGCCGAACGATTCTGGAGGTGGCGCGGTTGTCCAATCCCACCTCGGCCGCGCCGCAGGTCGACTCGGCCCTTGCCCGCGCCAGGGCGGTGGCCGACCGCTGCGGTCTCGCCGGGCTCGTCCTGACCACCCCCGGGTCCGTCGCCTGGGCCACCGGAGGGATCAACGCCGCCATCGACCGGTCTGCCTCGGTGGACGTCGTCTGGCTCGCGGTCGGCACCGACCGGGCCGTCGTCGTCACGACCGACGTCGAGGCGCCGCGGCTGGCCGCCGAGAACGACCTGGCCGAGCTCGGGCTCGACCTCGTGGCGGTGCCGTGGTGGGACCCGCAGGCCTTCGTCACCGCCGCTGCGGCCGCTGTCGGGGCAGCCACCAACGATCTCGGCAGCGACGGCCACCCAGGCTTCGGTCAGGACGTCTCGCACGCACTCACAGCGAGCCGGCTCAGCCTCGACGACGGCGAGCACGACCGGATCCGGGCCCTGGGGCGCGACGCGGCGGTGGCCGTCCAGGGCGCACTGCGGTCGTGGACTCCGGGTGAGCCCGACCGCGAGGTGGCCGCCCGCATCGCAGCCGCCGTCGAACGGGTCGGCGCCCTCGCGCCGGTGCTGCTGGTCGGCGGTGACGACCGGTTGCGCCGGTTCCGGCACCCGGTCGCCGTGGGCCGCCCGCTGCACGAGGTCGTCATGGCGGTGCTCGTCGCATCGAGGGCCGGCCAGCACGTCGCACTCACCCGGTACGCCTCGGCCCGCGAACCCGCGCGGGAGCTCGCCGAAGGACTCGCCGCGGTCCGCCGGATCCATCGACGCATTCTCGCCGCCTGCCAGCCGGGAGCCACGACCGGCGAGGTCGTGACCGAGCTCTCTGCCGCGTACGCCGACGAAGGCCAGACCGGTGCCTGGCGCCAGCACTACCAGGGCGGGCCTATCGGCTACGCACAGCGGGAGTTCGAGATCGCACCGGGCCAGACCGACAGCCCCTGGTGGTCCACCCCGCTGCCCAGCGGTTGCGCCCTCGCGTGGAACCCCAGCCTGCCCGGCGGTGCCAAGGACGAGGACACCTACCTCGTGCACGAGGGCGCACCGGAAGCCATCACCGTCACGGCCGACTGGCCCACCGCCGACGATTCGCTACCGGCGCGACCTGCCGTGCTCGTAGTCGGTAACTGAGAGGAATGCGCATGCGCTCTGACCTGATCCTCGCCGCAGCCGGCCACGCGCCGGAGGTCGCCCCGGCGGCGTCCGTTGTCAGGTTCCCGGACGGTGCCCACTTCCGGATCGAGGTCCCTTCGGTCGAGGGTCCGGCGGTGCTCGCCGCTGTGCTCGACGAGGCAGCCGGCCGGGGCGTCGTGGTCAACCGCGTGTCGCAAGGCAGCGGCGCGATGATGCACACCGAGGCGGAGCTCGGCGAACTGGCCCGCATCGGCGCGGACGCCGGCCTCGAGGTGTCCCTGTTCGTCGGGCCGCGCGAGGAGTGGGGGATCGGGTCAATGGTCCACGCTGCGGACGGCGGTTGCCTGGCCGGCGGGATCCGCGGCCTGCGCCAGCTGCGGTACGCGGTCGAGGATGTCGTCCGGGCCGCCGACTGCGGCATCCGTGGATTCCTGGTCGCCGACCTTGGCCTGCTGCACGTACTCGTCGCGGCCCAGGCTGCGGCCCAGCTGCCTGCGGACATCGTCTGGAAGGTCTCTGCCCTTGCCGCACCGTCGAACCCGGCGGCGCTGCGGATCCTGGAACAGCTGGGCGCAGACACGGTGAACCTGCCGACCGATCTCACGCTGGCCGAGCTGGCCGAGATGCGCGCGGCGACCAGCCTGCCCCTCGACCTCTATGTCGAGGCCCCGGATGCCATGGGCGGGGTCGTCCGCGGCGAGCAGGTGGCCGACCTCGTCGCTGCCGCAGCCCCGCTGTACGTCAAGTTCGGGCTGCGCAACTCGCGTCCGCTCTACCCGTCCGGCATGCACGTGCAGAACGACGCAGAGCTGATCGCCCGGGAGAAGGTCCGCCGAGCGCAGATCTCGCTCGAGTGGTTGGCCCGCAGTGGCGCCGAGCTGGTCCAGTCCGAACCTGGCGCGCCCGGCTTGGCGGTCCCGCAGCCGTAACCCTCACGCAGCCCAACGCAACCAAGGCACCGACAAACCGAGGGGGTGGGCATGAGGCTCCGCAGCCAGGAGTGGTTCGAGGGCGACGACGAGGTTGCCGTGATCCACCGGGTCGCGATGCGCAATGCGGGGTTCGAGCTCGCCGCCGACCACGACCGTCCGGTCATCGGCGTTCTGAACTCGGCCAGCGATCTCAACCCGTGCAACCTCCCCCTCCGCGGTCTAGCCGAAGACGTGAAAGCCGGTGTCGTCGAGGCCGGGGGCATACCGGTCGAGCTACCGGTCATGTCGCTCGGTGAAGACCTGATGAAACCCACCGCGATGCTGTACCGGAACCTGCTCGCGATGGAGGTCGAGGAGTACCTGCGGACGTACCCGGTCGACGGTGTCGTCCTGCTCGCCAACTGCGATAAGTCCGTACCCGGCGCCGTAATGGGGGCAGTCAGCGCGAACCTTCCGTTTCTCGTCGTCACGGCCGGCGCTCGGCCCGCGACCTCGCTGTTCCGCGGGCGCCGGGTCGGGACCGGCACGGCCCTGTGGCGGGCGTGGGAGGACCACCGGACCGGTCGGCTCGACGACGAGGGCTGGCGCGAGTTCGAGCGCTGCCTCGCCTGCGGGCAGGGCGCGTGCAACACGATGGGGACCGCCTCGTCGATGGCCATCGTCGCCGAGGCGCTTGGCCTCAGCCTCCCCGGGACTGCGGTGATCCCGGTCGGCGAGCTGGACCGGGCGACATCGGCGCACGCCAGCGGCGGTCGGGTGGTCGAGATGGTCCGGGAGTCCGCGAGCCCCGACACGGTCCTGACCGACGCTGCCTTCCGCAACGCCGTCCGCGTCCTGCACGCAGTCGGCGGGTCGACGAACGCCCTCGTGCACCTGCTCGCCATCGCCGGTCGCGGGGCTGCGACGCTGACCCTCGCGGACCTCGGCCGGCTCGGCCGCGGAGTCCCCGTCCTCGCTGACGTCGAACCCTCAGGCCGGCTGCTCATCCAGGACTTCCACACGGCCGGAGGCGTACCTGCCCTGATCCGACTGCTCGGCGACGCGATCGAGACCGACGCGATCACCGCGACGGGGAGGCCGTGGCGGGACGAGCTGCCGGCGCACGTCACGACGGGTGGCGCGCTGCGCGACCCCGCAGATCCGGTGCACGCCGACGGGGCATTCGTCGTCGTGACCGGAACCTTGGCCCCGAGTGGCGCCGTGATCAAGACCTCGGCGGCGGCGTCGCACCTGTTCTCGCACCGCGGCCCCGCCCTGGTCTTTCACTCGTACGACGACATGCGCGCCCGGATCGACGACCCCGATCTCCCCGTTACCGCCGAAACGGTCCTGGTGCTGGCCGGAGCCGGCCCGGTCGGCGTCCCGGGAATGCCCGAGTGGGGGATGATCCCGATCCCCGCGAAGCTGGCCGCGGTCGGCGTGACCGACATGGTCCGGGTGACCGACGCACGCATGAGCGGGACGTCGTTCGGCACGTGCTTCCTGCACGTGGCCCCGGAAGCTGCTGTCGGCGGACCGCTCGCCCTCGTCCGTGACGGCGACGTCATCGTCGTGGACGTCGCGAGCGGCCGGCTCGACCTCGACATGAGCGACGAGGAGCTCGCCTCCCGCCGTGACGCCTGGACCCCGCCCGTCTCCGCGCACCTGCGCGGCTGGCCGGCGCTATACCAGGCGCACGTCACGCAGGCCGACACGGGCTGCGACTTCGATTTCCTGCAGGCACCGACCCCGGCGCACCGCAGGTTCGTGCCCCCTGTCGTCGGGCGGTCGTGATGGCCCCCCGACGCCAGCGGACACTGACGCCACCCCACAGCGGACACGCTGCGGCACGACAAGGAGGACACGTGCGTAAAACAGCACTCATCGCGACCGCGGTGGCGACCGCAGCGGTCATGGCGGCATGTTCGAGCAGCGGATCCCGCTCGGCCACCACAGGGTCAAGCTCTCCCGAGAGCGGCCCCGTCACGCTCACCCTCTGGCACAACTACGGCACCGAGCAGAACGCCGTGGCCACCCAGAAGCTCACCGACGCGTACCACGCGCTGCACCCGAACGTCACGTTCAAGGTGGTCAGCCAGCCGGGCGACAACTACTTCTCGTTGCTCCAGGCGTCGGCCGTCTCGAAGACCGGGCCCGACCTCGCAGTCATGTGGACCGGCTTGTTCACGTTGAAGTACAAGAGCTTCCTCGTGAACCTCAAGGACAAGATCCCGGCCTCGACGCTCAGCCGGGTCCAAGGCCTACAGTGGATGTCCGACGGGTTCGACGCGAACAACGGCCCGCTCGTGATGCCGCTGGAGCAGCAGTTCTACATCGGCTTCTACAGCAAGAAGGCGTTCGCCAAGGCAGGCATCACCGCACCGCCGACCACGTGGGACGAGCTCTACTCAGCCTGTGGGAAGCTGAAGTCGGCCGGCTACGCGCCCATGGTCTACGGCAACGGCGGCCAGAGCCTCGGCGCCGAGTTCTACCCCTGGTACGACGCGAGCTACATGATGATCGGCGCCCACTCGGTCGACGACTGGAAGAGCCTGTACAACGGGAAGATCCCGTGGAACGACCCGAGCAACACCGCGCAGTTCTCGAAGTGGGCGGCGTTGGAGTCCAAGGGCTGCACGAACTCCGACGTGCTGACCAAGACCAACAACCTGGACGACTTCACCGGCGGCAAGGCCGCGATGATCGTCGACGGTACGTGGGACACCCAGAAGTTCACGGATGCGATGAAAGACGACGTGGCAGCGTTCGTGCCGCCGTTCTCTGACCAGCCGATCAAGGGCGTCGTTCAGTACCCGGGCGACGGGTTCAGCATCACGAGCTACTCGCAGCACCAGGCCACAGCCGCCGACTTCCTGGCCTTCCTGGCCAGCGACGCCGGGGCGAAGATCATCAACGACGCCGGTCTGATCCCGGACCTCAGCGGCACCACGACGACGAACCCGGTGAACCAGCAGATGCTGGACTTCGCCAGCAAGGGCGGTTTCACCGCCTACCCGATGCTCGACAACGTCGTGCAGGGTGACGTCGTCGACTCCGGCAACAAGGTGCTGCCGCCCGTCCTGGCCGGCAAGACCCCGGCGACAGAAGGCTTGAACCAGCTCGACACCGTGTGGAAGCAGCTCAGCGAGGACCAGCGAGGGAACAACTACTCGTAGTCGCTCGGCGCCGGGCGAAGCCCTGCCTCGACGGTCAACCGGCGAGGCATGCTTCGCCCGGCGAACCACCTCGCCCACGACACCTCAGGAGAGCAGCGATGAGCGCGCTGACGGCGATCCATCCGCGCAAGCGCTCGGGCAAGCGCCCGGTCTCGGCTCTGGCGCGCAACCGCGGCCGCACCGGGATGGTGATGTCGTTCCCGGCGTTCGCCCTGGTCGCTCTGCTGCTCGGAATCCCGATTCTGCAGGCCGTCTACTACTCGATGACCCGGTGGGACGGGTTGGTGGCCAAGTGGATCGGTCCCTCGACGTACATCAAGCAGTTCAAGAACCCGATCTTCTGGCGGGTGCTGGAGAACAACGGGCTGCTCCTGCTTGCCGTCCCGGTCGCGATCGTGATCCCGTTGGGGATCGCGGCAGTCCTGCACGAACGCGTCCTCGGCTGGCGGTTCTTCCGATCCATCTACTTCCTGCCGACCGCCGTCTCGTGGGTCGTCATCGGCATGGTGTCAGCCCGTTTCTTCGCCCAGGAAGGCATGCTCAACCACTTGCTCGTATCCGTGGGGCTCGGCTCGATCAAGACCGACTTCCTCGCCGGCGAGCGCACCGCCCTGCTTGCGGTTGCCCTGACGTTCATCTGGTCGATGGTCGGGACCAACACGATCATCTTCCTGACCGGCCTGGCCACGATCGACCCAGCCCTGCACGAGGCGGCCAAGGTCGACGGCGCCGGATCGCTGCGCATCTTCTGGCACATCACCTTCCCGCAGCTCAAGCGTTTCGTTCAGTTCTCGTTCGTCCTGACGGTGATCAGCGCGTTCACCGCCCTCTTCAGCCTCATCTTCGTGATGACCGGCGGAGGGCCCGGCTACGGAACGACGACGCTTGAGTTCTTCGTCTACCAGACTGCCTTCGCCAAGGGGGAGTTCGGTACCGGCGCGCTCCTCGGAGTCATCCTCTTCGTCATCATGGCCGCCATCGGCCTGGCCCAGCTCAAGCTGCTCCGTTCCGACGACTGACTTCGAGGCCCTGTGACCATGACCCTGACCACCCCGGAGACAGTGCCGGGGCCGACCGTCCGCAGGCGGCGGCACCGGTTCACCGTGCGCCGGGCCCTGCTGCTCGCGCTGATGCTCGTCATCGCCTTCGTGATGATCTACCCCTTCCTGTTCATGATCGACACGGCGTTCAAGACCCAGGCCCAGTACCTCGCCGGAAGCGGTCACTCGTTCGACAGCTGGAGCAAGCTGACCTCGGCCCTCCCGGTCGGCCAGCAGCTGCTGAGCTCGATGATCGTGTGCGTCCTGTCGATCATCGTCATCGTCGTGGTGAGCACCACCGCAGGCTTCGCCTTCGCCAAGCTGCGGTACACCGGCGCCACGCCGGTGTTCGTCGCGATCATCGCGGCACTCCTGATCCCGATGCAGTCGATCATCATCCCGGCTTACGTCAACGTCTCGAAGTTCAACCTGCTCACCAACTATTACGGCGCCGTCCTGGTCTACTCCGCGCTGGGCACGCCGTTCGCCACCTTCTTGATGACGGCATACTTCCGCGGCCTGCCGGACGAGCTGATCGAAGCCGCGATCGTGGACGGGCTCGGGTACGGACGGGTGTTCCTCCGGATCGGTGTCCCGCTCGCTCTGCCCGCAATCGTCACCGTCACCGTGCTGCAGTTCATCCAGATCTGGGACGACCTGCTGATCGGGCTGCTGTTCCTGCAGAACCCTGACCAGCGCACGATCACCGTGGGCCTCGGCGCGCTCTCGGCGGGGCGGGTCACCGACATCCCCGTACTCATGGCCGGCTCCCTCGTCAGCGCGATCCCTGCGGTGGTCGTGTACTTGATCTTCCAGCGCCACCTGATCAGCGGCCTCACGGCGGGTATCGGCAAGTGAGCGGGAGGATGTCCGTCGGCGAGTGGACGGTGATCTCCGACGCGGGGTGCGAGGTCGCTGAGCGGCCGGTCTGGGATGCACCCACGGCCAGCCTGCTCTGGGTCGACGTGCACGGCGGACGGTTGCACCGCTCGAGTCCGACCGCCCCGAACGGTGCCTGGACCGACAACGTGGTGGAGATCGGTTCCAACCTCGGGGCTGTGGCCTTGCGCGTGGACGGCGGACTGGTCGCCGCTGCCGACTCGGCGTTCGTGCTCCTCGACACCCACGGACGTCCCGACGCCGACCCCGTGCCGGTGGACCTGCCCGTGGACCAACGGTTCAACGATGCAACCTGCGACCCGGCGGGACGGCTGCTCGCAGGCACAACCTCGACGGTCGGTGCCGCCGGCGGCGGCGTGCTCTGGTCACTGGACCCAACGCTGCGCTGCACGACCCTGCTCGAAGGAGTCACCGAGTCGAACGGCCTCGGCTGGTCGGCCGACGGGAGTGTCCTGTACTACGTCGACTCGGGCGAGCCCGTCGTCCGCCGTTACGCCTACGACACCGGGCACGGACGGATCGGCGGCCGACTGGCCGACCTCGCGGTGCTCGCCGAGGACGATGGCGTCCCGGACGGCCTGGTGGTGGACGACGCGGACGCGGTCTGGGTCGCGCTGTGGGGCGGCGGCGCCGTGCGCCGGTACGGGCCGGAGGGAGCGATGCTCGCTCATGTGCCCGTACCCGTGACCCAGCCGTCCTGTCCTGGGTTCGCCGGGCCCGACCTCGACCTGCTCGTCGTCACGAGCGGCTGGGAGGGGTTGACTTCCGAGCAGCGCGCCGCCGACCCTTTCGCGGGTAACGTGCTCGTCACCAGGGTCCCGGTCTTCGGCCGACCGCCACTGCGGTTCGGCGAGACACTGCGGTTCGGCGAGACACTGCGGTTCGGCAGCCAGAAGTGACCGCGTCCCCGCTGGCTGGTGTCATCCCGGTGGTCTCTACGCCGTTCAACGACCACGACGAGATCGACGAGACCGCGCTGGCCCGCGAGATCGACTGGTTGCTGGCGTGCGGCGCCGACGGGCTAGCCATCGCGATGGTGTCCGAAGTTGTGCGGCTGGGCGACAGCGAACGTCGCGACCTCACGTCCATGGTCGTGTCCGCTGCAGACGCGCGGGTGCCGGTCGTCGCGAGCGTGGGTGCTGAAAGCACCCGGGCCGCCGTCGCCCTCGGTGCCCACGCCGAGCGGATCGGTGCGACGGCCCTGATGGCGATCCCGCCGACGGCGGTGGCACTGCCGGACACCGAGGTCCTTGCGTACTACCGCGCGATCGTCGAACAGGTGGCGATCCCCGTGGTCGTCCAAGACGCCTCGGGCTACCTCGGTCGTCCCCTCCCGCTCGACCTCTACGTCACGCTGGTCGACGCGTACGGACCCGACCGAGTGCTCTTCAAGCCGGAGGCGACCCCGATCGGCCCGCGGTTGTCGGCGTTGCGCGACGCGACGGCCGGTCGAGCTCAGGTGTTCGAGGGAACTGGCGGCATCGCCTTGGTTGACAGCTTCGCGCGCGGCATCGTCGGCACCATGCCCGGACCAGAGGTCCCATGGGCGCTCGTAGCGCTCTGGCGGGCGTTGGTCGCCGGCGATGCCGCGGCGGTCGCCGCCATCCACGGACCGCTCACCGCCTTGGTCTCCTTACAGACCAGCCTGGACTCTTTCGTGGCAGTGGAGAAGTACCTCCTCGTACAGCAAGGGGTGTTCGCGAGCGCCCGACGGCGACACCCGTACGGCTTCGATCTGGATCCGGAGACGGCCACCGAGGTCGATCGGCTGTTCGCCCTGCTACAGGAAGTCGTCCGTCCGGTCCGTCCCACTCAACGACCGAGGTGATCCGTGCCCACCCAGTCCGTCGACCCCCGCACCGGTGAGGCGTTTGGTCCCTTGCTCGAAGACACGACTGTGGCCGAGCTCGATCGCGTCGTCGCTCGGTATTCCACGGGGATTCCACGAGCCACGTCGACGGGGGTGTTCTGCGAAGTTCAACCAACGCTGCCGGTCTCGCAACGCTATCTGGCGCTCGGCTCCGAGGATCGATCGTTGCGTCGCGCCCCTCATAGAGGCATGGGGCGCGTCTTCTGGGGATACGTCGTTTCTCCTCGGGCGAGCATCGCCACAACGAGCGCGATGTTGCGCGTGCGGGTCTCGGCCCGCTTGACGGTCGTCACCTTCTGGATCAGGACGTAGCGGTTGGCCTTGGTGAGGATGTCCCACATGGCCTGGGCCGCCCGGTCTCCGGCGATCGCAGTTGCCAGGTCGTCCGGCACCTCTGCGTCGGCAGGGCCGGCATGGGCCCGGTCCCAGCGACCGTCGGCCTTGGCCAGGTCCACTGCCGCCCGGCCGGGCGGCTGCATTCGTCCCTCGGGGTGACCCGGATCGTGTGGGTCTCCGCGTCGCGCCTGCCCGCTACTCCGTCGATCCAACCGACACAT
>JBBQWS010000064.1:0-16065 GCA_038210415.1 Actinomycetes bacterium
CTGGTGGTCCGGGATGTCGCTGTGCGGGATGTGGACCGCCCGCATCCCCGCCGCCTGCGCGCCGTAGATGTCCTCGAACAGTCGGTCGCCGACTAAGACGGCGCTGCCGGGGTCCGCGACCCCCACGGCCCGCAGCGCGGACCCGAACGCGTCCACGTGTGGCTTGGTCGTCGGGATCTCGCTGGAGTAGACCGCGCCGTCGATCAGCTCGAGCAGGCCGTCCCTGGCGAAGATCCGCTCGTGGTGCTCGCGGGTCCACATCGTGTTCGACAGGACACCGATGCGCAGGCCCCGAGCTCGCAGCTCGTGGAACAAGGGCAGGGCCTCGGGATCCGCATGCGTGTGGGGGTCCCAACCCGCCTCGTAGGCCGCGAGCGCCCGCCGGTGCCGTTCGGCTCCCGCGTCGATGCCCGCGACCTCGAAGACCTCCGCGAGCCGGCCCGAGCGATGGTGGTCGCGGGTGGTCACCCAGGCCTCGTCCTCGGCAGCGAGCAGCTGGTCGGCCAGCTCGGTCGCCCGAACCGCGTCGTAGACCCGCGTGTACGCCAACCACTGCTCGCGCAGGTCGATCTGGTGCCAGGGCGTGAGGGTGCCGCCCCAGTCGAAGATGACCGCCTCGATCATCGGTGACCGCTCACGGCCGGCAGATCGCCAGCAACCGTCCCGCGACCTCGGCGACCGGGACGATCTCGCGCTCGCCGGATCGGCGGTCCTTGATCTCGATCGTGCCGTCGGCCAACCCCTTGCCCACGACCACGATGGTGGGGACGCCGAGCAGCTCGGAGTCCTTGAACTTCACTCCGGGCGAAACCCCGCGCCGGTCGTCGATCATGACCCGGACCCCGACCCGTTCGAGGTCGGCCGTCAGGGTTTCGGCCGCGGCGAACACCGCGTCGTCCTTGCCGGTCGCGACGATGTGGACGTCGGCAGGGGCGACTTCGCGCGGCCAGCACAGGCCGAACTCGTCATAGGTCTGCTCGGCGATGGCCGCGACCGCCCGGGAGACTCCGATGCCGTACGAGCCCATGGTGACGACGACCTGCTTGCCGTTCTCGTCGAGGACCTTCAGGTCGAGGGCCCCGGCGTACTTGCGGCCCAGCTGGAAGATGTGGCCGATCTCGATGCCGCGGGCGATCTCGAGAGCGTTGCCGCAGTTCGGGCAGACGTCGTCGGCCCGAACCTCGGCGGCCTCGATGGTGCCGTCGGTCGTGAAGTCACGCCCCGCCACCAGGTCGTACACGTGCTGGCCGCGCACGTTGGCCCCGGTGATCCAGCGGGTCCCGGCGACCACGCGCGGGTCGACCAGGAACCGGACCCCCGACACGGAGTCGACACCCAGCGCCGGGGGCCCGATGTAGCCCTTGACCAACGCGGCGTTGGCAGCCAGCTCGGCCTCCGTGGCCGGCTCAGCGGTCGCGGGCGCCACCTGCGCCTCGAGCCGTTTGAGGTCGACGTCACGGTCGCCGGGCAGGCCGATCGCGAGGAGCTCCTTCTTGCCGTCCGGGTAGGTCAGCGTGACGACGATGTTCTTCAGGGTGTCGGCAGCCGTCCAGGCGCGGTCCGGGCGGCGCAGGTCGGCGCGCTCGTTCGAGACCGCGACGAGGGTGTCGATGGTCGGGGTGTCCGGAGTGTCCTCGGCATGCGCGGCGGGGACACCGGCGTGGTCGAGCGCCGGGGGCACCGGCGTGACGACCGCCTCGACGTTCGCCGCGTAGTCGCACGTCGTACAGCGGACGTAGGTGTCCTCACCGGTCTCGGTCGGAGCGAGGAACTCCTCGCTCGCGCTGCCACCCATGGCGCCAGAGACTGCGGACGCGATCACATACTCCAGCCCGAGCCGGTCGAACGTCTTGAGGTAGGCAGCCCGGTGCTTCTCGTACGAGGCCTGGAGCCCGGCGTCGTCGACGTCGAACGAGTACGAGTCCTTCATGACGAACTCCCGGCCGCGCAGGATCCCCGCACGGGGCCGAGCCTCGTCGCGGTACTTGGTCTGGATCTGGTAGAGCGACAGCGGCAGGTCCTTGTACGAGGAGTACAGGTCCTTCACGAGCAGCGTGAACATCTCCTCGTGAGTGGGGCCGAGAAGATAGTCGTTGTCGCGCCGGTCCTTGAGCCGGAACACCCCGTCGCCGTACTCGGTCCAGCGCCCGGTCACGTCGTACGGCTCGCGCGGCAGCAGGGCCGGGAAGTGCACCTCCTGGAAGCCCGCGGCGTCCATCTCCTCGCGGACGATCCGCTCGACGTTGCGGTAGATGAGGTAGCCGAGCGGCAGCCACGAGAAGACCCCGGGCGCGACCCGTCGGATGCATCCGGCCCGCAGGAGCAGCCGATGGCTCGGGACCTCGGCGTCGGCCGGGTCCTCGCGCAGAGTGCGAAGGAACAGGGTCGACAGACGCAAGGCCACGGCGGATCTCCTCGGAGTAGGAATGCGGCGGTTCGGGCTTCGGCGTGCGATCCGGTGAGGATATCGGCCCGACCCGCCCGACCACTCACGCATTTCCCCTCAGCCGCGCCCCAGCCCCCTTCCGCGACAAGGGCCCCTTCATGCCGCTAGGCCGCACCTTCGGTCCCCTCTCGAGTCGAGCAACCGCCCCCCGTTTCACCCGGGTGAACGGGGTTGTGCGGCCCGTTCGGGCGGTTCGAAACGGGTTCTGAGCACCGTTACGACGGCTGAAGCACAACCAGTTGCCATGCCGGCCGACCCGCGAGGGGAACCAAACCGCGGCCTAGTGGCATGAAGGGGCCCTTGTGGCGGAAGGGGGTGGGTGAGAAGCGGGGTGGGTCAGAAGAGGACGGTGGCGAAGGTGCCGACGCGGGAGAAGCCGACCCGGGCGTACGTCGCCAGCGCCGGTGCGTTGTAGTCGTTCACGTACAGCGAGACGACGGGCGCGACCTCGTCGAGGCAGTGCTGGACGACTGCGGCCACGCCCGCGCTGCCGAGCCCTCGCCCGCGTAACTCCGGTGCCACCCAGACCCCCTGTACCTGACAGGCCTCGGAGGTCACCGCACCGATCTCCGCCTTGAAGACGACTCGGCCGTCGTCGATCCGGGCGAAAGCCCGACCGGACGTCACGAGCTCGCGGACCCGGCCGCGGTAGACCCCGCCGCCGTCACCGCCGAGTGGCGAGACGCCGACCTCCTCGGTGAACATCGCCACGCACGCCGGCACCACGAGGTCGAGCTCGTCGGCCCGCACCCGGCGCACTCCAGAATCGGGCGGCACCAGCGGCGGGCAGCCGGTGGCGAGCAAGGGCTGGACGGCGCGGACGTCGCGAGCGGCGCCCCAGGCCGGCTCCAGCAGCGACCAGAGCCCGAGAACGCCCTCGGCGTCACCCACGAATGAGGAACAGCGACGCCCCTGGCGCCGGGCCCTCTCGGCGAACGCCTCGATCGCCTCCCGGGTCGCCGAGATCGGGACGAGGTTGGCGCCTGCGTAGCAGAGCGACTCGAGACGCCCTTCGACGACATACCCCCAGAGCTCGCCGCCCAGCCGCCACGGGTCGAAACCGGCCGCTCGCACCCGAGCAGTGACGAAGACGTTGGCCACCGGGTCGCGAGCCAGCAGCTCGGCCACTGCGGACCGGTCGCGGGCGTCGAGCAGCCGCAGCGCAGCGGTGCGCAGGCGTGGAACGTCAGTCGTCATCGGCCCCATCGTGCCTTAGCGGAGACCGCTGCGTCGACGGATCAGTGCACGTCGACGGCGGGCGCACCGGACGCTACCCCGGCGTCCTGCATCAGCTCGGCGAGCTTCATCGCCTCTTCGATCAAGGTCTCGACGATCATCGCCTCGGGGACGGTCTTGATGACCTCGCCCTTGACGAAGATCTGGCCCTTTCCGTTGCCGGAGGCGACGCCGAGGTCGGCCTCTCGCGCCTCCCCGGGCCCGTTGACGACACACCCCATCACGGCGACGCGGAGGGGGACGTCGAGGCCCTCCAGGCCGGCGGACACCTGCTCGGCCAGGGTGTAGACGTCGACCTGGGCCCGGCCGCACGACGGGCAGGACACGATCTCGAGGCCGCGCTGACGCAGGTTGAGCGACTCCAGGATCTGTAGGCCGACCTTCACCTCTTCGACCGGCGGGGCGGACAGCGACACCCGGATCGTGTCGCCGATGCCCTCGGCCAGCAGCGCTCCGAACGCGACCGCGGACTTGATCGTGCCCTGGAACGTCGGGCCGGCCTCGGTGACCCCGAGGTGGAGCGGGTAGTCGCACGCCGCGGACAGCTGGCGGTAGGCGGCGATCATCACGACCGGGTCGTGGTGCTTGACCGAGATCTTGATGTCGCGGAAGCCGTACTCCTCGAACAACGAGCACTCCCAGAGCGCCGACTCGACGAGCGCCTCAGGCGTGGCCCTGCCGTACTTCGCCATCAGCCGCGGGTCCAGCGAGCCGGCGTTGACGCCGATCCGGATCGGGACGCCCGCATCGCCGGCGGCCTTGGCGATCTCCTTGATCTTGTCGTCGAACTGCTTGATGTTGCCCGGGTTCACCCGGACACCGGCGCAGCCTGCATCGATCGCGGCGAAGACGTACTTCGGCTGGAAGTGGATGTCGGCGATCACCGGGATGTCGGACTTCCTGGCGATCGCGGCGAGCGCGTCGGCATCGTCCTGGCTCGGCACCGCCACCCGAACGACCTGACAGCCGGACGCGGTGAGCTCGGCGATCTGCTGGAGGGTGGAGTTGATGTCCGCGGTGACCGTGGTGGCCATCGACTGCACCGAGACCGGCGCGTCGCCGCCGACCGCCACCGGGTGCTTCGGGTGCCGCAGCAGGATCTGCCGGGTGACCCGCCGGGAGGCGACAGGCACCGGCGGCAGCGCGGGCATTCCGAGGTTGATGCTCATGACACGACCCTAGAGTTGGACTGGCTTGATCAGGTCTGCCGCGACGAGCAGCACGGTCAGACCGACGAACAGGAAGAACACGACGTACGCCAGCGGCATCAGCTTGTTCATGTCGGGCCGCGGCGGCACCGGAAGCCCCCGACGACGAGCCCACCAAGCACGGAGCCGCTCGTACGCGAGAACAGCGACGTGCCCGCCGTCCAGAGGCAACAGCGGCAGCATGTTGAAGATTCCGATGAAGATGTTGAACCCGGCGAGCAGGAACAGCAGAGAACCGAATCGAGCCGCGAACGAGCTGTTGTCGGCAGCGATGTCGCCGCTGATCCGCGCGGCGCCGACGACCCCGACGAGGCCGTTCGGGTCGCGAGGCTCGTTGCTGAACAGCACGTGCACGAGCTGCCCGACCTTCTGCGGCAACGACGCGAGCGCGGCCGCACTTCCGGTGATCGTGTCGCGGATGCCCGTCGTCGTCCTCCCGAGCGCCTCGATGGGGCCGTAGCGTTGCTGGGTCAGCCCGGGTGCGATCCCTACGGCCCCGACGGTCACGGTCTTGTTCGGGTCAGTGGGGTCGGGCCGCTTGGCCGCGTAGGGAGTCATGGTCAGGTCGACGGTCTGGTCTCCGCGACGCACCGTCACCTTCAGGTTCTGGTCGGCCGACGCGCGGATCTTGTCGGTGACGGCCACCCAGGTCGAAACCGGCTGACCGTCGATCGCCACGATGGTGTCCCCCGGTTTGAGGCCGGCTGCCTTCGCGGGCGAGGCGGTTGAGCCACTGCCGCACTCGACCGACAACGTGTTCTGGACGCACGCCGACACGGCCGAGACCGAGGTCGTCGTCTCGGTCGTGCCGAAAGCCATGAACGTCACCATGAGCAGCACGAAGCCGATGACCAGGTGCATGAACGAACCCGCGGACAGGACCACCGCGCGCTGCCAGGCGCGTTTGCCGTAGAACGCCCGAGACTCGTCGCCGGGATCGATCGGCTCGAGGTCGGTCATCCCGATGATCTTGACGTAGCCGCCGGCCGGGATGGCCTTGACGCCGTACTCGGTCTCACCGCGCTGCACCGACCAGAGCTTGGGCCCGAAGCCGACGAAGAACTCGGTGACCTTGCAGCCGAACCGGCGGGCCATCACGAAGTGGCCCCACTCGTGGATCATCACGGAGACGAGCACTCCTACGACGAAGACGAGTACGCCCAGCAGGTAGTTCATTCGGTGCTGTCCTTCATCGCGATGACTCCTCTACCAGCCGCTCACGAGCCCGAGTTCGAGCCCAGGCGTCCGCCTGAAGGACGTCCGCGAGCGTGAGCGGGTTCCCGCCTGCGCTCGGACCGGCGTCGCGCAGGTGCTCCTCCAACACTTCGGCAAGAGTGTCGACGATCTGCAGGAACGACAGGCGGCCGTCGAGAAATGCGGCAACACACTCCTCGTTGGCCCCGTTGTAGACCGCAGGAGCGGTGCCGCCGTGGGAGCCGGCCAGCCGGGCCAGCCGCACCGCGGGGAACGCATCCTCGTCGAGCGGGCTGAACTCCCACGTGGCCGCCTGGCTCCAGTCACAGGCCGAGACAGCGCCAGGGACGCGGTCGGGCCAGCCGAGGCCGAGCGCGATCGGCAGCCGCATGTCCGGCGGCGAGGCCTGGGCGAGCGTGGACCCGTCGGTGAACTCGACCAGCGAGTGGACGACGGACTGCGGGTGCACGACCACGTCGAGACGGTCGAACGGCACGTCGAAGAGCAGGTGCGCCTCGATCAGCTCCAGGCCCTTGTTGACCAAGGTCGCGCTGTTGATCGTCACCAACGGACCCATCACCCACGTCGGGTGCGCGAGCGCCTGCTCGGCGGTCACGTCGGCGAGCTCCGCCCGGGTGCGACCCCGGAACGGCCCCCCGCTGGCGGTGAGGATCAGCCGCTGCACCTCATCGGACCGGCCGCCGCGCAGGCACTGCGCCAAGGCCGAGTGCTCGGAGTCGACGGGGACAATCTGCCCGGGCCGCGCCGCCGCCTTGACCAGCGGTCCCCCGATGATCAACGACTCCTTGTTGGCGAGCGCGAGGATGCGTCCCGCCCCGAGCGCGGCCAGCGTCGGCGCGAGGCCCGCGGCCCCTGGCATCGCGTTCAGCACGACGTCGCACGGCCAGGCGGCAACCCGCTCGGCGGCGTCCGGGCCGACGAGCACGGTCGGCAGTGCGGCGGTTCCGGCCTCCCAGCCGTGCGCTGTCGCGGCGGAGTACAGCGCATTCTGCAGGTCGCGGGCCGCGGTGGCCCGCGAGATGCCGACGACCTCCACCCCCAGGGCGAGAGCCTGCTGGGCGAGGAGGTCGACGGACTCGGGCGAGGCGCCGCCGGCTGCGAGGCCGGCGACCCGGAACCGTTCGGGTGCCTGGCGAGAGACATCGATGGCCTGGGTGCCGACCGAGCCGGTGGAACCGAGGATCACCACACTGCGCTGGGCGGTCACGTCTCCATTGTCGCGTACTCACGCGGCGCCTGCTCGACCGCAGCGTCGTGGCTCTCCTCGCGGAACCCGTAGCGGTTCCAGAACCGGACGAGCGGCTCGGGCGCCCACCAGTTGAAGCGGCCAAGCAGCCGCATCGTGGCAGGGACCAGGAGGGCCCGGACGATCGTCGCGTCGATGAGCACGGCGAGCCCTACACCGACGCCGATCATCTTGATGAAAGTGACGCCGGACGTCGCGAACGCGCCGATGACCACGATCAGCAGGAGGGCAGCGCTGGTGATGATCTTGCCCGTGCGCTCCAGGCCCATGGCCACGGAACGGGTGTTGTCGCCCGTTCGGTCCCACTCCTCGCGGATCCGCGACAGCAGGAACACCTCGTAGTCCATGGCCAGCCCGAACGCGATGGCGAACATCAGCACCGGTTGCGTCGACTCGATGGTGCCCACCGGCGTGAAGCTGAGCAGACCGGACAGGTGCCCCTCCTGGAAGATCCAGACCACGGCGCCGAAGGAGGCGGACAGGCTGAGCATGTTCATCAGCACCGCCTTCACCGGCAGCACGAGCGAGCCGAACGCGAGGAACAGCAGCAGCAGCATCCCGCCGACGATCCAGAGTGCGGCCCACGGCAACGTGCGGCCGATGGCGCTGAGCGTGTCGGCGTTGGACGCGGCGAACCCACCGACGAGCGCCGTCGCCCCGGGCGGCTCGGGCACGTCGCGCACCGACTGGACGAGGTCCCGCCCGGCCGGCGAGACGGAGTCGGCCGTGTACTTCAGCGACACCCGGGCCTGGTCGCCGGAGGAGCCGGTGAGACTTGCTCCGCTCACCCCAGGGACGGCCGACAGCCGCTGAACGTACGTTCCGAGATCTGCCTTGGCCTGCTCGACCGGTCGGTCGAACGTGACCACGACGTCGATGGGCGTCTGCTTGGACGACGGGAAGAGCTCAGCCAGCGCGTCGCCGGCCTGGCGGGCCTCGTTGCCCGCAGGCAGTGCGCGGTGGTCGGTGCTCCCCCACTGGACATCCCGGAAGGGCAGGCCCATCGCGACCAGGACGGCGGCGATGGCGACGACGTAGACGAGGGGGCGACGCATCACCGACGTCGCGATGCGGTACCAGGGTCCGTGCTCGCGGTCGCCGGCGGAAGAACGGCGCAGGAAGCCGGGCAGCGGCACCTTGAGCGCGTTGACCTTCGGACCGAGGACGGCGAGCAGCGCCGGGAGCACCGTCAGCGCTCCGACCATGGCCACGAGCACCGCGGCGACGCCGCCGTAGCCCATGGACTGCAGGAAGGTGAGGTCGAACAGCAGCAGCGACGACAAGGCCAGGGCGACGGTCAGGCCGGAGAACAGCACGGTGCGGCCAGCCGTACGCATGGTGGCACGCAGGGCTTCCTCCACGGCCTCCTGGCCGCCGCCGCGGGCCTTGAGCTCCTCTCGGAACCGGGTCACGATGAACAGCGAGTAGTCGATCGCGAGGCCGAGGCCGAGCATGGTGACGATGTTGACCGCGAAGATCGACACGTCGGTGAACATCGAGATCACCCGTAGCGCGGTGAAGGCCCCGAGGATCGCGAGCCCGCCGATCGCGAGCGGCAGGCTGGCCGCGGCCAGACCGGCGAAGACCAGGATCAGCAGCACGACGAGGATCGGGGTCGAGATGCTCTCGGCACGCGCGATGTCGGCGGTGACGGTGGTGTTGAAGGCCTCGTTGGTCGGGATCATGCCGCCGCGCACCGTCGTCAGGCCGGGGGCGACCAGCTTGTCCTTGAGGGCGTCGTAGACGTTCGTGCGGTCTTCGACGGTCGCGCCGGTCAGCTGCAGGGCGACATAGGTGGCGTGCCCGTCGGCGCTCACCAGGGCCGGCGCGCCACCTGTGCTCCAGTACGACGTCGTGCTCTTGAGGTCGACGGCGGGCAGCGCCGCGAGAGCTCCGGTCACAGCCGCCTGGAACGCCGGGTCGCGGACGAGCATGGTGTCGCTGCTGTAGACCACGACCACGTCGGAGGCGTCCCGGCCGAACGCCTGCTCGGCGGCAGTGGCGGCCTTCGCGCTCTCGCTCGTGGGGTCCTCGAAGCCGCCGCTCACGAGCGAGCCGAACACGCCTGTCCCCCAGACCATCGCGACGGCGAGGAAGGCACCGGCGGCCGACAGGACGAGCCGGCGTCGGGTGTAGACGAAGTGGGCGAGTCGATCCAGCATGGGCTGCTCCTACGGTCGGGCTGCGCGTCGATCTGGTCGGCGGGCGCTAGTCTAGAAGTTGGTGGTGCTCACCGTTGTGAATGATGTTTACTTGGTGAACGCCGCTAACTATGCTTACACCGTTCACTCTTGTCAAGCAGGACACGCCGAACCCGGAGGAGGACGACCGATGACCGTGGCCACCGACTCGGCCGAGCCCAGCACCCGCCGCGAACGGCAGCGCGCAGCCACCACCCAGGAGATCAAGCAGGTGGCCCGCCGGCTGCTGGTCACCGACGGCGCCCAGGCCCTGTCGCTGCGAGCGATCGCCCGCGACATGGGGCTCACGGCGCCCGCCCTGTACCGCTACTTCGACGGCCACGAGGCTCTCGTCGGTGCGTTGGTCGGCGACGTCTACGACGAGCTCTGCGACGTGATGTCCGCCGCCCAGGGCGTCCTTCCCCCCGAGAGCGCGGGCGTTGACCCCGAGCAGCGCGCCCACGATGCCGGCCTGCGGCTGATGCTCGCGGCCAGCGCCTTCCGCACGTGGTCGGTCGGCCACCCGGCCGAGTTCGGGCTGGTCTTCGGCACGCCGATTCCCGGCGTCGACCTGAACGATGACGACTCCCCCGCGTGCCAGGGCGGCCGCCGGTTCGGGCTGGTCTTCGCGGCGCTCTTCCTGCAGCTGTGGGCAGCCAGGCCGTTCCCGGTCCCCGACGTCAGGGAGCTCGACGCCCGCCTCGTCCCGCAGATCGAGGAGTACCGTGACCGGCTCGGCATCGACCTCCCGGTCCCTGTGGTCTGGATCTTCCTGTCGTGCTGGGCTCGCCTCTACGGCCTGGTCACGATGGAGGTCTTCGGCCACCTGACCTTTGCGCTCAGCGACGCCGAACCCGCCTTCATGACCGAGCTCGCCCAGATCGGCACGGTGCTCGGGCTAGACGGACCTCCGTCCATGGAGGCCACGCGATGATCCATGCCAGTCCGCTGACCGCAGTCGAGATCCCGGACGTCCCGGTGACCGAGTACGTCCTCGGCGGTGCCGTCGGCCGCGGCGACAAGGCCGCTCTCGTCGACGGTCCTTCGGGCCGGGTGGTGACCTACGCCGCGCTGGACAAAGCGATCCGATCGCTCGCCGGCGGCCTGGTCGAGCAGGGGTTCGCCAAGGGTGACGTGCTCGCCCTGATGGCCCCGAACGTGCCCGAGTACGCCGTGGTCTTCCACGCCGTCGCGCTCGCCGGTGGGGCAGTCACCACGCTCAACCCCGCGTACACGGCGCGCGAGGTGCACCACCAGCTGGTCGACTCCGGTGCCGTGCTGCTGGTCACGGTGTCGCCGTTCCTGGACGTCGCTCGGGTGGCCATCGCCGGGACCGGGGTCTCGGAGATCCACGTCATCGACGAAGCACCGGAGGGCAGCGGCGCCAGACCGTTGGCGGACCTGACCGGTGCGCCGCTCACCGAGCAGGTGGCGGTCGGCCCCGACGATGTCGTCGTGCTTCCGTACAGCTCGGGCACCACCGGTATCAACAAAGGAGTGATGCTCACCCATCGCAACCTCGTCGCCAACATCGCCCAGACGCTCGGTGCGGCCGACATCCGCGAGGACGAGAGCTTCGTCGCCGTCCTGCCCTTCTTCCACATCTACGGCATGCAGGTGCTCATGAACTGCGGGCTGCGGGTCGGCGCGACCCTGATCACCGTGCCGAAGTTCGACCTCGAGCAGTTCCTCCAGCTGCACGTCGACCACGGCGTCACCCGGGCCTTCGTCGCCCCACCGATCGTGATCGCGCTGGCCAAGCACCCGATCGTCGACCGCTACGACCTGTCCAAGCTGGAGCGGATCTTCTCTGCGGCGGCGCCGCTCTCGGCCGAGCTGGCGATCGAGGCCGGCACCCGGCTCGACTGCGAGGTGGTGCAGGGCTACGGGATGACCGAGCTGTCGCCGGTGTCCCACATCACGCCATCCGGTCAGTTCAAGCCGGGCTCGGTCGGGCTCACCGCTCCGAACACCGAGCTGCGCATCGTGGACCCCCTCACCGGCGCTGACCTCGACGTCGACGCCGACGGCGAGCTTTGGATTCGCGGACCGCAGGTGATGAAGGGCTACCTGAACAACCCCACAGCGACCGCCCTCACCCTGGACTCCGACGGCTGGCTGCGCACCGGCGACATCGGGCACATCGACGCCGACGGACACGTCTACGTCGTCGACCGGCTCAAGGAACTGATCAAGTGCAACGGGTTCCAGGTCGCGCCCGCGGAGCTCGAGGCGCTGTTGCTCACGCACCCTGCCCTCGCGGACGCCGCCGTCATCGGTCGCCCGGACGACAAGCTGGGCGAGATCCCGGTCGCGTACGTGGTGCGCCGCCCGGGCCACGACGTCGGTGCCGACGAGATCGCCGCGTTCGTGGCCGGGCAGGTCGCGCGGTACAAGCAGCTCGGCGAGGTCAACTTCGTCGACGCCATCCCCAAGTCGGCCGCGGGGAAGATCCTTCGCCGACTGCTGCGAGACACCTAGCCCTTGGCGAGGTGGGCCACCCGCGGGCCCATCGCCTCGGCCAGGGCGACGACTCCGGACAGTGGGCGCACCATGACCGTGAACTCCGCGATCAGGCCGACGGCGTCCAGGCGCAGGTGGTCGAGTCCCTGCAGCTGCTTGCCTCCGACCGACGCGGTGAAGACGAGCGCGTGCGTCCCGTCGCCATCGAGCTCGTCGACGTAGGTGAAGTCCTCGAACACGTCGAGCACGATTCGAAGCACCTCGCCAACCGTCGCCCGGCCCGCGAACGGCTTGAACGCCACCGGACTGAAGAACGTCACGTCGGGAGCCAGCAGGGCGACCACAGCCGCGTGGTCGCGCTGCTCCACCGCCGCGCGGAAAGGGTGCGTCATCTAGGAAGCCTGTGGGCGACGAGCGGGGCCGTCAACCGTCCGACCAGGTCGTCCGACACGTCGATGGACCTTCGACCCTGCCCAAACCAACTTCTGCTCGGGAGACTCGGGTTGTCTTACTTAGGAGGAGATGGTCACCATGACCGCAATCACCCCGTCCGCCCACAAGGCCCCACCGACGACGCCGATGCAGGGTGCCGCTCGCGCGTTGGGCCTGCCCTCTGCGACGGCGCTCGTCATCGGCAGCATCATCGGCACCGGAGTGTTCACGATGCCGGCGGTCATGGCCGGGGCGGGCACCATCTCCATCGTGACGCTGGGCGTCATCTCGATCGGCGCTGTGCTGCTCGGAGTGATGTTTGGTCAGCTCACCAAGCGTGTGCCTTCCAGTGACGGCGGCCTGTACGCCTACAGCCGGCACGAGTTCGGCGACTTCGCCGGATACCTGACGGCGTGGTGCTACTGGATCACCTGCTGGGCCGGGAACGCCGCGATCGTCGCGTCCTGGGTTCTCTACGTTAAGAGCTTCACCATCGAGGCCTGGGGCTGGACCTACGCCGAGAACAACAACTGGCCGCTCTTCCTCTTCGCGATGGCTGGTCTGTGGATCCCCGCAGTCATCAACCTGTTCGGCACCCGTTCGATGGCGTGGTTCCAGAACATCACCGTCGTTCTGAAGTTCCTGCCGTTGCTCCTCGTCGGGCTGCTCGCGTGGTTCTTCGCCGGCTTCAGCACTTCCAACTTCCCGGGCTTCAACACCTCGGGCGGGTCGTGGCTCGACGGCGTGTCTCTCGCCGCAGGCGTCGCGCTCTTCTCCTTCATCGGGGTCGAGGCCACCTCGATCGCCGCATCCAAGGTGCGTGACCCCCGCCGGAACGTCGGCCGTGCGACCGTCATCGGCACCGGAGTCAGCGCGTTGCTGTACGTCCTGGTTACCGCAGCCGTCATGGGCCTGGTCCCGAGCGGCAAGCTGTCCGCTGACACGGCACCGTTTGTCTCTGCCGTGCAGTCGATGTTCCCGAACAACGGCAGCGCCGGCTGGATCGTGGCCCTGGTGGCCGTGATCTCCGGCTTCGGAGCGCTCATCGGGTGGACTTTGGTCACCGCTGAGATCGCCCGTGCGGCCTCCAAGGACGTGCTGTTCCCGAAGTCGTTCGGCATGACCAACCGGTACAACGCGCCGTGGTTCGGCATCGCCGTCTCCACTGCCGTCGCGTCGGTGCTCATGGCGTGGAGCTACCTGGACCCGACCAACCCGAACGCCCTGGGCCTCAAGGTCTTCACGTACCTCGTCGCGCTGTCGGTCGTGACCGTCGCCATCCCGTACTTCTTCTCGGCCTGTGCCCAGTTGTCGTTCCTGGTCTCTCGCCGGCGCAAGGTGAGCGGAATGCTGCTGGTCCGTGACCTGACCATCGCCACCGCCTCGGTGCTGTTCTCCCTCTGGGTGACCGCGGCAGCCGGCTACGCAGCCGTCTACCAGGCGCTGATCATGGTGCTGATCGGCCTGCCGATCTACGCCTTCCTCAAGGCCCGTCGGGAGCGCGAAGGCCTGGCTTCCGAGCCGGTCGAGTACGACCCCGACATCCCCCGCGCGGAGATGATCCACCACTAGATCCCTAACGGTGACCTCGGACGATCGGGGCGCGACCTACCAAGGTCCCGCCCCGATCGGCTGTCCTCACCGGTCGACCTGCTATAGGTCGATGCCCGTCAGCACCAGCACCCGCTCGTAGGTGAAGTCGGCCATCGCGTACTTCAGACCCTCGCGGCCGATGCCGGACTCCTTGGTCCCGCCGTACGGCATCTGGTCGGCCCGGAAGCTGGGCACGTCGCCGATGACTACGCCGCCCACCTCGAGCTCGCGGTGCGCCCGGAACGCGACCGCGATGTCGCGGGTGAAGACGCCCGCCTGCAGTCCGTACCGGCTCGCGTTGACCAGCTCGAACGCCTCGTCGGCGCCGTCGAACGGCGTCAGCGTCAGCACCGGTCCGAAGATCTCCTCGGTCGCGCACTTGCCGTCCGCGGGAACGTCCACCAGGACGGTCGGGGCGTACGCGGCACCGTCGCGGGTGCCTCCGGCCAGCACCTTCGCGCCACCGTCGACGGCCTCGTCGACCCAGCTCTCGACCCGGCGCGCGGCGTCCTCGTTGACCAGCGGACCGACGTCGGTGGCTTCGTCGCGGGGGTCGCCGGTGACCTGCTCGGCGACCTTGGCGACGATGCGTTCGACGACCCGGTCGTAGACGGTGCGGTCGATGAGCACACGCTGCACCGACACGCAGGACTGCCCGCCCTGGTAGTTCGCGAACGTGGCGATCCGCGAGGCCGCCCACTCGACGTCGACGTCGCTGGAGTAGTCGGCGCACACGACGGCGGCCGCGTTGCCGCCGAGCTCGAGCGTGACGTGCTTGCGCGGGACCGAGTCGAGGATCGAGTAGCCGACCGGACCCGAACCGGTGAACGACACGACCGGCAGCCGCTCGTCGCGAACCAGCGCCGGCATCGCTTCGTTCGCGACCGTGAGGATCGACCACATGCCCTCGGGCAGGTCGGTCTCGGCGAGCAGCTCACCGAGCAGCAGCGCGGTGAGCGGCGTCGCCGGTGCCGGCTTGAGGATGATCGGCGCCCCGACCGCCAGCGCAGGTGCCACCTTGTGGGCCACGAGGTTCAGCGGGAAGTTGAACGGGGCGATGCCTAGCACCGGGCCCTTGGGGAACCGGCGCACCAGCGCCGCGCGCCCCGCGAAGGCGGCCTCGGTGTCGAGCCGGATCAGCTCGCCACCCTCACGGCGCACCTCCTCGGCGGCCCAGCGGAACGTTGCCGCGCCGCGCGCAGCCTCGCCGCGGGCCCACTTGATCGGCTTGCCGTTCTCGGCGGTGATCAGGTCGGCGACCTCGTCGAGGCGTTCGGTCAACCGGCGCGACACGTGCATCAGCGCGTCCGCGCGCGTCGCGACCGTGAGCCGCGCAGCCCGGCCCACGACCGCGGCGGCTGCTGCGACGGCCTGCTCGACCTGGTCGGCTGTCGGCACCGAGCAGACAGCCACGAGCGAGCCGTCGTAGGGGTGCGTGACCTCCAGCGTCTGTGTGCCCCACGCGGGGCGGCCGGCGAGGAAGAACGGGCGGATGTCGGTCATGGCCTGAGGGTACGGGCTCGACCCGACCCGCCAGTTGTCCGGGATGTAAGGTCTGGCGGCCCGACCAGGCCGTTGCGTCCAGCTAACGGTCAGCTGCTCACGCGTAGCGCCAGCCAGAGCTCGGCGCGCAGGTCGGCGTCATCGAGGGAGCGGCCGAGCAACTCCTCGACGCGCTGCATGCGGTAGCGCAAGGTGTGCCGATGGACGCCGAGGTCGGCGGCGGCGGCATCCCACTGACCGTGCCGGGCCAGCCACGCGGCCAACGACGGCACCAGGTCACCCTTGCGTCCGCGCAGCGGTTCCAGCAGCGCGTCGGCGACTCCGCGCGCGGCCTCGGGGTCGAGCGTCGACAGCATCCCGGACGATGCGAGCTGGCCGTACCACCGCACCCGACGCGCGCGCGTCCCCCCGGCCGCGAGCTCCGCCTGCCGGCCGGCGGTCTCGACGTCGGCCAGGACGAAAGGCGCGCTGCCGCCCACGGTGAGGCCCGGGTGGGATGCAAGGAGGGCCGCCACCAGCTCCTCGGCGGCGGCCAGCGCCGCC
>JBBQWS010000065.1:0-15744 GCA_038210415.1 Actinomycetes bacterium
GCGAAGTTGCTCGTCCCCGTTCGGTCGCCGACGTCCCAGGTGAACGGGTCCGGGCGGCCGCAGTCACGCGCCAGTCGGCGCAGGACAGGGTCATGGAGCAGCAACCACGCGTAGGGACCCCCGGACTCCACCGGGTCGCCCGGCGCTGTCGTCAGCGCGAACCCTGTGCGTGTCGTGATGGTCATGGAGCGTTAGTGGCGTTGGGCGGGCACGTCTTACCTCGACGGCTTCGGGATCTCCATCCGCAAGTCCTACATGCCTGGCTGCGGCAGGACCTCGAGGACCTCGATCGTGCCCACGGCCTTGTGTGGATGACCCTCCAGGGCGGCGTTGAGGGACGCCAGGTCGTCGGCCTGAAGGAACGAGTAGCCGCCCACCCCGCCTGCCGGGCCGGGGTCGCCATCACCCACAGGTTGGGTCGGGGATCCGAAGTCGACAAGCGCGTCGCCGGCCCCGGCGCCCCAGGCCATCCACGCCTCCATGCTCGTCTGCATCGCTTCAGGCGTGGCTGCGGCCATCTGCTCCCCTGCCGACATGGTCGACCGGTACAGAACCAGGTACCTGGGCATCGGCTCGCCTTCCTGTTCGCCGGCGCGGACCCGCGCCAAGTGCACTCCCCAGCCTTGTCCCTGAGCGTCCCCGCGTCCACCCCATGCTCACTCTGGAGGGCTACGCGATGATCGACGAGCTGGCCCCACGTCACCTTGAGCTGGTCGACGAACTGTTCTGGTCGCCTCTGACCCAAGCCCAAACGGGACAGATGGAGCGCCTCTGCCGCAAACTCATCCAAGCCTCGCCCCAGCAGCGCTGCTGAACGTCGATGCCCTCGGCTTCGAAGCCCGGGGTGCCAACCCCGGGCCGTTGGCCGGTCGACAGTCATGCGAGTGATCCTGCTGGTCACCAGTGTCGAGGTGGTAGAGGCGTTTGCCGGTCTCAGCGCCGAGGTTGGTCTGATACGAGTCATCCCAGATCGGCCGGTACGACGGGCGCGCAGCGAGAATCTGGGAAGCGACGTCGGCCCTTCGCCAGCCCATGATCGGCAGGTGCAACCAGGCGACTTTGCTCCCTTGTGATCCTCGATCCGCTTCGGGTCGGAGATCTCCCCCGCGTCCGGCGACCGGACAGAGTGCCGGGATGCCGTTCCATCGCGCAGCGCAGATCCGCACATGCAGGGCGGTGGTTCCACTCTGCGATCTCTCGGGCAACCGCAGCGACGAGCCTTCGCGATCTCGTGGGTGGCGGGCATCATCAAGCCATGGCAGCAGACGGCGGTGCGTACGGCGTGCGCCCGCTCTCCCGAGATACCTGGGATGACTTCGCTCGTCTCGTCGAGGCGAGCAATGGCGTCTGGGGTGGATGTTGGTGCATGGGCTTCCACAGCGAGGGGGTGGGCAAGAACCGCACCGCTGCTGACAACAGGACGGCCAAGCAAGCACATGTTCGCGCCGGGACAGTGCACCAGATCCTGGTCTACGCGGGGGACGAGTGCGTCGGCTGGTGCCAGTACGGCTCGCCCGCCGAGCTGCCCAACATCAAGAACCCCGGCGCGTACGCCAAGGAGCTTGTGAGGCCGCCGGATTGGCGCATCGGCTGCATCTTCACCGGCAACGGTCACCGAGGTAGCGGTGTGGCCCGAGCTGCGGTGGCAGCCGCGCTGGACGCCATCCGCGCCGCCGGGGGCGGCATCGTCGAGGCCTACCCCGAGCAGGTCGAGGGCCGCCCTCCGCAGCGAGGTGCGTACTTCCATACCGGACCCGAGACCTTGTTCGAAGAGTTCGGCTTCACCCGCGACCGCCAGATCGCCAAGTGGCGCTGGGTCATGCACCTGAGGTTGGACGTCTGAGCACGCCTGACTCCGCCGTTCCAGATCGGGATCGTGCAGGATCTGGACAGCTCACGTTCGGCACCTCGTGGCGTCGTTGGAGAGGCTCTGGGAGCTGTCTACTGCCAGCGGAAGAAGCGGGCGGACAGGGCGGTGGCGATGATGAGGATGGCGCTGAGAACGATGACGTCGAGACGAAGGCTGGCCCAGGGTGCGTCGAACCACAGTCCGCGCAGGAGTTTGACGACGTAGGTCAGTGGGATGAAGTCGGTGACATGGCGCAGTCCGGGCGGCAACAGCTCGAGCGGCAGAGAAGCGCCGGACAGGAACATCATCGGGTAGGCCAGGACCATCCCGACGGTTTGGGCGACCCGTGCGGTGGGGGCGAGGCTGGCCAGCAGATAGCCCAGGGCGAAGAAGGACAGGGCGCTGATCGTGAAGCCGGCGAGGACGGCGGGGATGCTGCCGACCGGGCGCGTCCCGAACGCCACCGCTCCGACCACGATGAGCAGGACGGTGCCGGTGAGGGTCATCAGGAAGTAGGCGGCCACGTCGGCGATCAGGTAGGTCAGCGGCCGCAGCGGGGTCACCCGGTAGCGGCGCAGGACACCGAGTTCACGGTTGGTGGCGGTCTGGATCGGGATGCCGATCATGGCCACAGTGACGATGACGATGCCGATGTAGCCGGGGACGGTGACGTCCATCGACCCGCGCCCGCCGAACACCTCTTGGGGCTCGTTGCCGTAGATGGCGCCGAACAGCAGCAGCAACAACGGGGCGAACGCGATGGTGAAGAAGGTGGCCACCGGCTCACGGAGGAAGAGCTTCATCTGGACGACCATCAACGGGACCAGCCCACGGTTGGTCTGCGTCAGCGTGGTCATGGCGGCGCGTCGCGTATCTGGCGGCCAGTGAGGGCAAGGAAGACGTCCTCCAGGCTGGCCTGCTCGGTGTGCAGGTCGTGGAAGGCCACCCCGGCCCCGTTGAGGACCTCAAGGATCGGGGCGAGGGACCGGTCGGGCTCGCCGTGCACGATGATCGCGTCGCCGGAGCGCTCCACCCGGGTCACCGTGGCCAGGGCACGCAGAGCGGCCAAGATGTCGTCGTCTGCTGTCTCGACGGTAAAAGTGACCCGCTGCTCGGCTCCCAGCGACCGGACGAGGTTCGCCGGCGCGTCCAGGGCCACCACCCGCCCCTGGTCGATGATCATCACCCGGTCGCAGAGCCGTTCCGCCTCCTCCATGAAGTGCGTGGTCAGCACGATGGTCTTGCCCCGATCCCGAACACCCCGAACCAGGTCCCAGGTCGCATGTCGGGCCTGAGGGTCCAAACCCGAGGTCAGCTCGTCGAAGAAGATCAGATCGGGATCACCGACCAGAGCCAACGCGATCGCCAGCCGCTGCCGCTGCCCACCCGACAGGGCCCCCCACGCGACCCGGTCCCGGTCGGTCAGTCCCAGCTCGTCGAGCAAGGCCCCATGCGGCAGCGGACGGGAGTAGAACGAGGCGAACAACGCCATCGCCTCGCCGACCCGAATCCGCGCCGGCAGCGCAGACTCCTGCAGCTGTGCGCCCATGCGCTCACGCAGCGCATCACCCTGGCGCTGCGGATCCAGACCCAGCACCCGGACGACACCCTCGTCCGGGACGCGCAACCCCTCCAGACACTCCACCGTCGTCGTCTTCCCCGCCCCGTTCGGACCGACGATTCCGAAGACCTCCCCGGCACCGACCTCGAACGAGACCCCATCCACAGCCACGGTCGAGCCATACGTCTTGCGTAGGCCCACCACGCTCACCACAGCCACCGGCACGAAACCACCGTCGCACCGCAAGATCAGGCGCCGGCAGAGGAGATGGTCCCTGTCGCCACACCGGCCCTTCGACGAAGCCGGTTTGTTGTCAAGGACTGGTTTCGGGCGTGCCGGGATCGCCTCTTGGCATGGTGATGCCCGGGGCGCACTTTCGGTCGCGAGTCCGGGAGCGGCCTATCCGAAGAGCCGGCTGAAGGGGTGTGGGGCCGGTCACGCTGGAGTCAGAGACGTGCCCTGGTTGCCCTCCCGGACTCACTCAGGTAGGTGGTCCTTCCCTGGGCGATCTTCTTGCGGTAGTGGTCACGGCCGGGGTTGTCTCCACGGATCCCCGATGCCCCGTAGCGACCTTTCTTGCCAGGCCTCAACCCTCGGGCGCCGCGGCTGCTCGGGCCGTTCGACCCTACTGACAGTGACCTGGCAGAGAGTTGACTGCTGGATAGCGGCGGCGACGTTCTCGCCGGTTGCGCACTTCGGAGTCCCTGGGATCTGTGGGCGTTGGGCGCCGCCTGGGTGACGACTGAGAGGTGTCTGCGATGAAGCACGGCTCGTGGATGACAGCGTTGGCGGCCGCGTCGACAGGGGCGATGGTCGCACTGGGAGCTGATGCAGGCGTGCTCGCGCCTCGCGCGGAGGCGGCTGTCAACCTCCAGCCGAACATCCTGCTGATCAACCTCGACGACCTGCGACCGTCCGGCGGCACGCTCGAGGTGATGCCCCAGGTCCGCAGCTGGTTCCAGCAACAGGGTCAGACCTACACCCACAACTTCCCGAGCACGCCACTGTGCTCGCCGTCCCGGGGCAGCCTGTTCACCGGTCGCTACGGGCACAACAACGGCATCACCGGCAACGGGCTCAACGCCGAGATAGCCGCCATGGACCAGGCGGCCACCTTCCAGGGCTACCTGCACTCGGCCGGTTACTCGACGGCGATGGCCGGAAAGTTCATGAACACCGTTCCGTTGAGCACGAGCCCCAAGAACTGGGATCACTGGCTGTTCACGACCGGCGGCTACAACGACGTGTCGTACAACGACGACGGGACCATCCGGAAGGTCGCCGGCTACTACTCCAACGTGCTCGGCGACGAGGTCGTCCAGGACCTGGACGGCTTCGAGGCCAACGACGCGAAACCGTGGCTGATCTACGTGGCGCCGCAGGCTCCGCACGACCCCTTCACGCCGGAGGCGAAGTACGCGAACGCCCCCGTCCCCACCTGGACCCGGCCGGCCAGCTTCAACGAGGCCGACATATCGGACAAGCCATCCAGCATCAGCTGGCGTCCGCCCGTGAACGTGGCCGCAGCGGACCAGACGCGTGCACAGCAGCTGCGGACCCTGATGTCGGTCGACGACATGGTCGGCAAGATCACCGCGGAGATCGACCGTCTCGGTGAGAGCCAGAACACCCTCGCGATCATCACCTCGGACAACGGCTACCTGTGGGGCGAGCACCGGGTGCTCGACAAGCGCATGCCGTACACCGACAGCGAGACCACGCCGCTGATCATGCGCTGGACCGACCACATCCCAGCCGACACCACGAACGAGAACATGGTCAGCACCGTCGACATGCTGCCGACACTGCTCGGTGCTGCGGGCGTAACGCCGACGCTCAAGTACCTGCTGGATGGGACCTCGATGCTCACCGGCGCTCGCCGGACGCAGATCCTGGTGGAGTACGGGCGGAGCCTGGACGCACCGCTGCCACCCTGGTCCACCGTCATCACCCCGACGGAGCAGTACACCGAGTGGTACGACGCGACGACCGGCGCGGTGACCGCCCGGGAGTACTACGACCTACGCGCCGACCCCGACCAGCTCCTCAACCTGCTCGGTGATGCGAACGCGGGCAACGACCCGAACGTGGGCGACTGGAGCGCGCACCTGGCCGCCCTGCGTCGCTGCGCGGGACAGCAGTGCGTGGTGGCTGGGGAGGTCGAGGGGCCGCCCACCGCAGTCATGGCGGTCCCGGTCTGCACCGGGCTGACTTGCACGTTCTCCGGGACCGGCTCGTACGACAATGACGGCACCATCGTCGGCTACGGGTGGCAGTTCGGTGACGGCACGACCGCCACAGGGGCGACCGTGAGCCACACCTACTCCGGCGCTGGCAGCTACCAGGTGACGCTCACGGTGACCGACAACGAGTACGCCACCGGGACCGCGACGCGGACAGCGGTGGTCGGTGCCCCTTCGGCGGCGGCCTACCGGGGCGGTGTGAGGATCTCGGTCAACGCCACGAAGGCCACCGTCGCCATACCTTCGGCGGTGCGCGCGGGTGACGTCCTGCTGCTCCTCGTGTCGGCCAACGGTGTCGACGCCACGCTGACACCGCCAGCCGGGTGGACGCGGCTACAACGCGTTGCGGACGGCACGATGCAGTCGGCCGTCTGGTGGCGGTTGGCGACCGCCGCCGACGCCGGGGCCGCCCTCACCGTGACCGCCTCGCGGATCACCAAGACGGACGTCCAGCTGCTGGCCTACTCGGGCGTGTCCGCGACGCCGATCGAGGCTTTCTCAGTCGCAACCGAGCCCGGCACCACCGCCAGCCACCGGACGCCGACCGTGTCGGTGACGACGGCGGGCTCCTGGCTGGTGTCGTACTGGGCCGACAAGACCGGCACCGGCACCGGCTGGACCTCGCCCGCCGGCGTGACCAGGCGCGTGCAGTCGGTCGGGACCGGCGGTGGCCACATCACGTCGCTGACGGGAGACAGCGGCGGCCTGGTCGCCGTGGGGACCGCGGGTGGGCTGACGGCGACGTCCAGCACGGCCAACAACATGGCCGCCATGTGGTCGATCGTGCTGGCAGCTCGCTGAGCGATCAGCCGCGCTGCCGGGCCGCTCTCGCGTCGTTGGCCCGGTAGCGCTCGACGATCCCCGTCACGTCGCCGCGCTCCCGGAACAGGTCAGCCATGATCCGCATGGGCGCGTCGACGTGGCGGAAGAACAGTTGGTAGCCCTCGCACAGGTAGTTCAGTCCGGGCTCGCCGTCGGGCGTCGTGAGGAAGCGGTCCTTGGGGCAGCCACCGTTGCAGGCGAAGCGCACGTCGCAGTTGCGGCAGTCGAGCGGCAGCGTGTCGAGCTTGGCCCGACCGAAGGCCACCTGCCGCGGTGCGTCGACCAGCTGGAGCAGCGTCCGATCGCCCCGGAGGTTGCCGAGCAGGTAGTCGGGCTCGACGAAGTGGTCGCAGGAGTAGACGTCACCGTTGTGCTCCAGAGCGAGTGCGCCACCGCAGGTACGAGCGTGCACACACATGCCGACCTGGTCGTACCCCAGCCAGTGCCCCAGCGCGGTGTCGAACATCTGGACGAAGACGTCGCCCACGTCGTGCCGCACCCACTCCTCGAACACCTCGACGAGGAAGTTGCCGAACTGCCGGGCGCCGACTGTGCGGCGCGTCACGCGGTCGCCCTCCTGCCGGTACAGCGGCCGGTGTCCAGGCCGGTCGCCCCAGCCGGACTCGGCGAGCGGCAACATCTCGGGCGTGACCCGTTCCACGATCGGGATGAGCTGGACGAACTTGGCGCGGAGGTCGTCCCGCAGGAAGCGGTAGACCTCACGGCCGCTGTCCCCGTTCGCGCTGTTGATCGTGGTGAGCGCGTTCCACTCGACCTTGTGCCGCTTCAGGACCCCCAACCCCCGCATCACCCGGTCGAAGGTGGGCTTGCCGCCCTTGTCGACGCGGTACGCGTCGTGCATCTCGCGCGGCCCGTCTATCGAGAGCCCGACGAGGAAAGCGTTGTCGTGGAGGAAGACCCCCCACCGGTCGTCCAGTAGCGTGCCGTTGGTCTGGATCGTGTTCAGGATGCGCTGCCCAGGGGCCGCGAACCGCCGCTCGAGCTCGAGCGCCCGCCGGAAGAAGTCCAACCCCATCATGGTCGGCTCGCCTCCCTGGAAAGCGACCACGACCTCATCAGAGCCGGAGTGGGCGGCCAGCAGCTGCCGGACGTACTCCTCGAGAACCTGGCTGTCCATCCGGAAGTCGCTACCCGGGTACATCACCTCCTTCGACAGGAAGTAGCAGTACTCGCAGTCGAGGTTGCAGATCGCACCCGTCGGCTTGGCCATCAGGTGGAACGCGCGAGCGGGAGCGAAGGCGGGCGGCGAGACAGGCACCTGGCGGCCTCCGGGAAGTAGCGACAGTCCCCAGTCTTCGCGCGGGGACGGGGCGCAGGCAGGGCCATACGGCCCTGCCTCCTTCAGGCAGCAGCGAGGTGACTGAGGAAGCACGCGCTGACACGCTTGGCGACCGCCTCTCCCAGCTGGCCTGCTCACTAGTCCACCCAGCAGCGGGCGCGGGGCGGTCAACTCGCGACGTACACCGTGTTGGTGGAGTCGCGGTCCTGAAGGGGGTTGTTGAAGCTGATGACCTCGGACCGCACCTCGGCGAAGACGTCGGCGAGCACCGCTTCGAAGTCGCGGTCGGGCGGGTCGTTCGACCACAGGGTGAAGACCCCTCCCGGGTGGAGCTGCGCGGCGAGCCCACGAAGGCCGGCTGGCTCGTAGAACCCGGCGTGGCCCGGGTGCAGCAGGTGGCGCGGCGAGTGGTCGATGTCGACAACGATTGCGTGGAACCGTCGACCAGGCTGCTCCGGGGCCAGGGCCGAAGCCCGGGTCAGGGCGAAGAAGTCACCGTGGACCAACTGACAACGCGGGTCCGAGGTCAGAGACGGACCGAGTGGGAGGAGACCCCGGGTGTGCCAGTCGATCACCTCGGCGAGCGCCTCCACCACGACGAGCGAGCGCACCGCCGACGAAGCCAGTACCGTCTGCGCGGTGTAGCCGAGCCCGAGCCCCCCGACGACGACATCGAGCCCGGTGTCCGGGAGCTGGGCGAGTGCGAGCTGAGCCACCTCGACCTCCCCCGACGTGAACAGGCTCGACATCAAGAAGTCGTCGTCCAGCTCGACCTCGTACACCTGCTCGCCGGAGATCGGATCCACCCTGCGGCGCAGGCTGATCACTCCCCAGGGGGTCGGCTGCCAGTCGATCTCCTCGAAGCGTGCACTCATCCGACTCCCTCGGCGACGAGCGACCAAGCTCGGGAGTCCGAGGTCCGTGCACCTGCCCAGCAGGAACATCCACTCCCCGGACTCCGTCGACGACTGTCCCACACGTATCCGCGAGGGCGTTTTCGACCTGAGTGGAACTCGCGGCTTCGACGACGGCTGCAGCTCCGCGGGATCCCAGCCGGGGAGGTGCGTTACGGCCCTCCCGCTCAGGGGCCCTTCGGCCCTGCCCGGTCGTGCGCAGGCGGCGAACGATGGGGGTTACGTCGACGAGGAGGTGCCATGGCGCTCGAGCAAGCGGCAGTGATCGACGTCGCTGGCCTGCGCCTTCTCATCGACGTCCTTCGCGCCGACGGGTGGGCCGTCATCGGACCCACCGTGCAGGACGGCGTGATCGGCCAAGCGGAGATCCAGTCCGTCGACGACTTGCCCCGCGGTGTCGGCGACGAGCAGGACGGGGCGTTCTACCGGCTCCGCGCACGCGATGACGCCGCGTACTTCGGGTACGTGCTTGGCCCGCAGTCCTGGAAATCGCTGCTCTTCCCCTCCCGCGAACTGGTCCGCCGCGCGCGCCCCGGTGACGGGCCCGCCACGCCGCCGGAGCACGACCCCGAGCTTCGACCCCTGGCGTTGTTCGGGGTGCGGTCGTGCGACCTGCAGGCCATCGCTGTCCACGACCGGGTGCTGACCAGCCGTGTCGCCGTCGACTCGCACTACGCAGCGCGTCGCGAAGGAACCTTCATCGTCGCCGTGACCTGTGCCGATCCCGCGGGTACCTGCTTCTGTGCCTCGATGGGGACCGGTCCCGAGCCGACCGAAGGCTTTGACCTCGCGTTGACCGAGCTGCTCGACGACCGGGGACACCGGTTCCTCGTCCGTCCGGGAACCGACAAGGGGGTCGCGGTCCTTGAGCTCCTGCCGAGCCAGACCGTCCAGGGCGCCGACCGGGCCGCCGCCGCTGCCGTCGTGGAGTCAGCGACGGGCCACATGGGCCGTGAGTTGGACACCTCGCAGCTCCGCGACCTCCTCTACAGCAACCCCGACCACCCCCAGTGGGACGACGTCGCGAGCCGATGCCTTGCCTGCAGCAACTGCACCCTGGTCTGCCCCACCTGCTTCTGCACCTCGGTGGAGGACGCCACCAGTCTCGTGGACGGCACGTCCGACCGCTGGCGAGTGTGGGACTCGTGCTTCACCAGCGACTTCTCCTACGTGCACGGCGGAAGCGTGCGGGGCACGACCAAGTCCCGCTACCGCCAGTGGGCCACGCACAAGCTCGCCACGTGGTGGGACCAGTTCGGCACTTCGGGGTGCGTCGGCTGCGGCCGCTGCATCACCTGGTGCCCCGCGGCGATCGACCTCACGGCCGAGGTGGCCGCCCTCCGCGTGACACCGTCCGCGGACACCCTGACGGCCCCCACACCCCAGGAGGACTGACATGCGCGGCATCGACGAGCTCTTGCGCGAGCACCCGTTCTTCGCCGGCCTCGACGACGACACTCTGGCGCTCATCGCCGGCTGCGCGGCGAACCGTCGCATCCACGAAGGGGACTTCCTCTACCGCGAGGGCGACGAGGCCGGGACGTTCTTCGTGATCCGGCACGGCCGGGTGGCTCTCGAGGCGGCCCAACGGGCCGGCGGATCCCTGGTGGTCGAGACGGTCGAGGACGGCGAGGTGCTCGGCTGGTCGTGGCTCGTCCCCCCGCACCGCTGGATGTTCGATGCCCGGGCGGTCGTCGCCACCAGCGCCGTGGTCTTCGACGGCGCCTGCCTGCGCACCAAGTGCGACCAGGACCCCCAGCTCGGCTACGCGCTGCTGCAGCGGGTGGCGCAGGTCATGCTCACCCGTCTGCAAGGGGCGCGAGTCCGGCTCCTCGACCTCTATGCGGTGCCCGATGCGTCCAAGCGCTGACCCCATGGTCTCGGCTGACTCCCAGGACGCACGTGACTTCCGGGTGGTCGGCCGACGACGCGACACCCGGGACACGACGACGCTGGTGCTGGAGCCGCTCGACCGCGCGCCGTTCACCTTCGCGCCGGGGCAGTTCACGATGCTTGGCCGGGTCGGGCTCGGCGAGGTCCCCATCTCAATCTGCGGTGACCCGGCTGAGCCCGAGCTGCAGCACACCATCCGTGACGTCGGAGGCGTCACCCACGCCCTCGTGGACGTCCCGGTCGGCGACGCCCTCGAGGTGCGAGGCCCGTACGGCACCGGCTGGCAGGTCGAGGACGGTCGAGGTGGCGACGTCGTCCTTGTCGCGGGTGGGATCGGGCTGGCCCCGCTACGCCCGGCCGTGCTGTCCCTGCTCGCCGATCGGGCCAGCTACGGCCGCGTCGTTCTCCTGTACGGCGCGCGGAGCCCCGCCGACCAGCTGTACTCACCGGAGCTCGTCGCCTGGCGCGCGCAAGGCCTCGAGGTCGAGACCATCGTCGACCAGGGCGACGACCGGTGGGCTGGCCGCGTGGGTCTGGTCACCCGGCTGATCCCCCGCCTCGAGGTCGACCCCGCCCGCACTCTCGCGCTCGTGTGCGGCCCGGAGACGATGATGCGCTACGTCACCGTCGCTCTCACCGACCTTGGCGTGGCCGCCGAGCGCATCCGGCTCTCGATGGAGCGCAGCATGAAGTGCGGTGTCGGACTGTGCGGCCACTGCCAGCTGCGCGAGCTCTTCGTCTGTGTGGACGGCCCGGTGCTCGACGCCGCGACCCTCGCGCCCCTGCTCGCGGTCCGGGAGGCGTGACATGACCGCTCCCCCGCCCAGCCTGGCTGTCTGGAAGTTCGCCTCCTGCGACGGCTGCCAGCTCACGCTGCTCAACTGCGAGGACGAGCTCCTCCCGCTGGCCGGCGCCGTCCAGATCGCCTACTTCCCCGAAGCGACCCGAGGGGTCGTCGCGGGGCCGTACGACGTGTCCCTGGTCGAAGGGTCGGTGACCACCGAGGCCGATGCGGCGCGCATCCAGGAGATCCGGCGGGCGTCACGCACGCTCGTCACCCTCGGGGCGTGCGCGACCACCGGGGGCATCCAGGCGTTGCGCAACTTCTCCGACGTGCAGGAGTACCGCTCGATCGTCTACGCCCACCCGGAGTACATCCAGACGCTGGCGCACTCCACGGCCATCGCCGAGCACGTGGACGTGGACGTCGAGCTGCGCGGCTGCCCCATCGACAGCCGGCAGCTGCTCGGGGTCCTCACCGCACTCGTCAGCGGGCGCACGCCTCGCCTTCCTGCCTCCAGCGTCTGCGTGGAGTGCAAGCAGCGCGGCACGGTCTGCGTCCTCGTGGCTCATGGGACGCCCTGTCTCGGCCCGGTGACCCACGGGGGTTGCGGTGCCCTCTGCCCGGCCTACGCCCGGGGCTGCTACGGGTGCTTCGGCCCGCAGGACACCGCCAACACCACGTCGCTGGCGTCGCGGCTCACCGACCTTGGCATGCCCGACCGCGACGTCCTCCGCCTCTTCCGGACGTTCAACGCCGCCGCGCCGGCCTTCCACGAGGAGAGTCTCCGGCACGAGCACGACCCCCAGGAGGCGGTGTCCCCGTGACCCACAAGCTGACGTCCGGCGACCACGTGCTCAGCGCCGATCCGCTCGCTCGAGTCGAGGGCGAGGGCGCCATGCGGGTTCGGGTCACCGACGGGCAGGTGGCCGAGGTCGAGCTCAACATCTTCGAGCCACCGCGGTTCTTCGAGGCCTTCCTGCGAGGGCGAGCCTGGACCGAACCTCCGGACATCACCGCGCGTATCTGCGGCATCTGCCCGGTGGCCTACCAGATGAGTGCCTGCCTCGCGATCGAGGACGCCTGCGGGGTCACCGTACCCGACGAGATCCGCGCGCTCCGAAGGTTGCTCTACTGCGGGGAATGGATCGAGAGCCATGCCCTGCACATCTACCTGCTGCACGCACCCGACTTCCTCGGCTACGACGGGGCGGTCGAGATGGCGGCAGACCATCGCGACCTGGTGGAGCGAGGGCTCTCGCTCAAGAAGGCCGGCAACGCCCTCATGACACTCGTGGGCGGCCGGTCCGTGCACCCGGTGAACGTGCGCATCGGCGGCTTCTACCGACTCCCGACCCGCGGCGAGCTCATGGCGCTCCGCCCGCAGCTGCTGCGGGCCCGCGACGACGCAGTCGCGACCGTCGGCTGGGTGGCCGACTTCGACTTCCCCGACTTCGAGCAGACCCAGGAGTACGTCGCCCTGCGGTCGCCGCACGGTTACCCCCTCGAAGGGGGCACGTTCGTGTCGAGCACGGGGCGCGCGTTCGAGGTCGCCGATTTCGGCACGGTGATCGCGGAGGAGCACGTCGCGCGATCCACGGCGCTGCACGCCCACCTGCAGGGGCAGCCCTACGTCGTCGGGCCGCTCGCCCGCTACTCCCTCAACCAGGATCAGTTGTCCGCGCTCGCCCGCGAGACGGCGGCCGCGGCGGGCCTCGGGCCGGTCTGCCGCAACCCGTTCCGGTCGATCGTCGTGCGTGCGGTGGAGCTCGTCTTCGCCCTCGACGAGGCGCTGCGGATCATCGACTCCTGGGAGGGCGCGGCTGCGCCGTCCGTACCGGTCCCGGCCACACCCGGACTCGGCCACGGCGCCACCGAGGCCCCGCGAGGTGTGCTCTACCACCGCTACCGGCTGGCCGCCGACGGCACCATCGAGGACGCGGTCATCGTGCCCCCGACCTCGCAGAACCTTGCCAGCATCGAGCAGGACCTGCACCGGTTCGTGCAGGACCGCCTCCATCTACCGCACGACGTGCTGTCGCGGCAGTGCGAGCAGGCCGTCCGCAACTACGACCCCTGCATCTCGTGCGCGACGCACTTCCTCGACCTGACCGTGGAGCGGACATGACCGCGCTCCTGATCGGTGTCGGCCACCCGCACCGCGGTGACGACGGAGTAGGCGCCGAAGTCGCCCGCCGCGCGGCAGCGCTGGGCCTCAGTGACGTCGTGGTCCTGGAGATCGACGACCTTGCGAGCCTCATCGACACCTGGGCGGGAGCCGATCGCGTGGTCGTGGTCGACGCGATGGTGTCGGGTAACCCACCCGGGACGCTGCGGACGCTATGCGTCACCGACACGCCGCTGCCGGCGGACGGATGGTCGGCGGGTGGCACCCACGCCCTCGGACTGTCCGCTGCGGTGGAGCTCTCGCGCGCGCTGGGGCGCCTTCCGCAACGCCTGACGGTGGTCGGGATCGAGATCTCCACGGTGAGCGCCGGGGCCGGACTCTCGCGTGACGTCGACTCCGCCGTCGAGCCCGCGCTGAAGGCGGTCCTCGACGCGCTCGAGGAGGGTGAGCCCTGATGTGCCTCGGTGCTCCCTGCCAGGTGTTGACGCCTCCCGTGAACGAAGTGGTGCTCGTCGGTCTCGGCGACCGCCAGGTCGAGGTCTCGCTGTTGACGTTGCAGGAGCCGGTGACCGTCGGCGACTGGTTGCTCGTCCACTGCGGGCTCGCGCTGGCTCACCTCACCGAAGACGAAGCGCTCGACGCGTTGTCGATACGAACCCCGGAGGAATCCCCATGACGTCCAGTCGACGGACCGGCCTGCTGCTCGCGCTGGTGACGGCAGCCATCAGCGGCTTCGCCGTCTTCTTCAACAGCTTTGGCGTGAAGGCCGTCGGCAACGCGACGACCTACACGACGCTCAAGAACACCGTCGCCTTCCTCGTGCTCCTGATCGGCGTGACCGTCCTGATGGCCGCCGACCGGCCACGCGAGCGGGTCGTGCTCACGCGACCGAACACCATGCAGCAGTGGCTCGGCCTCGCCGTCGTCGGCGTGCTCGGCGGGGCGGTCGCCTTCGTCCTCTTCTTCGAGGGACTGGCCCGGGCGTCCTCGTCGAACGCTGCCTTCCTGCACAAGACCCTGCTCATCTGGGTCGCGCTGCTCGCAGTGCCACTGCTCGGCGAACGGCTCGGCCGGTGGCACCTCCTAGCCATCACCTTGCTCGTGGTCGGTCAGGTCGGGCTCGCCGGGGGCGCCGCTGCCGCGTTCGGGCAGGGCGAGCTCATGATCCTCGCCGCCACCGTGGTCTGGGCCGTCGAGGTCGTGCTCGCCAAGTGGCTGCTCAGGGATCTGTCGTCCTGGACCCTGGGACTGACCCGGATGGGCGTCGGCTCCGCCGTCCTCCTGGCCTGGACGGCAGCACGAGGTGGCCTGGCCATGGTGGGGTCCCTCACCACCGAGCAGTGGGGCTGGGTGCTCTTCACCGGCCTTCTGCTCGCGGGGTACGTCTCCGCCTGGTACGCGGCGCTGGCTCGGGCGCAAGCGGTCGACGTCACCGCGGTTCTGGTCGTGGGAGCAGTCATCACCGTGCTGCTGGGTGCTGCTGCGCAGGGCCAGCCATTGGTCCCGCGGGCGGCCTGGATCGCCCTCGTCCTCGCCGGCGGCGCGCTGGTCGCCACCCCGATGTGGCGAGGCAGCCCGGCGGTAGGGGCGGCCAGCCGAGGAGGCACGGTGTCGGCATGACCGACGGGGCGCTGCTCTTCGCGCGCTACGCCTACCCCCCTAACGAGCTGGGCTACTGCGGGGCGGACGACCCGGCGCAGCTACTCGAACGCACCTCGGTCGGGGCGGTGGACGTCGACCTGCGGCGCACGCTGCGCAGCTTCGAGGGGGCATGGCCCTACCTCGAGCTGATCGCTCACGCCAACGGCCTGGCCGACCCCTTGGACGCCGGGGTCGTGGAGGCGTACTGGATCGGCAACGACCTGCTCGCAGCCGTCGATCCGCGACTGATGGCGCTCTCGTTGGAGGAGAGGTTCCGTCCGCTCCTTGGTCGGACCTGGAGCCCGCTCGGGGAATCTGCCGGGGCGGGCGCGTTGCCCCATCACAGCTTCCACGTGCTGGGCGTCTACCCCTATGTCGGCCTGCTGCGCACCGGCGTGATCGAAGAACCGCTGCGTGTTCTCGACCGGTGCCGGATCCGGTGGGGCCGCGTCGTCGAGGTCGGCGATGATCATGCCCTGGTCCTGGCCAGACCCCTGCTCTGGGACGGCCTTCGACTGCACCTGGGTGACCCAGTGGCCGAAGAGGTGCGGACCCAACGGGCCGGAAGGGGCCTCGCTCCCGGCCTGGCGCCGGATGATTGGTGCTCCTTGC
>JBBQWS010000066.1:0-15365 GCA_038210415.1 Actinomycetes bacterium
AGCAGCGTCGCCCCGAACCCGTGCAGCAGCCGCTGGACAGCGGGCTCCCATTCACGGCGATCCGGGCGCACCCTCAGAAGTTCTCCGACGAAGGGGAAGTCCCGCTCATCCATGCCCGCGGCGTCCGCGATCCGCACGCGCAACGCCAGGAGGTCCGGGTCGAGGTTCGACTTGCCGCGCCGCAACGACGCGACCGTCTCCCCGATCTTGCGGACGCGCTCCTTCTTCTGGTGCAACTCCGCGATGGTCTCGTACTCCGGCTTCTGCTGCTCCGCCGCCTGCGCCGCCCGGTCGTGAAGGCGTTGCACTTCCGACCGCAGGATCAGGAAGCCGTCCAAGTCGGTAGCGGGCTCGACCCCGGCGTCCGTACAGCGCCCCTCGAACAAGGTGCGCCGCTCGACACGGGTGAACGCTTCCGCCTCCGCCGCCTCGATCTGCCGTTCCAGATCGACGAGCGCGGCACCGCCCTGGTCGGCGATGCTCTTGTCGAGCACGCCGATCCGATCGTCGATCGCCTTGATCTCCCCGTCGAGGTTCCGCCTCTGTGCCGCAGCGGCCTTGGCTTTCGCGTCCGCGGCCGCCCTCTCCGCCTCGACCAGCCCGATCTCGACGCCCTGGTAGAACTGTTCCAGGACGTGGTCGCGGACGCGGGCGAGGTCGTCGCCGTCGCCGGCGTGCTGGTCGTAGTCGTCGAAGTTCGCGACCAGGGGGGTGAGGATGCCCAACTGGTCCTTCGCCCGGTCGATCGCGGCGGCGGACGCGGTTAGGTCCTGGTAGTGCCCGATGAGATCGTCGATCTTCTTGCGAGTGTCGTCCGGCGGTTCCAGCATGTGGGAGCGGACGAACGCGGTTAGGTTTTCGACCTGCTTCATTGACACGGTCTGGGACCACAGGTCCAGCGCCTGCTCGTGGGGCAGGCCGAGCATCCGGCGGACGTCGAGCAGGTAGTCCCGCCACGTCGGGCATTTCGTCATGCGTTGACCGATCAGTCGCTGCATCGTCCGCGGGTCGCTGTTCGCCCCGGCGAGGAGGACCTCCAGCGTGATCGGCTTGTCCGAGACCGCGTACACCTTCTCGATCTTCCCGGCCGCGGTGAAGTAGTAGACGTGCGCGAACACGGCGTCGGCGTTGGCCTGCTCGTCGCGGAAGTGCGCGAGGATCGCGGTCACATGCTTGGTGTCGCGCAGCGCGACGGGCTTCGACCTCGTGCCGGTGTCGTCGGCTGCGGTGGAGTAGACGCCCTTCATGTACGTCTCCAGGCGTCGCTCGTTGCGCCCGGCGCCGGCGGCCTTGTTGTAGACGATGCGGGTCGTGGGGACGAACAGGGTCGTCAACGCGTCGACGACGGTGGACTTGCCCGCGCCGACCGCGCCGGTCACGAAGGAGTCCTTACCCTCGATCGGGAACGACACGATCGACCCGTCGAACGTGCCCCAGTTCAGCAGCTCCACGTTCCACAGCCGGAACCCCGCCATCTCAGGCAGGTCCAGCCCCAGCCCCCACTGTCCCGCGTCCGTGGTCACTGGTCGGCCTCGTCCTCGTCCACGACCGGGTCCTTCCCCGTCGCGTGGGCGGCGTATGCCGCCAACCGGGTGTCGAACTCCGAGAGCCATTCCGCGTCCACGAACGCTTTCACGACTCGAAGCACCTCGATCTGGTCGGCCTGACCGCGGATCCGGCGGCAGAACCCCATCTCTACGAGCTTGTTCGCGTCCGCTTCCACCGCGTCAACCAACTTCGTCTCGTTCGACCGGTCCGGGTGGAACGTGCGCACCATCTCCACGAGCTCATCGCCCGACATCACCAGCCGTGTCTGGTCGCCCTGCACATCCAACTCCGCGAGCCGCCGGCGCAGCAGGGCGAGCATCAACGACACCCGATAGGACAACGCGCGGCGCCGCAGCAGCATCAGTGCGCCGTCCTCCAGGCCCTGCTTGCGCCGCAGGTACGCGAACCCCTCCGCCGGCTCCACGTGCAGGTCCAGGTTCATCGCCGAGACGTAGTCCCGAACCGAGGACTCCATCTTCATCACGGCCGTCCACGCCCGCACGTGGGTGCCGGCGTAGACGACGCCGCGGAGCAACGGGATCACCGCGTCGCTGATCGACAAGGCGCCCTCGACCGGGGCGCTGTCCTCTGCCGCGTCGAGATCGTCAGTAGCCGTCATCGGTCAACTCCCCGTGCACGTCTTCCAGAAGCATCCGAGGGACCGACGCGACCCTGCGTCGCCCGTTCTCCTCCAGCACGATCTCCTCGATCGTGTCCTCGTCCACGTCGGTCAACCAGTCCGCCTCTGTCGCGACCTCCAGGATCGTCACCAACTCCGCGAGCCCTTCGGTCAAGGGCTCCAGATCGGTGGCGTCCTTCACCGACAGGCCCGTCGGGAACAGTGTCAGCGTCGAGGCGAGCAGCGCCCGCACCTTGACAGGGTCGATCCGCTGACCGGTGAACAGCTCCTCCATCGCCTCGATCTCCGCGTCGCTGATCGGATCGGCTGGCTTCGGGTCAGCGAAGCGCTGCTTCACCGGCGGATCCCACAAGGTCCGGTCCATCGGCAGGACTACATCACCGCGCGGCTCGTCCACGCTCATGAACTGCGTGAGCGTCGGCTGCATGTCCCGCACTGCGACTGCGTTCGCCTCGATCGCGTGGACGAGGTCTCCGATCCGCCGGTTCTCCGCGTATGTCTGCTCCTCGAGGAACCGGCGCATCTGCCCCGACAGTCGGGCGACGGTCCGCATGACCTGATCCCCGGCGATTAGCCAGTCCCGCGTGATCCCGGGCAGCCCGTCGTCGACCCCGGTGACGTCCTCCATCGCTGCGACGGCCCGCAGCGATGCCTGGAACCGCTCCCACCTGCTCGGGTCGAACAAGAAGTCATAGAACCCGGTGAACGAGGAACCCGTCTCCCCCTCGGTGATGAAATGCCGCTGCCCGAGAACCTGGTCGAGGAGCGGACCCCGAGGCCCATCCCACTGCGCGATCCGCACACGGGTGTCGCGATCCAACGAACGGAAGTTCTCCTCCACATCGCGGAAGTCCGCCAGCAAGCTCCGCGCAGTCGACGCCAGCGTCTGATACCGATCCCGCACCTCACCGGGTGCGAGTGTGTCCACCCTCCCCGTCCGGATCTCGTCGATCTGAACGTCGATCTCCGCGCGCCGCTCCTCAAGGAGCCGGACCCTCTCGTCGGGATCGGCCTGCGACCCCTCCAGGATCTGGTCGAGCAACGCCACGACCTGCAGCAATCGGGACTGCGTCCCGATGAACGAGCGTGCCTGCATCAGACCCTTCACCCAGACGACCGCAGCCTCAGCCCGCGGTGTGATGTCGTATGTCGGCTCGTCCGACCCGGGTGCGTAGTACCGACGCAACCAGCCGAAACCGTCGCCGCACCAGTCAGTCAGGTACTGCCGTGCACCCTTGGGCATCAGACCGACATCGGTCGCGTTCACCTCGTCGAGAACGTCTTGGAGGGCTCCCGCCAAGGACGCCTCCGGGAGGGTTCGGGCTCCTGGCGCTAGGAACGCGCGATCCAGGAAGGCGATCACCACGGCCGCGTTGTCGGCAGCCAGAAGCCGCCACGCTGGGTTGGCGCGACGGAAGATGATGAGGTCGTCGAGAGATACGGCCACTCGCCCGTCGCTCGTCACCTAACCCCCTCAATCGTCACCAAACTAGTCTGCTTGGCCCGTCCGACACCGATGTGACGGTGATAGACCGCCACGAGAGACTGCGTCCGAGGCCACCTCCGGGGCCCCGGTGGACTTCGGTCGCTCAGGACTCGATTCCTTCCACGTCTGCCGGATCGTCGGCAGCCGGATGACTCAGATCGGCCAACGCGGGGCCTCCGCTGCGCGGCGGGTCAAAGCGAGCGCGTTCGCTGAGGGTGCTGTGCATCCAACGATGAATCAATCCGCCGACGCTCGTAGACCGGGGGAGCCTCGATGATCTCGAACACGTGTCGGGCGAGCCAGTATTGCCGGCGGCCTCGGCCTCGGACCTGGATGGGCTCGAGCCATCCTCTGGACTCCGCGTCTCGGATCAGGTTGCGCGCGCCTTGGTTGGTGATCTTCAGCGCCGTCTCGACGCGGCGGACGGTGACGAAGGGGTTGGCGAAGATCAGCGGCACGAGTTCTCCGATTCGAGACCGTGATCGCGCAGCAGCGGTCAGGTACTCCTCGCGGACTCGAACGAGTTCGCCGGCTCGGTCGACCCCGTCCTCAGCCTGGCGTTGCACGGCGGTGAGGAAGAACTGCAGCCACTGCTGGATCTCGCCGCGCTCTCGGACTGCCTGGAGGCGTTCGTAGTACTCCCGCCGGTGGGTCTCCAGGTAGCCCGAGAGGTAGAGCAGCGGTGTCGTGAGTCGGCCTTGCTCGTGCAGCATGAGTCCGATGAGCAGTCGCCCGATCCGACCGTTGCCGTCCAGGAAGGGGTGGATGGTCTCGAACTGATAGTGCATGAGTGCGCACCGGATCAGGATGGGTTGCGGTCCAGGTTCGTTGACATACCGCTCCCAGTCGGCGAGCAGCTCACCGAGATGCGCTGGCAGCGGCGGCACGAACACGGCCGTGTCGGGGCTGTCCGTTGGGGAGCCGACCCATACGGGGCTACGGCGCAGCTCCCCGGGCAGCCGCTCCTCACCGCGGACGCCGGTGAGGAGCACGCGGTGGACGTCGAGGATCAGCCGCTGGCTGATCGGCAGCGTGTTGATCAATTCGAGGCCCCGGTAGGTGGCCCGAACGTAGGACTCGACCTCGGCGACGTCGTCGTTCGTCGGCTCGGGATCGTCGACCTCGGCGCCGGCCTGCAGCACCTCAGCAAGGGATGCCTGCGTTCCCTCGATGCGGGAGCTCGCGAGAGCCTCGCGGGTGACGTAGGGGCCGATGAGCAACTGCGGATCGGTGATCAGGTGCCCTAGCCCTTGCAGGTGGCCGAGGGCTGCGTCGGCCTCGGAGAGCGCCAGAACTGTGGCCGGGTCGAGTGCGAGGTCCCGCGGGATCGGCGCCGGCTCGAAGTACCAGAATGCCCAGCGGTCACCGGCGCGGCGGCTCGCCCGGCCGAACTGCGGGGCCCGGAAGTCTGTTGGATCCACCAGGCGATACTACAACGATCGGGTGGATTTCGTTGGAGTAGATCTCACGACATCCAAACATCCTTGGAATAGCTCGCCGCATCTCCAACAAGTCATCAGGCTCCAGGAGCCCACGCCGCTGCAGGTACGTCGCCTCGCGCAAGCACCGACGCGACAACTGCCGCACTGCTCCCGAGATGCTCGTCTTACCGTTGCCGCCATCAGGCACGCGCGGGTCATCATCAAACCAGGAGACCGAGCCAGCCGCCGGGTCAAGAACGCCGAGTATGACGGAGCCGCTGGATGCCCCGGGACGGTTCAGTCACCGTCGGACGGCTTGGTCAAGTGCCTCAATTGCGGCTCGGCGGTCGTCGTCGTAGTTGTGGACGTAGGTCCTGAGATACACCACGGGGTCGTGGCCGAGGCACTCAGCGGCGACCGCGGGTGGGACTCCGAGGGAGGCCATCAGCGAGGCGGCGGAGTGGCGTGCGTCGTGGAGCCGGATGCGCGGAAGCCTGGCGGCCGTGGCGATGCGGTGGAACTCGTCGGAGTACCACTCGGGTCGCAGTCCTCGTCCGGCTTGGTCGACGGCCACGAGCTCGGGGTCGCGGTAGGTGCCGAGGGCGAACCGCTCAGCGACCTGCCGAGCTCGAAGGGTCCGTAGGTCGTCGACGACTGATGCGGGGATGGGCAGCGACCGTGTTCCTGCCTTGGTCTTCGGGGCGTTGACCACGACCACGCCGCCTTCCAGGACGCGGGATTGCCGGACGTGCACGGTGGACTCTTCGAGGTCGACGTCGGTCCAGCGCAGCCCGAGGACTTCGCCGCGTCGCAGTCCGAGCATCGTGAGTCGCCACAGCGCCGATTCCCGCTCGACGCTGGCACGGGTGAGGAAGGCGGCGCACTGCTCGGCGGTCCAGGCCTGCCCCTGAACACGGCTCTCGGGCCGAGGTCGCGAGACGAGCGCGACGGGGTTGCGGGCGATCAGTTGGGCTTTGACGGCGGTTTCCAGCGCCGCCGAGAGCACGGTGAGGGTCAGGTTCACGGTGCGCGGGGATCGGCCCTTGCCCACCATGTCGCGGACCCAGTCGTCAATGTTGCGTTTGCTGAGCCGTTGCAGCTTGAGGTGTCCGTACTGGGCGATAATCGGCCGCAGGTTCGACCGGTAGTGGTGACGTGTGGTCGAGCGGAGGTCGATGCGGCCGTCCACCCAGTCGGTGAGGAACGCGGCGACGGTCTGCTCGTGGCGGGCCACGAAGGTGCCTTCGGCGACTTGGGTGACGGTCTTGGCGTCGGCGCGGCGTGCGTCGCGCTCGGTGCGATAGCGGCGGCGTACCTGGCGGCGGGTTCCGTCGGGCTCGCCGACGTCGGTGCGGACTTCCCACCGCTTCGACCCGTCGCGCAGCACGATCACGCGCACGCTCACGTCTGATCCCTCCGCCGTGCCAGTCTTCGTGTTGGGTGATCACGGCCGCCGATTCGAGTTGGCCGTGATCTCGGCGCCCTACTCGCCCCAAGGGCGTGTGTAGCGGCGGGGCCCGCCAGTGGACAGTGCTTCGACCTCGACCTGTGGACAACGCGGCTATGCACCGGGCTCGAGGTCGGTCACCTCCATGAGCCGGACGAGTGCTGCGGTCGGGATGCGGACGACGGTGCCCAGCCGGATCACAGTGGTGGGCCACGCCCCGCTTCGGACGAGGTGGTAGGCGAAGGACCGGCCGATCCCCAGTGCGCGTGCGGCGGTGGGCACATCGACTAGCGGGGGCAACGCGGCGAGCTCCTGACGATCCACACCGGACTCCTGTTCGTGTGCCGGGCGTCGAGTCGGACGGCGCCCAGGAAGTAGGTGCGCGCGGAATGGAAGCGACGCAACATCCGCCCGGAAAGCTGCGAGCTCGGGCCAGCCCATGACGCAACGCCCCGAACGTCGCCTTCGGCGAGATGTGCGAGGTGTTGCGTCGTCCCTGGATTCGACGGATGCCAGCGGACCTGGCGTCCGTCCTGGGCGCTTGCCGGGAGCGGCCCGTCGTCTCGCGTGCCGGTTGCGCACATCTCTGGACGGCGTGCGCCGTCCACAGCCGCGCGTTCGCGCGGACCGTCCGCGGACGTGGATGCCGCCAGCGTGGGTGTCGGAGCCTGGGAGGTCCCGGATGGGGAACGTGCGTGTCGTGTCACCGAGGCATCCGCAGTGGAGGGTGCAGCTGGACGCACTGCTGGGAGAGCTGCATCGGCGGCTCCTGGCCAGCGCGGTCGACCCTCAGCTCGACTCGGGTGCGGGCCTGACCATCGCAGCCGTCGACGTACGTGAGCTGCTCGACTGGATCCGCAGCACGTCTGACCGGTCAGAGTCAGTGCCGCAGCCCGCGGCGTGGAGGCCGCCTGCCGATACCGGGGCGGCGGGTCTGCTGGCTCTGGCCCGGTTCACGCTGAGCATGGTTGCCCGCACCCTGCACGCTGAGTCCGACCTGGGCCTCGATGATCTACGGCTGCTCACCGCTGTCGCACGAACGGTTCGAGGGATCGACGAGCTCCTCACCAGCGCGTGAGCTCGGCCTCACCCACCACCTACGGCGAGTTGATCGACACGGCACAGCGGCAGGTGGCGTGGGCAGCGGCCCAGCTGGCCACCGACCGGATCGCGGACCGGGCCACGGCCGAGACCGCCTTCACAGCCTATCGACGGCTCCTGGTCGTCGCGGGCGAGCACCTGCTGTTCCTTGTCGGCGGCCCCCACCGCCTCGAGGGGCACGCCGCGGCTGTGGAGCCGGAGTACGTAGACCGGCCGGCTCTGCGCCTGGCCCGGGAACTGCTGGACCTGAAAGCCACCGCCGATGACGCTCGAGCGCGAGTGAGTCGTCGCGGGCATCCGGTACGGGAGTGGACGGCAGCCGCTCGGACGCTGGGGGCAGCCCAGGACCTGGTCGCCACCCATCACGATCCACGAGGGTGGGACCGCACCGTGTCCGCGGGGGTGCTCGAGTCCGGTGCCGCACGAGCCTACGGCTACGGAGAGATCGCCGACCTGGTGCTCGGCCTGGCGGGCAGCGACCGCGACCTCGCGTTGCGCGCGGCCCAGGCCGGGGTCCCCTGGGCGCGGACCATGCGCCGACTCCCGTCCCTGGACGTCATCGAGGCGGCGGCCCGCGAGCTCCGTCGAGAAGTGGGACTGAGAGGCGTGCCCGACGCCCGGCCCCCGCTGCGCGGCCTGTCGGTGGCACGTCCTGGTGTCCGAGTCGGTCCCCCGGACACTGAGCTGGTCGACCGGCTCTCACGACTACGTCTCGGCGCCTGGACGCTCGCGCGTCACCCACGCCACGCCAGTGCAGCAGACCTGGTCGACTACGCCGCCGCCGCAGTGATCCTGCACGCCCACGTCATCGCCCACGGCGACCAGCTCGGCATCACACCGTCACTGCTCGCCGATCTGCAGGAGCGTCGGATCGGGTGGGCGCGCCAGCATCAGGACCTGGCCGGGCTCAGCTCCGGCGTCCCGGTCACGCCCGGGTTGCGCGCCGACGTTCGGGCCCTCCCGGCTCTTGCCCAAGCCACCCTGCCGCTGACCCGAGGCGCCGCCGGCGTCCACGCCGCCGGCCAACCGCGGTGGGACCTCGACCAGACGCTGACGGCACTGGATGCCTGCACAAACATCGCGATCGCCAACGCGACCACCCTCGACGCGATCGCCAGCCGGGGGACCCTGTTCATCGACGCCCGCCAGTTGCCCGGGGATCGAGTCAGCGACGATCCCGGACTCGTCACCGCGAAGTTGGACGGTCGCCTGGTCCCAGCCGACTGCGACGACGTCACTCCCATCGTCGAGGCCTACCAGCCGTTGGCCGAACGACGCATCGACACCTCCCCCACCGCGTCCGAGCTCGACGGAGTCGTCGCGGCACCGTCCCGCGCAGTCACCCGCTGACACGCGTCGCTGCCCCGCCGCGAGTCGAGGGACATCGTCCGGAGTCCGTCACGGAGTCCGTCACCTGGTCCGTCGCGGGGTCCGTCACCCGCGTCCACCGCTGGCATCACCGCAGGTCAGAAGCGCCGCCCGTTCGCGACGGACGCCGTGACGGAGTGCCTGAGGACGCTGTTGGGGACCGGATCGGCGAGACAACGACGGAGGGACCCATGACCGCACCAGCACCGACAGAGGCGTGCACTGCCCTGACGCGCAAGGGCGCGAGCACCGACACCACCGCCCCCGCCGTCATCGTTCGCACCCGTCACGGCCTGCTCAACCAGCTGACCGCCATCGACGTCGACGGGTGGGACAGCTCGGCCGGGACGACGCTGCTCACCTACGTCCGAGACACCGTGGTCCACCCGCAGGTCCTCGCGCTCGGGCTGGTCGGCCCGGCCGCCGAACACGCCGAAGCCACCGCGTGGGCGATGACCTGGCGAGTCCTGAGCAGCGACGGAATCCGAGACGCATCGTCCCCCTGGGGCATCTTGTGGTCAGCTGCCCGACGCGCCGTCGCAGACGAGACCGTCGGAGCCGCCTACGGCACCAGCGGACGCACCGCCTGGCAACGCCGGGCGACCCACCGCCGTCAGGCCCGAAACGGTGGACTGGACGAAGCAGCCAGCGCGCTCCCTCCGCTCAGCTTCGACGTGCTCGCCAGCCTTGGGCACGAGCCCCCCGCCCCCCCGCTGCTCACCGTCGCGCACACCCCGCCCAGCGCCCTTCTCGACCAGGTAGCCGCATGCCTGGAAGACGCCGGATGGCCACGCGACCAAGTCGCATCGATCCTCGCCAGCGTCGCCGACCGCGTGCAGCGCCACCACGATCACGCTCGGCTGATGGGCGGCTGGCGTGCCCTGGCCACCGACACCGGACTCCCCGGGTGGCAGGCCCGACGGCTCACGCATGTTCTGCTCGGCACCCGCGGTTGGCCCGGAATCATCGAACGGCTTGCCACCGTGGGACTCGCCCGCACCGTCGACGAGACCGACGTCCGAACCGCGATCGATGCCACTCGCGAGGCCCGCATGACCAGCCCCGACCTGGTCGCACGGTCCTACTCCCTACGGACTGCGTCATGAATGCGACGCACCCCTCGACGGGAGGTGAACGATCACTGAACGTGACATCGCTGCTGACATGCCTGTCGCACACAGTGATTCATCCACAGGTTCGCCACGAACCGGGTGCACGACCGGTCGCCCCGGGGTACAACGTTCGGACGACGGGGGATCACGGCCTCCGTTACGGCACCGCGTGGAGCGGTCGGCGTCGAGGCGGTGGGGAGTGAACCGACACGCGAAGACCTGGGTCGGCCGGTGGTTGGCGCCGGTCGCGATCGGCAGCGCGCTGCTTGCCGGCTGCTCCACCCAGACCGAACAGAAATTGCCCTCGACATCACCGTCATCCGCGACCACGTCTACTACGCCGACCAGGTCGATCGACCCAACCGCACCAGCTCGCGCAGCAGCACTCGCTGCGTACGCCGGATTCTGGGCGGCGAAGGTCGCGTCGCAGGCAGATCCGACGCAGCCTCCTCCGAAGGCGCTTGAGAAGTACTCGACGGACAAGGCGCTGGCCGAGGCGCTGGCGACAGTCCTCATCCTTCGCCGGAACAAGATCCACATGCAGGGTGCGCCCACACATGCTGTGCAGGTAGTGCAAGTCCAGACCGATGACCCGACGCGCGTGACTTTGACGGACTGCCTCGACTCGTCGAAGTGGATCCCACTGTTCACCGAGACTGGGAAGTCGGCGTTGGCGCCCGGGCAGTCAGCTCGAGTGGTCGTGGAGTCTGTGGCTACGCAATACGCCGGACGCTGGGTGATCAAGTCTTCGGTCGCGTATCGAGACCGCTCATGCTGAGACGAGCCCGCGCGTCACTCCTCGGCCTGCTCACGGTCGGAGTCAGTTTCGTGGCAGCAGCCCCCGCGTCCCATGCCGACACCGGCGGGGTGAGCTGCCCGCCCGAGCAACCCATTTGCGTGGTAGTCGTGACGGGACCTGGCGGCACTTCCCCAACGCCGACGCCAAGCGGGAATGGTGGAGGCGGTAGCGCGGACTGCCGAATGCCGGGCACTGGCGAGCAAGTCGCCTGCTACCTGGCCCAGTTCGGCTGGTGGAGCAACTCCCAGGGCTGCTACTTCCGGGTTGCGGACCCGCAGCCTGCGGGCACGGATCCGGTATGGGAAGGGCACTTCCCGGCGGGCCACGTCTACATCGCGACCTGCCTTGCGGCTGGTGGCACGGGTGGCGGCTGGCTCTGGTTGCCGACCCCGCCCGACGGCTTCGGTGGTGGCCCTTCGCCGGCGACGTTGGCCCAGCGGGCGCTGGACTCGATGCGCTTGGACGGTCCGGCCATCGGGATGGCCCCCGGACCCGGGAAGACGGGGTTGGTGGGGTTGCCGGTGTGGCTGTGGACGCAGGTGTCGGCCTCGACGTGGGGTCCGATCTCGGCGTCGGCGTCGATACCCGGTACGACCGTGACGGCGACGGCACGCGCTGTTCGCATCGTGTGGGACATGGGTGACGGTCACTCCGTGACGTGCACTAACCCGGGCACCCCTTACGCCACCGCGAGCGGCGGGGGCGCGTCACCGACGTGCGGCTACGTGTACACCCGTTCCTCGGCCGATCAGCCCGACCACGCCTACGCGGTGACCGCGACCACGACGTGGTCGGTGTCCTGGGTCGGTGGTGGCCAGTCTGGGGTGTTGGGCACCACCCGGGTCTCGCGCACGAGCGTGCGCATCGGTGAGCTACAAGTGCTGGTGTCCTGACGTCCCTGTCGTTGTCGTCCTTCCCCTGGTGAGGTGGTCATGTCCACGGTCCTCAACGGCGCCGGTTCGACGTCGACGACGCGGGCGCGCTCGATGCCGGTGCCGCCACCGGTGCGCGCCCCGCGGTCACGCCGCCGCCCCGCCCTGCTGGCGCTCGGTATCGCGCTGGTCGCAGTCGGCGCGGTCGTGGCCGTGTGGTTGGTAGGCGCTCAGGGGCAGCGGACCTCCGTGCTGATGATGGCCCGCGACGTCCCCTACGGCGCGGTGGTCACCGACGCGGACGTGACCAGCGTCGAAGTGTCCCTGGATCCCAGCGTCTCGGTGGTCCCGACCACCGACCGTGATCGGGTCGTCGGGATGAGCGCGGCGACCACGTTGAGTGCGGGCTCGCTGGTGTCCCCGGGACAGCTCACTTCGGCCACGCCCCCCGGTCCGGGTCAGGTCCTGGTCGGGGTCGCGGTCCCTGCCGTGCGGATGCCCGCCGGTGGTCTGCTGGCCGGTGATCGGGTGCTGATCGTGGACACACCGGCGGCCGACGCGGACCCTCCGACTGGGGTGCCCGGGTCGATCGCCGCGACCGTGGTGCGGGTGGGTGCCGCGGACCTCAATGGCGTCAGCGTCGTCGACGTGACCGTCGCGCCGGGCGACGGCCCGGCGCTGGCCGCGCGGTCGGCGACCGGGCGCATCGCGATCGTCGTGCAACCCCGGACCGGCTGAGATGGCCGTGATCGCGGTGTGCTCGGCGAAGGGGTCCCCGGGCGTGACGTCGACCGTGTTGGCCCTGGGTCTGATCTGGCCGCTGGACGCGGGTCGTCGCGTGCTGGTCGTGGACGGCGACCCGGCCGGAGCCGATATCGCGGCCGGCTACCTGCAGGGCCACCCGGTGCCGGGTCTGCACGGTTTCGCCACCTCCCGGACTGTCGAGGTCGGGGACGCCGTGACCGAGTCGGCGGTCGCGCTGGACGCGACTGGGGATCGGCTGGTGCTGCCCGGGTCGACCGGGCCACGGCCCGGGCTGGCGCAGGCATGGGCGCGACTGCTGCAGCTGAGTGCTGGTGGCGGCTGGGATGTGATCGTCGATGCGGGCCGCGCCGACGCCCTCGACACCGGTGACGTGGTGGTGCAGGCGGATCTGATGGTGCTGGTCGTGGCGTCCTCCCTGCGCGCGGTGGCGGCTGCCCGCCCGGTCGCTTCGCGGTTGCGCGAGGCCCGCGACACGACCGCCACGGACGGCGACTCGCTGCTCGTCGTAGTGGTCGGGGAGCGCCGCCCCTACCCCGCCGAGGAGGTCGCAGCGGCTCTCGACCTGCCACCCCTGCCGAGCATCGTCTGGGACCCAGGGTCCGCGACGGTCCTCAGCGACGGCGGCTCGGCCTCCGGGCGGTTCGCCCGCTCGGCGTTGATCCGTTCGACTGCGGTCGTCGCCCGTGACCTGGCCGACTGGGTCCGGCCCAGGAGATCGTCCTGCGGTGACCGGGTAGCGGTCACCGCGGCGCCGGTTGGGGGATCCGTCACGGAGTCGGTCGTGGAGTCCGCCGCGGTGTCGGTCGCCGGGCGGGTCGCGCAGGCCCGCAGTGCATGGTCCGGTGACGGTCGCGGTGACCGCACCGTGGGGGATGCGCGGGGACGAGGTGGGGTGTCGTGACCGACCAGGTGCGCCGTTGGGACTTCGCCGAGCTCGAAGGCCCCGGGATGGCTGTGTGGCCCGACCTCGAACCCCCGACGATGGCGCCGGTGCTTGTCGATCACGGGCTGGTTCGGGCGCTGCGTCGTGAGGTTGCCGACCAGCTCGCCGCGGAGTTGCAGGCGGCCCCAGTGTCGGATCAGGCGGTGCGCCGTGAGCTGGGCCGGTCGCTGATCGCCGACGTGGTCGCGGCCCACGCCAGCGACCGTGCCCGGGCCGGTGAGCCGGGGTGGGGGGTGGAGGAGGAGTTCGCGCTGGGCGACGCGGTGATGTCGGCACTGTTCGGTCTCGGGCGTTTGCAGCCGTTGGTGGATGACCCGTTGGTGGAGAACATCGAGGTCAACGGCCATGACCGGGTCTGGGTGTCCTACGCCGACGGGCGTGAGGGACCAGGACCCGCGGTCGCGGACTCCGACGAGGAGCTCCTCGAGCAGCTGCAGTTCCTCGCCGCCCGCGTCGGGGGCGCGGAGCGGACCTTCACCACCGCGAACCCTCGCCTGCACCTGCGCCTGGAGGACGGGTCCCGGCTGGCGGCGATGGCCTGGACCACACCGCGACCGCAGGTCGTGGTGCGCCGCCACCGGGTCCGCGACGTCGACCTCGATGACCTGATGCGCCTGGGGACGCTGGACTCGGCGTTGGTGGCGTTCCTGCGCGCGGCGCTGCGGGCAGGGAAGAACATCGTGGTCACCGGTCTGCAGAACGCCGGCAAGACCACGTTGATCCGGGCGTTGGCCAACGAGTTCGCCCCCGCCGAACGCTTCGCCACCATCGAGCGGGAGTACGAGCTCCACCTCCACGAGATGCCCGAGCGCCACCCGCGGGTGGTCGCGATGGAGGCCCGCGACGGCTCCAGCGAACGCGACCCCTCCGGGCGCCGGGCGGGGGAGGTGACCCTCTCGGAGCTGGTGGTGGACGCGTTGCGGATGAACCTGCGCCGGATCATCGTCGGCGAGGTCCGCGGCGGCGAGGCCGTTCCGATGCTCGAGGCCATGAGCACTGGGGACGGGTCGTTGTGCACGATTCACTCCCGCACCGCCCATCACGCCCTGGACCGCATCGTGACGTTGTGCCTGTCCGCGGACATCGGGATGACCGACACGTTCGCCTACCGGCTGGTCGCTGGGTCGGTCGACTTCATCGTCCACGTCACACTGCTCGATGAGACCCCCGGCGGTGGGGGCCGGTACCGGTTCGTGTCCGAGGTCGTCGAGATCAACGGGATGGGCGAGTTCGGCCGTCCCGCCACCACCAGCGTGTTCACACCCGGACCCGACGGGCGCGCAGTGCCGACCCACGCTCCGGGGTGTCTGGGTGAGCTGGTCCGGGCAGGGTTCGACCCGGGGTTCCTCGAGCACCGCACCGGAACCTGGCAGGCCCCGCTGCGCACCCGCCGGGACCCGTCGTGACCACGGTGCTGGCGGCCGCAGCCGGTGCCAGCGTCGCCGCGGGGATCGTCCTCGTCATCGCGGCGCTCCTGCCCCCGGCCACCCGTCCCGCACGGACTCGAACCTCGCCGACCACCCGACGCCGGCCCCTGCCTCGGGGCGCCCGGTGGCGGATCGGGGCGGCGGTTGTCGCGGGGTTGCTCGCGTGGCTGGTGACCGGGTGGCCGGTCGCAGCCGTGATCGTGACAGTGACGGTGTGGGGGCTGCCGATCATCCTCGCGACCTCCCACACCGCCGCAGCGATCATCGACCGGGTCGAGGCGTTGGAGGAATGGACCCGCCGCCTGTCCGATGTCCTGGTCGTGGGGGTCGGCCTGGAGCAGGCGATCACCGCGACCCGACGGACCTGCCCCGCGCTGATCGAGACCGAGGTCAGCGCGCTAGTCGCACGGATGCAGGCACGGTGGCCGACCGAGCG
>JBBQWS010000067.1:0-14976 GCA_038210415.1 Actinomycetes bacterium
AGGTCGTCGACGATCTCGTCCGCGTACCGCGCGAAGCCGTACAGCGCGTGGACGTACGGGCGCTTGCTCGGCGGCAGCAGCAGGGTGGCCAGGTAGTAGGTCTTGCCGTGCTGGGCGTTCAGTCGCCGACAGGCTTCGTACGAGGCGCGCAGCGCAGGCTCGGTGATCCCAGCAGCATCAAGCTCTCGGCCGGCCATCGCCGTCACGGTACCGGCTCGGGCCGCGGGCGTCATGTCAGGATGCTGCGGTGCAGCGACCCGAACGGACGAAGCCGCCGACGAGCCTGATCGGCGTCGTGGTGCTGCTGGCCGTCGCCGGGGTCCTCGCCGGGCTGCACCTGGTGCTCAGCCGACCGACGACTTCGCCCGCGAGCACCGGGGCCTCGGGACTGGCGACGGTCCGGGTGGGTAGTCTGCCGAAACAGGCACAGCAGACCCTGCAGCTGATCGCCGCTGGAGGCCCGTTCCCGTATCCGCGGGACGGGATCGTCTTCGCCAACCGGGAAGGGATCCTGCCCAGGGAGGCAAGCGGCTACTACCACGAGTACACGGTGGTGACCCCCGGTTCGAGTGATCGGGGGGCCCGCCGGGTCATCGCCGGGCGGGCCGGCGAGGAGTACTACACCGACGACCACTACGCGAGCTTCCGGGAGATCGTGCCGTGACCATCGCCTCGATCCTGCAGGGCCACACGCACGGCCTGTTCCACTGGGCGGCCGGCACCGGGGCCGGTCCGGTGCAGCGCTTGGAGAAACAGGTCGAGAGGGCCGGCTGGCGCTACGTCCAGCTCGACACCGAGGGGGTCGTCGACAAGGGCGAGTTCCTCGACCGGTGCGCCGAGGCGTTCGACCTCCCGTCGTGGTTCGGCCGCAACTGGGACGCACTCGATGAGTGTCTGCGCGGCCTCGACCTCGACGAACCCACCGGGCTCCTCGTCGTGTGGGACCGCTGGGCCGACCTCGCCGAAGCCGACCCGGACGCGTTCGAGACCGCGGTCGAGGTATTCCGCGACGCCTGCGTGGCCTGGAACGACGACGAGGTACCCGGCGCGGTTCTGCTTCGCGGTCCTGGTCCGGAGACCGACCTGCGGGAGCTCTAGCCCGGCACCCCTGTTGCGTCCGAAGAACTGAGGGCGATGACCCGCGAGTCTTCGGACGCATCGGGGTCGAGCGGGAAGGCGTCCTCGAGCAGGACCGCCCTCGACCGCCGCGACGCGACCAGCAGCACCACGACCACGAGGACGGACGCCAGGGCGGCCAGACCGTCCGAGAGGCTGCCGACCAGCAGCGGGACGGTGGCGTTGGCGTTGGCCACGCTGTAGACCACGAAGCCGATGCTGAGCAGCACGGCAGCACGGGTCTCGCCGCGGGTCAAGCCTGCGCCGGCGAGGATGACCAGGGCCCACAGGAGGTACCACGGCTGCACGACCGGGCCGAGCATGACGACGGCGAGCAGTGCCAGGCCTAGTCCGCGGGCGGCCGACCGTCGGTCGCCGGTGAACACCAGCCACAGGATCACCAGCAAGGTGGCGACGGTGCCCACGCCCCGCCAGAACGCCACGGCGCCGTCGACGCGGTAACCGAGCCCGATGAGGTCGGCGAAGTTGCCGGTGAGCATGCCCAGGCCGGTCATGGGCGAGAGCCAGGTGCGCACCTTGCCGGGAGTGCCGAGCCCACCCAGCCAGCCGAAGTCGAGTCCGGTCGCCAGGTTCAGGAGCAGGAACACGGCCAACGTCGAGGCCCCGGCGATCGCCCACATCTTGAACCGGCGCAGCAACGACGCGCCCGGCCCAGCCCAGACCAGCCCCACGAAGGGGAGCCCCAGCAGTGCCGGTGACTTCACCGCCCCGGCTAGGGCGACGAGCAGCAGCCCCCAGACGAACCGGCGTTCCAAGGTCAGGGTCATCGCGGCGACGAGCAGGCCGACCATGAGGGCGTCGTTGTGCGCTGCGGACACGAAGTGCAGCAGCACCAACGGATTCAGCAACCCCAGCCAGATCGCCTTGGCCGGGTCGACCCCGCACTTCTTGGCCAGCCGGGGCAGGAACACCGCGATCAGCACCACGCCGACGAACGCGAGCAGCCGGAAGGCGATCAGGGCAGGGATCGCCCGCGCCCCGGTGACCCAGTAGACGATCGAGGACAGCCCCATCCACAGCGGCCCGTACGGCGCCGGGGCGTGCGTCCACAACGCGTCGGCACCGTCGAGGTAGAACGTGTCGAAGACGCCCGTGCCGTAGAGGTACGGGTCGACGCCGTTCGGGAGCAACCGGCTGTGGGCGACGTACGAGAACAGGTCGCGGCTGAACAGCACGGGGGACAGGAGCAGCGGGGTCGACCACCAGTAGACCAGGCGGGTCAGCCGGTTGGGGTCGAGGATTCGCCGGGTGCGAACGTGGTGACCCAGGCGCGCCCAAGTGAGCAGCAGCAGGCCGACGCCGGCCATGAGCAGCATCTTGCTGGTGAACTTCAACTGCTGGCTGGACCGGATGTCGTTGAGGATCGGCACGTTGGCCACGCCTGCGGCCGGGGCGATCCAGCCGGCACCGAAGGCCCCGACTGACATCAGCAGGGAACCGATCAGCCCGGGCCGGACGAACTGTTTGATCAGGGCCGTGGATGTCTCGACCTCAGGCTCGTCGAACGGCACGACGGCGGCACGGGCGGCTCTGCCGGCCGCCCCGACCGCCTGCCACCCCGGGACTCTCACCCGGTCACCTTACTCCGGGGCCGGGGTCGACCCGAGGGTCAGCGCCAGGCCCTGGACCGGTACGCGGTGTCCTTGCCGAGCACTCGCTCGGCGGCCAGCCGTCCGCTGATCAGCACCATCGGGACCCCGACTCCGGGGGTGGTCCCCGAGCCCGCGAACACGACGTTGTCGCCCCAGATGTTTTTCGGCCGGAACGGACCGGTCTGCCCGAACGAGTGTGCGGACGCGAACGGTGCGCCTCGCTCCATCCCGCGCGCCTGCCAGTCGAGCGGTGTCGTCACCGACTCGACCTCGATCGCGTCGCCGAAGCCTACGTACCCGCGTTGCTCGAGGGTCTGAACGACCTGGTCGCGGTAGGGGGGGGCCAGTCGCTCCCAGTCGAGCTTCGCGTCGAGGTTCGGCGTGGGGAACAGCACGTAGTAGATCTGCTTGCCATCCGGCGCGAGCCCGGGGTCGCTGCGGGTCGGGTTCGTGACCAGCAGCGACGGGTCCGACATCAGCTGGCCCTCGTCGATCAGGTCGCGGAACACCCCCTGCCACGAGTGCCCGAAGTGAATGTTGTGGTGCGCGGTCTTGGAGTACGTCGCCGAGCTGCCGGCGAGCATCAGGAAGCAGGACGGCGAGTACGCGAGCCGCTTGACGTTCCAGGGCTCGCGCCCGAGCAGGTCGCGGTAGGCCACGGGAAGGTCGGGGTTCAGTACCAGCGCGTCGCACGGGATGCGATCGCCGTCGGTGGTGATGACGGCCCTGGCCCGGTGGCCGGACAGCTCCACCGACGAGACCTCGGTGCCGTACCTGAACTGCACGCCGTGCTTCTCGGCGGCCGCGGCGAGCGCACGCGGAACGGCGTGCATGCCGCCCTTGGGGAAGTAGACGCCCGCGACCGAGTCCATGTACGCGATCACGGCGTAAAGGGCCAGCGCGTCGTACGGCGAGAGGCCGGCGTACATCGACTGGAACGAGAAGATCCGCTGGGTGCGCGGGTCCTTGAGGTACTCGCCGACCTTCGGGGCGAGCCGACGGAAGCCGCCGAGCGCGACCAGCTTGGCGAGGTTCGGGGTGAGCAGGTCGAACGGCGAGTCGATGTTGCGGTCGATGAAGTCGCGCATCTCGTACCGGTAGAGCGCAGAGACGAACTCGACGTAGCGGCGGTAGCCGGAGGCCTCGGCCGGCCCGCACACCTTGGCGATCTCGTCGGCCATCTGGTCGACGTCGGCGTGCACGTCGAGGACGCTGCCGTCGGGGTAGAACGACCGGTAGAGCGGCTCGACCGGCTGCAGCTCCAGCCAGTCCTCGAGCTTCTCTCCGACACAGTCGAGCGCGTCGGCGATGAGATCGGGCATGGTCAGGACGGTGGGTCCGGTGTCGAAGCGGTAGCCGTCGACCTCGAGCAGCCCGTTGCGCCCGCCCGGGACCGACTCACGCTCGACCACGGTGACCTGGCGGCCGGCACCTGCGAGCCGCAACGCCGCGGAGAGGCCCGCCAGCCCGGCACCTACGACGACGACGTGGTCGGTCGGTCCCTTCACGGTGCGCATGGATCCAAGCCTAGGTCAGCGCGCCCGATCCGGCAGGGCGACTACCCTTCCTGGCATGGATGCCGCGGCGACGAGTGCGGCACGTGGGTTGACCGCAGCGGAGGTCGCCGACCGGGTCGCCCGGGGCGATGCCAACGACGTCGTCGCCAGGTCGAGCCGTTCCGTCCGCCAGATCGTGCGGGGCAACGTCTTCACCTTCTTCAACGCGCTCATCGCGGTGCTGTTCGCCCTCATCCTGATCTTCGGCGACTGGCGCGACGGTCTCTTCGGGGCCGTCGTCATCGCCAACGCGGGCATCGGGATCGTGCAGGAGCTGCGCGCCAAGGCCACCCTCGACAGACTGCGGGTTGTCGCCGAGGCGCAGCAGACGGTTCGCCGCGACGGTGCTGTCGTCGAGGTGCCGTCGGCCCGGGTGGTCCTCGACGACGTCCTGGTCGTCGGTCTCGGTGACCGCGTCGTCGTGGACGGTGAGGTGCTCGAGACCCAGGGCCTCGAGGTCGACGAGTCGCTGCTCACCGGCGAGGCCGATCCCGTGCACAAACAGGTGGGCGACCCGGTGCTGTCGGGGTCGTTCGTGGTCGCGGGCGACGGGGCCTTCCGGGCCACCAAGGTGGGTGCGCACGCGTATGCCGCCGAGCTGGCGGCCGAGGCGCGCACCTTCACCCTGGTGAAGTCCGAGCTGCGCGACGGTGTGAACCAGATCCTGCGGATCATGACGTACGTCCTCGTACCGGTCGGGGCTTTGCTGATCTGGAGCCAGTTCCGCAGCGATGCGAGCGTGGCGTACGCGGTCAGCGGCGCGGTCGCGGGCGTCGTCACGATGATCCCCGAGGGGCTCGTGCTGATGACCAGCATCGCCCTGGCGGTCGGAGTGGTCCGACTGGGCAGCCGGCAGGTGCTGGTTCAGGAGCTGCCTGCGATCGAGGGACTGGCCCGGGTGGACGTGATCTGTCTCGACAAGACCGGCACCCTGACCGAGGCGGGGATGCGGCTCGCGTCGGTCGAGAGCCTCGACCCGGCTGTCGACGTCGGCGACGCGTTGACGGCCCTGGTCGCGGCTGACGGTGATCCCAATGCCAGCGTCGCGGCCATCGCCGAGCAGTACCCCGCCCGACCGCACGACGGCTGGGCGGTCACTGGCACGATGCCGTTCTCCTCTGCCCGCAAGTGGAGCGGAGCGACGTTCGAGGGCAACGGTTCGTGGGTCATCGGCGCGCCCGAGGTGCTGCTGCCTGCCGGGACGCCCGCCCAGGACCGGGCGGACGCTTACGCCGCGCAGGGGATGCGGGTTCTCCTGCTGGCCCAGGCAACGCGTGGGCTGGCCGAGGCCCTGGACCCGGCCGACCTGCGACCCGCGGCGCTCGTCGTGATCGAGCAGCGGATCAAGGCCGGCGCCGCTGAGACGTTGCGCTACTTCGCCAGGCAGGGCGTGCGGGTCAAGGTGATCTCCGGGGACAGCCCGGTGACCGTGGCCGCGGTCGTCCGGTCGCTCGGGGTCGAGGGCGCCGGGGCGGCCGGGTACGACGCCCGGGAGCTGCCTGAGGGCCGCGAGGAGGTGGCCGACGTGATGGAGCGTGAAGTGTCGTTCGGCCGGGTCAACCCGAGGCAGAAGCAGGCAATGGTGCGCGCGCTGCAGTCCCGGGGGCACACGGTGGCGATGACCGGCGACGGTGTGAACGACGTGCTGGCGCTGAAAGATGCCGACATCGGCATCGCCATGGCGTCCGGCAGCGACGCCACCCGGGCGGTTGCCCAGCTCGTGCTGGTCGACAACCAGTTCGAGCAGCTGCCGGGCGTCGTCGCCGAGGGCCGGCGGATCATCAACAACATCGAGCGGGTGGCAGGGCTCTTCCTGACGAAGACGGTCTACGCCACCGTGCTGGCCCTGCTGTCCGGGGTGCTGCGGCTGCCGTTCCCGTTCCTGCCCCGGCACCTCACCGTGATCACGGCCCTCACGATCGGCATCCCCGGGTTCTTCCTCGCCCTGGCCCCGAATGCCGAGCTGGCCCGGCCGGGCTTCGTCGCCCGGGTGCTGAAGTTCGCGCTTCCAGCCGGTGTGGTGTGTGCGGTCGGCGCCTTCGCCACCTACTACGGCGGACGGATCGACGAGGAGATCACTGACGACCAGGTCCGCTCGATCGCGGCAATCACGCTGTTCGGGATCGCCTGGTGGGTGGTGGTGCTGGTGGCTCGGCCCTTGTCCGGGCTGCGGCTCGTGCTGGTGCTCTCGATGATCGGCTGCTTCGTCGCCGTTCTCGCCGTGCCGGCGTTGAGCAAGTTCTTCGCGTTCGAGCTGCCCAACGTGCTCGACGTGCTGCTGGCCATCGGGGTGGCGGCGGCGGGAGTCCTGGTGCTCGAGGTGGGGCAGCGGTCGTGGCTCGCCTTCGCGGGCCGTGAGCGCGACGGCGGCCCGCGAACCCCGGTCCGCTGAGCGTTCGCTTGCTCTAGCCGCGCCGAGCGGTCGCGGCCACCGCGAGGTCGGCCAGCACGGTGCGGGCCGGCTCGGCGACCGCCCCTTCGTCTGAGGTGTCGAGTGCTTCCAGTGCGGTCTCGGTGCCAGCGGTGATCAGCTGCTCCACGTGCCCAAGGGCCCCGGACGACCCGATGATCTCGCGCAGCGCGTTGATCCCGCTCTCGTCCAGCCGTGGGTCGCCGAGGTGCTGGCGCAGCAGAGCCGCATCGGAGGGGGCAGCCAGCTGCAGCGCCGTCTCGATCAGCACGGTCCGCTTGCCCTCGCGCAGGTCGTCGCCGGCGGGCTTGCCGGTCTCCACCGGGTCGCCGAAGACGCCGAGCACGTCGTCGCGCAGCTGGAACGCCTCACCAAGCGGAAGGCCGTACGCCGAGTACGTCGCGGACAGGGCCGCCGACCCCCCAGCCAACGCCGCGCCCAGGTGCAGCGGCCGCTCGATGGTGTACTTCGCGCTCTTGAAGCGGACGACCGTAAGGGCCCGATCGATCGAGCCGCCGCCACGGGACTGCTCAAGCAGGTCGAGGTACTGCCCCGACATCAGCTCGGTGCGCATCGTGTCGTAGATCGGCTTGGCCCGCAGCAGGTCGACCGGCCTCAGGCCGGAGCCGTACAACAGTTCGTCGGACCAGGACAGGCACAGGTCACCGGCCAGGATCGCCGCGCCGATGCCGAACGACTCGGGGTCACCGAGCCAGCCGCTGCCTCGGTGCAGCGCCGAGAACACGCGGTGCACGGCCGGCTGCCCCCGCCGGGTGTCAGAGCCATCCATCACGTCGTCGTGGATCAGTGCGCAGCCCTGCAGCAGCTCGAGCGACGCGGCTGCGCGCAGGATGTTCTCGTCGTCGGGGCGCCCCGCACCTCGCCAGCCCCAGAAGCAGAACGCCGCCCGCAGTCGCTTGCCGCCGGCGAGCAGCCCGCCGATCGAGTCGGTGAGGGGCCCCAGGTCGTCGCTGATCTTGTCGAGCTGAGGCACCTGTGCCGCGACGAACTCGTCCAGGGTCTTCTGGACCCGGACCCGCAAGTCCTCGCTGTCGAGGGGCGATCGGTGCACGCATAGACCCTACGTCCGCCGGGGTCATTCGGCAGGTCGAGCGGGTGGTGCGTAACAATGGGTCGCATGTCGCCCACCGGTTCAGCCTCCGCCGGTACCGCCTCGGTCGGCGAGCTGATCCGTTCGGGCGGTCACTCGTACTCGTTCGAGTTCTTCCCGCCCAAGACCGACGAAGGCGAACGTGCTCTGTGGCAGACCCTGCGCGAGCTCGAAGGCCTCGGCCCGACCTTCGTGTCCGTGACCTACGGTGCGGGCGGGTCCGAGCGCGACCGTACGGTCCGGGTCACCGAGCGCATCGCCGCCGAGACCACGATGACCCCGGTCGGGCACCTCACCTGCGTGGGTTCCCCCGTCGCCGAGCTGCGGCAGGTCATCGGCCACTACGCCGACGTCGGCGTACGCAACTTGCTGGCCCTGCGCGGCGACCCACCTGGCGGTCCCGGCGGCGCCTGGCAAGCCCACGCGGACGGGCTCGTGCACGCCGACCAGCTGGTGCGGCTGGTCCGTGAGCTGGGTGACTTCTGCGTCGGCGTCGCGGCGTTCCCCGAGGGGCACCCCGAGTCGGTCGACCTCGACGCCGACGCCCGCGTGCTGGCCACGAAAGCCGAGGCGGGCGCCGAGTTCGCGATCACGCAGTTCTTCTTCGAGGCCCACCACTACTTCGCGCTGGTCGAGCGGGTGCGCGCGCTCGGCTGCACCATCCCGATCGTCCCCGGCGTGATGCCGGTGACCAGTGTGTCGCAGATCAAGCGGTTCGCCGAGCTCTCCGGCACCACCGTCCCGGCCGAGCTCGCCGCCCGGCTGACAGTGGTGCAGGACGACCCCGAAGCCGTACGCGCCCTCGGCGTCGAGGCCGCCAGCGCACTCTGCGCCGAGCTGATCGCAGGCGGAGCGCCCGGGCTGCACTTCTACACGCTGAACCGGTCGAACGCGACACGCGAGATCTACAGTGCTCTCGGGCTCGGCCCGCGGGCCGGTGCGACCGCCTGACCGCAAGCACCGAGCGAGGGAGCGACAGCGATGGCCGGCAGTGTCACCGTGACCGGTACCGGAAGCGCAGCCGCGCCACCCGACGTAGCCGTCATCGACGTCGCCGCCGAGGCGGCCGCAGCGCACGCGTCCGAGGCCCTCGCTCAGGCCTCGAGCGCGCTCACCCGCATGCGTGACGCCGCCCTGGCTGGGGGAGTGCAGCCGACTGACCTCGGGACGACCGGCACCCAGCTCTGGCCCGAGACCGACCAGAAAGGACGGCCCAGCGGCTACCGAGCCGTCCTGTCGATGGCCGTGCGGTCCCGCGACATCCCGTCGGTCTCGGACCTGCTGCCTGCGCTGATCGCGGCGGGCGGCGACGCCGGGCGGCTGCACGGCACCCGGCTCGAGTTCTCCGACCCCGCGAGGCTCGCGACCACCGCGCGCGAGCGAGCGTTCGCTGACGCCCGCGCCCGCGCCGAGCAGTACGCCGCACTTGCCGGCAGCACCCTCGGCGAGGTCGTCCTCATCGAGGAAGGCGAGTCGCCGGGGGCCGGCCCGATCCCTACCTACCGCGCCGTCGCGGCGTCCATGGCCGAGTCGACACCCGTCGAGCCCGGCATGCAGTCCGTGTCGGCCGCGGTCACCGTTCGTTGGGGGCTCGACTGAACGTCCTGCCGTCACGGGACGACTACTTCGCCCGTTGGTCGGCGCTGCACGGCGGCTACGACCCGCGGGGCTCCCGGCTCGTCGGGGGCTGGCTCTCGGTCGTCTACGTGCTGGCCCGGCCGTTCGCCCGGCTCCGGGTCGCGCCGGACGCAGTCACGCTGCTGGGCCTGGTCGTGGCGGCCGGGGTCCCGGGGTTAGTCCACCTCGGCGGCCGCTGGCTGTTCGCCGCGTCCGCAGTGTGCGTGCTGTCGGCCGCAGCAGACAGCCTTGACGGCGTGGTCGCCGTGCTCACCGACCGGGTCACCGCGTTCGGCGCGGTCCTCGACTCGGTGGTCGACCGGGGCTCAGACCTGTTGTACGTCCTAGCGTTCTGGTTCGCCGGAGCGCCCGTCGGAGTGTGCGTCGCCGGCGGGGCGCTGATGCTGCTGCAGGAGTACCTGCGTGCCAGGGCCACAGCGTCGGGGCTGTCCGAGATAGGCATCGTCACGGTGTGGGAGCGACCGACTCGGGTGATCGTCACGACCATGTTTCTGCTGGGCGCGGCGATCTACCCGGGCTCAGCCGGACGATGGGCCGCTGCCGGGGCGTGGGCCTGGGTGGGGCTCGGCGTCGTCGGTTTCAGCCAGCTGCTGGTGGTCGTCCGGGCCCGGCTCTCGGGTCCGCCGGCGTCCCGGTAGCGTTCGACCGATGACCCTGTCCGCGACCCCCGGCCCGGCCGTGACCCTGGCGACAAGGGGCGACCGTGATCGCGTTCTCGCGACGGTCGTCGCCGCGTTCGTGGCCGACCCGGCGTTTCGCTACTTCTTCCCCGACGACGCGACGTACGCCGAGCACGCGACGGTGTTCGCGGGGTACCTGTTCGACAAGCGGGTCGAACACGGCACCGTCTGGCTCGTCGACGGCGGCGCTGCGGTCTCGCTGTGGGACCCGCCCGGTGCCGCTGTCTGCGACCCCGCGCTCGACCTGCCCGCCGACGTGCTCGCCCGGCTCGACGACTACGAAGGGGCGGTGCACGGCTCGATTCCGACGGAGCCGCACTGGTATCTCGGGGTGCTCGCCACCCACCCGGACCATTCGGGCAAGCGCTGGGGTCGGCTGGCCATCGGCGCGGGGCTCGTCGAGGCTGACCTGGCCGGGCTCCCTGCGTACCTCGAGACGACGAACCCGGCGAACGTCGAGCTCTACCTGCGGTCCGGATTCGTCGTGGCGACCCACCTGCCGGCCGACCCGCCCAGGCTCGGCATCCCGAGCTGGATCATGGCGAGGCCGGCCCGCCAGGGCTAGAGCAGGTGCAGCGCGGCCAATCCGGCCCCTGCGACGGCAGCGAGCGCGACGAGCCGCATCGTCCCGACCCGGAACCGGAACACCAGCACCACAGCCACCGCGGAGATGGCGACTGACGCCACCCGCACCGACGACCACTGGGGGACTGGCAGGTGGACCGGCCCGAGGACCCGGTCGTCGACCGTCCCTAACGCCGTGTGGACCGCGAACCACACTGCGAGGTTCAGCACGACAGCAGGCGCGCCGAGGAAGATGAACAGGAAGCACGGCAGGAAGGTGACCCAAACGGTGACCAGCGCGCCGAGAGTTCCGGCCAGCAATGGCGGCAGCGAACCCGGCTGGTCGTACGCCGCGAGGAAGCCCACGGACTCGACCACCATGATCAGCGGGCCCGGGGTCGTCTCGGCCAGCCCCCAGCGCGCTCTTGGAGAACAGCACGCTCCGCTGGGCGTAGATGCTGCCGCTGCGCAGCACCACCAGCGCGACCACCGGGGTGAGCCAGAGGGCGGCGCAGGCGGCGGCGGCCAGGACCGTGCGGCGGCGGGCCAGCCACCAGCCGAGCAGTCCCGCCGTCACTACGATGTACGGGAACGGGACGGCGAACAAGAAGATCGCCGCGAACGATGCAGCCGCCACCACCCGCAACGCGGTCGTGCGCAGCGTGCGGCGGCCGATCCGCGGGACAGCCTCGGCGACCACCGCGATGACTGCGGCCTGGATACCGCCCAGCAGACCACCGACGACGGGGAGGTGGCCGAACTCCGCGTAGGCCATCGCCAGGGCCAACATGGCGACGAACCCTGGGAGCACGAAGAGCGTGCCGGCGACCAGGCCGCCGCGGACGCCGTACATCAGCCGGCCGAGGTACGTGGTGAGCTGCTGCGCCTCGGGCCCCGGCAGGATCATGCAGTAGTTCAGGGCCTGCAGGAACCGGCTCTCGCTGACCCACCCGAGCTCGTCGACCACCTCGCGGTGTATCACCGCGATCTGCCCGGCCGGACCTCCGAAGCTGTTCAGCCCCACCCGCGCCCAACCCGGCTCGCCTGCGCGAGACCCACCGACTCCGGGCGCCCCGACGTCGGCAGCCGCGAGCTCATACGGTGAAGGGCACCGGGCGACCGGAACGGCGGACCGCCGACGGCGAGGCGGCTGCGCGGGTCGCGTCGTCACGGCATCATGGCAGCCGTGAGAGCCGCCGCCATCGAGAACTCGGGCCAGGAGGCGCTTCGCCCGTACGTCCCGCGACTGGTTGTGGAGTGGCTGCGCGAGCAGCCGGACGAACAGGTTCGTGAGGTCGACGGATCGCTCGCGTTCGTCGACATCTCCGGGTTCACGACGCTGACCGAGCGCCTCGCCCGCCGAGGCCGGATCGGCGCCGAGGAGATGAGCGACACCCTGAGCACGACGTTCGGAGCCCTGCTGGCCGTCGCCTACGAGGATGGCGCCGGCCTGGTCAAGTGGGGCGGCGACGCGGTGCTGCTCCTGTTCGAAGGGCAGGACCACGCGCTTCGGGCCGCACGCGCGGCGTACCGGATGCGCCGGACCATGCGGCAGGTGGGTCGGATCGACACGGCCGCCGGCCGGGTCAACCTGCGGATGTCAGTAGGGATCCACAGCGGGATCTTCCACTTCTTCCTCGTCGGCGACCCGGCCCAGCACCGCGAGCTACTGGTCAGCGGCCCCGCAGCCAGCGTCACCGCAGACGTCGAGGGGACGGCGCAGGCGAGCGAGATCGGGCTGAGCCCCGAGGCTGCGGCGTGGCTGCCGCCCAGGTCGGTCCGGGCAACCTCCGCGGGGATCTGGCTGCTCACCGACGAGCCGCGGGTCCGGGCCCGGCCAGCACCGCCGCTGCCACCGACCGAAGGTCTCGACCTCGGCCGGACGCTGAGCGAGCCGATCCGCAAGCACCTGCTCGGCGGCGGAGGCGAGCCGGAGCACCGCACCGTCACCGTGGGGTTCGTGCAGTTCTCCGGGACCGACGAGCTGCTCGCCGCCGAAGGTCCAGCCGCCCTCGCCGACGCGCTCGACGAGACTGTCCGCAACGTGCAGGAGGCCTGCGGTCGCCATGGCGTCACGTTCTTCGAGACGGACATCAACCGTGACGGCGGCAAGATCATGCTGGTCGCCGGGGCACCAGTGAGCGGCGGCCACAACGAACAGCGGATGCTGCTGGCGACACGGCTGATCCTGGACCGGCCCGGCGCCCTCCCGCTGCGGATCGGGGTCAACTCGGGGCCGGTCTTCTCCGGGGACTTCGGGCCGACCTTCCGCCGGACCTACTCCGTCAAGGGCGACGCCATCAACCTCGCCGCGCGGGTCATGGGCAAGGCGGTGCCGGGCCAGCTGCTTGCGACGGTGGCGACCTTGTCCGCATCGAGCACCCGCTTCGAGCTCGAGCTGCTGCCGCCGTTCATGGTCAAGGGCAAGGCTCGTCTAGTCGAGGCTGCGAGTGTCGGACCAGTTCTCGGGCGCGACACCGGAGCGACTGCCGAGGTCCCGCTGGTCGGACGCGAGGGGGAGCTCGCGGCCCTCGTCGGTGCGCTGGACCGGGCCCGATCCCGTCGGGGGTCGGTGCTGGAGCTGGTCGGTGAGCCCGGAATCGGCAAGACCCGGTTGGTCGGTGAGCTTCGGGCCCGCGCCGACGACGTGGTGGTACTCACGGCCGCTTGTGAGGAGTACGAGGCCTCGACTCCGTACTTTCCGCTGCGCGCCCTGATCCTCGAGGCGTGCGGGCTGGCCGCGCACGAGAGCCCGTCGGCCGTCCTCCAGCGTCTGGTCGACCGGGTCGGGCCGAACCACCCGGAGCTGCTCCCCTGGTTGCCGCTGCTCGGCGTGCCGCTCGACGTCGAGCTTCCCCCGACCGAGGAGACCGACGCGGTCGAGGAGCGGTTCCGCCGCGCCCGGGTCGCCGACGTGCAAGAGCGGCGTGGCCTTCCACCTCGTGCTCGAGGGAACCGCCGAGGTCGAGGTGGCCGGGAAGTCGCGGCCCACCCTGACCCCCGGTCAGGGCTTCGGTGAGATCTCGCTGCTTGACGGGTTGCCCCGCAGCGCGACGGTCCGCGCCGGGTCCGGCGGGCTGAAGACCTTCGGTCTGTCAGCGTGGGAATTCATCCCGATCCTGGACGAGAACCCTTCGGTTGCCCGCGCGCTGCTCAAGGTGCTCTGCTCTCGGATTCGGTCGATCGAGAGCACGCCGGCGGAGTAGCCTCCGGTCAACGGAGGCACCATGAACGCGTTGGTTCGCGACCTCGGCATCCTCGCGCTGCTCATCGTCGTCGGTCTGCTCTGGTCGCTCTACGGCCTGGTGACGCGACGCCACCACCGGCTCGAGACCAAGGCCGAGCACGAGCTCGAGGTGCGGGAAGGGGAACACTCACAGCCGGTTCCCGGCCTCGCGGAGTACGCCAGGGGCGCCGGCTGGTCCGGGCCGGGTTCAGAGCCGCCGACCGACTCGGCCGCCGACTTCGTCCGCGAGATGGTGCGCACCTTCGCCGGCGAGGCGACGATCCTCTTGCACGACAACTTCCGGGTGGGGCCGACCCGCTGGGTCAACGTCTTCACCGGTGAGGTGCACGGGCATCGGGTGCGGGTAGGCAACGCGTTCGTCAACCTCACGCCGAACGTGCCCAGCTACGTCGGTGCGGGCACAGACATCGCAGCCTCCTTCGTGGTCGTCGACCTGCCTGCGGTTCTACCGCCCCTTTCGATCAGCTTGCGTGGGTTCCCGCCGTACGTGCTCCCGCTCGTCAAGGAGTGGACGCTGGAGAGCGACGACTTCAACCGGCGGTTCCTGGTGATGGCCCTGGACCGCAAGTACGTCAGCGACATGGTCACGCCCAGGTTGATGGAGCTGTTGATGGCGCGCGACGACTGGGTCTTCTCCGTCGACGGCTCACGACTGATCTGCGTCTGTCGGGCTCCCTTCGCCACCGCCGACGACGTGACCGGGCGGGTCACCGCCGTCGCAGCCTTCGCCGGGCTGGTGCCGGTATTCGTCACCCAGGACCGCGGGCTGGCGATGCCGGTGCTTCCCGACGGCACGCCGTTCGACCCCAGCGATCCCGCGTCCGTCGAGAAGCTCAAGGTCGCGATGGCGGGGATGAGCCCTGCGGACCAGCGGGCCTTCATAGCCCAGATGCAGCAGGCCGGCGCGCGCTTCGTGCTCGGCGCCTTCGGAAAGGACGTGCCGCCACAGCAGTGAGGTTTGAGTGCGAAACCCGTTGTGGGGTAACGGTTCTGGCTGTGGACGGACCACGCGAGTTGTCGGTGGGGTGGGGTAGTTTTGGG
>JBBQWS010000068.1:0-14795 GCA_038210415.1 Actinomycetes bacterium
GACGCCCTGCGTGAGGTGTGGGGCACCTACGTGCCCGCCGACACCTTCTAGCGCTTTCGCGCTCGGGTCAGCGGGCCGCTCTCCGTTTGGTAACGGATTGGTGCTGACCCGCCCGTCTGTCAATGGTTTGCTTCCGGCGCAGATAGCGTGGGAGATGGATCTTTCGCGTCCCGGTGCGGGGCGCGCATCGGAAGGAGCACTCAGTGCGTAGCGTCATGAAGATTGCGTCGCTCACGTTGGTCGGCGCTGTCGCGCTGGCGGCGTGCAGCAGCACCAGCAGCAGCACCAGCGCCGCGCCTGCCTGCGGAAGCAGCGGAGCCATCGACAAGGCCTCGGTCAAGGTCGGTCTCGCCTACGACATCGGCGGCCGCGGCGACAAGTCGTTCAACGACTCGGCCGCAGCGGGTCTCGACAAGGCCGTCACCGACCTCGGTGTCACGAAGAAGGAGCTCTCGGCGGTTGCCGGCGAGACCGACGCGCAGAAGGCGGCTCGGCTCACCGTTCTCGCTGGCGGCGGCTACAACCCGGTCATCGCGGTCGGCTTCGCCTACGCGGGCGCCGTCAAGACGGTCGCAGCTCAGTGCCCGAAGACCAACTTCGCGATCATCGACGACTCCAGCAACGTGCAGCCGAACGTCGCGAACCTCGTGTTCGCAGCCAACCAAGGCTCGTACCTCGCGGGCGTCCTCGCGGCCTCGGCGTCCAAGACCGGCAAGGTCGGTTTCATCGGTGGCGTGAACGTGCCGCTGCTGCAGTCGTTCCAAGCGGGCTTCGACGCCGGTGCCAAGGCCACCAAGCCCGGCATCGTCGTGTTCGACAAGTACCTCACCCAGCCGCCGGACATGGCGGGCTTCAACGCACCTGACAAGGGCAAGGTCGCTGCCCAGGGCATGTTCGACCAGGGCGCCGACATCATCTACGCGGCTGCCGGTGGTTCCGGTCTGGGTGTCTTCAAGGCGGCCAAGGCTTCCAGCAAGCTCGCGATCGGTGTCGACTCCGACCAGTACACGTCGGCCAGCGCCGACCTGCAGCCGGTGATCTTGTCGTCCGCCCTCAAGCGGGTCGACAGCGCGGTCTACGCGTTCATCAAGTCGGCCGTCGACGGCTCGGTGCTCACCGGTGTCCAGACGTTCGACCTGAAGAACGACGGCGTCGGGCTGGCCACCTCCAACTCGGCCAGCGCGGCTTACCAGGCCGCGGTCGACGCCGCCGCGGCGAAGATCAAGGACGGTTCGATCACTGTTCCGGACAAGCTGGGCTGACCTTCCGGTCGACAGCAGGGACGGGCTCGGTCCGGACGCGATAGCGTCCGGACCGGGCCCGCCGCCGTCGGGTGGGGGAGCACGACACGAGGAGGCAGATCATCGGTACCGCGCCCGCCGTCGAGCTCCGTGGCATCACCAAGACGTTCCCGGGTGTGATCGCGAACCACGACGTCGACATCACGGTGCGGCCCGGAACGGTCCACGCGATCGTCGGTGAGAACGGGGCGGGGAAGTCCACCCTGATGAAGACTCTGTACGGCATGCAGCGTCCGGACGCCGGCACCATCGCGATCGACGGCGAGATCGTCACGCTGGGCTCCCCGGCAGACGCGATCGCGCGCGGGGTCGGCATGGTGCACCAGCACTTCCAGCTGGCCGACAACCTGACCGTCCTGGAGAACATCGTGCTCGGCCAGGAGCCGACCCGGCGTGGTCTGCTCGGTGTCGCCGAGGCGCGGACCCGGATCGTGAACCTGGGGGAGCAATACGGCCTCGAGGTCGACCCCGACACACTCGTCGAGGTGCTCGGCGTCGGCGAACGGCAGCGGGTCGAGATCCTCAAGGTGCTCTACCGCGGCGCGCGGATCCTGATCCTCGACGAACCGACCTCGGTGCTGGTGCCGCAGGAGGTCACCGAGCTCTTCGACGCGCTGCGTGGGCTCAAAGCCGAGGGCCTCACCGTCATCTTCATCTCGCACAAGCTCGACGAGGTGCTCTCGGTCGCCGACGAGATCACAGTGATCCGGGCCGGCACCACCGTGGCGACGCGGTTGCCGTCGGAGGTGACCGCCCGCCAGCTCGCCGAGCTCATGGTCGGCAGTGAGCTGCCCTCACCGGAGACCCGTGAGTCGACAGTGACCGACATCCCCGTGCTGACCGTGTCGGGGCTGTCGTTGCTGAACGCAGACGGGCGCGCGCTGCTGACCGACATCTCGTTCACCATCCACAAGGGTGAGGTGCTGGGCATCGCCGGCGTCGAGGGGAACGGACAGGCCGAGCTGGTGGAAACGATCATGGGGATGCGGCACGCGTCGGGCGGCACGGTATCCCTCGACGGAGTCGACATGACCGCGTGGTCGACCCGACGCCGGCGTGAGGCGGGGGTCGGTTACATCCCGGAGGACCGCACCCGGCACGGTCTGCTCCTCGAGGCGCCGCTGTGGGAGAACCGCATGCTGGGCCACCAGACGGAGGTGCCGAACGCCAAAGGACTGCTGATCGACGCGAAGGGCGCCAAGATCGACACGAAGCGGATCGTGAAGGCGTACGACGTGCGGACACCGAGCATCGATGTCGCGGCGTCGGCGCTGTCCGGCGGCAACCAGCAGAAGCTCATCGTCGGACGCGAGATGAGCGGGACGCCGCAGCTGCTGATCGCCGCGCACCCGACCCGTGGGGTCGACGTGGGTGCGCAGGCGGTGATCTGGGATCTGCTGCGCGACGCGCGCTCGAAAGGCCTGGCCGTACTCCTCGTCTCGGCCGACCTCGACGAGCTGATCGGGCTGTCCGACACGTTGCAGGTGATCCTGCGCGGAAAGATCGTCGCGAGCGCCGACCCGGCGACGGTGACGCCGGAGGATCTCGGGTCGGCGATGACCGGGGCGGGGGCGGCGGCATGAGGACCAAGAGCTGGCGACTCGTCCTCGCGGCCCCGGTGCTGGCGCTGGCGTTCGCGCTGGCGGTCACGGCGATCATCCTGGCGGCGACCGGCCACCCACCGCTCCAGGTGTTCAGCGACATGTACTCGTACGGCGTACAGCCGGACAACCTCGTGCTCACCCTGAACAAGGCGACGACGTACTACCTCGCGGCCACCGCGGTCGCGGTCGGCTTCCGGATGAACCTGTTCAACATCGGCGTCGACGGGCAGTACCGCGTGGCGGCGATCATCGCCGCGTCGGTGGCCGGGGTGCTGCACCTGGCGCCGATTCTCGACGTTGCGCTCGTGATGATCGTCGCCATCGCCGTCGGTGCGTTGTGGGCGGGGATCGCGGGATTGCTCAAGATCAAGCGCGGGGTCAGCGAGGTCATCTCGACGATCATGCTGAACTACATCGCCACCGGCCTGACTGCCTACCTGCTGACGCCGGGGCGGCTGGCCGTCCCCATCGCGGGGAGCAACAACATCGGCACCCGGCTGATCCCGCCGAACGGTCAGGTTCCGGGCATGTCGGTGATTCCCGGCGCCACGACCCAGGTCTACGGGCTGATCTTCCTGGCTGCTGCCGTCGGCGTCCTGTACTGGTTCTTGCTGAACCGCACCGTGTTCGGGTTCGACCTGCGGGCGACGGGCCGCTCAGAGACGGCAGCCGTGGCGAGCGGCGTCAACGTCAAGCGAATGGTGCTGATCAGCATGCTGATCTCCGGCGGCATCGCCGGGATGGTCAGCTTGCCGCAACTCCTCGGCGAGGCGTACACCTATTCCAACGACTTCCCAGCCGGTATCGGCTTCACCGGCATCTCGATCGCGCTGCTCGGGCGCAACCACCCCGTCGGGATCGCGCTCGGTGCGTTGTTGTGGGCCTTCCTCGACTCCTCGCAGATCATCCTGGACGTGAGCGGCGTACCCAAGGAGATCGTGACGATCATGCAGGGTATCGCGGTGCTCTCGGTCGTCATCGCCTACGAGCTGGTGCGCAGGTACGGCTTGGTGCAGCAGCAACGGCACGTCGGTGAACAGCTGTCCCGTGACGCGGCGGAGGTGGCAGCATGAGCACGGCGACGGTCGACACCGCTGACCCGGGCATCGCGCCGCAGCCGACCCGAAAGGTGAGGTCGCGGGCGGCCCGGCCGCTGCTGATCATGAGCCTGGCGCTGATCGTCTTCGCGTTCGTGCGGGTGCTCACAGGCGCGCAGGAGCTCACCTCAGACGGCACGCTCTCGGCGGCGATCAACTCCGCGATCCCGCTGGGGCTGGCCGGGCTGGGCGGCCTGTGGTCCGAACGCGCCGGGGTGGTCAACGTCGGGCTCGAGGGCATGATGATCCTCGGCACCTGGGGAGCCGGCTGGGCCGGATCTTCGTACGGCGTCTGGTACGGCCTCGCAGTCGGCATCGCCATGGGTGCCGTGGGCGGGCTGCTTCACGCGGTCGTCACGATCACCTTCGGCGTCGACCAGATCGTGTCGGGTGTCGCGATCAACCTGCTTGGGTACGGCGTCTGCCAGTTCCTGTCCAAGCTGGTCTTCATCGACCAGCCCACGCAGTCGCCGGAGATCCCTTCGATGCAGACGTTCAGCCTGCCCTGGTTGCCGGGTGCCCTCGACAAGATCGTCGCGCACCACTGGTTCTTCGTGTCCGACCTGGCCAGCGTGCTGCACGCGCTGGTCACGGATATGCCGTACTTCACGGTGCTGGCTATCGCGCTGCTGCCGATCACGTACGTGATCCTGTGGCGCACGGCATTCGGCCTGCGGCTGCGGTCGTGCGGAGAGGCGCCCTACGCCGCTGAGACGCTCGGCGTGAACGTGTACAAGTACAAGTACATCGCCGTCGTCACGTCCGGTGCACTGGCCGGGTTCGGTGGGGCGTTCCTGGCGATCTTCTCGGGCATCTACCGCGAGGGCCAGACCGGCGGAAAAGGCTTCATCGGTCTCGCGGCCATGATCTTCGGCAACTGGCGGCCCGGTGGGCTCGCGGCGGGCGCTGGTCTGTTCGGATACACCGACGCTCTGCAGGCGCGTAGCGACAACGGTGTGCACGCGCTGCTACTCGTCTTCGCGATCGGGATCGGCGCGTACTCGATCTGGCTGCTGTACCGGCGTCGGCTGATCCCGGGTGCGATCGGAGCGCTCGCCGCCGTGGGCCTGGTGCTGTGGTACCGCAGTACCGACACCCTGCCGCAGCAGCTGGTGTACGTCACGCCGTACGTCACCACCCTGCTGGTCCTGTCGCTCGCGTCGCAGCGGCTGCGGATGCCGGCGGCAGACGGGCTGATCTACCGCAAGGGGCAGGGCAAGTGACGGCTCCAGTCGTCGACTGGGAGGCCCTGCATGCCGCCGCGGTCGACGTCATGCGGCACGCGTACGCGCCGTACTCGAAGTTCAAGGTCGGGGTGGCCGGACTCGTCGACGACGGCCGGGTCGTGGTCGGGTGCAACGTCGAGAACGCGTCGTACGGGCTGGGGCTGTGCGCTGAGTGCGGGCTGGTGTCGGCGCTGGCAGCCGGCGGGGGCGGCCGGCTCGTCGCCGTGGTCTGCGTCGACCAGCACGGTGCGACGCTCATGCCGTGCGGGCGGTGCCGGCAGCTGCTCTGGGAGCACGGTGGGGCAGCCATGCTGCTGCAGACCGTCAGCGGGATCCGGCCGCTCGCCGAGATGCTGCCCGATGCCTTCGGGCCGGACGACCTGATCGCCCGCGCCGAGGACCGCTGATGAGCTCCGAACCGTTCTCCGCCGTCGAGGTCGTCGTGGCCAAGCGCGACCGGCTCGAGCTGACCGACGCGCAGATCGACTGGGTGGTCGACGCGTACACCCGAGGGATCGTCGCCGACGAGCAGATGTCTGCGCTGGCCATGGCGATCCTGCTCAATGGGATGACCCCGCGGGAGATCGCCCGGTGGACGGCCGCGATGATCGCCAGCGGCGAGCGGATGGACTTCTCGGGGCTGGGCCGGCCCACCGCCGACAAGCACTCCACCGGTGGCGTCGGCGACAAGATCACTCTGCCGCTGGCTCCGCTCGTCGCCGCGTGCGGTGTCGCGGTCCCCCAGCTCTCGGGTCGCGGGCTCGGGCACACCGGCGGCACGCTCGACAAGCTCGAGTCGATCCGGGGATGGCGGGCCCAGTTGTCCGGCGCCGAGATGCTGGCGGCGCTGCGCGACGTCGGTGCCGTCATCTGTGCGGCTGGCGACGGGTTGGCCCCGGCCGACAAGAAGCTCTACGCCTTGCGTGACGTCACCGGCACCGTCGAGGCGATTCCGCTGATCGCGTCGTCGATCATGAGCAAGAAGATCGCCGAGGGCACCGGGGCGCTCGTCCTCGACGTCAAGGTCGGCAGCGGAGCGTTCATGAAGGACGTCGCACGCGCCACGGAGCTGGCTCGCACCATGGTGTCGCTGGGGGAGTCCGCCGGCGTGCGTACCGTGGCACTGCTCACCGCCATGGACACCCCGCTCGGGCTGACTGCGGGCAACGCGATCGAGGTCGCCGAATCGGTCGAGGTGCTCGCGGGCGGGGGGCCGGCCGACGTGGTGGAGCTGACCTTGCGACTGGCTCGCGAGATGCTTGCCGCGGCCGGTGTCACGGACATCGACCCGGCGGACCGGCTGGCCGACGGCTCGGCGATGGACCACTGGCGGCGCATGATCGGCGCCCAGGGCGGTGACCCTTCCGCGCCGCTGCCCGTGGCCCGCGAGGCGCACGTCGTGGTGGCGCCGGCGTCGGGGACCCTCACCCGGCTCGACGCGTACGCGGTCGGGGTCGCGGCGTGGCGGCTGGGGGCGGGGCGCGCGCGCAAGGAGGACTCAGTGTCGGCCGGTGCCGGGGTCGTGATGCACGCCAAGCCCGGCGACGTCGTGCGAGCGGGTGCGCCCCTGCTGACGCTGCTGGCCGACGAGACGACGCGCTTCACGCGTGCAGTCGACGCGCTCGATGGCGCGTACGACGTGGACGGCGCGGGACCCCCGCCGCTACCCCTGGTGATCGACCGGATCGGAGCCTGACCGTGCCGGAGCTCGTCGCAGCGCCCACGTTGATCCCCGTACCCGGGGGCAAGATGATCTCGGAGTACGTCGGGCGGGTCAGCACCGGCACGGCCGAGGTCTCGATCGCGCACATGGTCGCCCCGAGCGGCTGGACCGAGCCGGCCCAGACGCCGACGTTCGACGAGTGGACCGTCGTGCTGCGGGGCGCGATCCAGGTCGAGCACGACGGCGGGGTGCTCGACGTCGCTGCCGGTCAGGCGGTGCTGGCCCGGGCGGGCGAGCGGGTACGGTATCTCGCACCGGGGCCGGACGGTGCCGAGTACATCGCGGTCTGCCTCCCGGCCTTCGCGCCTGGGCTAGCGCACCGCTCCGAGCCCTGACCCACCAACACAGGTGGGGCGCCGCAGTCGACACCTTCCGAAGGCTGGTTCACCGATGAAGACCCGCACGCTCGGCTCCGGCCCGGCCGCTCTCACCGTCTCGGCCCAGGGCCTGGGCTGCATGGGCATGTCGGAGTTCTACGGATCGGCGGACGAGGGCGAGGCGACCGCGACGATCCACCGTGCGCTCGACCTCGGCATCACCTTCCTCGACACGGCCGACATGTACGGCCCGTTCACGAACGAACGGCTCGTCGGCAAGGCTGTCTCGGGGCGCCGCGACGACGTCCAGCTGGCCACCAAGTTCGGCGTGATGCGCGACGAGGCCACGGGCGCGTGGCTGGGCATCAGCGGTCGCCCGGAGTACGTGGCGGCGGCCTGCGACGCATCCCTGCAGCGGCTGGGGGTCGACGTGATCGACCTCTACTACCAGCACCGAGTCGACCCGACCTTACCGATCGAGGACACCGTCGGCGCGATGGCCGAGCTCGTCACGGCCGGCAAGGTGCGGCACATCGGGCTCTCCGAGGCGTCCGCAGCGACCATCCGCCGGGCGCACGCGGTGCACCCGGTGACGGCCGTCCAGACCGAGTACTCGCTGTGGGAGCGCGGGGTCGAGTCGGCCAACCTGCCCGCCATGCGGGAGCTCGGGATCGGACTGGTGGCGTACAGCCCGCTCGGTCGCGGCTTCCTCACCGGCCGGTTCACCTCGGCGGCTGACGTCGCGGCTCCCAGCGACTTTCGGGCGAACGACCCGCGGTTCGGCGGTGCCAACTTCGAGCCCAACGCGGCGCTGGTGCGCGGCGTAGAGGAGCTGGCGGCCGGCAAGGGTGTGACGGCCGGTCAGGTCGCGCTCGCGTGGGTGCTCGCGCAGGGCGGGGACGTGGTGCCGATCCCGGGGACGAAGCGGCGCGGCTACCTGGAGCAGAACGCTGCCGCGGACGAGGTCGAGCTCAGCTCAGCGGATCTCGCGACGCTGGCCGAGCTGCTGCCGGTCGGTGCGGCTTCGGGCGACCGGTACGCCGACATGAGCGCGGTCGACCGCTGAGTCTCTAGGCGTGTTGATCTTGGCCATTGCCTGGGCCGCCACGTGTCGACCACGCAATGGTCAAGATCAACGTGCGAAGGGGCGGGTCAGCCGGCGGTGGCGGCGCGGCGGAACGGGTCGGTCGAGGGCGGGGCCGAGAGCTCCGCACGAGGGCAGCTCTCCAGCGACAGCCCGACCCACGAGAGCGCGTCGTCGCACAGCGAGTCGACCGACCAGCCGAGCGAGAGCCCGTACGCGGAGACGGTCACCTTGTAGATCGTGATCTGGTGCCGGTTCGGGGCGTCGTACATGACGGCGATGGACCCGATCAGCTGGGCGACGCCGCGCGACCCGCCGAGACCGTCCCACGGGGCGTCGTAACGCTGCCACAGCGACGACGTGGCGTTCCAGATACCCCCACGCGCTACGTCGAGCCGTTCGAGCTCGCCGAGCACGCGGGAAGCGGTCCGCTGGTCGAGAACCGCTGCAGGGCGGATGATCCTGGTGTCTTCACCGGGTACGGGTCGCATGAGGGTGTCATCGGCCGCCACATGCGTCAGGTTGAGCCACTAATCTTCGTTGTGTGCCGCTGACCCCTGAGATCGTCGTCCAAGTTCCGAAGGTTCTGCTCCACGACCACCTCGACGGCGGGTTGCGGCCGGAGACGGTCGTGGCGCTGGCCCGCGACGTCGGCTACGACCGGCTGCCTTCGTACGACCCCGCTGAGCTGGGCGCCTGGTTCGTCGAAGCGTGCAGCTCGGGCTCGCTGGAGCGCTACATCGACACGTTCCAGCACACCGTCGGCGTCATGCAGACCGAGTCGGCGCTGACTCGCGTCGCCGCCGAGTGCGCCGAGGACCTTGCCCGAGACGGCGTCGTCTACGCCGAGGTGCGGTACGCCCCCGAGCTGCACGTCGAGGGCGGCCTGACCCCGGTCCAGGTGGTCGAGGCGGTGCAGCGCGGGTTCGAGCTCGGCACCCGGCGGGCGGCCGAGGCCGGGTTCTCGATCCGCGTCGGCACCCTGCTGACCGCGATGCGTCACGCCGCGCGCTCGCGAGAGATCGCCGAGCTCGTGATCGCGTACCGGGACGCCGGCGTGGTCGGGTTCGACATCGCGGGCGCCGAGGCCGGGTTCCCGCCCACCCGGCACCTCGACGCGTTCGAGTACCTCCGGCGCGAGAACGCCCACTTCACCATCCACGCCGGCGAGGCGTTCGGGCTGCCCTCGATCTGGGAGGCGCTGCAGTGGTGCGGGGCTGACCGGCTCGGGCACGGCGTGCGGATCATCGACGACGTCACGGTCGCCGCCGACGGAGCGGTCCGGCTGGGACGGCTCGCGGCGTACGTCCGCGACAAGCGCATCCCGCTCGAGATGTGCCCCTCGTCGAACTTGCAGACCGGGGCCGCTGCGTCGATCGCCGAGCACCCGATCGGGTTGCTCACCGCGCTGAAGTTCCGGGTCACGGTCAACACCGACAACCGGCTGATGAGCGGCACGTCGATGTCTCGGGAGATGCAGTTGCTGTCGGACGCGTTTGGATACGGCCTCGACGAGCTGCGTTGGTTCACGATCAATGCGATGAAGTCGGCGTTCCTGCCGTTCGACGAACGGCTCGCGCTCATCTCCGACGTGATCAAGCCGCGCTACGCCGCCCTCGGCTAACCCGATGGCTCCCCCCGCGACCGGGGGCCGCGCGCGCGTCCCCTCCATTCGCCACAAGGGGCCCCTCATGCCGCTAGATCGCACTGGCGCGCCACTCATGAGCGGAGCGCGCGGACGCTGGGTGACATCAAACCTCCGCCTATTGGCATGAGGGGCCCCTTGTGGCGAACGGGGGCGGGGGGCTGGGGTGGGCTAGAGGCCGAGGGGGTGCCAGACGGTCTTGATCTCCAGGAACGACGTGAGCCGCGACAGGCCGGGGTCAGCGGTCCAGTCGTGGTCGGCCGGCTCTGGTCGACGCACCCGCTTCAGGTTGTCCGCGGCGGCGACCTCGAGCTCGAGGCCGAGCAGGCCCGCGCCGGCCAGGTCGATCGCGTTGACGTCCATGTGCGAGGCGAGCCAGGGGGCGGTCTCGGCGGGGTCGCCGGTGAGCAGGTTCACCACGCCACCGGGGACGTCGGAGGTCGCCAACACCTCGGCGAGCGTCACAGCCGGCAGCGGCATGGTCCGCGAGCTGACCACGACTGCGGTGCTGCCCGTCGCGATCACGGGGGCGACCACGCTGACCAGTCCGAGCAGCGACGAGTGCTGGGGGGCGACCACCGCGACGACCCCGGTCGGCTCGGGCACCGAGAAGTTGAAGTACGGCCCGGCGACGGCATTAGCACCGCCCACCACGGTCGCGAGCTTGTCCGTCCAACCTGCGTACCAGACCCAGCGGTCGATGGCCGCGTCGACGAAGGACGATGCCGCCCGCCGCGTCAGACCCTCAGCCGTGGCCACGTCCCCGACGAACTGCTCGCGGCGGCCCTCCATGACCTCGGCGACGCGGTACAGCACCTGGCCCCGGTTGTAGGCCGTCGCCCCGGACCAGCCGGCGAACGCGGCCCGGGCGGCGACGACCGCGTCACGAGCGTCCTTGCGCGACGCCAGGGCGGCGTTGGCGAGGAAGCGGCCCCGGGTGTCGGAAACGGCGTACGAGCGACCGCTCTCGGACCGCGGGAACTTCCCCCCGACGTACAGCTTGTGGGTCTTGCGCACGTCGATCCGCGACTCAGCCATGCAGGTACGCCTCCAAGCCGTGCCGGCCGCCCTCGCGACCGTACCCGGACTCCTTATACCCGCCGAAGGGAGACGCCGGGTCGAACTGGTTGAACGTGTTGGCCCACACGACCCCGGCCCGCAGGTGCTGCGACATCCAAAGGATGCGCGAGCCCTTCTCGGTCCATACCCCGGCCGAGAGGCCGTACGGGGTGTTGTTCGCCTTTTCGAGCGCCTCCTTCGGGGTGCGAAAGGTCAGCACCGAGAGCACCGGACCGAAGATCTCCTCGCGGGCGATTCGGTGAGCCTGCGTCACCCCCGTGAAAACCGTTGGTGGGTACCAGAATCCGCGGTTGGGCAGGTCGCACTTGGGCGACCACCGCTCGGCGCCCTCGGCGTCCCCGATGTCGACCATCGCTCGGATCCGACCGAGCTGGACGGCCGAGTTGATCGCGCCGATGTCGGTGTTCTTGTCCATCGGGTCGCCGAGCCGCAGCGTCTTGAGGCGGCGCTTCAGCGCTCGGACGAGCTCGTCGGCCACCGACTCCTGGACGAGCAGCCGGGTACCCGCGCAGCAGACGTGCCCCTGGTTGAAGAACACCCCTCGCACCACGCCTTCGATCGCCTGGTCCAGCGGCGCGTCGTCGAAGACGATGTTGGCGGCCTTGCCGCCGAGCTCGAGGGTGACCTTCTTGCCGGTGCCCGCGACGGCCCGCGCGATCGCCTTGCCGACCTCGGTAGAGCCGGTGAACGCGACCTTGTCGACGCCCGGGTGCTCGACAAGGGCCTGACCGGTGGCGCCGGCTCCCGTGACGATGTTCACCACGCCCGGCGGAAGGTCGGCCTGCTGACAGATCTCGGCGAAGAGCAGCGCGGTCAGCGGGGTGGTCTCTGCCGGCTTGAGCACCACCGTGTTGCCGGCGGCGAGCGCGGGCGCGATCTTCCAGGCCAGCATCAGCAGCGGGAAATTCCACGGGATCACCTGGGCGCAGACTCCCAGCGGCTGCGGGTCGGCGCCGACCCCGGTGTACGCGAGCTTGTCGGCCCAGCCCGCGCAGTGGAAGAAGTGCGCTGCCACCAGCGGGATGTCGACGTCACGCGACTCCTTGATGGGCTTGCCGTTGTCGAGGGTCTCGGCCACGGCGAGCTCACGCGAACGTTCCTGGACCAGCCGTGCGATCCGGAAGAGGTACTTGCCGCGCTCGCGCCCGGACATCTTGGACCACGTGCGCGTGTATGCCCGACGGGCGGCCGCGACCGCACGGTCGACATCGGCTGGCCCCGCCTCGACGACCTCGGTCAGGACTTCCTCTGTTGCCGGGTTGATCGTCTTGAAGGATCCGGACCCCGCACCGCCCTCGACGAACCCACCGTCGATGAACAGCCCGTACGACGACCGGATCGTCACCACTGAGCGCGACTCGGGCGCGGGGGCGTACTCGAAGTGCTTGCCTGCCAACGTTTGTCTGCCAGCCATGAGGTCAGTCCAGGGTGAAGTAGTCGGGACCGGAGTAGCGGCCGGTGGCGAGCTTGGTGCGCTGCATGAGCAGGTCGTTGAGCACGCTCGACGCCCCGATCCGGAACCAGGCCGGGTCGAGCCAGTCGTCGCCGGCGACCTCGCCGACCATGACGAGGTTCTTGATGGCGTCCTTGGCTGTGCGGATCCCTCCGGCCGGCTTGACGCCGACCTGGCGCCCGGTCGCCTCGCGGAAGTCGCGTACGGCCTCGAGCATGACCAGGGTGACCGGTGGCGTCGCAGCAGGAGCGATCTTGCCGGTGGAGGTCTTGATGAAGTCGGCGCCCGCGAGCATGGCGAGCCATGAGGCGCGCCGGACGTTGTCGTAGGTCTGCAGCTCGCCGGTCTCGAGGATCACCTTGAGGTGAGCCCTGCGGGGGCCGTCACCACAGGCGGCGCGCACGGCCACGATCTCGTCGAAGACCGCGGCGTACTGCCCGGACAGGAACGCTCCGCGGTCGATGACCATGTCGACCTCGTCGGCCCCCGCCGCTACGGCGTCATGGGTGTCGGCGAGCTTCACCGCCCGCGATGCGCGTCCGGCCGGGAATGCGGTGGCCACGGCGGCGACGCGGACACCGCTGCCGCGCAAGGCTTGCTTGGCGACACCGACCAGATCGCTGTAGACGCAGATCGCCGCCACCCTGGGCACGGTCGGGTCGGTCGGGTCGGGCCGAACTCCCTTGGCGCACAGGGCTTTCACCTTGCCGTGGGTGTCCATGCCTTCGAGGGTGGTGAGGTCGATCATCGAGATGGCGAGGTCGATCGCGTACGCCTTGGCCGTGGTCTTGACCGACCGGGTTCCCAGCTCGGCGGCGCGGGCATCGGCACCGACCTGGTCGACGCCGGGAAGTCCGTGCAGGAAGCGGCGCAACGAAGCCTCGGACCTCGCGACATCGGCCAGCCCGTCGGGCAGTGCCGCAGCGGCGGACGTCGACAGTGGCGGCACGGGTTCGATCCTAGCCACGTGCGAGGGGCACAATGCTTGCATGGCGCCCTCAGACCTGCCGGTGCAGGTCCACCGACTCGGACTGGGACGCCTCCTCGCGATCCTGTGGCTGGTCGGGGTCGCTCTCGCGTTCTTCGACATCGTTCGCCGCGGCGGGCTCGGGTCCTACGCGGGCGAGGCGTTCCTGCTCATGGCCAGTGCACTGATCGCGTACGTGTTCGGGCTGCGCCCGGTCGTGGCCGAGGACACCGAGGGGCTCGAGGTGCGCAACCCCTTGCGTACCGTGCTGGTGCCGTGGTCGGCGGTGACGGCCACCGACGCGACCGACGTCCTACGGGTGCACGCGGGCGAGACCGTCGTGCGTTGTTTCGCGGTGCCCTACTCACGTCCGTCCCGGGCGTCCAAGATCGCCGGGGGCGGCGGTGCGCTGACCGGCCTCAGCCCGCTCCCGGCGGCCGAGGAGCCGTTCGGGTTCGCGGGCGGCCCGCGGGTCGGGCGAGGCGAGCAGCTGGCCCACCGGATCCGCGACCTCGCGGGGGCGTACGGGTCCGGGGACCCCCGACCGGTGCGGCAGCAGTGGGCGCCCGACGGGGCCGGCGCGATCGGCCTGGCGGGCGCGCTGGCCATACTCGCCCTGGCTTTGCTGTGACCGCGACGCCGGCGGTGGCAGCCGCGGTCGTGCTGCGCCCGCCGGTCGACGGCGAGCCCCGACCTGACTCATCCTCTGAGTGGGACGACTGGGGTCCGTTCGAGCGGAATCCGCACTTCGAGGTCTGGCGCCTCCTGGTCGTCGCGGACGGCGAGGTCGCGGGCGAGGTCACCTGGCACCGCGAGATGTACGGGCCGAACGCGGGTTCGCAGGTGTTCAACATCGGGATCGGCCTCGTCGGCGCCTTCCGTGGCCGGGGGATCGGCGCGGTGGCCCAGCGGATGCTCGCCGAGCACCTGTTCGCCACGACGTCCGTCCACCGGGTCGAGGCGTCGACCGACGTCCGGAACGTCGCGGAGCAACGGTCGCTGGAGAAGGCCGGCTTCACCCGTGAAGGCGTCCTGCGGGGTGCCCAGTTCCGTTCCGGCGGCTGGCACGACCTGGTGTCGTACGCGGTCCTCCGCACCGACCTCTGACCCGCCGCCCCCTTTCCGCCGCCCCCTTTCCGCCACAAGGGTCCCCTCATGCCACTAGATCGAAGCCAGGCGCCCCTGTCGCATGGCCGGGCGGCGCACCGGCTGAACCGTGAGTGCCGCGGAGGTGCCATCTAGCGGCATGAGGGGACCCTTGTGGCGGAATGGGGGGGTGGCGGTAAAGGGGGGTAGGG
>JBBQWS010000069.1:0-14711 GCA_038210415.1 Actinomycetes bacterium
GACCCGCCCGGTACGGCGAGACCAGCGGCACGAGCGACACGACCCCCGCTTCGGCGAACAGCACCGCGACCTCCGAGACCCGACGCGTGTTCTCCATTCGCGCACTCTCGTCGAAGCCGAGATCCGAGCAGAGTCCGTGGCGCAGGTTGTCGCCGTCGAGCACCACCGCTGCCCGACCGGACCCGACCAACAGTCGTTCGGCCGCGGTGGCCACCGTCGACTTGCCCGATCCCGACAGTCCGGTGAGCCAGATGACCGCGCCCGTCGAGCCGAGCAGCCGCCAACGTTCTGCGCGATCCAGCTCGCTCGGGTGCCACGTGACGTTGCGATCGCCCATCAGCTCAGAGGATCATCCCGGCCGCCACCGTGTTGGACGTTGCCTCGTCGATCAGGATGAACGAGCCCGTCTCGCGGTTCCGGCGGTACTCGTCGACGAAGAGCGGCACGGTGCAGCGCAGGCTCACCCGACCGATCTCGTTGAGCGACAACGAGGTGGCGGACTCGTCGCGGTGGAGGGTGTTGATGTCGAGGCGGTACTGGATCCCCTTCACCAGGGCCCGGGCGCAACGCGTCGTGTGCTTGATGGCGAGTTTGGCGCCGACCTGCAGCGACGACTGCTCGGTCAACCAGCAGACCATGGCGTCGATGTCCTGGCTCACGGTCGGCTGGTTGTTGGGTCGGCAGATCATGTCGCCCCGACTGATGTCGATCTCGTCGGTCAGACGCAACGCCACCGACATCGGCGGGTAGGCCTCGGGCAGCGACGTCCCCTCCTGCTGACCGTAGGCATCGATCGAGGCCACCCGTGAGGTGAAGCCCGACGGCAGCACCATCACTTCATCGCCCGGCTTGAACACGCCTCCCGCGACGCGCCCGGCATAACTCCGGTAGTCGCGGTGCTCGTTGCCCTGGGGGCGCAGCACGTACTGCACCGGGAAGCGGGCATCGATCAGGTTGCGATCCGACGCGATGTGGACCTGCTCGAGGTGATGCAACAGCGACGTGCCCTCGTACCAAGCCATGTTGTCACTGCGCGAGACCACGTTGTCACCCTGCAACGCCGACATCGGGATGAAGGTCAGGTCGGTCACGTCGAGCTTGGCGGCGAAGCCCCGGAACTCGTCGCGGATCTCCTCGAAGCGCTCCTCACTCCAGTCGACCAGGTCCATCTTGTTGACGGCCAGCACGACGTGGGGGATGCGCAGCAGCGATGCGATGAAGGCATGGCGGCGGGACTGTTCGAGCACGCCCTTGCGGGCGTCGATCAACACGATCGCCAGGTCCGCGGTCGAGGCGCCGGTGACCATGTTGCGGGTGTACTGCAGGTGCCCCGGAGTGTCGGCGATGATGAACTTCCGCTTCGGCGTGGCGAAGTACCGGTAGGCGACGTCGATGGTGATGCCCTGCTCCCGCTCAGCCCGGAGGCCGTCGGTCAACAACGCCAGGTTCGTGTATTCCGAGCCCATCTGTTCGCTGGTGCGCTCGACCGCTTCGAGCTGGTCGTCGAAGATCGACTTCGTGTCATAGAGCAGGCGGCCGATCAGGGTCGACTTGCCGTCGTCCACGCTGCCCGCCGTCGCCAGGCGGAGCATCTCGGTGGCCTCGCTGTAGGCGGCCATCAGAAGTACCCGACCTTCTTGCGGTCTTCCATGGCCGCTTCCGACGCACGGTCATCGGCGCGGGTGGCGCCCCGCTCGGTGAGGCGGGTCACGGCGATCTCCTCGATCACCTCGGCCACCGTGGCCGCCGGTGAGTCCACCGCGCCGGTGCAGGTGATGTCGCCGACGGTGCGGTAGCGCACCGTGCGAATCTCGGGCACCTCGTCGTCGAGCATCGGGATGAGCGGAGTCGTCGACAGCCACATCCCGTCGCGCTCGAACACCTCACGCTCATGGGCGAAGTAGATCGACGGAAGATCGATGCCCTCTGCTTCGATGTAGGACCAGATGTCGAGCTCGGTCCAGTTCGACAGCGGGAACACCCGGAAGTGCTCGCCCGGATGGTGGCGGGCGTTGTACAGCGACCACAACTCAGGGCGCTGGCTCTTCGGATCCCACTGGCCGAACTCATCACGGTGGGAGAACACCCGCTCCTTGGCCCGGGCCTTCTCCTCGTCGCGGCGGGCTCCGCCGAAGAGGGCGTCGAAGCGGTACTTCTCCGCCGCCTCGAGCAGGACCGGTGTCTGGATCCGGTTGCGCGACCCGTTCGGCTCCTCGCGCACGGTGCCGCGGTCGATGGCGTCCTGGACGCTGGCCACGATCAGCTGCAGGCTGAGCTCGCCAGCCCGGCGGTCGCGGTACGCCAGCACCTCGGGGAAGTTGTGCCCGGTGTCGACGTGCATCACCGGGAACGGGATAGGGGCCGGCCAGAACGCCTTCTCGGCCAGCCGCAGCATGACGATCGAGTCCTTGCCGCCGGAGAACAGCAGCGCCGGACGCTCCATCTCGGCGACGACCTCGCGCATGATGTGGATCGACTCTGCCTCCAGCGTCTTCAGCTGGGTGAGGCTGTAGTCGGGCCCGGCGTTGAGACCGAGCGGGCTGTCAGTCGGCGTCACGCCGCTACCTCCGCAATCGTGGTGAGCACCCGGTCAGCCAGCTCACGCCGGCAGACGACCAGGTCGGGCAGGAGGACGTCCTCCTGGTTGTAGACCAACGGTGACCCGTCGATCCGTGAGGCATGGAGCCCGGCGGCCAAGGCCACGGCGACCGGTGCCGCAGAGTCCCACTCGTACTGGCCGCCAGCGTGGACGTAGACGTCGACCTCGCCGCGGACCACGGCAGCGACCTTGTAGCCGGCCGAGCCCATCGGGACGGCCTCCAGGCCGAGCCGGGCGACCAGAGCGTCGGCGACGGCCGGTGGGCGGCTGCGGCTGACGGCCATCCGCAGCTGGCCGCCGGTCGAGGGCGGCACCACGCACGCGGGGTCGGTCACCAGGACGGTCCCGAGGCCGGGCAGGGCCACCGCGCCGGCGACGAGCGCGCCGCGTTCCCACAGGGCGACATGGACGGCCCAGTCGTGGCGGCCCTCGGAGTACTCGCGGGTGCCGTCGAGCGGGTCGATGATCCACACCCGGTCGGCAGAGAGCCGAGCCTTGTCGTCGACGGCCTCTTCGGACAAGACGCAGTCAGCGGGGCGGGCCTGGGCCAGCCGGGCCGCCAGCAGGTCCTGGGCGCTTCGGTCGCCGAGGTCCTTCAGCGCTGCCGGGTCGATCCCGAGGTTCTCGGCCCGCACGGCCAGCAGCCGCTCGCCGGCGGCTACGGCCAGCTCACCGGCCAGCCGGGCGTCTTCGGTGGGCACGGGCACTCCTCGTTCGGTGGTGGATGGGTGGGTGCTGGATGGGCGATGTGCAACACAGTCACTCTCGGTGATCGGCCGGGACCAGCCGTACCTTCAGCCAGGATGCACGACGGGTATTTCGACCAAGTGACGCCGGAGGCCAGTTGCGTCAGTACGCTCCGCTGCCGCGGACGACGGCACGCAGCGTCTTCCACAGGATCTGCAGGTCGACCGCGAGCGACCAGTTGTCGACGTAGCGCAGGTCGAGCCGCACCGACTCCTCCCACGACAGGTCGGACCGTCCGCTGACCTGCCAGAGTCCGGTCACCCCTGGCCGCACGAGCAGCCGACGTCGTACGTCGTCGCCGTACTGCTCGACCTCCTCGGGCAGGGGCGGCCGCGGCCCCACCAGCGACATCGAGCCGAGCACGACGTTGAACAGCTGCGGCAGCTCGTCGAGGGAGTAGCGACGCAGCCAGGCCCCGACGGAGGTGATCCGCGGGTCGCGCTGCATCTTGAACAACACCCCGTCACCGTCGGACTCCGCGAGCAGGGCGGCCCGCTGAGCCTCGGCGTCGATCACCATCGAGCGGAACTTGTACATCGTGAACGGGGCACCGCCGCGCCCGATCCGCTCCTGCTTGAAGATCGCCGGGCCCTTGCTGCTCAGCCGCACCGCGATCGCGACGCCGGCCAGCAGTGGCGCCAGGACCACGACGGCCAACAGCGCGAGCGTCTTGTCGAAGGTGTCTTTGACCAGCCGACGGCCACCGGAGAACTGCGGCTGCTCGACCTGGAGCAAGGGCAGCCCGGACACCGGACGGATCGACAGCCGCGGACCGGCAACCTCGACGAGCGACGGCGCCACCATCAGGTCGGCCCCGGTCGGCTCGAGCTCCCAGGCCAGTCTGCGCAGCTGCTCGGGGCCGAGGTCCGGGCTCGCGAGCACCGCGACGGTGTCGGCGTCGGTCAACCGCACGGCCTCGGCGACGGAGGTGAAGCCACCCACGACGGGGACGCCGTAGTCCATCAGGGCCGGACGCTGACCAGGCAGCGGCAGGCAGGCGGCCACGACGTGCAGCCCGTGGAAGCGCTGTTCACCGAGCCGCCTGATCATCTCCAGCACCGGGCGCTCGTGCCCGACGAGCACCACCCGGTGGAGATAGCTGCCCTGAGCCCGCTGGCGGTGCAGCCACTTGCGCAGCGCGTAGCGGTTGCCCAGGGTCAGGACAGCGGCGAGCGGAAGGCCCAGCAGCACCCACCGGCGCGCATAGTCGATGTTGAACGCATAGGCGGTGAAGGAGACCACAGCGGTGAGCGAGACGGCAGCCCGGCCGACCCTGCGGAACTCCTCCGAGCCGACGCCGAGGTACCGGCTCTCGTAGGCCCGGTTCAGCGCCACCGAAAGGATCCACACCAGCGGCAGGCCGAGGACGACCGCGATGTACTCGGGCTTGATGGTCAGTCCCCAGCGGGCCAGCGAGGCGATCACCGCGGCCACGGAGGCTGCAGTCAGGTCCACGATCACGCAGCGGGTGACGTACTTGCGCTGCCAGCGATTCTCCGGCCGGACGACCGAGAGGTCGCCGGAGCGCGTGGCGGAGCGGCGCTCGGACAGGTCGATCCCGTCGACGGTGATACCCGCACCGTTCCGGTGGTCCAGCACCGCCATGTCCCCTGCCTTCTGCCTTCTGCCTTCTGCCGTGAAACATGCCGTCTGCCGTGAACCATGCTGCGCCGACACCCTTGCCGAATCCGCCTGGTGCGAGTTTAGGGAGACCGTCACTGGCCCCACCAGGGCTTGGCCTGCTTATCGTCCGAACGTCCGACCATGTCGTCCGTTCGGTTCACCCGTCCGAGTGAACCGCGTCACGGAGTGTGGCCGGACTTTGCTCGCCACGCGGCTACGGGTGATCTTTTCGGACCTGTTACGCATGCTTTGCTAGGGCATTCTCACGCAGAGTCACGTGCTTCCGACACCGTCGGGGTCGACATGAAACCGGTTCTGAGCCCGATCCAGGCCGTCCGAGACCAGCGCCTCGATCGAGTCGGCGGCGCGCTCGACGAGCAGCGGCAGCTCGCGCGCCTCGGCCGCGGAGAACGGCTTCAGCACGTACGCCGCCGGGTCCATCCTGCCCGGGGGGCGACCGATCCCAAACCGCACGCGGAGGTATTCCGGCGAACCCAACGAGATGCTGACCGATCGGAGCCCGTTGTGGCCGCCGGGGCCGCCGCCCTGCTTGAGCCGGAGCGCACCGAAGGGCAGGTCGAGCTCGTCGTGGACCACCACGATCTGAGGGACCTCGAGCTTGAAGAACCCTCGCAGCGACGCGACGGGACCGCCGGACTCGTTCATATAGCACTTGGGCTTCGCCAGGACGACCGGCACCCGAGTCCCGTCGGCACCGGGCAGCGAGCCCTCGACCACGTCCGCCCGACCCCGGTGCGCCTTGAACTTGGCACCGAACCGCTCGGCCAGGAGGTCGACCACCATGAAGCCCGCGTTGTGCCGGGTGGCGGCGTAGGTCGGCCCGGGGTTGCCCAGGCCCACCACCAGCACCCGGTCGCCCGACGAGGTCACGGGCCGACCCTGCGCTGCTTCGGGAGCCGCGTCGTCAGCCGGCTGCGGGCTCTTCGGCCGCGGCCGGCTCGGCGACGGCGACCGGCTCGGGCTCTTCTTCGCTCTGCGGTGCCGCGATGGCGACGATGACGAGGTCATCAGCGACGACCAGCGTCGTGCCCTCGGGCAGGACGAGCTCGCCGGCCCGGATCGAGGAGCCGACCTCGAGGCCGTCGATGTCCACGGTGATCTCACGCGGGATGTGGGTGGCCTCGGCCTCGACGGTGACGCTCGCGTTGACCAGCTCGACCAGACCGGCGATGACCTTGCCGACGACCGTGATGGCGACGTCGACGGTGACCTTCTCACCCTGGCGGACGATCACGAGGTCGATGTGCTCGATGCTCTGCTTGATCGGGTCACGCTGGGCCGCCTTGGGCAGCGTGAGAATCGACTTGCCCTCGACCTCCACCTGCAGCAGGACGTTGGACGTACGCAGGGCGAGGGTCAGCTCGCGCGCCGGCAACGAGATGTGCTGCGGCTCGCTGGAGTGGCCGTAGATGACTCCGGGGACGAGACCGGCCCGGCGGGTGCGGCGGGCGGCGCCCTTTCCGAACTCGGAGCGGGGCTCGGCGGCGATACGGACCTCGGGCACGGTGGTACTCCTCAGGCAGGCGGACAGCGCCGGCGGGGCGGCGCAGGTGAACGGGACGGGCGGCGGACTGGTGCGACAGTGCGGTCGAGAGTGTGCTGCGGTGCTCCTCGCGAGGCGTGACCGAGACGGGGCTCGACCGCGTCGATCACGGATCACCCACCGACGCGCTTGCGGACGCCGACCGGTGTCCCTCGCCGGGGCAACCCCGCGAGTCTAGGGGACGCCGCGCCCCCACCCCAACTCCGCCCCCCCACTTCGTGTTGATCTTGGGGGACGAGGTACTGGGAGGTCAGGCGTTGCCGTCGAAGAGGCTGGTGACCGATCCGTCGTCGAATACCTCGCGGATCGCCCGCGCGATGAGGGGCGCGATCGACAGCTCGGTGAGCTTGTCGAACCGCTTGTCCTCCTCGATCGGCAACGTGTTCGTGACGACGACCTCGCTGACCCTGGAGTTCTTCAGCCGGTCGACTGCGGGGTCGGACAGGATCGCGTGGGTCGCGGCGATGATCACGTCGGCCGCGCCGTTGTCGAACAGTGCGTCGGCTGCCTTGGTGATCGTTCCGGCCGTGTCGATCATGTCGTCGATGAGGATGCACGAGCGGCCGGCCACGTCACCGACGACCTTGTTGACCTTGGCCTCGTTGGGGACCAGAGGGTCGCGCGTCTTGTGGATGAACGCCAGCGGCACCCCGCCCAAGGTGTCGGACCACCGCTCCGCCACGCGGACCCGGCCGGAGTCCGGCGAGACGATCGTCGTGCGGTTGCGGTCGATCCGCCGGCTGACGTACTGGGCGAGCAGCGGCAGCGCGAACAGGTGGTCGACCGGGCCGTCGAAGAAGCCCTGGATCTGCGAGGTGTGCAGGTCGACCGTCATCAGCCGGTCGGCCCCGGCCGCCTTGAACAGGTCGGCGATCAACCGGGCCGAGATCGGCTCTCGGCCACGGTGCTTCTTGTCCTGCCGGGAGTACGGGTAGAACGGCATCACCACAGTGATCCGGTTGGCCGAGGCACGCTTCAGCGCGTCGACCATGATCAGCTGCTCCATCACCCACTTGTTGATGTCGTCGGCGTGGCACTGCAGCACGAAGGCGTCACTGCCGCGGACGGACTCCTCGAACCGGACGAAGATCTCGCCGTTCGCGAAGTCGTACGCCGACGCGGGCACCACCTCGGTGCCGAGGTAGTCGGCTACCTCGTCGGCCAGCTCCGGGTAGGCGCGGCCGGAGAAGAGCATGAGCTTCTTCTCGCTGGTGGTCTTGATCGTGGACGTCACGGGTGCTGCCCCTCGGTCGGTTCGCCGCTGCCTGTCGCCTCAGTGTCGCGTCGGAGCTCAGTGCCCAGTCGGAGCTCAGTGCCCAGTCGGACCTCAGTTTCCTGTCGGGACGTTTCTGCCGGGGCAGCCGCCCGGGCAGCCGCCGCAGCCGCAGCCGAGCCGGAGCCCGCGCGCCTGCGCTCGACCCATCCCTCGATCAGCCGCTGCCGGACCCGACCGACGGCCAGGGCACCAGCGGGGACGTCGGAGTCGATCACCGATCCGGCCGCGGTGTAGGCGCCGTCGCCGATGGTGACCGGAGCGATCAGCATCGTGTCGGAGCCGATGCGCACCTGGTCGCCCACCACGGTGCGGTGCTTGGCCACGCCGTCGTAGTTCACGAAGATGGTGGCCGCCCCGATGTTGCTGCCCTCGCCGATCTCCGCGTCGCCGACGTAGGAGAGGTGGGGCACCTTGGAGTCCGTGCCGATCACGGCGTTCTTGGTCTCGACGAACGCCCCGATCTTGCCGTGGTCACCGAGCCGGGTGCCGGGCCGCAGGAACGAGAACGGGCCCACAGTGGCGCCGGCGCCGATGACCGCGCCGGTCGCGTGACTGCGCACCACGGACGCGTCCGGACCCACGACGCAGTCGCGCAGGGTGGTGTCAGGCCCGATGGTGGCACCCTCGGCCACCCGTGTGCCGCCGTGCAGATGGGTGCCCGGGAGGAGGGTGACGTCAGGGGCCAGCTCGACGCTGACGTCCAACCACGTGGTCTGCGGGTCGACGACCGTGACACCGGCGCGCATCCACCGCTCGACCAACCGGTCGCGCAGCACCCGGCCCAGCTGCGCGAGCTGGACCCGGTCGTTGACGCCCTCGGTCTGCCAGACGTCGTCGAGGGCGACGGCCGCCACCGGGAGCCCGGCCGCGCGGGCGATCGCGACCACATCGGTGAGGTACGCCTCGCCGGCCGCGTTGTCGGTCGTTATCTGGGCCAGGGCGGCGCGAAGGAAGGCACCGTCGAACGCGTAGATGCCGCTGTTGATCTCGCGGATCTCGAGCTGGTGCGGCGTCGCGTCCTTGTGCTCGACGATTGCTGCGACCGAGCCGTCGGAGTCGCGGACGACCCGGCCGTACCCGCCCGGGTCGGCGACCAGCGCGGTGAGAACGGTGACGGCATGACCGCCGCTCTGATGCTCCGCGACGAGTTCGGCCAGCGTGTCGGCAGTGAGCAGGGGCACGTCGCCGTACGTCACCAGGACCGTGCCGTCGAGCTCGGGCAGGACGGCGAGGCCGCAGGCGGTGGCCCGGCCGGTGCCCTTGAGGTCGTCCTGGTCGGCCGTACGGACGTCGGGCGCGATCTCGGCCAGGTGCGCGACCACGACGTCGCGCTGGTGCCGCACCACCACGACGAGGTGCTTGGGGTCGACCCCGCGGGCTGCGGCGATGGCGTGACCCACCAGGGATCGGCCCGCAACCGTATGCAGCACCTTGGGTGTGGCCGAACGCATCCGGGTGCCTTCGCCTGCGGCGAGGACGACGACGGCGGCTGGACGGCTGGCGCTCACGCGGCTCCTCGGCGGCGTCGGCGGGGGCATGCCCCGGGGACCTGCCCTGGGACAGGGCCCCGGGCTCGGCCAGGATACCGGCCCGCGAGGGCCGAAGGTTCCGCCGCCTGGACTCGATCCAGGACCGCAAGCCTTCAAAGGGCTGCAGGCTGCCAATTACCCCACGGCGGAGCAGCTCCGGCCAGCCGGAGCGCGGTCCAGTCTGGCACGCCGGGCTGCGCGTTCGACCGCAGCCGGGACGGGGGTGTGGCGCAGTGCTCCGATCGGATCGGACATGATGCTGGGGTGACCGACATCGCGAGTGACCCGAGCGCGGACAACGGCGCCGCGGGCGTACGCGGGGCCCGTGGCCGCATGACCGGCAAGGAGCGGCGCGCCCAGCTCGTCGAGGTTGGTCGTCGGCTGTTCGCCGAGAAGGGTCTGGAGGGCACGTCGGTCGAGGAGATCGCGGCCAACGCCGGAGTCTCGAAGCCGGTCGTCTACGAGCACTTCGGCGGCAAGGAAGGCCTGTACGCGGTCGTGGTGGACCGTGAGATGCAGCGGCTCCTCGACGGCGTCACCGGTGCCCTCACCGGCGGGCACCCGCGCGAGCTGCTCGAGCAGGCGGCCCTGGCGCTGCTCGACTACGTCGAGGAGCACGCCGACGGGTTTCGGATCCTCGTCCGCGACAGCGGCGTCGGGACGTCCACGGGGACGTTCGCCAGCCTCATCTCGGACATCGCGACGCAGGTCGAGCACATCCTCGGCCGACAGTTCAAGGCGCGGGGGTTCGACCCGAAGTTCGCCCCGATGTACTCGCAGATGCTGGTCGGAATGACTGCCCTGACGAGCCAGTGGTGGCTGGACGCGCGGGCGCCGTCGAAGTCCGTGGTCGCGGCGCACCTGGTCAACCTGTCCTGGAACGGCCTGTCCGGGCTCGAGCCCGAACCCACCCTGATCGGCCGGCACACCCAGCGTCCGAAGGACGCCTGACCCGCCGGATCGAGGTTTCGGGGCGCGCAGGGTACGGTCCTGCGCATGAGCGAGCAGCCGCCCCCCAACCCGTTCGACCCGCCGCAGCCGTACGGGCAGCAGCCCCCGCCGCCACCGGGATACGGCCAGCAACCCCCGCCTGCGTACGGTGCCCCGCCTGCCTACGGTCCACCGGCCGGGTACGGCCCGCCGCCTGCGTACGGTCCGCCTGACGCGTTCGCCCCGACCGGCTATGCGCCGCAGTCGTTCGCGCCGCCGAAGACGGGCAACGGGTTCGCGGTCGCCGCCCTCGTCGTCTCGATCGTCGGACTCGTCGGCAGCTGGATCCCGTTCTTCGGGCTGGTGCTCCCGCTGGTGGCGATCGGGCTCGGGATCGCCGGGATCGTCCGCAGCCGCCGGGTCGGCAGCGGCAAGGCCATGGCGATCAGCGGGCTGGTCGTCGCTCTCGTGGCCCTCGTCATCGCCACGGCGATCTCGATCTACTCGTTGCGGTTCGTCGACTGCTTCAAACCTGGCACGACGACGATCGAGCAGCAGAACTGCATCGACGACAAGGTGCGCAACGGCTGACCCCCCTTGTCGCCACCGGGCCCTTCATGCGAACAGGTCGAGGTCTGCCGACAACCACGAATCGGGTCCGCGGCGCTTCGCCAGTGATGAGGGGTGCGCGGGTGCGACCTAGGGGCATGAAGGGACCCCTGTGGCGGTGGGGGTCAGTCGCCGAGAGTGAGAACCTTGGCCCGGGCGAGGATCTGGGCGACGTACCGCCGGGTCTCGGGGAACGGCGGGATCCCGCGGTACTTCTTCACCGCGGTCGGTCCGGCGTTGTAGGCCGCCAGCATGTTGCTGTTCCGGTCACCCGGCACGGCGGCGACCTCGATCAGGTTCGCGCAGTTGAGCCGGGCCGCCGCCGGGATCGCATCGGCAGGGTTGAACACGTCCTTCACGCCGTCGCGGTCGCCGTCGACGCCGTACGCCGCCCAGGTGGCGGGCACGAACTGCGCGATGCCCAGCGCCCCCGCCGAGCTGCGGGCCCGCGGCCGCCAATTGCTCTCCTGCTGCAGCTGGGACGCGAGCAGCACCGGCGACAGGCCGGGACAGCTGGCCGCAGCGGCCCGGACCGAGGCGCGGTACTCCTGCGGCACGGTCGGAGGGCCGGCGGTGCCGTGGAGGACGACGACCGCCGCGACGACGAGGAGCGCGAGTCCGGCCAGCGGGAAGGCCAGAGGCAGCAGCTTGCGCACCAGACGACGGTAGCCCAGCCGCCCCGGCCCCACTGCTCGCCCGCGTTGTCTTGATGTCAAGAGGCCGCCCTGGGGCTGGCTATGCTCGCCAGCATGAGCGGGGAGCAGGACGAGGTCGACCGACTGGTCGAGGCATGGCAGCGCGAACGGCCGGACCTGGACGTGTCGCCGCTCGAGGTGCTGTCGCGGGTGAGCCGGCTGGCCCGGCACCTCGACCGGGCCCGGGCCGCCGCCTTCAGCGAGCACGAGCTCGAGCCATGGGAGTTCGACGTCCTCGCGGCCCTGCGCAGGGCCGGTGCGCCGTACGAGCTGTCGCCGGGCACGCTGCTCACCCGCACGCTGGTCACCAGCGGCACGATGACCAACCGGATCGACCGGCTCGAGAGCCGCGGCCTGGTCACCCGCCGGCCCGACCCGGCCGACCGACGGGGAGTCGTGGTGACCTTGACCCCGGACGGTCGGACGCACGTCGACGCCGCGCTCGCGGACCTGCTCGAGCAGGAGCGCTCGATCCTGTCGGGGCTGCGGCCGGCGGACGTCAAGCTGCTGGCCGACCTGCTGCGCTCGGTGACCCTTCCGTTCGAAGGGGCCTAGCGCGCCCGCCGCCCCCCGTTCCCGCCACAAGGGTCCCTTCATGCCACTAGGCCGCACCGGGGCGGCACTCATTGTCGGGGCGGCGCGTGCAGCGCTTGATGCAAGCGGCCCGACGATGGTCGGTCTAGGGCGGCCTAGTGGCATGAAGGGACCCTTGTGGCGGAGGGGGGTGCACTGGCCCCGGTCTAGTGCGCCGCGCTGAAGCGTCCCGACTGCATCACCGGCACCACCGTGGTGGCGTCGCGCTCGTCCGCGATCCGGACGTCGTCGGCGAAGCCGCGCTCGATCAGCTCGATCCCCGACGGGCACTCCGCCAGCGGCCTCGGGCGAAGAGCAGCGGCGGCGGCGGCCTCGGCGTCCGGGCTGGCTGCAGCGCCTGCGCGAACCAGGGCCGCAGCCAAAGCGCCGGCCCCGATCAGGTCCTCGTACGCCGGCCGCAGGGTGCCGTCGCTCCACCGTTCACCCGACGCGATGAGGCCGACCCGGTCGTACGTTCGCAGCAGGGCACCCGCCGCGCCCACGTTGCGCAGGCAGGCCGCGACAACGGGTACGCCGCCCCGAGCTGCCGAGTGCGCGATGGACGAGCCGTTGGGTGAGGGCAGGATCAGCCGACTGCCCGGCTCGAGCTCCAGCAGGCTGGCCGGCGAGAGCGTCGGGCCGCCGCCCGCGTGCCGGCCCCGGGCGAGCACCGCGCCGATGTCACGGGCCAGCTGCTCGGCGCCGTCGGTCCCCCAGAGGTACGGCCAGACCTCGACCCCTCGACCGACGGCCACGGTGAGCGACGTGGTGAACGACAGGACGTCGACGAGGACGAGGACGTCGCACTCCGGCGCGAGCGCCCGCGCCCCCGCGGCACCCCAGGCGAGGTCGACGGTGCGGGTCACGGCGACACCTGGCTCGCGGTCGTCAACCACTCGTCCTCGAGGCTGTCGGTCTGGGCCTGGACGTCGCGCAGCTCGGCGTCGAGCTGCTGCACCCGGACATGGTCGGTCGCGTGCTCGGCGAGCCGTGCGTGCAGCTTCTCGGCCTGGGCCGAGAGCTTGGCGAGCTGCCGCTCGATCCGGGCGAGGTCTTTCCGCACGGCGCGCGCATCGGCCGGGCGTTCGTCCCCGCCCGTCGCGACCCCCGTCGCCACCGCGGTCCCCGTCGCCACCGCGGTCCCTGTCGGCGGGACAGCCGGCATGGCCGAGCGCCGGGCGAGGTACTCCTCGACGCCGCCGGGCAGGTCGCGGATCGTGCCGTCGCCGAGGAGCCCCACTACCCGGTCGCACACGCGCTCCAGGAAGTACCGGTCGTGCGACACGACGACGAGCGTGCCGGGCCACCCGTCGAGCAGGTCCTCCAGCGACCCCAGGGTCTCGACGTCGAGGTCGTTGGTCGGCTCGTCCAGCAGCAGCACGTTGGGCCCGGCCATGAGCAGCCGGAGCAGCTGCAGCCGTCGCCGCTCGCCACCCGAAAGCTCGCCGACCCGCGTGAACAGCCGCTCGCCGCTGAAGCCGAACCGCTCGGTGAGCTGCAGCGCGGTGATCTCGCGCCCGCCGCCGATCTCGACGACCGACGCGACCGCCTCCACGGCGGCCAACGCCCGCACGTCGGCCGGCAGCTCGGTGACCTCCTGCGAGAGGTACGCCGGCTTGACCGTGCGGCCGACCTTCACGACTCCGTCGTCGGGCCGGAGCTCGCCGGCGAGCAGTCGCAGCAAGGTGGTCTTGCCGGCGCCGTTGACGCCGACGACGCCGACCCGGTCCCCAGGGCCAAGCCGCCACGTGACGTCGGACAGGATCACCTTGTCGCCGAGCGACAACGAGACGTCCTCGACGTCGTAGACGGTGCGGCCCAGCCGGGCGCCGGCGAACCGCATCAGCTCGACGGAGTCTCGGGCAGGTGGCTCGTCGGCGATCAGCGCGTTGGCCGCGTCGATCCGGAACCGCGGCTTGGACGTACGAGCGGGCGGTCCGCGACGGAGCCAGGCGAGCTCCTTGCGCAGTAGGTTCTGCCGACGGTCCTCGGTCGCGCCCGCGACCCGGGCCCGCTCGGCCTTGGCCAGGACGTACGCCGCATAGCCACCGTCGTAGGCGTGGACCTGGCCGCCCTCGACCTCCCACGTGCGCAGGCAGACGGCGTCGAGGAACCAGCGATCGTGGGTGACCACGGCGAGCGCGCCGCGACGGGCGGCAAGGTGGCGCGCGAGCCAGTCGACTCCCTCGACGTCGAGGTGGTTCGTCGGCTCGTCGAGCAGCAGCAGCTCGGGCCCCTCGAGCAGGAGCCGCGCGAGCGCGATGCGCCGGCGCTCGCCACCCGAGAGCCCGCCGATCGGCGTGTCGAGCCCGCCCGGGAAGCGCGCGCCGCGCACGCCGCCGAGCAGTCCCTCGAGCACGTCGCGGATGCGCGGATCGCTCGCCCACTCGTGGTCGGGACGGTCGCCGACGAGCTCGTGGCGGACCGTCGCGTCGGAGTCGAGGTCGTCCGACTGGACGAGCATGCCGACGCGCAACCCGCCCTCGTGGACGACGCGGCCCGTGTCCGGCGTCTCGATGCGGGCGAGCAGGCGCAGCAGCGTCGACTTGCCGCCGCCGTTGCGGCC
>JBBQWS010000070.1:0-14633 GCA_038210415.1 Actinomycetes bacterium
AGTAGCCACACCCTCGGTCTGATCGACGCCGAGAGTCCCACCGTCGAAGTGCAACGAGGCGATGCCGTCGTCGGTGGCCACCGCGTACACGTGTCCCCAGGGCGCCGCGATGTCGCGGCGCTCGAACGTGGTGCTGGGTGCGGTCATCACTGCCATCACGTCACCTCCTCGTGCGCGGCCGACCCGCGCTGAACCCCGCTCGGACGAACTCCGCCTGGCCTCGCGCCCACCGGAACGGCGGCGTTGAGGATGCGCTCCAACGCTACCTCCACCTCGGCCCGCCAGGAAACGGTCGAACGCGTCTCGAGCCGTAGGCGCGGCCACGCGTGGTGAGGCCGCACGGTCTTGAACCCGAGCAACGAGAGGAAGTCGGCGGGAACGACGCAGCCCGACTCCTTCAGCACATCGTCGGGCGCCCGCGCATCGCCGAACGCCTCGACGGCACGGAACCCGCGCCGCACGGCCTCCTTCACCACCGACTGCACGAGCAACCGCCCGATACCGCCGCCGCGAAACCGAGGTTCCACGTGCACCTGCGCCAGCAGCAAGGCATCTCCGCTGACCGGTGACGTGGGGAAGGCGAGCGAGCGGGGAATGTACGCCGGTGGCGCGAAGAGCGCGAACCCAGCCGGCACCTGATCAACGTGGGCGATCAGGCCGCAACTGCCCCACTCGAGCAGCGTCGACGACACCCACGCCTCCTTCTCGAACGCGGTGTCGCCCATCTCTTCTGCGCGCGTGCTGGCCACGGGATCGAGCTCCCAGAACACGCACTTGCGGCAACGCTTGGGCAGTTCATCCAGGCGATCGAGAGTGAGAGGCACCACCCGACGCGACATCGAAGCTCCGCTCGCCGACGGCCCTTGCAGCAGCACCCGAGTAGCCGGGCGACCCGACGCGCCGGTCCTCGCGCGGCCTGGGCCCTTCGATGGACCATATTAGGAGCCCGTACCCGACCTCGGCGGGCAAATTTCTGACCGCTGGTGCTGCGTCGGTGGCCGCCCGGAGGTGACATGAGCACGCCGATCCCCGCGTCAGGCGACCCTTCGGGGTCGATGGCCGCGCACGGCTCCCGACTCGATCCCCATCTGGCGCGCTACGCAGCACGCACCCATGGAATGACCGCGAGCGAGATCCGAGCCCTGTTCTCGGTGGCCTCGCGGCCCGAGGTCGTCTCGCTGGCAGGCGGCATGCCGTACGTCTCCGCGCTGCCGCTCGACCTGGTCGCCGACACCTTCCACAAGCTGATCGCCACCCGGGGGGCGGCGGCCCTGCAGTACGGCTCCGGCCAGGGCGCCGTCGCTCTTCGGGAGCAGATCGCGGCGCTGATGATGCCGCTGGTCGGGGTGACGGCGCACCCCGACGACGTCGTCGTGACCGTCGGGTCGCAGCAGGCGCTGGACCTCGTGACGCGCATCCTCTGCGACCCGGGTGACGTCATCGTCGCGGAGGCCCCGTCGTACGTCGGGGCGCTGTCGGTGTTCGCCGCGTACCAGACCCGTGTCGTGCACGTCGTGATGGATGAGCAGGGCCTGGTGCCGGAGGCCCTGCGCGAGACGCTGACGCGACTGGCCGCCGAAGGCCGCAGGCCCAAGTTCCTCTACACGGTCCCGTCCTTCCACAACCCGGCCGGTGTCACGCAGGGGCCCGCCCGCCGGCACGAGGTGCTCGCGCTGTGCCAGTCCTTCGGCGTACCCGTGCTCGAGGACGACCCCTATGCCCTGCTCGGGTTCGACGGGGTGGTCCCCCGTGCGCTGCGCGCGGACGACGGCCAGGGTGTGCTCTACCTCGGCTCGTTCTCCAAGACCTTCGCCTCGGGGCTGCGGGTCGGCTGGGTGGTGGCACCCCACGGCGTACGCGAGAAGCTGGTCCTGGCCGCCGAGGCCTCCGTCCTGTGCCCGTCCGAGCTGAGCCAGCTGGCGGTGTCGGCCTACCTGGCCGAGCAGCCCTGGTGGGACCAGGTCAAGGTGTTCCGCGAGCTGTACCGCGAGCGCCGGGATGCGCTGCTCGACGCCATGGCCGCGCAGCTGCCCGAGGGCGCGACGTGGACCGTGCCCGAGGGCGGCTTCTACTCCTGGGTCACCCTGCCCGAGGGCCTGGACGCGACCACGATGCTGCCGCGCGCGGTCACCGCGCGGGTGGCGTACGTGCCGGGCACTGCCTTCTACGCAGGCGACGCGAAGTCGCTCGGGCGCAGGACCATGCGGCTGTCGTACTGCTATCCGGAGCCCGACCGGATCCGCGAGGGGGTCCGCCGGTTGGCTTCCGTCATCGAAGGAGAGCTGGAGCTGATGGCCACGTTCGGCTCAGGCGGTACCCGACCTGACCGCGCCGATGGTGGGTCGGGCGGTGCACCGCCCATGCACGGCGGCTCCCCCTCCGACGTACCCGGGCCGGCGACCGCGTGACCGCCCGCGTGGTCGTCCTCGCCGGCGGCCTCTCGCACGAGCGGGACGTGTCGCTCCGATCGGGCCGAAGGGTCGCAGAAGCGTTGCGCAGCACCGGGATCGAGGTCTCCCTGGCCGACGTCGACGCGGCCCTGCTCCCGGCTCTGGCGGCCGACCCGCCGACCGTCGTCATCCCGCTGCTGCACGGCGCGACCGGCGAGGACGGCGCGCTCCGGGACGTGCTGGCGATGCTCCGGCTTCCGTACGTCGGCTCGGGGCCGGACGCCTGCCGGCTGGCCTTCGACAAACCCAGCGCCAAGTCCGCCGTGTCCGCCGCAGGTCTGGCCACACCGGCGTCGGTGGTGCTGCCGCAGACGACGTTCCGCGAGCTCGGGGCAGCGGCCGTGATGGGCGCGCTGATCGACACCCTCGGGCTGCCCCTGATGGTCAAGCCGGCTCGCGGCGGCTCCTCGCTCGGCGCGGCTGTGGCGCGTACCACCGCCGAGCTGCCCGCCGCGATGGTGGGGTGCTTCTCGTACGGCGACACGGCGTTGGTCGAGCAGTTCGTGGCCGGCACGGAGGTGGCGGTGTCGGTGATCGAGACCGAGGGTGGCGTGCTCGCCCTGCCCCTAGTGGAGATCGTGCCCGACGGCGGGTTCTACGACTACTCCGCGCGCTACACAGCGGGCGCGACCGAGTTCTTCGCGCCGGCCCGGCTCAGCCTCGAGGTGGCTGCGGCCTGCGTGTCGATGGCAGTCAGCGCGCACCAGGTGCTGCACCTGCGCGACCTGTCGCGGACGGACCTGATCGTCGACCACGCCGGTGCGCCCTGGTTCCTGGAGGTCAACGTGGCACCCGGGATGACCGAGACCTCGCTCTTCCCCCAGGCCGCCGAGGCCGCGGGTCTGGACCTCGGGACGCTGTGGCACGGACTGGTCGACCGGGCGGTGGCGCGACACCGGCAGAGCCAGCAGAGCCAGCAGAGCCGGAGCTGACGCCGGTCGTAGCAATCAGTCGGTTTGTCGACTCAGCGCCTAGATGTTGCGGGCGAGCCGGTTCTGGAGCTCAGCTGCGCGGGTCCGGCTCGATCTGGGCCAGGATCCGGTGCAGGTCCTCGAGCGAGCCGAACTCGATGGTGATCTTGCCCTTGGTCCGGCCGACGTCCAGGCGAACCCGGGTCTCGAACCGGTCCGAGAGCCGGGTCGCGATCTCGGTCAGGCCCGGCGCAGTGGGCCTTCTTGTCCTGGTATGCGGCTTTCGTTCTTGATCGGACTCGTCACCGAGAGTGACGATTTCCTCGACCGCCCGGACCGACAGCCCTTCGGCCACGATCCGGTGCGCGAGCCGGTCCTGCGCTTCCGGGCTGGCCAGCCCGAGCAGTGCCCTGGCGTGGCCCGCCGAGAGCACCCCGGCCGCAACCCTGCGCTGAACGGCCGTCGGGAGCTTGAGCAGGCGCAGCGTGTTGGAGATCTGCGGCCGGGAGCGGCCGATCCGCTGGGCCAGCTCCTCGTGGGTACAACCGAAGTCCTGCAGCAGCTGGTCATAGGCCGCAGCCTCCTCGAGCGCGTTCAGCTGACTGCGGTGCAGGTTCTCCAGCAGGGCATCGCGAAGCAGGTCCTCGTCGCCGGTCTCGCGCACGATCGCCGGGATCGCCTCGAGCCCGGCCGTCTTGGCCGCACGCCAGCGGCGCTCACCCATCACGAGCTCGTAGCCGCCGGCGCCGACCGGGCGCACGACCACCGGCTGCAGCAGCCCGATCTCGCGGATCGAGTGGACCAGCTCGGCCAGCGCCTCCTCGTCGAAGGCCGTCCGCGGCTGCCGGGGGTTGGGCGCGATCGCGTCGATCGGGATCTCGGCGAAGTGCGCGGACAGCACCAGGCCACCGTCGGGGCCGGTCGCCGGCTCGATCAGGCTGGGCCGCCGGTCTTGGGCCGCCGACTCGGACGGGATCAGCGCACCGAGCCCACGTCCCAACCCGCCACGACGTACGTTCACGACCTTCTCCTGCCTCATCCGGACGGCTCGACCTGGCGAGCGAGCTCCCGCGCAGCCTCGAGGTAGCAGAGGGCACCGCTGGAACCCGGATCGTAGGTCATCACGGTCTGACCGTAGCTGGGCGCCTCGCTCACGCGCACCGAGCGGGGGATCAGCGTCTTGAGCACCTGCTCCCCGAAGTGCGAGCGCACCTCGTCCGCGACCTGGGCGGCCAGCCGGGTCCGAGCGTCGTACATCGTGAGCAGGATGGTCGAGATGTGCAGGCGCGGGTTGAGGTGGGCCTTGACCAGCTCGACGTTTCGGACCAGCTGACCGAGCCCTTCGAGGGCGTAGTACTCGCACTGGATCGGGATGAAGACCTCTTCGGCGGCGACCATGGCGTTCACGGTCAGCAGGCCGAGCGAGGGTGGGCAGTCAATCAGGACGTAGTCGAGTCGAGCGCCCAGCGGTTGGTACGCCTCCAGTGCGCGCAGCAGACGGGACTCCCGAGCGACCAGCGAGACCAGCTCGATCTCCGCGCCAGCCAGATCGATCGTCGCGGGCGCCGCGAACAGGCCGGGTATCCCGGTGACCGGCTGCACGACCGTGGCCAGCGCGGCCCCCTCGACCAGCACCTCGTAGATGCTCGGGGTGCCGGCCTGGTGCGGCACGCCAAGCGCGGTCGACGCATTTCCCTGCGGATCGAGGTCGAGCACGAGCACCCGAAGGCCGTGCAGTGCGAGCGCCGCGGCAATGTTGACCGTCGTGGTCGTCTTGCCGACGCCGCCCTTCTGGTTCGCAACGGTGAGCACCCGCGTCTTGTCCGGCCTGGGGAGGTCTCCGGCGCTGCCATTCAGCACCTGCACCGCTGTGGCCGCGGCCCGGGCGATCGGGGTGTCGTCGCTCGTCGCAGCCGCTCCGTCGTCCGTTTCACGTGAAACAACGAGTTCCAGCACGCGGGTGGACTGCTCTACCTGCTCTGGCCCTGACTCGCTCACGACCGACCGCCCTTCTTTCGGTCCCGCACCGGGCGATCCTGAGCGGCCGGATTCCGCACGACCCGGACGACCGTCGTCGGTGGATCAACCACACCGGTTCCCACGATCACCACCTCACAGTCTCGGCCGCCAGCCCGCCGGATGGCGACGTCGTGCTCGACCAGCTCGTCGGAAGCACTCGCGCCCTTGAGCGCGAGCAGGACACCGCCCGGGCGCAGCACCGGCAGGCACCACCGGGCCAGTCGGTCCATCGGCGCCACCGCACGTGCGGTCACCACGTCCGCCCCGGCACCCTTGCGGTCTTCAGCCCGCTGTCGAACGACGGTCACGTCGGGCAGACCCAGCTCAGCACACGCCTCGTCGAGGAAGACCGACCGTCGTAGCAGCGGCTCGACCAGCGTGATCCGCAGGTCGGGCCGGCACAGACCCAGCACGATACCGGGCAGGCCCGCTCCGCTGCCGACGTCATCCACAGCCGCACCCACCGGGATCAGTTCGGCGATCACGGCGCAGTTGAGCAGGTGGCGTTCCCACAACCGGGGGACCTCACGCGGACCGATCAGGCCGCGTTCCACTCCGTCACCGGCGAGCAGTCCTGCGTACGCAGCCATCCGGTCGATCCCGGCCCCGAAGAACTCCACCGCCGCCGCCGGTGGAGCAGGCGCCAGCACCGTTTCACGTGAAACGTGAACGTCGGTCACGCCGGGCGAACCACCACGTACCGCATGGGCTCCACGCCCTCGGACTCGCTGACGAGTCCGGCAGCGGCGACCGCGTCGTGCACGATCTTGCGTTCAAAGGGGGTCATCGCGGGAAGCGAGACCGGCTCGTCCGAGCTCTTCGCCTTCTCGGCAGCCTCGGTGCCGATGGCGGTGAGCTCGACCCGGCGGCGGGCCCGGTGGCCCTCGATGTCAAGCATCAGCCGGCTGCGCTCACCGGTCTCGCGGAGCACGGCGAGCCGGGTGAGCTCCTGCAAGGCGTCGAGCACCTCGCCGTCGCGCCCGACGAGATGTCCAAGGTCACCGCCGGCGATGGACACGGCGGCCCGGTCGCCCTCGACGTCCATGTCGATGTCCCCGTCGAGGTCGGCGATGTCCAGCAGGCCCTCGAGGTAGTCAGCGGCGATGTCGCCCTCCTGCACCAGGTGGGCGTTCGGCCCGGTGCGGCGGGCGTCACCGGAGTCGGCAGCGTCACCGGCGTCGTCGCGCGCGCTCTCGCGCTTTCCCGAGCTGTCAGTCGGGTCTGCGCTGTCAGCTGTGTCGGGTTCGATGCTCTCGGACGTGTCGGCAGTCGCGTCGAGGACGGCGGGCTGCGTCGATTCGGTCAAGGGTGGCTCCCAGGCTAGGGGCACGGCGGGCGTGCGGGTGGACCCGGTGTGGCGCTGGCGCGCCCCCGGGCCGCGGGTCAGGTGGAGTTCTTCGGTGGCCCGGTGCGCTTGGCCCGCGGCTCACGCTTGGGCTGCTGACGTACCGGCTTCGGCTCGGGGATCGGCGCCTTCTCCAGCGAGACGGCGGGGTCGGCCGCGGACTTCGCGGCCGCTCGTACGGCATTGCGTCTGTCGAGGGCTTCGGCCGCCGCGCTTCCAGGGGTGGGGTTGCGCCGGATCACGTAGAACTGCTGCCCCATCGTCCACAGGTTGGTGGTCAGCCAGTAGATCAGGACGCCGATCGGGAAGTTGATGCCGAAGACGGCGAACATGGCCGGGAAGACGTACAGCAGGATCTTCTGCTGCTGCATCATCGGGTTGGCCTGGCCGAGCGGCTGGTTCTTGACCATCAGCTGACGCTGGGTGATGAACGTCGTGGCCGTCATCAGCAGGATCATCACGGCCGCGACGATGCGTGTGGTCGTCGAGCCCTCGTTGTGGACGAAGCTGTACGAGATCGGCGCACCGAAGACGGTCGCGGCCCGAGCCTGGTTCACCGTGGCCTGGTCGAGCACCCCGACGACCGAGCCCATGGCGATGTACGACAGCACGTGGAAGAGCGCGAAGAAGAACGGCGACTGGACCAGAATCGGCAGGCAGCTCGAGAGCGGGTTGGTGCCCGTCTCCTTGTACAGCTTCATCATCTCTTCGGACTGCTTCTGGCGGTCGTTCTTGTACTTGGTCTGGATCGCCTTCATCTGCGGCTGAAGTACTTGGAGACCCCGTTGGGCCTTGATCTGCTTGACGAACAGCGGGATGAGCGCGATCCGGATCACCACCACGAGCATCACGATCGACAGCGCCCAGGCGGCGCCGCTCGCCGGGTCGAAGATGTGGCTCCAGGCCTTGTGGAAGAACAGCAGTACCCAGGAGACCGCGTTGTAGAGCGGGTTGAGCAAGGTGTTGAGCGGTCCCACGGTCAGACTCCAGTCAGCGGGTTCGATGCAGCGGTCTTGGGTTCGGCCGACCGGCGCTGCCCGCGCGCGGGCGGGTAGTCAACGCCTCCGGCGGTCCACGGGTGGCAGCGACCGAGCCGGCGAGCCGCCAGCCAGCTGCCACGGAGCGGGCCGTGTGTGGTGATGGCCTCGGCGGCGTACTGCGAGCACGACGGGTAGTAGCGGCACGACGAGACGGTCCACGGCGAGATCAGCCGCTGGTAGCCACGGATGGCCAGCACCAGGAGCGCGGCGCCTGCCCGGCTGACCCAGCTCAACCTCGCCCTGAGGGTCATGGTCGAGCCTGAGCGGCAGAGTGGGACGGTCGAGCAACGTGTCCAACGTTTGCAGCGTGTGCTAGGCATCCGTCCAGGTCGACGGCCAGCTGCGCAAAGGAAGCCGTGGCGGCCGGGGGGAGCGCGCGCACGACCAGGACAGTGCCGGCAGGCAAGGAGGCGAGCCGGTGGCGGACCAGGGCGCGCAGGCGGCGGGTCACGGTGTTGCGGACCACGGCACCTCCCACGGCCTTGCTGACGACGAACCCAGCCCTCGGGACGTCTCCCGTGGGTTCCACCAAGAGGTGGACGACCAACTGCGAGCCGGCGCTGCGTCGTCCGCGGCGCACTGCCGCGCTGAAGTCAGCGCTACGTCGCACGCGGTTCCGGCTGGCCAGCACGATCTGTCCGATCGAGGTCGGTCAGGCGGAGAGCTCCGAGCGGCCCTTGCGGCGGCGCGCGGAGAGGATGGAGCGGCCCGCACGGGTCCGCATCCGCAGCCGAAATCCGTGCGTCTTGGCCCGGCGCCGGTTGTTCGGCTGGAAGGTGCGCTTGCTCACGAGGATGCTCCAAGAGGGAAGATGGGTCGTCGACGTCTGGACTGGAGTCGACCACCACGGACGCCTGCGGCGCGACGACGGTCGCGGGCACGCGACAACCGCCGATACCTCGGCAGTCCCTAAGGTACGGGCGCCCCCGCCGACGGGTCAAACGAAGGCGGACAACCAGGACAGACGGCAGCAACCCCAACCGCACTACGCCGGCTCCGCAGTCAACCCGCAGTCAAAGAACGGCAACGCAGAAGACGCGAACACACCAGACTGCACGACCCCTGACGGGTGTACGGTGCGACACGCCGCACTCGCTCGTCGCACGCGCTTTGTCGCACCGAACCCCCGTGCACAGTCTGTGGACGACGGTGTGGACGATTGGTATATCTACGACCGAGGAGACCCAAGCCGGTGCCTGAGCTGACCGAAGACCAGGCCGCTGACCAGTTGGTGCTCGTCTGGAGCCGAACCCTCGCGGGACTGGCCGACGGCACCCTCTCACCCCAGCACCGGGCGTTCCTGCGGCTGACCCGGCCGATGGCGGTGGTCGGCGACACGGTCCTGATCGCAGCACCCAACGACTTCGCGCGGGACGTCATCGAGAACCGGTTGCGTACGGTGCTGACCGCAGCGCTGGCAGGCGAGCTCGGCACCGACGTCCAGATCGCCGTCACGGTCGACCCGAGCGTCGTCGGCAGCACGTCCCCGCTGGACGACCTGACCGACGAGGTGGCCGATGGCACCTTCGCCGCCGACCTCGACGCCGCATCCGGCCCGCTGCCCCCCGACCCGTTCGTCCCGACGCCGACCCGGCCGGGCTCTGGCCAGCAGGGTGCCAGGCGCGCGGTCGAGCCCAGCCGGCTCAACCCCAAGTACAACTTCGACACCTTCGTCATCGGGTCGAGCAACCGGTTCGCGCACGCAGCCGCCGTCGCTGTCGCCGAGGCGCCAGCCAAGGCGTACAACCCGCTCTTCATCTATGGCGAGTCCGGGCTCGGCAAGACCCACCTGCTGCACGCGATCGGGCACTACGCCCGCAACCTCTACAGCGGCGCGCGCGTGCGGTACGTGAGCTCGGAGGAGTTCACCAACGAGTTCATCAACTCGATCCGCGACGACAAGGCCTCGATGTTCCAGAGCCGCTACCGCGAGGTCGACGTCCTCTTGGTCGACGACATCCAGTTCCTGCAGGGCAAGGTCCAGACGCAGGAGGAGTTCTTCCACACGTTCAATACCCTGCACAACGCCAACAAGCAGATCGTGATCACCTCGGACAAGCCGCCCAAGATGCTGGGCGAGTTCGAGGAGCGGATGCGGTCGCGGTTCGAGTGGGGCCTGATCACCGACGTCCAGCCGCCCGACATCGAGACGCGGATCGCAATCCTGCGCAAGAAGGCGGCCCAGGAGCGACTGTCGGCGCCGCCCGAGGTCCTGGAGTACATCGGCAGCAAGATCTCGACCAACATCCGCGAGCTCGAGGGCGCGCTGATCCGGGTCACCGCCTTCGCCAGCCTCAATCGGCAGCCGGTCGACCTGGCGCTGGCCGAGGTGGTGCTCAAGGACCTGATCACCGACTCCACCGGGCCCGAGATCACCAGCGCGACGATCATGGCCCAGACCGCCGCGTACTTCGGGCTGTCGATGGAGGACCTGTGCGGGGCCTCGCGGTCGCGGGTGCTCGTCACAGCACGCCAGATCGCGATGTACCTGTGCCGCGAGCTGACCGACCTCTCGCTGCCCAAGATCGGTCAGCAGTTCGGCGGGCGGGACCACACGACGGTGATGCACGCGGACCGCAAGATCCGGCACCTGATGGCCGAACGGCGCAGCGTCTACAACCAGGTCACCGAGCTCACCAACCGGATCAAGTCCCAGACCCGGTCCTGACCCTGCGCTCAGCACCCACGAACACGCTCCGCGACCGGTATCTGGCGACGGGTGACCCGGCGTACACACCCTGTGGACAACCCTGTGGATCTGTGGATTTCGCCTATTACGTCCCCCACCTGACCCGTGCACCTGTGGACAGCCACGTAACAACCTGTGGACGGCCGGTGGACAAGATCGGCGCCCTGCTGAGAACGTGCCGGTCGTCCACCGCCGGCACCGGCGCGTCCACCGGTTCTGCACACCCGCTGTGGACCACGCCACGCCTGCCGACCTGCCCCGATGTCGGTTGTCCCCACTGTCCACGGTGCCTATGACTAACCCGAGAAAAGAGCCGAAGAGTCGAGAATCCTCAACGGATGGCCGGTGCTGCCTGTGCGCGCCGGAGGTCATAGGGTGACGCTCGGCTCGCACGATCGGTCGATCCGGTCGGCGCGCCATGATCTGATATGCGCGCCAACACCGCTCGACGACAACAGCCAACTGACCAAACGAGGAGGTCCCGTGCGATTCCGGGTCGAGCGCGACGTTCTCGCCGAAGCCGTGGCCTGGACGGCCAGGAGCCTGCCGGCCCGTCCGCCCGTACCCGTGCTGGCCGGCCTCCTGCTCGAGGCGGGTCCGGACGGGCTGAGCCTGTCCGGTTTCGACTACGAGGTCTCCGCTCGCGTCACGATCGCCGCTGACGTCATCGAGCCAGGCCGTGCGCTGGTCTCGGGCCGCCTGCTGGCCGACATCTCACGCAGCCTGCCGGCCAGGCCGGTCGAGATCAGCACCGAAGGGCCCAAGGTTCAGCTCGTCTGCGGCAGCGCCCGCTTCTCGCTGCTGACGCTGCCGGTTGAGGACTACCCGACGCTGCCGGAGATGCCGGGAGTCACCGGCACCCTGTCCAGCGCACTGTTCGCGGCCGCCGTCGCGCAGGTGGCCATCGCGGCTGGTCGCGACGACACGCTGCCCGTGCTCACCGGGATCCGGGTCGAGATCGAGGGCGACACCGTCACGCTCGCCGCTACCGATCGCTACCGGCTGGCCGTACGCGAGCTCAGCTGGCGTCCGGAGACGACCGGCCTCGACGCCATCGCGCTGGTGCCCGCGCGTACGCTCGCCGAGACGGCGAAGTCGTTGGCAGGGGCCGAGTCCGTCTCAATCGCCCTGGCCAGCGGCGCCTCCGGCGAGGGTCTGATGGGCTTCGACGGCTCGGGCCGGCGCACCACCACCCGGCTGCTCGAGGGCGAGTTCCCGAAATATCGCGCGCTCCTCCCGTCCGAGGCGCTCACCGTCGCCGACGTCGACACGACGTCGCTGGTCGAGGCGGTCAAGCGGGTCGCGCTGGTCGCAGAACGCAACACCCCAGTCCGGCTGACCTTCTCCGCCGGCGAGCTGCAGCTGGACGCCGGTACCGGAGACGAGGCGCAGGCGTCCGAGGCCCTGGCCTGTGCCCTTGACGGCGAGCCGCTGAGCATCGCGTTCAACCCGCAGTTCCTGCTCGACGGGCTCGGCGCCGTCGACTCGGCCGTGGCGCGCCTGTCGTTCACGACGTCCAACAAGCCGGCGGTGCTCACCGGGGGGGCCGGCGAGGGTGCGGCTGACTCGGCGGCGTCCAAGGGCGGGCTCGGCGGCGTCGGCGGTGCCTACCGCTATCTGCTCATGCCGGTCCGTCTCTCCGGCTGAGGCCGGGGCTCGAGCAGCGCGTGTACGTCGCCCATCTCTCGCTGGCCGACTTCCGCTCGTACGCGGGGGCGGAGCTGCCGCTGGAGCCCGGGGTGACCGCGCTGGTCGGTCCCAACGGCGAGGGCAAGACCAACCTGGTCGAGGCGATCGGCTACGTCGCGACGCTCGGCAGCCACCGCGTCGCCACCGACGCGCCCCTGGTCCGCTTCGGCACCGAACGGGCCATCGTCCGGGTGAGCGTGGTCCGTGACGACCGGCCCACCCTGGTCGAGCTCGAGCTGACCCCCGGCCGGGCCAACCGGGCCCGGGTCAACCGGTCGCCGGTACCGCGGGCACGCGAGGTCCTCGGCCTCCTGCGCACCGTGCTCTTCGCACCCGAGGACCTGGCCGTCGTCAAGGGCGACCCTTCCGAGCGCCGGCGCTTCCTCGACGACCTGCTGGTGGCGCGTACGCCACGCCTGGCCGGCGTACGCGCGGACTACGACCGAGTCCTGAAGCAGCGCAACGCCCTGCTCAAGTCGGCCGGCGCGGCGATGCGGTCCCGCGGGGCCGGCGCGGACCTGTCGACCCTCGACGTCTGGGACACTCACCTGGCCACCACGGGGGCCGAGCTGCTGTCCGCCCGGCTCGACCTGGTGGACCTGCTCCGCCCGCTCGTGGCCGCCGCATACGCGTCGGTGGCGCGAGGGTCGGCGGCGATCGCGCTCGACTACGTCTCGAGCATCGGCCCCGAGACCCCACTCGTCCCGGACCGCGAGGCGCTCACCGAAGCGCTGCTCGCGGCGCTGGGCGAGTCGCGGCGGCGCGAGCTCGAGCGTGGGATCTCGCTGGTGGGGCCGCACCGCGACGACCTCGTGCTGCGGCTCGGGACGATGCCGGCCAAGGGGTACGCCAGTCACGGCGAGTCCTGGTCGTACGCGCTGGCGCTGCGGCTGGCGTCCTACGACTTGCTCACCAGCGACGGTGGCGAGCCGGTGCTGATCCTGGACGACGTGTTCGCCGAGCTCGACGTCGACCGGCGCGAGCGGCTGGCCGAGCTGGTCGCGCCCGCCGAGCAGGTTCTCGTCACGGCCGCGGTGGCGCAGGATGTCCCTGCGGCCCTGCGCGGGGCCCGCGTCGACGTCCTGGCCGGGGAGGTGCACCGTGTCGCCTGACCCCGACCCGGACGCAGCTCCCCCGCCGGCCGCACGGCCTGCGCCGGTCCAGCAGCCGCAACCAGCACCGCCGTCCGGCATCGACCTGGCCCGCACCCTGCTCGCCCAGGCCCGAGCCGACGCCAAGGCCAAGGGCGCCCGCGTGGGCGAGCGCAAAGCCGTCCGCCGCGGGGACATCTCCGGCCAGCACCGCAGCGGCGCCCATCCCGACGACCGCGACCCGCAACCCCTCGGCCGTACCGTCGAACGGCTCGTGGCCGAGCGTGGCTGGGAGACCGAGGCGGCCGTCGGCGGGGTGATTGGCCGGTGGGACCTCATCGTGGGCACCGAGGTTGCGGCCCACTGCGTCCCGGAGACCTATGCCGACGCCGTCCTGGTCGTCCGCGCCGACTCCACCGCCTGGGCCACCCAGGTCCGGCTGCTGGCCCCCGCCCTGGTGGCGCGGCTGAACGCCGAGTGCGGGGACGGCTCGGTGACCCGGGTCCAGGTGCTCGGGCCGGGCCGCCCCTCCTGGCGCAAGGGCCCTTTGCACGTACGCGGCCGCGGTCCGCGCGACACCTACGGCTGACCCGGGAGCCGAGGGCGGCGGGCCCCGCTGGCCGCTGAGAGGTCCCGTGCGTGTGGGGGGACATGGCCTGGGGGGAGTTCGGGCGCCACGTTCGTCCACAGCGGCCCTCCTGGGCCGTTTCTGACGCCGCGCACGGGTAGGATGAAGGTCTTCCACCGACAGGAGCCCCGCCCCGTGTCGTATGACGCCACGTCGATCACCGTGCTCGAAGGTCTCGACGCCGTACGCAAGCGCCCAGGCATGTACATCGGCTCCACGGGTGAGCGTGGACTCCACCACCTGGTCCAGGAGGTGGTCGACAACTCCGTCGACGAGGCACTGGCTGGCTACTGCGACCTGATCTCGGTGACGATCTTGGCCGACGGTGCCGTCCGGGGGACCGACAACGGGCGGGGGATCCCCGTCGACCTGATGGCCGGGGAGAACAAGCCGGCCGTCGAGGTGGTGTTGACGGTGCTGCACGCCGGCGGCAAGTTCGGCGGCAGCGCCAGCGGCTACTCCGTGTCCGGCGGCCTGCACGGCGTCGGTGTCTCGGTCGTCAACGCCTTGTCCAAGCGGCTCGAGGTCGAGATCCGTCGCGACGGTGCCCTGTGGACCCAGACGTACGCCTACGGGGTCCCGACCGCGCCCCTCGTCAAGGGCCCGGGAACTACCGAGACGGGCACCCAGATCACGTTCTGGGCCGATGACGCGATCTTCGAGACCACCGACTACGACTTCGAGACCCTGTCGCGACGCATGCAGGAGATGGCGTTCCTCAATAAGGGCCTGTCGATCTCCCTGCGCGACGAGCGCGCCGACCATGTCGAC
>JBBQWS010000071.1:0-14309 GCA_038210415.1 Actinomycetes bacterium
GAGGCTTCGTGAGATCCGACCAAGGAACTCGACGAAGGAGACACACACGATGGCCCTGTCCCAGTCTGCCCTGCTCGAAGTGTTGGATGCGTTGAAGGCCGGCGAGTCCGTGGAGATGATCCGCGATGCCGTGCAGGTGATCTTGCAGGAGCTGATCGAGGCCGAGGCGACGGCGGTGATCGGCGCTGAGCGTCACGAGCGCACCGCGTCGCGGGTCGTGCAGCGCAACGGTCACCGTGACCGGGTGTTGTCGACCAGGACCGGGGACATCGAGTTGGCGATCCCGAAGCTTCGGGCCGGGTCGTTCTTCCCGTCCCTGTTGGAGCGGCGCCGGCGCATCGATCAGGCGTTGTTCGCGGTCGTGATGGAGGCGTATGTGACCGGGACGTCGGTGCGCAAGGTTGATGACCTGGTCAAGGCGCTTGGTGCGGACACCGGGATCTCCAAGTCTGAGGTCTCGCGGATCTGCGCGGACCTCGACGAACAGGTCGCTTCCTTCGCCGACCGCGACTTGTCCGGGACGGACTTCCCCTACGTGTTCTTGGACGCGACGTACTGCAAGGCCCGCATCGGTGGTGGGAAGGGCGGCAAGGGCTCCAGGGTCGCGTCTCAGGCTGTTGTGGTCGCGACCGGTGTCAGCGCTGACGGGAGAAGGGAAGTCCTGGGCTTCGCGGTCGGTGACAGCGAGGATGGGGCGTTCTGGACCGCGTTCCTGCGCTCGTTGAAGGCCCGCGGGCTGAGCGGGACGAAGCTGGTGATCTCCGATGCCCACGTCGGGCTGCGGGCGGCGATCAGCGCAGTGATGCTCGGCGCTGCCTGGCAGCGGTGCCGGGTCCACTTCCTGCGCAACATCTTGGGCCAGGTCCCCAAAGGGTCCGCGGAGATGGTCGCCGCCGCGATCCGGACGATCTTCGCCCAACCCGACGCCGAGCATGTCCGTGACCAGCTCGACGTCATCGCGACCATGCTCGGCCGCCAGTTCCCCAAGGTCGAGGCGATGCTCCGCGAGGCCGCCGAGGACATCACCGCGTTCGCGGACTTCCCACCCGCGCACTGGAAGAAGATCTGGTCCACCAACCCGTTGGAGCGGGTGAACAAGGAGATCAAACGCCGCACCGACGTCGTCGGTGTCTTCCCCAACCCGACCGCGCTGCTGCGCCTGGCCGGCAGCGTCCTGATCGAGACCCACGACGAGTGGCAGGTCGGCGACCGCCGCTACCTCTCCGAGAACTCAATGGCCCAGATCGGCGCCGTCGACACCGCGACCAGCAAGGAGGTAGCCATCCCCGAACTCATGGCCTCATAGTTCAACCAGCACCACCGCGAAGCCGACCACGACCGGCTCGAGTTACACCACGCGGTGGGACGTGACCGGAGTCCTCGACGGAAAGTAGGCCAGCCACCTCATGGAGATACCTGAGGATGGCTTCGGCAGTCAGCTGATTCTCAGACACCAACGGAGTCCGGATTCCGCCAAAGGCTGCGCACATCAAGCGTTATGCCGCGAGCGGCCAGTTGCGGTGGAGTGATGGGCCTCCTCGAACCACATGCCTCGCCAGATTGGCCCGGCTTCGGCTGGGGTCGGAAGTCCTCCCAATCTCTGCCAGAGCTCGGCGATCTCCGTGTCGAGCCGCAGGTACACGGCCTCACGTGAAGGTCGACCGGTTGGCATGCGACCTCCGAAAGTGCGCGCTATGACGGTTTCGAACTGTACCGTACACATTGGGAAGTGTGCGCTGATGCCTCGGCGAACTGCGCCGCACACTTTCCGCTCGGCGCCATCCGGCCGGCTTTCGGTCAAGAATATTCCAGGCCACAGCGCTTGTGACCTGCACGTCATCGGGTCGGCTGCTCGAGGTGGTCGTCCTCGACGACGATCCGGACGAAGCGCCGGTCGTCATTCATGCGATGGAGCTTCGGCCCAAGGTCCATCATTACCTGAGGTGATCAACATGCCGCGAACCCGTGAACAGCTTGAGCAGGCTCTGGCCACCACCGAGGCGTTGCTGGACAGTCTCGACCCTGAGGCGCTCGCCGCCCCCGACTCCGATGGAGCGGATCTTCGCTCGATCGGCGAGGCGTTGCGCGCCGTCGCGGCCAGTGATCTGACCTTGGCCGACGAGGTGGCGAAGGCTCGTGCTCATGGACGCACCTGGACACAGATCGCCGCGGTCCTAGGCGTCAGCAAGCAGGCCGCACGCGAGCGTTTCGGCGAACCGGTGTCGCACTAACGCGGTCCGGTCTCTTCGCCGGGCGCCGGTGCGAGTCAGCCAGGGATGTTTCAGGCCACAGCGCTTGTGACCTGCAGGTTTGTGCGGCGGGCACGTACAGCGCTGTGCCCGTCGCGGGCGAGCAGGTGCACGCCTTCGTCAACGAGCTCGAGCAGCCGGTCGGCACCTATCTGTACGGCCGCCGGCTGTACGAGGTGATGAAAGCCTGGGACGACGGACCCGCTTTCGCCGCAGGTGTCCAGTTCGCGGACCCGGATCGAGCTCACCTTCGACCCCGCCGCGGTGAGAGAGATGAGACGGACAGCAGGACGTGACCTCACGGTGGGCGGGCCCGGACTCGCTGGCAAGGCCCTCAAAGCCGGCCTCGTCGACGAGTGTCACCTGTTCGTCTCGCCGGTGGTCGTCGGCGGCGGCACCCGGGCGCTCCCGGGCCACCTGCGCCTGCGGCTCGACCTGCTTGCGCAGGACCAATTCGCGAACGGCGTCGTCCACCTGCACTACCGCGTCGTCGGCTGACCCACGGCGCTGGCTACTCGGCGACGCCCGAGCTGGCGACAGCGAGCATCGTGTCGCGGTCCGGTCCCGCCCGGGCCCGCGGCGTGGCGGTGAGCTGCGCGAACAGGGTCTCGATCCGCTCCTGCAGGGCGATGTCGCTGTCGAGCACCTGCGTGGACTCCAGCAGCCCGACCCGTCGGGAGTACCTGCGGAAGACCTCCGGGTCCACGGCGGAGGCGACCCCAGCGGCGACCACGCTGAACGTCGCGTACGCACCGTCGCGATGGGCGAAGTCGACGGCCTCGCCCGTCCAGCCCCGGTGCCGTTGGTCGTCGAGCTCGGTCGCCAGGGCGAACCGCTCGAGCAGCGCGGGCATCGTCGCGTCGACATAGGCGGCGAGGGCGACGTCCAGCTCGGCGCTGCGGCTCAGCTCCGCCGCCAACGTCGTCGCGTGGACCAGCGCGAAGCTCAGCCCCAGAGCCATGACCGGGTCGGTGTGGCTGTAGGCATCACCGACCGGGACGACACCGGCGCCCACCGCGGGGCCGACGTCGCTGATCGTGTTGCGCAAGCCAGCCATCGGGAGGACGTCGGTGATCGGTTCGACTCCGTCCGGGTCCACCCAGGTGCGAAGCCCCGGGATCAGCGCGACGGCCGCTTCGAACACGTCCGCACGCCGGAGCCCCCGCCACGCCGCGGTGCCGGTCGGCACCGCGAGCAGGGCGGCGAACGTCCCGTTGTCCCCTGGGAACGTGGCGAAACCGAGGTAGCCGAGATCCCCGCGCGGGCCGAGGAGCCAAGGGCCGTCGGGCAGGTCGAAGCCGGGACGTTGCCGGTAGTAGCGGCTGTAGTAGACGACCCCGCAGTCGTTGGACGCGGCCTCGAGCTCGGTGACGCCTGCTTCGGCCAGCCAGCGCCGCCGTGGCGTCCGCCGGCCGAGGGCGTCGACAACCACGTCAGCGGGCACCTCGCCGGCCGAGAGCGACACCCCGACGACGCGGCCTTTCTCGGTAGACAGACCGTTGACGGTCCCGCCTGCCCGCACCTCGATCGTCGGCTCGTTCTCGACGGCCCGGCGCAGGGCCCACTCGATCAGCGGGCGGCGGACGGCGAGGTACTGCAGCTCCTCGTCCGCCGCTACGACCTCACCCGGGAGCTTGGGGCGCATGTCCACGTCGTGCGCACCTGCCGCGAGCAGCTCGGCGTAGACGTCAGGCAAAGCCCTTCGCAGCTCGGCCCGGCCGCGCGGGATGAATGCGTGCGGCTGGAGGAAGTGCGGAATCCCTTGGCGGGGCCATGCGGGGGAGTCGCCGGCCGCACCGGCCGACAGCTCGTCGCGTTCGACCAGGGTCACGCGGTGCCCGGCGCGGGCGAGCACCAACGAGGCCGACAGCCCGGCCATCCCCGCACCCATCACCGCGATCGACCGTGGTGCCATCCGCCGAGGCTAGCGGGGTCAGGAGCGGGCTACCCCCAGAAGCGGCACTTGTGCTCGTTCGCGAACGTCGCGTTCGTGATCACGATGGAGGCGTCCCCGCCCGGAGCGAGAGCAGGTTCTGGGTGCTGTTGAGCGCGGGCCACGAGGGCTGACCGGCCGTCGTCGGACGCCTGTTCTTCACGAGGCGCCCCAGCCGTAGCCGGCCGGTAACGGACGGACCCCAAGGCCGGCGCGGTGCCTGCCGACGCTCAATGTGCGGTGGCGCGGTGTCGATGCTCCCAGGGCATGGTGCGCCGGACCCCTCGCCGGTGCTCACCCCCTCACGCCCCCTGGGAGCGCTGATGCGCCTGTCCGGAAGCGGAACCGGCCTCGGTGGCCGCTCGACCGCGATGACCGCGGGGTTGGCCGTCCTCGCGGCGTCCGGGGTCGCCGTGATCGTCGTGGGCGCGTCGTCGGGTCGTGGGGCGACGACGCGTGGCGTCACAGCAGCGGACCCGGGCATCGGCCGGAGCGATGTCCACCTGCCCTTCCCCGGCACCGCTCCGACGCAGACCCCGGGCACCCGTAGGACTACCGGCCCGAGTGCGAGCCACCCCGTTCCGCACAGCGGCGTGGTGCCCCATCGGTCAGGCTCGCCCAGCGCCCCCGCGCGCCCGCACTCACCGCGACCGGTGCAGCCGGTCGCCCCGCCGTTCGGGTACGCCGGACCAGCGATGATCGGCAGCAGCTCGGGCGGTTCGGTCAGTGCCACCCAGGCCCAGTTCCCGAACATGGACGTCGTGCGGTTCTACTACCCGGGCGCGCCGTCCGTGTGGCGTGGGGCCATCGCCACGATCCGCTCGGACCGAGTGATCTTCGTCAGCTTCAAGTACGACGTGACCAGCACGGCGGCGGGCGGGTCGGACGTCGCGTTCACGCAGGTGCTGCATTCCTGGGCGGCCTCCGGGCGGCAGATCTACTGGACCTGGCAGCACGAGGCCGACAACCCGGGCAAGGGGATCAGCCAGGCGGCCTTCCGAGCCGGGTGGGCTCACCTGCTCGCGGACGCGGCGGCTGTGCACGCGTCCAACCTGCACTCCATGAGCATCCTGATGGGTGTCGCCCTGAACGGCTCGCACGGTCCGGTCGAGGGCTGGTACGTGCCCGGCGTCGACGTGCTCGGGTTCGACTGCTACTACCTCGACACCGAGCTGCTCGCCGAGAGGTACGCCGCCGCGAAGCACAAGCACGTGGCCTTCCCGGAGTTCGGGGCCGGGATCGGTGGTTCGGCGGACGCCACGGCGGCGGCCTTCGCCCGGAACTTCATCGGAGCCCTCGACCGCAACACCATCGCGGCCGTGTGGTTCAACAACAACGGCAACAACCTGTCGACGCATCCACAGACGCTCGGCATCCTGCGGTCGGCGGCCGGCAGCTAGGCGGGATCGTCGGTTGCAGGGATCCGGCGGCATACGCTTCGGACCGGCTGCGCGGATGCCGAAGTAGTGTCGGGGGGCGGACAGCGACACTCGAAGACGATCCGGGGGACTCGTGGTGCGGCATCGGCGAATGGCGGTCGCTCTCGTTCCGGCGATCTGCGGGCTGCTGCTCGCTACGGCGGCGCCGGACGCGCAGGCCCGATCCACCCCGTCCCGCCGGGCCCCCGCACTCGTGGTGGCGAAGCACGGCGTCAGGGGTTCCTCGTTGCCGGTGACCCGGCTGATCGTGCGTTACCGGACCGGCGCCCGGCGACTCGCGACGGAGTCGGTCCTGGGTGGAGCCTCGATCAGCGGGCACGGTCTGCGGCCTGGAACGCCGATCGGCGGGGGGACCACCACGGTTCTGCTCGATCGCGCGTTGTCAGCGGTCGAAGCCACCCAGGTGGCCGAGCAGCTGGCCGCAGACCCGCGGGTGGTGTTTGCCGAGCCGGACTTCCCGGTGTATGCCGACGGCATCGGGACGGCCTCCGTCACTGCCGCCGCCGCACCGTTGCCCAACGACCCGTCGCTGGGCAGCCAGTGGCCCCTCGTCGGCTCCTACGGCATCGGCGCCGCTGCGGCCTGGACCGCGACGAAGGGCTCGGGTTCGGTGGTCGCGGTGCTCGACACCGGAATCACCGCACACCCCGACCTCGCCGGGCAGTTCCTCCAGGGCGCCGACACGGTCGACGTGTCGATCTCGAACGACGGCGACGGGCGTGACATGGACCCGTCCGACCCCGGCGACTGGTACACCGACCCGACGAACGGCCCACAACCGTCGAGCTGGCACGGCACCCACGTCAGCGGCACGATCGCCGCGGTGACGGACAACGGCCTCGGCATCGCGGGGGTCGCGCCTGAAGCCAAGCTCGAGATGGTCCGCGTGCTCGGCTCCGGCGGTGGCTACGAGAGCGACGTCGAGGCCGGCATCTACTGGGCGGCGGGCATCCCGGTGAGCGGCCTGACCACCAACGCCAACCCTGCGAGCGTCATCAACATCTCGCTGGGCGGGACCCACGCCTGCCTGGCCTCCACCCAGGCGGCCATCGACGCCGCAGTCGCAGCCGGAACGGTGGTCGTGGTCGCCGCGGGCAACGACGCCGCCAGCGCGACCATGGACTCGCCGGCCGACTGCAATCATGTCGTCGTCGTCGCGGCCACCGGCCAGACCGGCGCTCCCGCCTACTACTCGAACTACGGTTCTCCGGTCGACCTGGCCGCGCCTGGCGGGAGCATGCACTTCGCCGGCGACCCGGGGGGCGTGCTGTCGACGCTCAACGACGGAGCCACCGTGCCCGGGAACCCCAGCTACGCCTACTACCAGGGCACGAGCATGGCCACGCCGCACGTCGCCGGTGCTGCGGCCCTGTTGTTGGCGCTGCACCCCGGGCTGACGCCGGCCCAGGTGGAGCAGGTCCTGAAGAGCACGGCGCGGAAGTTGTCGCAGTGCCCCCTCGTTTCTTGCGGCGCGGGACTGCTCGACGCCGACGCCCTCGTGCACGCAACCGTCCCCGTTGCCCCCACTGGGGTCACGGTGGGGCGGCTGAACGCGGCGGTCAAGCCGGTCTGGTCGGCGGCGGCTAATGGCGGGCTGGGCGTCACCGGGTACACCGCTACGGCCTACGACGCGGGCGTCGGCGGCACCGCGGCCGGATCCTGCGCCACCACCGCGCTGACCTGCACGATCAGCGGGCTCGGCAACGGCGCGACGTACTGGGTCGACGTCCTCGCGACCAACGTGCTGGGGGACGGGCCGGCGAGCGCGCCCCGGGTCGCCGCGCAGCCGCGGGTCGACCCGGTCGTCCGGCTCTCCGGAACCGACCGTTTTGCGACGAGTGCGGCCATCTCGGCGGCCGCGTTCGCCCCCGGCGTGTCGACCGTCTACGTCGCGACCGGGACGTCCTTCCCGGACGCGCTTTCCGGCGCCCCCGCAGCAGCCGCGGCGGGCGGACCGGTCCTGCTGGTCACGCCGACGTCGATCCCTGCGGTGATTGCGACCGAACTCGACAGGTTGGCCCCCGCCCACATAGTCGTCCTCGGCGGCACCGGGGCGGTGTCGGCCTCGGTCGCGTCGTCGCTGGCCGGCTACGCGCCGTCCGTGACCCGGCTCTTCGGCCCGGACCGGTACGCGACGAGCGCGGCGATCTCGGCCGCGAGCTTTGCGCCGGCGGTCGACACGGTATACGTCGCCACCGGGACGACCTTTCCGGACGCTCTGTCCGGAGCCGCCGTGGCCGGGCACGGCGCGGGGCCGGTGTTGCTGGTGACGCCGACGTCGATCCCTTCGTTGATCGTCATCGAGCTCACTCGGCTCGCACCGGCCCACATCGTCGTCCTCGGCGGGACCGGCGCCGTGTCGGCTGCGGTGGCGGCGGCGCTTCAGCCGTACTCAGGAGACAGCATCGTGACGCGGCTGTCCGGTCCCGACCGCTACGCCACCAGCGCGGCGATCTCCGCGGCATCGTTCCCGACGGCTACCACCGTCTACGTCGCAACCGGGACGTCGTTCCCGGACGCGTTGTCCGGAGCAGCCGTTGCCGGCGCGCTCGGAAGCCCGGTGCTGCTCGTCCAGCCGACGACGGTCCCGGCGTCCATCGCAGCCGAGCTGACCCGGTTGTCCCCGGCGCACATCGTGCTGCTCGGCGGGACGGGTGCCGTGTCCGCGGCGGTGGCCTCGGCCCTCGGGGCGTTCGTGCCTTGACCGGCTCGGCCCGCTTCGTCAGGCGGCTGGGACGGCCTCGGTCTTGTGCAGCCACCACAGACCCACGAACGGCAGCACCAGTGGGACGAAGGCGTAGCCATAGCCGAACCCGGACCACACGGTTGGCTTGGGGAAGGCGCTCGTGAAGATCAGGCTTGCTGCACCGATCACGACGACGCCGACAGCCTCGGTGGTGATCGTGATGCGGGCGACCCGGCGCCAGCCACGGATGAGCGAGATGGTCGCCACGACGTAGACGATCCCCGCGAACGCGGACAGCAGGAACGCAAGGGGCGCGACGTGGAACTTCGTCGCGATCTGTTCAAGAGAGCGGGCTGTTGCGGCCAGCGCGAAGATCGCGTAGACGGTGATGAGGACCCGTCCCGGGCCCTGCCTGGTCGCGGCATCGGTGTCGTCCAGCGGCTCAGGCAACTGGACCAGCCCAGATCTGCTGAAGCCGCAGCACCATGACCGGCATGACGAGGAGCGCGACGAGGAGCACGGTCGTACCGTAGCGGTCAGTCTCGTCCATGGACCACGCCGCCGCGACCGGGGGGATGGCAACGGCTCCGACGAGGTAGCCGACGAAGGTTGCCCTCGAGAAGTCGTGGTCGCTGCCCAGCATCTGCACGATGCCCGTGATCAGAAGCGCCACCAGGGCCACCTCGAGGACCCCCACCCCGACCAGCAGGCCGCGTCCCACCGGACGGTTGCGGATCACCTGCACCAGGGCCCAGGCCGCCAGCACCAACGAGACGATGGTGACGAGGGCGGGTAGAGGACCGTTCACCCCAGGATCCTCCCACTCATACCGGTGCCCGGCCGCCACGAGGGGACCGGGCACCGGAACGATCGCCGGCTAGGGCGCAGGTGTTCCGTTCCAGACGAACGCGCCGCGGGCGCGCCAGTCGATGGTGTCGTCCGCCAACGATGCAGGACCGACGATGGCGCCGGCGCTGAGGGCGCTGCCCCCGGTGCCGCTCAGGGCGACGGAGTAGAGATGCCCATCGGTGCGGTCGGCGAAGTACAGCTGCCCCCCGCTGGCGAACATGCCCGCGACCCGATCTGGTTCCAGCGCCCCGACGTCACCCTCGACGGTGTACCGCGTGGCGCCGACGACCCGGCTCTCGGGGGTGAACCACCGCCAGTACAGGTTGCTGTCACCGAACAGTGAGTAGTAGATGCGGTTGCTCGTGTAGGCGATGCCGGTGATGTTCGGGATGTCGCCGAGGAACGTGTTGTTGTACGTCTCGATCGTCGTGCTGGTCCCGAACGTCGTCCCGTTGAACGAACGGGCCCGGAAGGTCCCGTCCGACCAGCCGGAGTACAGGGTGCCGTCGACGAGGAAGCTGCCCCGGTCCTGGCTCCACGCGTCGATCAGCGGCAAGGTCGCCGCGTTGGTCGGCGCCCCGCTGCCGGTCCAGAACTGCCGGCGCACGCGGTCCGCCGCACCGAGACCACCGGTGCCGGGAGCGACGTCCTTGTTGATGATCTCGATCCCGTTGATCAACGGGTTCTCGACCTGGTGCAGGAACGTCAGGTCGACGTGTCCGGCATCCGGCCCGGTCGTCGGGACGGCGATGTTGAACGACTTCATCGTGCCGACGTTGTTGCCCGGGTTGGCGGACAGGTCGACGCTGTTGACGACGGTCGACCCGTTGAGGTCGATCGAGAAGATCCTTTCGCCCGGGTTCGCGGTGCAGCCGCAGCGGTTTGCCAGGTAGAGCCTGACCTGGACGTTGGTGCCTGCGGGCACCGGGAAGCTCCAGCTCATCTCGGTCGCGTCGGACGGGTCCCAGCGCTCGGAGTCGAACAGCGCCAGCGGTGCCCGGTCGAGCGTGGTGGCCGGAACGGTGCCATCGCTGGTCACCGCTGGGGACCAGCCGGCCGAGTTGCTGGTGGAGTTGCGGAACGGGCTGGGGTCGGACTGGTCTGCGGCCCAGTCGGGTCCGTCGTCAGCCGACTGGATCGCGGGACCGCCCGCGTTGACCCGGTACAGGACGCTCGGGTCGGAGCTCGCGGTCGGGCTGCCCAGGAGGTAGACGTCGTTCGGCAGGGTTCCGACGTTGTTCGGCGGGGGAGTCTTGCCCCCGGCGAGCGGCATGAACGCGATCCGCCACCGCTGCTCGCCACCGATGCGTGTGGTGTCCGAGCCCACCCACAGGCCGGTGGACGTCGCGAGCATGTCGAACACGCCGACCCCGCGGGCCCGCCCCGGGTTCCAGGACAACGGCAGCCCGGTGCTCGGGTCGAGCGCGACGATGCCTTCGCGCGGCACACCGCCCGGACCCTGCGCATCGCCCGCGTAGGGGTTGTTGGCCCAGCGCATGTGCCCGCCGACGTAGACAGCCGCTCCGGTGACGGCGACGGCGTAGCTCGTGTCACCGCCGGTGACGTTGCGCCACACAGGCTGCTGGTCAGGGTTGGTGTTCGTGAGGTTCCAGCGCGTGTTGGTGTCACAGGGTGAGTCGGGACCGCCGTACGCGCCGGTGTCGGTGACCACCATGTAGGTGCCGTCAGGCGAGATGTCGAGGTCACGCATGTACGTGTCGAACACGCTGGCGCAGCCGGGCGCGAAGAAGCCGGTCGACCAGTTCGAGAGCACCGAGGTGGCGCCGGAGGTGTTCAGGCCGAAGAGCAACGAGCGGGACTGGCCGTCGACAGTCTGGAAGTTGCCGATGCCGAAGATCTTGCTGCCGTCCGGGGTCGCGTCGATCTTGTTGACCGTAAGTGCTCCGCCGTTGAGCGGACCGGCGAACGTGTGGCTCAGGAACGACGTCAGAGCGCCCGTGGCCGGGTTCAGCGAGGCCATCTGCCCACGCTTGACCGCGCCCACCTTGGTGAAGCCACCCGTGATGATCAGCTGGCCGTTCGGGAGCAGTCGCAGGTCGCGGACGCCAGCGCTGATGGTCGCGGTCTTGAACCCCGCGACGGGTGCTCCGGTGGTGACGTTGAGCCGCGCGACCCGCGAGGTGCCGACGCCGCTGACCGAGGTGAAGAAGCCACCGACGTAGACCGAGACGCCGTCACCGGCGGGGATGATCGAGGTCACCTCGCCGCTCATCGACGGGAGGAAGGTGGTCGACACCACGCCCGTCGTCGCGTCGAACGCGGCGATTCGGCTGCGAGCGACAATCGGTTGCCCGGTGCCTGCGTTGGCGATGGAGGTGAACGTCCCGCCGATGATGATCTTCGTTCCCACCTGGGCGATCGCCTCGACCTTGCCGTTCTGGACCTGTGGCGTCCAGTCGGCCGGGTTGGCGCTGACGATCGCGGACTGCGCCGTCTGCACCCCCAGCGCCGGCAAGCTCCCGCCGAGTACGACGGTGGCAAACGTGGCTCCCGCGGCGACCAGTGAGCTGGTGCGGCGACCCCTCATGCGTTCCTCCGATGCCCTGTCCCGATGCAGACCCCCACTGAACATGGCTGCACCGACACCCCACCATGACTCGGGTTTGCGATCCACCAACTCGGCCGAGTTCATCCGTTCGGCCGATCAAGTCGATCCGAATGGTCCTCCCCGGACAGCACGAGGCCCCGGAACCCAGCGGGTCCGGGGCCTCGTGGCCGAGATGTCTGGCTGCGCTACCGCTCGCCAGCGGTCGCCGAGGCGGGGGCCTCGACCAGTCGGTCGGTCTCGTCGTGGAACACCGCGCCGCCAGCCTCGAGCTTGGGGCGGTACTCGTTGCCGTGGTGCATGCAGAACAGCAACTCGCCGCCCGTTGCCAGTGTGGCGCGGACGTACGCCTGCGCGCCACAGCGGTCGCAGCGATCAGCGGCCGTCATCGCGGTGCGGTTCGGCGCCAGAGCTGTGGTCACGTCTCCTCCGGGATCCGTTGAAAAGTGCATCACGTACTTGAACAGAATCGCACCCCCTGACGCTTCCCGCTTCCATTGACGGCCGCTTTCGCTCTACGCGAAGTCGTTCACGCGTGCACAAGCGCGTGGTGTGACCGAACGGGGGATCCCGACGCCGGTACGCTCGGCCAGGAGATGAGCGCCCCGCCCGCGGAACGAACCGCCCACGAGTACAACGCCAAGCACCTCTCGGTCCTCGAGGGGCTGGACGCCGTGCGCAAGCGGCCGGGCATGTACATCGGCTCCACCGACTCACGCGGGCTCATGCATTGCCTGTGGGAGATCATCGACAACGCCGTCGACGAGGCGCTGGCCGGCCACTGCACGCGCATCCACGTGCTGCTGCGCGCTGACGGCTCAGTCGAGGTCAAGGACGACGGGCGCGGGATCCCGGTCGACCTCGAGCCCAAGACCGGGCTCACCGGGGTCGAGGTCGTCATGACGCGGCTGCACGCCGGTGGCAAGTTCGGCGGCGGCTCCTACGTCGCGACAGGCGGCCTGCACGGCGTCGGCGCGTCGGTCGTGAACGCGCTGTCGGGGCGCCTGGATGTCGAGGTCGACCGCGACGCGAAGGTCCACACGATGTCGTTCCGCCGTGGGGTGCCTGGCTCGTTCGCAGGCGACGGCCCGGGCGCCGCCTTCACCGAGGCGTCGGGCCTTCGGGTCACCGGCAAGGTGGCGCGCAAGGTCACCGGTACCCGCGTGCGCTGGTGGGCCGACCGCCAGGTCTTCCTCAAAGAGGCAACGCTCTCGCTCGAGGAGCTGCACGACCGCGCCCGGCAGACCGCGTTCCTCGTGCCGGGGCTCACGCTGCACGTCCGCGACGAACGCGACCCGGGCGCCGTGGAGGAGCAGTCCTTCCACTACTCGGGCGGCATCTCCGAGTTCTGCGACTACCTCGCGCCGGACACGGCCCTGTGCGATGTCGTCCGGCTCAAGGGGGTCGGCCACTTCCGCGAGACGGTTCCGGTGTTCGACGCCCAGGGACACCTGACGCCGACCGAGGTCGAGCGCGAGCTCGCCGTTGACATCGCGCTGCGCTGGGGCACCGGCTACGACACGGTGGCGCGCTCGTTCGTCAACATCATCGCGACCCCCAAGGGCGGCACCCACGTCGCCGGCTTCGAGCGCGCGCTCACCAAGACGTTGAACGAGCAGCTGCGCGCGGCTCGCGTGCTGCGGGCGGGCGAGGACGACGTCGTCAAGGACGACGTGCTCGAAGGCATGACCTCGGTCGTGACGGTCCGACTGGCCGAGCCGCAGTTCGAAGGTCAGACCAAGGAGGTGCTCGGCACCTCGGCGGCCACCCGCATCGTGGCCAACGTCGTCAGCAAGGAGCTCAAGGCCTTCCTCGGCTCGGCCAAGCGCGGCGAGAAGCAGATGGCCCGAACGATCCTCGACAAGGTCGCGTCCGCGGCGCGCACCCGAGTCGCAGCCCGGCAGCACAAGGAGCTGCAGCGGCGCAAGAACGCCCTCGAGACATCGTCGCTGCCCGCGAAGCTCAAGGACTGCCGCTCCGACGACGTCGACCGCAGCGAGCTGTTCATCGTCGAGGGCGACAGCGCGCTCGGCACCGCGAAAGTGGCTCGCGACTCCGAGTTCCAGGCCCTGCTGCCGATCCGCGGGAAGATCCTCAACGTCCAGAAGGCGTCGGCCTCGGACATGCTGCGCAATGCCGAGTGCGCCTCGATCATCCAGGTGATCGGCGCGGGCTCGGGCCGCACCTTCGACCTCGACGCCGCCCGCTACGGCAAGGTCATCCTGATGACCGACGCCGACGTCGACGGTGCGCACATCCGCACCCTGCTGCTGACCCTGATCTACCGCGCGATGCGACCGCTGCTCGACGACGGCCGCGTCTACGCGGCCGTCCCGCCGCTGCACCGGCTCGAGGTCATCGGTGGCCCCGGCAAGAAGAACGAATACCGCTACACCTATTCCGACGCCGAGATGCGCCGCACGATGGCCGAGCTCGAGAAGGCCGGACGGCGGCTCAAGGACCCGATCCAGCGCTACAAGGGCCTCGGCGAGATGGACGCCGGCCAGCTGCGTGAGACCACGATGGACCCGCGTCGCCGCACCCTGCGCAGGGTCACGATGGACGACGCCGAGGCGGCCGAGCTGAT
>JBBQWS010000072.1:0-13816 GCA_038210415.1 Actinomycetes bacterium
GACGCAACCGGCAGTGATGCACCAACCACGCCTTCGTCGACACCGCCCCCGCCGCCTCGGCGACCCCACGCACCTCCACCTCATGCACCGGGGCCAGGGCCAACCCGTCGAACCGGTCCAGCACCGCCTGCACCCGCGTCACCAACCGCAGCAGCTCACCATCGGACAGCCCCACCAACGGCACCGAAGCGAACGCGTCCAACCCCAAGACAACCTGCCCCAACGCCGCATCAGCAGCAGACGCGGCGGTCGAGGACATGACCCAAACCTAGCCCACCCCACCGACAGAAACCGTTGCTCCACAACGGGTTCTGGGCACGCAGGCTGAACGGGTCAGACGGGCGGGGCGGGGGTGGTGAGGCCCGCCTCGGCGTCCGCCTCCTCGATCTCCTCGCGACTGATCCCGAGCAGGTAGAGGATCGTGTCGAGATACGGGACGTTGACGGCGGTGTCGGCCGCTTCGCGCACGATCGGCTTCGCGTTGAAGGCGACACCAAGCCCGGCTCGGCTGAGCATGTCGAGGTCGTTGGCGCCGTCCCCGACAGCCACGGTCTGGCTGATCGGCACTCCGGCGTCCAGGGCGAATCGTTCGAGGGCTGCGGCCTTGGCCGCGCGGTCGATGACCGGGCCGACGATGCGCCCGGACAGCCGGCCGTCCACGATCTCCAGCGTGTTCGCCGCGGAGTAGTCGAGCCCCAGCGTCTGCGCGAGGTGGTCGGTGACGTGGGTGAAACCGCCGGACACGATGCCGACGCGGTACCCCAACCGCTTGAGGATCCGCACCAGAGTCCGAGCACCAGGGGCCAGCCGCACCTCTCGGCGGACTTCGTCAAGGCTCGACTCGGGCAGCCCGGCGAGCAGGGCGACCCTGGCCCGCAGCGACGCCTCGAAGTCGAGCTCGCCGCGCATCGCAGCAGCGGTGATCCCGGTGACCTCGTCGAGGACTCCGGCATGCCCGGCGATCAGCTCGATGACCTCGTCCTGGAGGAGGGTGGAGTCGACGTCCATGACGATCAGTCGCTTGGAGCGGCGGCGTAACCCGCTGCGCTGCACAGCCACGTCGACCCGTTGCCGGACCGCCTCACCCGCGAGCTCGGTGCGAAGCAGGTCCGGGTCGGCCCCGCTGACCTCGAACTCGATGCTCGTCACGGGATACGGCGACAGCCGCACGATGCGGTCGATGTTGGCCCCGGCGGAGGCGATGCGTCCAGCGATGCCGGCCACGGCGGCCGGGACGAGAGGGTGCCCAAGGATCGTCACGTGGACCCGCCCGCGCCGGCGCGGGTCGATCTCGTCCTCGCCCTCGCTGGTGGTGACGGTCATGCCGAGCGGTTCGCCTGCGGCGACTGCGGCCAGGCCCGCGCCGGAAGCGCCGGGTCCGCCGAGCAGCACCCCGAGGACGAGGGTGCCGCGGATGACGACCTGTTCCATGTCCAGGACGACCACGTCGTGACCCGCCAGAGCGGTGAACAGGGTCGAGGTCACACCGGGCCGGTCAGGGCCGCTCAGCGTCACCAGGACCGTGCTGGTGGCTGCACTGCTGTCGTTGACCATGGCGTCATCAGGCTATCGGGACGCCGATCAGCCCGACCGGGCCGTCCGCTCCTCGAACACCGCGTTGTACGCCGCCGTCTCGGCGTGCCGCGCGGCCCGTTCGAGATCCTCGAGCGCGGCGCGCCGGGCTGCGGCCTCGCTGGCGGTGACGGCACCGCCGTCATCGCCGAACGCGAGACCGGACACGACCCGCAGCCGACGAGCCCGGACGAGCAGGGCGTAGGCGCGCGGCGGGTAGCCCGGGGCGAGCCCGCTGCCGTCGAGCCGGCCGTCGCGCAGGGCCGCCAGACTCGTCGCGGCTCCCGAGGGCAGCCGGGCCACATCGAGCCGGGTCAGTCGTTCTGTCGCGTCGCGCAAGGCCTCTGCCAGACCACGGTCCGCCTCCGCGAGCGACGGGAGCGCCGGAGCCACTTCCGCAGGGCCGGCGTCGTACGCGGTCCAGCGAACCTCGCTCTCGTCGACGACCGGGACGATCCCGTACGACCTGCCGGTCGGATCGCCCAACAGCGCAGCCTCGCCCCCCGCGAGCGCGGCGCTCGCGAGCGGCCCCGGCCCGGGCAGCCCCACGGGGTCGCCGGGGACCGGGAGGACCAGCCGGACGGTCCACACCGGCGACCGAGCGAGCCAGGCGAGAACGACCGTGAGCGACTGCCCGTCGCCGAGCGGCAGGCCATCGACCCGATGCGGCGGGTCGTCGAGCCGGATCTGCAGCGCAGCCTCGTCGGGGCTCACGCCTGCGACGAGGACCGCGTTGGCCCAGGCCACGAATCGGGCGCTGCGTCCGGCGTCAGTCATGCGCTCAACCGTACGCGCGGCGCGACCGGCCCGGCTCGTCGGATAGGTTCGAGGGGTGGGAGTGGCTGCCGTGCTCGACCTTCGCGCCGTGAGCGTCGTCCGCTCCGGGAACACGATCCTCGACGCCGTCGACTGGGCCGTCGACGAAGGCGAGCACTGGGTGGTGCTCGGTCCCAACGGCGCCGGCAAGACGACCCTGCTCCAGATCGCCGCGACCCACCTGCACCCGACCCGAGGCGAGGCGTGGGTGCTCGGCGAGCAGCTGGGCGCGGTCGACGTCTTCGAGCTGCGGTCGCGCATCGGCCTGGCCAGCGCGGCGCTCGCCGAGCGGGTGCCGGCAGCTGAGCGGGCGCTCGATGTCGTGCGCACGGCTGCGTACGGCATGGTCGGGCACTGGCGCGAGCGCTACGACGCCACGGATGACGCCCGCGCCCGCACCCTGCTGGAGGCGCTCGGAGCCGAGGCGCTGGTCGACCGAACGTTCGGCACGCTTTCCGAGGGCGAGCGCAAACGGGTCCAGATCGCTCGTTCGCTGATGGTCGACCCTGAGGTCCTCCTGCTCGACGAACCCGCCGCGGGGCTCGACCTGGGCAGTCGAGAGGACCTAGTCCGCCGGCTCTCCGGGCTGGCAGCAGACCCGTACGGTCCCGCGCTCGTCCTGGTCACCCACCACGTCGAGGAGATACCACCAGGGTTCACTCACGCGCTGCTGCTGCGCGAAGGCGCGGTCGTAGCCGTCGGCCCGATCGCCGAGGCGCTGACCGCCGACACGCTCTCGGCGGCGTTCGCCCTCCCGCTGCTCCTCGACGAGCGCGGCGGGCGCTTCGCCGCACGGCTGGCCGACTGATGGTCGCATCGGGGTGCATTGCGTCCGTCCACGCCTAGAATCACTGTGTGGACTGGTACTGGTGGGTCGTGATCGCGGTGGTGCTCGCCGCGGTCGAGATCACCACGCTCGACCTGTTCTTCCTGATGCTGTCGGTGGGCGCGCTCGCGGGTGCGGCGACGGCCCTCGCCACGCCGTCGATCGTCCCGGAAGCCCTCGTCGCCGGTGCCATCGCCATCCTGATGCTGGCCGTGGTGCGTCCGATAGCGCTGTCGCACCTGCGCACCCCGTTGCGGCTGCGAACCGGCACCGACGCCCTGCTGGGTCAGCGGGCTCTGGTGCTCGAACGGGTCGACGGCCGTGACGGTCGCGTCAAGATCGGCGGCGAGACCTGGTCGGCGCGTTCGTACGACCCTGACCTCGTGCTGGAGCCCGGAACGACCGTCGATGTCATGGGCATCGACGGAGCCACCGCAGTCGTCTACCCATCGGAGTAGTGAGCCACGTGTCGCAAGACGCAGCCATCCCCCTCATCGTGATCGCGGTCGTCCTGCTGCTGGTCCTGCTGGTCCTCGCCCGCACGGTCCGCATCGTGCCGCAGGCGCGTGCTGGCGTGGTCGAGCGGCTGGGGCGGTACAGCCGCACCCTCAACGCCGGGCTGTCGATCCTTGTGCCTTTCATCGACAAGCTACGACCGCTGATCGACCTGCGGGAGCAGGTGGTCAGCTTCCCGCCGCAGCCGGTCATCACCGAGGACAACCTGGTGGTGAGCATCGACTCGGTCATCTACTTCCAGGTGACCGACCCCAAGTCGGTCACGTATGAGATCGCCAACTACATCCAGGCGATCGAGCAGCTCACCATCACCACCTTGCGCAACGTGGTCGGCGGCATGGACCTCGAGCAGGCGCTGACCTCGCGCGAGAACATCAACGAGCAGCTTCGCGGTGTTCTCGACGAGGCCACCGGCAAGTGGGGTGTCCGGGTGAACCGGGTCGAGCTCAAGGCGATCGACCCGCCGGCGTCCATCAAGGACTCGATGGAGAAGCAGATGCGGGCTGAGCGCGACAAGCGGGCCGCGATCTTGAACGCCGAGGGCTTCAAGCAGGCCGCGATCCTCAGCGCCGAGGGGGAGAAGCAGGCGGCGATCCTCAAGGCCGAGGGTGACGCGCAGGCCGCCGTCGTCAAGGCGGAGGGCGAGGCCAAGGCGATCCAACGTGTGTTCGACGCCATCCACGCCGGTGACCCCGACCCCAAGCTGCTCGCCTACCAGTACGTGCAGGCGCTGCCGGCGATCGCCGCGGGTGCCTCGAACAAGGTGTGGGTCATCCCGGCGGAGCTCACGGCCGCCATGTCCATGCTCGGGGTCGCTTTCACCGACAAGGGCGACGCCCCTCTGGGGTAGCCCCTCAGGGGTAGCTGATGCGCAGCTGCGCGGCGATGTTGAGCACCATCCGCACGTACCAGTCCGCGTGGTTGTAGCGGAAGATCGCTCCGTACAGCCGGGTCGGGCTGCCCGCGCCGTTCGCGCAGAGGTAGTGCGCGGCCGAGTAGATGGCGTCGGCGGGGTTCCAGATGTCGGTCGTCCCGTCGTGGTTGCCGTCCACCGCGTACGCCGCGAAGGTCGATGGCAGGAACTGCATCGGCCCCTCGGCACCGCCCGACGACGGGCCGTTGCTGCGGCCGTGGTGCGACTCGACCTGACCGATCGCGGCGAGCACGTGCCAGTCGAGCCCCGGGCAGGTGGTGGCGGCCCCGCGGTACAGCACGACGAAGTCGGCCGGGATGCCGGATCCCTTCGCCGTAGTGGCCGCATGGAGGCCGGCCCGCGTGGCGGTTGCCCGCTGCGCGGTGATCGCGGCTGCGGCGTCCTTGGCCGCCTGCAGGCTCCGGGCCTGGTCCGAGAGCTGGGCGAGGCGCTCGCTCGCGGCGTCGAGGAGGGCGTTGACCCGGTCGAGGTCGGCCGCGACCTGCCCGGCAGTGACGATCGTCTGGTCGGAGACGGACTGCTTCGCTAGAGCCAGGGCCAGCGACTGGCCTGCCTGCTGCTGCGCGTCGCCGACCGTGGCCGCGTCGGCCGACAGGACCCGCTGGACGTCGTCGACGCGTCGCGCGAGGTCCAGCGGATCGGTGGCGTTGAGCAGGGTCGCGAGGATGGCCGTGCCGCCGCCGGCCCGGTACAGGGCCCGGATCCGGCTCCGTTGCGCGTCGAGGGCGGCTTGCAACTCGAGTTGCGCCCGGTCGCTCAGCTCTTGCGCGGTGAGGCCGGTGGTGACCGCTTGGCCCAGCTCGTCAGCCGCCTTCTGGTACGCGACGAGCGCTGCTGTGACCTGCGGCTGGAGCCGAGCAAGGTCGGCTGCGGCGGCCGCAGCGGCGGCTCGTGCGACCGTGGCGGAGTCAGCCGAGGCATCCGCGGCGGGGAGCGCCCCGAGCGCGAGGGTGGTCAGGACGACGGCCGTCCCGATCTCGAACCGCCTTCGCCCACGCGACCACGGCTTCGCCCTCACCGTGGAGTCTTCGACAACAGTTCGGCAGGTCTTGACCGGAGCGACCGCACCGCTCGACAGACGTACCGCTCGACAGAGGTACCGCTCGACAGACGTACCGCTCGGGCAGGATGGTGGCCGTGGCCACAGCTGTCGAAGTGCTGGACGCTTCGGATCCCCGCGTCGGCGACTATGTCGCTCTGACGGACGCTGCGCTTCGGCGACGGGTCGAGCCCACAGGTGGGCTGTTCATCGCCGAGGGCGACAAGGTGATCCGCCGGGCCGTGGCTGCTGGGTACCCGTTGCGTTCGCTCCTGGTCTCACGTCGTTGGCTCGCGCAGCTGCTCGACGTGGTCGACGGCTGGGACGGGCCGGCCTTCCTCGCCGAGGACGGAGTCTTGGCCGGCATCACGGGGTTCAGCGTCCACCGAGGTGCGCTCGCGGCGTTCGGCCGCCTGCCGTTGCCGGACCCCGGTGAGCTGCTCCGGAGGTCTCGCCGGGTGGTGCTCCTGGAGGGTCTGGTCGACCCGACGAACGTCGGGCTGGTCGTACGTTCGGCGGCGGCGTTCGGCATGGACGGCTTGTTGCTCGACCCCCGCTGCGCGGACCCGCTGTTCCGGCGCGCCATCAAGACGTCGATGGGCACCGTGTTCTCGGTCCCTCACTCGCGGCTGCCCGACTGGCCGCGGGGGATCGACAACGTCCGAGCGGCCGGGTTCACCGTGCTGGCGCTCACGCCGGCACCCGGCTCGGCCGCACTCGACGAGCTGCCGCCGGAGGTGCTCGACCGTTGCGCCCTGATGCTGGGCACGGAGGGGCCGGGGCTCAGCGGCGGTGCGCTGGCACGAGCCGACCTGGCCGTCCGGATCCCGATGGCGCCGGGCATCGACTCGCTGAACATCGCGGCCGCGGCCGCGGTGGCGATGTGGGAGCTCAGCCGCCGCGGCGGACCCGACCGACCAGTGACACGCTGAAGCCGGCCACGAAGGCTCCCAGCCCGCCGTCGAATCCGCTGACGAAAGGCAGCACCGAGAAGACCGCCCAGACAGGTGCTGCGCAGATCGCTCCGACGGCGACGGCTGGCAGCAGCGACTGCTCGAAGCGTCCGACCACCCCGGTGCTGTCAGACGCCTCGGGCTGCTGCTTGGCGGGCACGTTCGGGCGGCCGCCCAGCGCGCCGTCGACCTCACGCAGGAGCTTCTCGATCTCGTCGTCGGATCCGGCCATGTGGTCATCGTCTCCCGGCCCGCGCCGCCGCACCAGCGCACCGGCTAGGTTCACACGTGTCCACAGCAGAAGGAGCTCAGTGATGGCGTTCGACGTGAAGACCCTGCGGGCCCGTTACCCGGCCCTGGCCGGCGAGACGGTGTGGTTCGACGGTGCTGCCGGCACGCAGTCGCCGACCTCGGTGATCGATGCGGTCGCGGAGGCCTACCGCACCGGCACGAGCAACGGCGGCGGCGTCTTCGCCTCGAGCGTCCGGGCCGACGGGTACGCCACGGCAGCGCGCTTCGCGGTGGCGGACCTGGTGGGCGGCGACCCCGCCGGGGTGATCCTCGGACCGAACATGACGACCCTGACGTACCGGCTCGCGCAAGCCCTCGCGGACACCTGGGAGCCCGGTCAGAACGTCGTGGTGAGCCGGCTCGACCACGACGCGAACGTCCGACCCTGGGTCCAGCTGGCCGGCCGGGCAGGGGTCGACGTGAGGTGGGCGCAGGTCGATACGGCGACCGGCGAGCTGCCGGTCGAGCAGTACGACGACCTCGTCGACGACCGGACCCGCCTGGTCGCAGTCACCGCGGCGAGCAACGTCCTGGGAACCCGCCCTGACGTCGCCGCGATCGCCGCCCGGGCGCATGTCGTCGGCGCGCTCGCCTACGTCGATGGAGTGCACGCGACGGCCCACGGCGGGACCGACATGTGCGAGCTGGGCGCCGACTTCTACGCCACCAGCGCGTACAAGTGGGACGGTCCGCACGTCGGCTTCGTGGTCGCCGACCCCGGCCTGCTGCAGGGACTTCACCCGCTCAAGCTCGCCTCCTCGTCGGACGACGTGCCTGATCGGTTCGAGTGGGGGACGCCGTCGTACCCGAACTTCGCCGGGGTGGCAGCGGCGGTCGACCACCTGGCGACCCTGGACGACGAGGCGTCGGGCAGTCGCCGCGACCGCCTCGTCCGGTCCCTGTCTGCCGCAGAAGAGCACGAGCACCGGCTGCTGGGTCGGCTGCTGGCGGCCTTCGAGGCGGACGAACGAGTCACGTCGTACGGTCGGCCGCGGCATCGCACCGCGACCGTCTACTTCAACGTCGCCGGGCATCGGCCCGTGGAGGTTGCCGCTGCGCTGGCCGCCCAGGGCATCAACGTGTGGTCGGGGCACAACTACGCGTGGGAGGTCACCGAGGCGCTGGGGATCCGGGACTCCGGCGGCGCCGTGCGGGCGAGCCTGGCCCACTACAGCGACGACGACGACGTCGACCGGCTGCTTGCCGCGGTGGCTGAGCTCAGCTGACCTCGGGCGGCGGCGCCTGGTAGAAGCCGCCGGAGCGACCGCTGCGATCGGCGATCAGACCGGCGACGGTGGCCACCGCGATCTCTGCGGGCGAGCGCGACCCGATGTCGAGCCCTATCGGGCGGTGCACCCGGGCGATATCGGCGTCGGCGAACCCGCGTGCCTGCAGTGCGGCGACGTGGGGGCCGGTGTGCCGTGGGCTGCCCATGACCCCGACCCAGCGGGGCGATCCGCGCAGGACTTCGGCAAGCAGGTCGCCGAGCTCGGGGCGGTCATGGTCGGTGAAGACGAAGTCCGTCCGGTCGTCGAGCAGGGCGTCCGCGACCGTCGACACGCGGGGGAGTCGCCCGGCTGACCGGGCGGCGTCGGGGTCGAGCACGACGACCACGAAGCCGACGTGGGCCGCGAAGTGGGCCAGCTCGAAGGCCACCGGGGACGCGAACACCGCCACGAGGCGACGGTGGGTCGAGGGGATCGGTAGGTCGCCATGGGCGATGGCGCAGGCCTCGTCGTGGGCTGCTCCGTCCGAGTGATCATGATCATGGATGTGGTGACTCTGTGTCATGGAATATGAGTGTGCCACGGCATGCAATGGGGTGATCGGGCCACTGGTGGTGACCAAACGTACCGATTTCGCGGAGACCCTGGCCACGGACAGATCCCGCGACCTACCGTCACTCCTGCACAGGCCTAGACCCGTCTCCCTGGGGGATTGCATGAAGGTTCGTGGACGCGTCGCGTCGATGCTTGTGCTGTCGATGCTGGCCGTGGGGGCGCCAGTGGTCGCTGCGGTGCCGAGCGCATGGGCGGCTCAGCCCGTGCCCGGGCACACGCATCTGGTTCCGATCACGCCCCGAACCGACCAGCCGAAGATCACCACCGGCGAGATCTGGGACATGGCCGTCATCGGCAACCGGATCTTCGTCGCGGGTTCGTTCACCGGGATCGCGAATGCCGGCGGCCCGACGATTCCGCAGGCGAACCTCGCCGCCTACGACTTCACGACGGGCAAGGTCGACACGACGTTCCGGCCCACCTTCAACGGCGGGGTCAACGCGGTCGAGGCCTCGCCCGACGGCACGAAGCTCTTCGTGGCCGGTACCTTCAGCACCATCAGCGGCGTACCCCGGCAGAAAGTCGCGAGCCTGAGCCTTACCACTGGCACTCCAGTGGCCGGCTTTGCCTTCACCGGCGCCACCAACAACCCCGGCTCCGCGCTGGCTGCGTCGAACACCACGCTGTACGTCGGCGGCAAGTTCACCCGGATCAACGGTGTCAACCGGTCGGGACTCGCCGCGGTCGACTCCACCACCGGAGCGATCGACCCGATGTTCAATCTCCCGCTGACCGGCGGCATCGGTGTCAACGGTGCCCTCACGGTGCAGTAGCTGAAGCTCACGCACGACGAGACCAAGCTGCTCGTCGTCCACACCGGACGCCAGATCGCCGGCCAGGACCGCCTCGGCATCGGCATCATCGACACGGCGAGCAAGACCCTCCTGCCGTGGCGTACGCGGCTGTGGGACGACAACCTGCCGTTCGTCGGCGGCGTCCAGCGGGTCTACGCAGCGGACCTCGCACCGAACGACCAGTATTTCGTCGTCACCAGCGGCTCCGGCGGCGACCGTCCACCCATCAACGACACTGCCGTCTCGTTCCCGATCGCGGGCGCCGACAACACCCAGCCCCTGTGGGTCTCGCGCAGCTTCGACAGCATCTACTCGGTCGCGATCACCGAGAAGGCCGTCTACCTGGGCGGCCACTTCAGCTTCGAGGAGTCGCCGACCTCTCCCGTCCCGTGGCCCGGCCTCGACAACGTGGGCTACGGCACCGGGCAGGGCAACGGCGCGTACAGCCTCGGCGACGATGTCGTACGGCGCGACCACCTGGGGGCACTCGACCCGGTGACGGGCACCGCGGTCGAATGGGACCCAGGCTCGAACTCGTTCGAGGGCAACAAGGCCATGCTGGCGACCCCGCGCGGTTTGTTCGCCGGGGGCGACGCGATGGTCCAGGGCGGCAAGAGCGTCGGCCGCATCGCCTTCTTCGACTTCAACAGCGAGCCCGCTCCGTCGCCGATCGACACGACCATCGTGACCCCGATCGAGGGCCGCATCGTGGCTGCCGGGATGCCGTCCAGCATCACCGGTCAGGCCACAGCGCCTTCAGGCGTGAAGCGAGTTCAGATCGAGGTCCAGGACTCGGTCAGCAAGCAGTACCTGCAGGACGACCTCGTGACCTGGGGGGCCAACAACAACATCCTCGCCACGCTGGCGTCCCCGAACGCGACAACGACCGGCTACTCCCTGCAGCTCACCTTGACCGGCAACCACGCCTACAACATCACGGCGAAGACCTTCGGCAACACCGGCAGCGACGCGACCAAGGCGGTCAAGAAGATCGAGTCGTTCCAGCCGACCGACGCCGTGCCTTCCACCTCGACCACCGGGCCTCTCGGGGTCCAGGCGTCGACCTCGTTCCTGATCACGGGAACCGCGACAGACGACATCGGGGTCCGTGCGATCTCGCTCTGGGTCCGGGACGAGAACAACCAGTACCTCCAGGACGACGGCTCCGTCTCGTCGGTCTACAACACGTTCCGGGTGCTGCCGGACATCCCCGATGCACCGTCGGCGACCTGGCAGTACCAGGTGACGCTGCCCCACGAGGGCACCTGGAAGGCGAGCGCCACCGCCATCGACACCTCTGGGCAGGCGGACATCCGCGGCGGTACGCGCACCTGGGTGGTCTCCAGCACGGCCGTGGCGCCGACCGTGACCATCGCGTCGCCGGTGAACGTCAGCCCGCCGATCGTTGTGCCGGCCGTGGTCGTGTCGCCGGGTGCCCCGATGACCTTCTCGGGCACCGCGACGGCTCAAGGCGCCCTGCAGAACGTCCTGGTGACCCTGCGCAACATCAGCACCCACGAGGCATTGGCGGCGGACGGGACATGGGGAGTCAACTCGATCGCCGGGTCGTACCGCGTCTCCCCGATCGACATCGGCTCGCCCACGTACAACTGGACGTACACCACGCCGTTCAACCTGTCGCCCGGCAGCTACACGTTCACCGTGCGCGCGACCGACGAATTGGGACTGTCTACGGCGGCGGCCAACCGCGGCACGCTGACCGTCAATGCGCAGGTGCCGGGTGACGCGTTCCCGGACGGCCTGCTCAGCTTCATCGGCACGGACCAGACTCCCACCACGCTGCACATCGACCTGGCTGGGACGGCGACCGACGACAAGGGGATCGCGAACGTGCGGGTTTCGTTGTTCGACAACCGCACCGGCCGGTACGTCCAGCCGAACGGCACGCTGACGGCCGGTTTCGCCACGTTGAACGCGACGGTCGCATCGCCCGGCGCGACGACCACGGGCTTCACGCTCCCGGTCGACCTGCCGCAGGCCGGCGACTACAGCGTGACCGCGTGGGCGGTCGACACAGCCGGCCAGCAGGACCCGTCCACGGTCGGAGCCACAGCTCGCTACCTCGTCTTCCCGGGCGACGCGGACCCGACGTTCGACCCACTGCTCGGTTCCCCGCTCGACAACGCGGCGTTTGACCAGGGCCGGATCGTGGCCAGCGGTCGCGCTCTCGACGACGTGAGCATCGGTAAAGTCGAGGTTGCGATCATCAACAACCTCGGCCAGTACATGGGCCCGACGGGGACGTTCACCAGCACCCTCGAGAGCTGGCGCACGGCATTCCTGAACAGCCCCGGCAGCCTGGGCTCGAACTTCGCGTACACGTCGCCGGTGCTCCCCAACGGCACCTACAAGGTGTCGGTGCGGGCCACCGACGGCTACGGTCAGGTCAGCGTCCCGCGAACGGTCACCGGCGTCACCGTGACCAAGCCGGCGAACCTGCCGCCCGTCGCCCACGCGACGGTGTCCTGCGCGGGCAACGTCTGCAGCTTCGACGGCCGGACCACCACCGACGAGAACCCGCCGGCCCTCACCTTCGCGTGGAGCTTCGGCGACGCCCTCACCGGGACGGGTTCGGTGCCGGTGCACACGTACACGTCGGCCAGCACCTTCGTGGTGACGCTCACGATTACCGACGAGTGGCTGGCGACCAGCACGACGACGCTGTCCGTGCCCATCGTGGCGCCGGTCGGCAACGTGGCGCCGACGCCGGTGTTCGCGACGAGCTGCACCGCGTTGGCTTGCGCTGCGAGCCCGCTGGGCACGGTCGACCCGAACCTCGGCGACGTCGTGCTCTACACCTGGAACTGGGGCGACGGCTCGCTCCCGACCATTGGGGCGGCGCCGACGCACACCTACGCGGTGACCGGCACGTACTCCGTGACCATGTCCGCGGCGGACGGGTGGGGGATGTTCTCGACGCTGACCCACCAGGTGGTCCTGGCCGAACCGGGTACGAACGTCGCGCCCGTCCCCACGTTCACCGTCGGTTGCACGGCGCGCACCTGCCTGACGAACAGCTCGGGCACGTTCGACCCGAACGGTGACGTGATCCGGTACGCGTGGGACTTCGGCGACGGCACGGCGGTCAGTACTGCGACCAGCCCGTCGCACACCTACGTGAACGCCGGTACCTACACCGTCACGCTCACGGTGATCGACGGCTGGAACCGGTCGACGACCACCACCCGACAGGTGACGGTCGCCTGACCGGTCAGGCCAGCAGCGCCGCCTCCTCGTCGGTGAACAGGCGGGAGCGGATCAGGAACCGGTGGCCGGTCGGTGCCTCGACCGAGAAACCGGCCCCGCGTCCGGGCACGATGTCGACGGTCAGGTGCGTGTGGGACCAGTACTCGTACTGTGCTTTCGAGATCCAGAACGGCACGGTCTCCGGGCCTTCGACGTCAAGGTCGCCCAGGTGCACGTCGGCGTCTCCGGTGATGAACTCCCCGAGCGGGAAGCACATGGGGGAGGAGCCGTCGCAGCATCCGCCGGACTGGTGGAACATCAGCGGGCCGTGGTCCGACCGGAGGCGACGCAGCATCTGCGCCGCCTCCGGCGTGACCGCTACCCGCTGCACCTGAGCCGAGGGCTCGGTGGCAGGGTCGGTCATCGGTTTAGAAGAACCCGAGCTTGTTCTCGGCGTACGACACCAGCAGGTTCTTGGTCTGCTGGTAGTGGTCCAGCATCATCCGGTGGTTCTCCCGGCCTATGCCCGAGCTCTTGTAGCCGCCGAACGCCGCGTGCGCCGGGTACTGGTGGTAACAGTTCGTCCAGACCCGTCCGGCCTGGATCTCGCGGCCTGCGCGGTACGCCGTGTTCATGTCCCGCGACCAGACGCCCGCGCCGAGCCCGTACAACGTGTCGTTGGCCTGGGCCATCGCGTCGTCGAAGTCGCTGAACCGGGCGACGGACACGACCGGCCCGAAGATCTCTTCCTGGAACACGCGCATCTTGTTGTGCCCCTCGAAGATCGTGGGAGCCACGTAGTAACCGCCGGATAGGTCGCCACCGAGGTCGACCCGGTCACCGCCGATGATGATGCGGGCACCTTCCTTCGTCCCGATGTCGAAGTACGACAGGATCTTCTCCAGCTGGTCGTTGCTCGCCTGCGCGCCGATCATCGTGTCGGTGTCGAGCGGGTTCCCCTGCACGACCGCCTTCACGCGCTCCAGCGCCGCCGGCAGGAACTGGTCGTAGATCGAGTCCTGGATCA
>JBBQWS010000073.1:0-13803 GCA_038210415.1 Actinomycetes bacterium
CCCATCCGCGTTGACCCCAAGCGGCGCCTTCGACACGGCGGCCTTCGTCGACGGGGCACCCGAGGAGGCACCCGTCGTCCAGCGCGCCGCCCCAGCCGGCAACGCCATGGCCCGATGAGCCGGGCCACTCACGCGCGTCGACGCCCCTACCGGGGACGTGGTCAACCCCACCACCACAGCAAGAGCGACCGAGCCAACAATGACCTTGGACAAGATGCGCATGGAAGGCCCCGTGAAGTCGACGAACCCCTGTCCACGGCCGTGAGGGCGGCTTCACTGGCAGGCAAGCGGAGGTCTACGCCCTGTCACAGCCCGACCACAAGGGGTCACGGGGTGTCCTCAACAAGGTTCATCCGAACGGCTCCACCGGGCGCGGTGCATCCATCACCGTCGCAGTGCAGACGCACCAGTCGGCGCTCGAGCCGGCGAAGAAGATCAACCGGGGCCGCTCCGGCACCCAGAACATGGCTCGCGTCAACATCAACAAGCGCGAACCCTGCGCTAACCCGCCCTGAACCGCCAGAAGTGCTTACGATCGCCCCCAGACCTCCTGGACGTCCGAGGCTCGGATCGAGAAGCGGACCACGGCGAAGACGTAGCCCTCGAACCCCGGTGTCGTCGCTCGGTCGATACACGAGCTCGTCTACCGTCCGTCTACCCAAACCCCCGCCACAGGGTAGATGGATCGCACACGGGACAGACTCGCGCTATGACAAACGTGCAGGTCAGCGACCTGCGCATCACCAGAAGCGACGCGCCAACACGCTGCGTACGGGAGTTCAAGTCCCCCCTCGGACACGACAAGACGACAGCATCGCCCCAGGTCGCTGGCCTGGGGCGCTTGTCATTTCGCATCGAACGCCCCCCTGGTCACAGACCTGGTCACCTGGCCGCGGTGCTCTGCCGCGCGCGACGTCGGACGGTCCCGACTCAGTCCGGAAGATCAGTCCGGCCACTCGATCCATGGCATCGCTCGGGACTTGCGGGTGATCTGCGAAAGCCGGGCTTGCACCAGCTTCGCCGGGATGTCGGCTGTCAGGGCGAGGGTGGCCCTGAAGTGGCGCAGGTCGTGGAGGCGGATGAGGAGGCGGTACGCGCCGCGCCCAGCCTCAAGTGAACAAGTAGCCGGATATTGATCTTCCTGGCCGGGTCAGCACCCTCCTCTGGCGGGTCCATGAGGGCGGCGACTGGTTCGCCGGCGGAGCTGGAGGCGCGCCAGACTTGCCGATCGCGCGCGCAGGCGTGCATGGCCGTCAGTAGCGTCCGAGGAGCCCGGTGCGGTTGCTCGGCGGGTCGTAGGGCTCGGGCCAGTACTCGACGAACGAGTCGATGAGGCCGTTGCCGTCGCTGGTGAAGAAGGTGAGACCGGCCGTTGTCTCGCCGTCGTTGGCGAACGCGATACGCGTGGCTGCGCCGGCGTCGTCGCCGTGCTCTGCCTCGAGCACGAGGTGCCAGTCGCCCGGATAGGCCGCCATGAACCGCACGAGCGCCTCCCGTCCGACCGAGCGCTCGCGGGTCTGGGGCCACGTGCCCACGACGCCGTCAGACACCAGTGAAGCCAGCCGGTCCCAGTCACGCGCCTCGGTAGCGGCCCAGTAATCGGCGTAGATGCTCACGCGCCAAACCATAGCTACGTCGGTTGCCATGACCGGCTCTGTCACCGAATGGGAGTCCTGGACTGCGATGGTCTTGCCTGCTTCTGGTGACTACGTGATCCCCGACGGACTCGGCGTCCTGACCATCGACCTCGATCAGGACCGAGGCGAGTATGTCGAACCCAACGTCTGGGTTCGGCACCGATAGCGCAGATGCGGGCTCCTCCTGCCGCGACGTCGGGCCACTGGTCACGAGAACAAGCGCACGCCCCCGCTCGCGCTGGAGAACAAGTGCGCCGCGAGCGCCTGGCAATGTGAGCGCGAAGCGCCTGCTCGCGCGCGCGACTACCTCCGGACGGGTCGTCACCGGACTGGTGCGGCCTGCGCGCCGGCTGTCTCAGGTGGACGCTCGAACAGGCCCGCCCCCCTGTCAGGACTCGTCAGGGGAGCGGGCCTTGCGAATGTGAAGCGGTGGGTCAGAGCTTGCTGACGTCCACGTCGGCGGGCACGAGCACAGTGTCAATCACGTGGATGACGCCATTGGAGGCCTCGACGTCGGTCGAGGTCACGGTGGCACCGTCGACCTTGACGCCGTCAACCGCCGTGATGGTGATCTCGCCGCCCTCGACCGTCTTCACCTTGCCGGGCTTCACGTCCGCGGCCATGACCTTGGCCGGGACAACATGGTAGGTGAGGATCTTGGTCAACGTCTCCTTGTTGGCTGGCAATAGCAACTTGTCGAGCAGCCCCGCTGGCAGCGCCGCAAAGGCCTTGTTGGTCGGCGCGAACACCGTGAATGGTCCGGCCCCGTTGAGGGTGTCGACCAGTCCGGCGGCCTTCAGCGCGGCCACCAGCGTGGAAAAGTCAGCGTTGGACGTCGCAACCCCGACGATCGTGCCCGCAGCAGCAGGCGTGGAGGCGGCCGTCGACGGCGAATTCGTCGCGGGTGTGCTCGACGACGAACTGCACGCTGACATGGTCAAGGCAGCAACGGCAGCAACGGCTGCGACCGCGATTCGGTGGCGCATGAGGGTCTCCTTCCGTGTCGCCCGAATGGGCGCTCATAGGAAGTACTTGTCGCACCCCCTGCTTGGATGCGCTACCCAGGGCACAATCGCGTCACGAGGCTCAACTTCAGTCGCCGCGGGGCCGCTGCCTCGATAGCGCCGGCGCCGCCCTACGTTCCGAAACCCGTTCCCAGTCGACGACTTTCTCCAGCCAGGACCGACGCGCCGGTGTCCGACGAAAGCTCGGCGAACTCAGCGTCGCTGACCTAGTCCTCCCGCGCCCTCAGTCCCCCTCGGACACCGCCATCAAGACACTGACTGGTGCGCCCGGACCGCCCGCTCGATGCGCCGGTCCGGGACGAGCCACATCACGGCGACGACCCCGTAGAGGAAGTACGCCAGCGCCGGCTCGACGAAGGCGAGCGGGATGGCCGCGGCGTAGACGACCACCGAGATGATTCCCTTACGGTCGGCGCCTACGGCCTCGGCGAGAAGGGAGTCGATGCCCGCTCCGCGGATCAGCATGCGCTCCAGGATGTAGTAGGCGACCCCGGCCAGGAGCAGGACTATCCCGTACATCGCCGCGGGTGCGGACTCGAAGGGATACTCCCCCATCCATGACGTCGTGAAGGGCACCAGCGACAACCAGAACAGCAGATTCATGTTGGACCACAGCACGCTCGCGGTCACGGACTCGACGGTGTAGAGCAGGTGGTGATGGTTGTTCCAGTAGATGGCGATGTAGATGAAGCTCATGACGTAGCTCAGGAAGATCGGTGCCAGGTGGGCGCCACGCAGCTGATCGAAGGTCCCGCCGTCGACAGCCTCAGAAACCGGCACGCGCAGCTCCAGCACCATGATCGTGATGATGATGGCGAGAACCCCGTCGCTGAACGCCTCCAATCTGCTCGACCGCATGCGTGAGGCCCTTCTCGTCGTTGAGGATGCAACTGTCCCGCCGATCATCACCGGTATCGACATGATCTGCCAGCGCTATGGGTCAGCTCCGGCGATCTCGGTCCCACGAGGTCAAGGCGCTCTGGACGAGGGCTGGTTCGGAGGCGCGCCTATGGCCGGGTGAGGTGTTTCGATCGAGCAGGACCGAGCGGCGGCGCCCAGGCTCAGCGGGGCAGCGCCAGCCGTCCGATCTCGAGGCTGTGTCGGTCCAGGGCCAGCTTGGTCATGGCGAACCCGGTCATCGGTCGTCCGATGTGAAAGCCCTGCGCCTGCTCACAGCCTGCCGCGCGGAGCCAGGCCAGCGTCGACTCGTCCTCGATGCCCTCGCCCACGACCCGGAGACCAAGGTTGTGAGCCAGCTCGATCGTCGACCGCACGATGATGGCGTCGTGCTGGTTGTCCACGAGGCGGGTGATGAAGCTCTTGTCGATCTTGAGCTCGTCGATGTCGAGCCGCTTGAGGTATCCGAGCGAAGCCTGGCCGGTGCCGTAGTCGTCGATCGAGATCTGCACGCCTGCCCTGCGCAGCGCGGAGAGCACCTGGGCCGCGCGCCTCGGGTCCGTCATGAGCCCGCTCTCGGTGACCTCGACGGTCAACCGGGAAGACGGTACGGCCCAGCGGTCGAGCGCGGCCGTGATCCGGTCGGGCAGACCGACGTCGGACAGGTGCCGCGCCGACAAGTTGATCGCGACACCGAGGTCGAGCCCCGCGTCGAGCCACTGCTTGCACTGGTTCAAGGACCGGTCGAGCACGAACCACGTGACCATCCCGATCAGCCCGGTGTTCTCAGCCAACGGGATGAAGTCGTCCGGCCCGACCAGGCCACGCACCGGGTGGTCCCAACGGACCAGCGCCTCCGCTCCGACGATTCGGCCACTGACCACGTCGATCTTCGGCTGGTACGCGACCCACAGCCCGTCGTCGGTCACCGCGTTCACGAGATCGGCCAGGAGGGAGAGCCGTTGCGGAGTGTGGGTGTCCGACTCGGGACGGTAGACGGCGAAGCTGGCCCGCTCCCGCTTCGCCTCGTACAGCGCGATGTCCGCCCGCTTGAGCAGGGTGTGGACGTCGTCACCGTGGCTCGGCGACATCGCGATGCCGATGCTCGCCTGCACCACGAGTCGGACCTCGCCGGCGGAGTACGGCCGCCCGAGGTCGAGGAGCATCGCTGCGGCTGTCTCCTCCGCTGCTGCTGGCTCTGGGAGCTCCCGCAACAGCACAGCGAACTCGTCGCCACCCAGCCGAGCCACGACGGCGCCGTCAGGCTTGGCCGCGTCCAGCCGCGAGGCCACCTCCCGGATGAGATCGTCCCCGATGTGGTGCCCCAGGGTGTCGTTGATCTCCTTGAAGTGGTCGAGGTCGATCATCAGCACGGCGACCTGGAGGCCGGTGCGCCGGCTCTCGGCAAGCGTGCGCTCGGCCTTCTCGCGAAACAGCTGACGGTTCGCCAACCCGGTCAGCGGATCGTGCAGGGCCTCGTGCTCGCGCGCGAGCGCCATCGAGGCGCTGTGGTGAACGGCCAGCACCGGAGCAGCCAGGAGGGGCAGCATCCACGAAGTCGACTGGGCCGCGAGCGCAGCCAGCGGGCCGAGGACGACGAGAACCCCGGACGTCGCGGCCTGGAACCGGAGGTCGTCGCGCAGGATGCCCAGCACGGGTCGGTCGCTGGCGAGCGCGACGACCGACGAGATCAGGGTGTGGTTCACCGCGAAGAACACGAGGCCGGAGACGAGCGCGGCGACCAGTTCCGTGCGCGGGTCGAAGATGGTGTGGCCCGAGAGGAAGGGGACCCCGGACATGGCGCTGAAGACGGCCCTCGACGCCAGGAGCGTGACCGCGTACTGCCCGAGGTTGAAGATCACTTTGGCCGGCGACCGACGGGCCCACACGTCGTCGAGGGCGACAGCGAAGAGCTGGACCAACAGGGCGAAGCTGAGCGGTCCGACGAGGACGAGCGCGACCGAGAAGGTGGTCGAGATCGTGATGTTGTCGGTGGTGTCGTCGCCCCGCGAGATGGGGATCGGCCGCAGCTCACCCAGCACGACCGCGAGAGCCAGCAGCCCGAGCACGGCCGGGTAGGCCCGGAGGTCGGTCCAGTGCGGAGCGAAGGTCAGCACGAACAGCGTCCCCAGCAGCCCAGTGCCGCCGACAGCCGCGATGAACGGACCCAGGGCCGACACCCGGGCAGGGGAAGGGACCGCGGGATCCGCGGCCCCTCGCTCAGCTCGGGTCAGACCCACCTTGCGATTTCCCCTCAGGAGTCGGGCCAGTGCCGCGCATGTCCGGAAGGCCTTCCGGACGTGCGCGTGCGCACGATTCCTCCATGCATCGGTCCTTCCGTGGCGACCGGGGATACGCCGAACGTGCTAATCAGGCCGGAACCAGGCGCAGGGCCAGAACCGGGCACGCCGACGCCGCCCTCAGCGCGAGCAGCTCGAGCTCGGGGGGCACCGGATCGGGTGAGATCAGCGGAAATCCCCACTCGTCGAGCTCGATCAGCTCGTGCAGCAGCTCGGCGCACAGCCCCCGCCCGTCGCACGCCACCGGATCGAGCCGGAGTCTGCGTGCGCCGACAGCCGGGCTCATCTCCAGCCCCGCTCGGCCGTGCGCGGCGTGGGCAGGACCGGCGTGGACGACGTCGCCGTGCACCGACCGCGCTCGTGCCCCGCCAGCTCGGCCGCGAACACCCGGAGCGCACTGTGGACGAAGCTCACCGTGCCGTCCGGATGGGCGCAGGCACCACGTCGGGGCATCAAGCCCGCCCAGCGTTCGACGTCGGCTCGCGCACCACGGCGTGGTCGTGCGCCCGCGAGCTCGCTCAGCGCTCCTGCGATCGCAGGCAAGCCGTTCAGACAGGGGCCGCACTGGCGCGCGGACTCGCCCGCGAGGTAGGTGACCACCCGGGCGGTCTCGACGAGACCGCAGCGTTCGGCGGGAAGCGCAGCAAGGACGCCTGCTCCGACGGTTGCGCCGTACTTCTTCAGGTCCGCGTTAGACAGTGGCTCGTGCAGCGCCGACGCCGGCAGCCAGGCGCCGTGGTAGCCGCCGACGAGGACAGCGCCTAACGGCCCCGTTGGGCCGCCGGCGACGTCGAGCGCGGCTGCGATCTCGACGCCGAGAGCAACCTCCGCAACCTGTGGCCGCGCCACCGCCCCCGACACCGTGACCAGCATGGTGCCAGGCTCGGCCGAGGTGCCGACCGACCTGAACCACGCCGGCCCGTGCCGGGCCACCAGCGCGAGCTGGGCCAGCGTCTCGACGTTCTGCACGAGAGTCGGGCGTCCACGCACGCCCTTCTCGTAGACGGGCTGCTGGGCGAACCGGGGAATCGCCAGCCCACCGCTCACCTTGCTCACCGCCGCAGTCTCCTGCCCCGCGATGAAGCGGTCCGGGCCGGTGACGACCTCGACTTTGACCGCACCGGGTTGTCTCCCACGCTGGGCAAGGGCCTCCGCCACCGAGCGCTGCACGACGGCGTCGCGCGGGATGTAGAGGTACGCCCGCTGAGCGCCGACTGCCCGGGCGGCGAGCTGGATCCCGTCGAGGACGAGGTGCGGCGCGACGGTGAGGAGGGACCGGTCCTTGCCGCTGGCGGGCTCCCCCTCGGAGCCGTTGGCAAGGATCACCGGACGGGCCCCGGCGGCGACGGCGGTGAGCTTGCGGTGCATCGGGAAGCCCGCACCGCCGCGGCCGGTGAGCCCGGCTTGCTCGGCGGCTGCGATCAGCTCGGGTGCGGAATGGGTCGGCAACGAACCGTGGACCTGCTCGTGCTCGCGGAACGACGACCCCGGCAGGGCGGCGAACAGACGCAGCGTGCTCGGTGCCACGACCTCGGCTCCGGTCATCGGACGAGGTGCCGCGGCGGCACGGACCGCGCGCCTGCCGCGCTCAGCGCCTGGCCGATCGGCTCGGGGGCCCAGAACGAGGCGGAGACCCGCCAGGCGACAGAGCCGACCACCGCGACGGCGCAGCCGGCGGTCAGCGCGATCATCCACCAGGCGCCGATGTCGCTGCCGGTGCCCAGACCGTGGGCGAGGGCCAGTGGCCAGGACGCATAGGTCGCCCAGTGCACGAGACGCCAGGCCCGCACGCCGATCCGCTGGCGCAGCAGGCTCGTCACCACGATGGCGAGCATCAGGTCCAGCGACACCGCACCCAGCCCCACCCACAGCGGGCGGTATCCGGCGGTGAAGGGCAGAACGGCGTCGCTGATGTTGAGCGACACGTACGGGTCGAGCACCCCGGTCACGATGTGGATGGCCAGGAAGACCAACGTGAGCAAGGACGCGTTGCGGTGGACGGCGGCCACGACGAACCTGGGGGCGGCAACGATCGGACGGCTCCGGCGGACGAGGATCCCGAGCACGACGACGACGGTCAGCAGCAAGAGGCAGACGACGCCGGTCGCCCGGTTGAAATACCACAGCGGGCTGCCCGCGGAGGTGGCCGCGGTGACCCCTGTCAGCGGGCTCATGACCCGCCCGAGGTCGCGACGGGCTGGGCGGCGGGCGCGGCCGGAGCGGGTGCCGGGGCCGGGACCAAGGTGGCTGCCCTGGTGGCGGCAGCTTTGGTGGTCGCGGCCGGAGTGGCTGCGGCCGGTGCAGGAGCGGCCGGTGCAGGAGCGGCCGGTGCGGGAGCAGCTGCGCGGACGGAGGCGGCGCCTTGGGCCGACACGGCAGCAGTCTGGAGGGATCCGGCCATGAAACCGGTGCCAAGACCTCCGATCGCGGCCAGGCCGACGGTCGCGACGGACGTCATCCGGAACCCTGCGTCTCGGCGCGCGCTGTTCGTGCGGCTGTGGTTCGTGCGACGCATCGTCCCCTCCTCGGTGGGTGATCGGTACGTCACCACCGTCGCCGCCCAGCCTGGGGATTCACTTGGAACAGCGTGGGAGGGGCCTCAGAGTGCCGCCGGCGGTCAGCCGGCCTCGACGTGCACCGGGTGCGGGTGCTCTGCTGCTCGGCCCTGATAGGACAGGATCTTCGGGTTCTGGATCACGCCGTCGCGGATCTCGATCGCCAACCGGATCGTGTCGTCCCGCACCCACGCGTCGGGCCCGGACATGACCGGGCGCAGGTGCGGGATGAGGGCGTCGCTGATGACCCAGCTGGCGGCGTCGAACAGGTAGGACGGACTGTGGTCGACCGCGTAATACGACACCCCGTGCCCCGCGTCGAACATCGGCTCGGCGAAGGACGTCGGCCGGGCGCACTCGAAGCCCATGCCCAGGTCGCAGGAGACGTCGATGATCACGGACGAGGGGCGGAACAGCTTGAGGTCAACGTTCTTCGCGAACATCAACGGGTGGTCGGTGTCCTGGAACACGCAGTTGACGACGAGGTCGTGCTGGGCCAGGAACTCCGCGGTCGGTAGCCGTCCGTCGTCGACCAGAGTCGTGGTTCGCGTGGGGTCGGACGCCGTCCGCTCCATGTGGTCGAGCTGTACCGACGGGATCGGAGCCGCGACGGCCGACACCTCGCGCTGGGTCAGTACGGTCACGTCGTGGACGCCGAGCGACTGCAGCGCGGTGACGGCGCCCCGTGCCGTGTTGCCGAAGCCGATCACCACAGCCTTCAGGTGGCGGCCGTAGTGCCCCGTGATCCCGGAGACCGCCATCGCATGCAGGACCGAGCAGTAGCCCGCCAGCTCGTTGTTCATATGGAAGACGTGGACGCCGAACGAACCGTCCGTCGTCCAGTGGTTCATGGCCTCCCAGGCGATGAACGTGAGCCGCTTGTCGATCGCGAGCTGGGTCATCGCGGGGTCCTGCACGAGGTGCGGCCAGCCCCAGAGCACCTGCCCCTCACGCATCGACTCCACGTCGCAGCTCAGCGGCTTGGGCAGCAGGAGCACGTCGGACGACGCGATCACCGTGTCCCTGGACGCCACCAGACCGACCTTGGCCGCGATCGCATCGTCGGAGAAGCCGAAGCGAGCTCCGTACCCGCGCTCGACCACCATGCGGACACGGAGGTCCGCGTCGACGTGGTCGAGGTGCCGCGGGTGGATGGGCACCCGGCGTTCGTTCTCCTTGCTGGACGAGCCGATCAAGCCCAGGCTGAGCTCACTCATGACGAACCCCCTTGCCGGTCCTTTCGTACCACGGATGAGCCCGGCGCGGCGCGGGACCTAGGACCCTTGACTCGTAGGTCAGCCCGCCAGAGGCTCGGAGAGTCGGGACACGGAGAGCGTGGTGGTCGGAGTGATCGGTCAGCGGCAGGTGGGTGCAGTCGATGCCGTATGGCTGAACATGGACCGCCCGAACAACCTGATGGTGATCGACTCGGTGATGTGGTGCGACGGGCCGGTCGACCTGGCCCGGCTCAAGCGCGTCATCCAGACCCGCCTGGTCGACGTCTACCCCGTGTTCAGGCAGCGGCTGGTCGGGTCCACCTCACTGCTGGGACTTCCCCAGTGGGAGGACGACCCGGACTTCCGGCTCTCGAGGCACATGCATCGGACCACCTTGGCGGCACCCGGTGGCGAGGCCGAGCTGCAACGGTTCATCGAACGTCACATGCACCGCGAGCTCGACCGTGAGCATCCGCTCTGGCAGGTCTTCCTGGTCGACGGGTACCAGCAGGGATCCGCCGTCGTCACCCGGTTCCACCACGCCCTCGCGGACGGGATCGCCCTTTCGCAGGTGCTGCTGTCGATGACCGACGCGACCGACACCGCAGACCTCGAGGAGCAGCCGACCGAGGGCGGGTCGGAGCAGGGGCACCGCCCTTCGGTGGTGGGGATGGCCGCCCACGGGGTCCGAAGCGCCGTGAACCTGGTCTCGGGTTTCCCCCGGATCGCCCGGCCCAGCGTCCTGATCGACGCGCTCACCCTCGCCCAGCAGACCGGCCACATCGCCGACAAGCTGCTGCTCGGCTCCAACCCGCTGACCCCGCTCAGCGGCGAGCCCGGGATCCACAAGCGCGCCGTCTGGTCCAACCCGCGACCGGTCGCCGACGTCAAGCGGATCGGCCGCCTCGCCGGTGCGACGGTCAACGACGTGCTCGTCGGCGCGGTGTCCGGCGCGATCAGCAGCTACCTCGTGAGCCACGGCGGTGAGGCCACCGACCTCACCACGATGGTCCCGGTGAACCTGAGGCCTGAGGGCGAGCCACTCCCGCGCGAGCTGGGCAACCGCTTCGCCCTGGTGCTCCTGCCGCTGGCCACCGGGGCCCGTGCGCCGCTGGACCGGCTCGCCGAGACCAAGCGGCGGATGGACTCCATCAAGCACTCCCCCGAGGCCGTCATCACCTTCGGCATCATCAACGCGCTCGGACGGACCAACCCGGGCATCGAGCGGTTCCTGGTGGACTTCTTCTCCAGCAAGGCGATCGGAGTGACCACGAACGTGATGGGCCCGCTGACCGACCGGTTCGTGGCCGGTGCGCGCATCGTCGGGGTCCTCGGCTGGGTGCCCGGTTCCGGCCGTCAGTCGGTGGGCGTCTGCATCTTCAGCTACAACCAGGTCGTCCGGGTCGGCTTCAAGGTCGACGCGTCGATCGTGCCGGACCCGGAACTGCTCGTCGACGCGTTCGACCAGGAGATGGACGACCTGCTCCGGATGGCCAGAGCAGTCTGAGAGGGGATCCCATGCCCACCGACCGGGCGAGCCAGACGATCGAGATCACCGCGCCCTACGACCGCGTCCTGGCGACGATCCGGGACGTCGAGTCGCAGCCTCAGTGGGTGAAAGAGGTGCTGACGGCCGAGCTGCTCGAGGAGTTCGAGGACGGCACGCCGGCCACGGCTCACTTCACGGCGACGACCCCGGTGGGCCGAGACGACTACACCTTGGCCTACGAGCACAGCGCAGACGGACTGAGCTGGTCGCTGGTGTCAGGTCGGTTGCAGACCGGGCAGGACGCGACGTACTCCCTGCACCGGCTCGGCAAGACCCAGACCCAGGTGACGTTCGAGCTGCAGATCAGCCACCACCTCCCGCTGCCCGGATTCATCCGCCGGAAGGTCATCACCGACCTCGTGAGCAGCACGGTGACCGGTCTCAAGGGCTACCTCGAATCCTGACGTCGGCACCGGTAGGGTCCGGGTCATGCCCGACGAGACCGAGCTGGTGGCCCTGGAGCAACGCCGCGACGACCTTCGTGCCGCCTACCTCGCACCCGCGGCGGGCCGCGCGCCCTCGTCCGGTCGAGGGATCCATCACGCCGCGCTCATCTGCTCCGACGTCGAGCAGACGATCGGCTTCTACCAGGGGCTGCTGGGATTCCCCCTGATCGAGCTGGTCGAGAACCGCGACTACCCCGGTTCGTCGCACTTCTTCTTCGACGTCGGCAACAGCACCCTGCTGGGGTTCTTCGACTTCCCCGGCCTGGGTCTCGAACCGGGCGTCGAGGCGATCGGCGGCGTCCAGCACATCGCCATCGCGGTTCCTCGTGACCGCTGGGAGCAGATCCGGTCCCGGCTCGACGAGGTCGGCATCGGCTACGACGGGCCAAACCGCGGGATCGAGGAGTCGATGTACCTCCGCGACCCGGACGGCATCGGCATCGAGCTGCTCAGCGACCCGCTGATGTACTTCGCCGGCCGCCAGCTGGACGAGTAGACACCCGCATGCTTGTCGGAACGGGGCTGCCCTTGGCCGGGCCGTGGGCCACACCGGCCAACATGCGAGGCACCGCCCAGCTCGCCGAGGACCTCGGCTACGCATCACTGTGGACCTTCCAACGACTCCTGCATCCGCTCGACGAGGAGTGGGGTGCCAGCTATCACGCCGTGCACGACCCGATCACGTCACTGGCCTTTGTCGCGGCAGCGACATCACGCATCAGGCTAGGGCTGGCTGTCGTGAACGTCCCCAACTACGCACCCCTCGTGCTCGCCAAGGCTTTGACGACGCTCGACATCCTGAGCGCTGGCCGGCTCGACGTCGGCATCGGTCTGGGCTGGGCACCCCAGGAGTTCGCCGCGGTCGGTATCCCGCGAGAACGGCGCGGCGCCCGGGGCGAAGAGTTCGTCGCGTGCCTTCGCACGATCTGGACCGAGCCCGAGGTCGAGTTCGCCGGCGAGTTCTACACGGTGCCGCGCTGTCGCGTCGAGCCCAAACCAGTCCAACGGCCGCACCCCCCTCTGCTCCTCGGCGGCACGGCCGACGTCGCCCTGCAACGGGCCGGCCGCACCGCCGACGGCTGGATCAGCAGCAGCCGTACCGACCTCACCACTATCGGCACCTCCATCGAGCTGGTCCGCCAGGCCGCGACGGACGCCGACCGCGACCCCGACCGGCTCCGGTTCGTGGTGCGAGGGGTCGTAGGCCACGGGCCCGAGCTCGGGCCAGAACGGTCACCGCTGCAGGGCAGCGCCGACCAGATCCGGCACGACCTTCACGCCCTCGGCAAGGTCGGCGTCACCGAGGTGTTCCTCGACCTCAACTACGACCCCGTGATGGTGGCCGACGACGTCGACCCCGCGTGGGCGCAGGACCGCGCGGTCGAGGTGCTCACGGCACTGGCTCCCGGCCGCTGACCGCACGCTACGAGCAGAGTCGGCACGAACCGCACAAAGAGGCACGCCGTCCCGTCACGTTCGCGTTCTGGCACCGCGAACCCACTCCTGTGGACCCGTGGACCATCCGCGGCCGGCGCACGCTCGACGTGGTAACCGGCTCAGGTGCTCCCCGGCTTCGCGTACGTCCTGCCCGTCGGCCCCCGCTGCCCGCTGGTGATGGCCGTGCGCTGGGGGGACCGGACGAGGCACCCGCGGAGGAACGCGGCGTCACCGGCTCGTCGCTGCGCCGCCACGGTCACCCGTTCGACCTCCCTAGAGAGCCGGGCTGGCTCACCCGGCTCGACGCGATCTGGCTGCGCGCACTCGATCGCGAGGGCACCGGGCTGGGACCCGTGCTCGTCCAGCTGTTCGCCCGCGCGCCGACCGGGACCGTGCTGCGGTTCCTCGACGGCGGCGCCGCACCCACGGACGTGCTCGGTGTGGTGGCGGGCCTGGCCCGGGGTCCGTTCCTCCGAGCCGCGTTGCGGCGTCGCCCGAGGTAGCCTCCACCTATCGTCCCCCTTGCTCGAGCGGCCGGTACGGAGGCCCAGTTGGCAAACCCGTGGCACGCGCTGCCCGCCGGCTCGGACCCCCGCGCCCTGTCGCGGTCGATCTCGGCGGCGCACGACGACTTCTTGGCCGGCGGACGCGCGCCAGCGAGCGTGCGCTCGGTCGTGGCGGAGTCCTGGCAGCGGTGCCTGCGCGACGGCGTCGACCCCGAGCGCTCGCTCGCCCCTCTG
>JBBQWS010000074.1:0-13636 GCA_038210415.1 Actinomycetes bacterium
CATCGAGGACAAGCGAGCCCGCGAACGTCAGAAGGAACGCGGCAAGCCCTCCAACGAACGCAAGGCATCAGGCCGGCTCGTCGAAGGACAAGTCACCACCAACTGGAAGCAAGCCCTCGCCCAACTCGCACTGGCCTACCACGACCGAATCCAGCCCTACCTGTGAACACCGACCGGCCCGCTTACACAGAAACCTTGACAGGCTCTGGCTGACCGCGGGGATCGACCCGTTGGCCGCACCCATCGACCAACCCGATGGTCAGCCGGACCCCCGAACACTGCCCGAACGCCGCCTGGGCGGCCTCCTTGAGCTGGTCCGGATCGCCCTGGGCACCCCCGACCTGCCCGACACCGGTGGGGCCCGCCCCACGGTCGTGGTCACCGTCCCGCTGGCGTCCCTGCTCGAACACCCCCACCTGACCACCGCCGAGGACCTGCCGCACCTGGACCTGGACCTCCCCTCGGCCGGACCCACCGGGTACCCGATCAGCCCCGCCACCGCCCGCCGGCTGGCCTGCGACGCCAAAATCATCCCCGCCGTGATGGGTGGGCGCAGCGAACCCCTGGACGTCGGCCGCGCCGCCTACACCGTCCCCTCCGCCCTGCGCCGCGCCGTGATCCTGCGGGACCGGTGCTGCCGGTTCCCCGGCTGCCACCGACGACCCCGCACCTGCCACGTCCACCACATCCACCACTGGGCCGACGGCGGCACCACCGAACTCCACAACCTGGTCCTGCTCTGCAGCTACCACCACATCACCCACTGGGCCGACGGCGGCCGCACCGAACTCCACAACCTGGTCCTGCTGTGCAGCTACCACCACCACCAGATCCACACACCCGACCACTGGCACATCAACCACACCAGCACCGGACCCGAATTCGTCCCACCCCAATGGATCCGCGGGCCCTAGTTTCGCCGCGTTCCGAGGCTGCGTCATGCCGTGGGACCGATGCGGGCGCCGGCTGAGTCACCTCTCCCTTGTCGCGACGGTGGTTGCATCGGATTCTGGGCGATGCGTGAGGGCCGCTCGGCCGGCTCCACACTGCGACAGCTCGCCCCGATGTGTTCCTGCTGACCTACCTTCTTCGCCAGGGCAACCGATTGACGCGTAGGGCAACCGTGTGGGAGCAGGTCGCTGGCGCGTGGCGAGTCATCTATGGATCGACGGCCGCCACGACAGGCAGGCTGCTAGCCGTCGACCCAGACCGAAATCAGCTCGGCCACGGCTTGCTCGGCTGTCATCCCGTGGCCGGCCGCCTTCGCCTTGAGCCGCTTGCGCAGCGGCTTCGGCAAGGGGATGACGAGGTCGGCCTTCTTCGCGGGCTTGTCCGGCAACGGCTCGCTGGGCGCGGCGGGTGCCTCGTCGCGGGCCGAGGAATGACGAGCCTGGCTGTGGCCGCCTTTCTTGCGGCGCGGGCTGCTCGGCGGCATCAGCTCGGAGAGCGCAGGAACGGACCCGCGACCCTTGCGTCCGGTCTTCTCGCCCGCGGCCGGAGCCGTGGCGGCGGGGCTGTGGACGGGGCCGTTCGGGATCAACAGGTCGCGGCCGGTTGCGGGCGGGGCCGCAGCCGGTGCGCCCTCGGAGTGCGCGGACGCCCACAGGATCCGCTCGTCGTCCTCCGGGACGGCGGCGAGCGGCTTGACCCGCGGCAGCGCACGCCGGGGCGCCGGGTTGGCGCGCGGGGGACGGGTCGGGTTCTGGTCGGTCATCGTTTGCCTCTGCTTCCCAAGGGTCCGTCGTCGACGGATCGAGCCAGCAGCTGGTCGAGGTGGTCGTCCAACGCCTGCGACACCTCGGAGGCGCCGTCGGACCGCCACGCCTGCACGGGGATGCATGCCCCCTCCGCCTGCTGGACCGCCGTGCGGTCGGGCAGGGGCGGGTCCATGATCAGCGAGCCGTACGTAGTCTGCAGCTCTTCGTACCGGAACCGGTGCTCGGTGGAGTGCGTGCGGAGCTTGTTCACGATGATGCCGGCCGGGCGCAGCCGGAGGTTGTCGATGCGGACGAGCTCGATCGCCTCGAGGGCGGCCGCTGCTCCCTGCAGGGCGAACAGGCTCGGCTCGGCGACGACGACCGCCGTGTGGCTGGCGGCGAGTGCGTTGCGGGTCAGCCCCCCGAGCGATGGCGGGCTGTCGACCAGCACCAACCGGTAGTCCCGCAGGCCGCTCATTGCGATCCTCAGCCGCAGCGTCGACTCGCGACCGGCGAGCGCGTTGTGGCGTTCGAGAAGGGAGTCGGCCGCGATCACGTCGACCTCTGGGCCCCAGCTGCTTCGGGCCACGGCGTGCGCGAGGAGCTCAGGGCGGGGGTCGGAGAGTACGTCGCTCGCGGTGAAGCGGAGCTCCTGGGGGTCCAGGACGGTTGACGCGTTGCCCTGCGGGTCGAGGTCGACGACGAGGGTCCGGATGCCGCGCTGCCACGCCGCGCCGGCCAGACCCAGGGTCACCGAGGTCTTACCCACCCCTCCCTTGAGGCTGATCACGCTGACGACGAGCATCCGCAGAGTCTCTCAGGTTTCGGGTTCTCCCCGAACCGGGGTACCTGCTGCCGCTGCGTAACGGCTCAGTGCCACTCCGCGTTCTTCGGCGTGGTCGACGATCGGTGCCGGGTAGCCGGTGGGGAGGCCGCCGGCCAGGGTCCACGGCTCGTGAACCGCGGGGCCGGCGACTCCGGCCAGCTCGGCGACGTATCGCCGGACGTACGAACCGTCGGGGTCGAACTTCAGCCCCTGCAGCACCGGGTTGAAGACCCGGTAGTAGGGGGCGGCGTCGGTTCCCGTCCCGGCCACCCACTGCCATCCGTGCTGGTTGGAGGCGAGGTCGGCGTCGCGGAGCAGGTGCATGAACCAACCCGCCCCGCGGGTCCAGTCCAGGTGCAGGTCCGTCACCAGGATGGAGGCCACGACCAGGCGCACCCGGTTGTGCACCCAGCCCTCGGCCAACAGCTGGCGCATGCCGGCGTCGACGAACGGGTAGCCGGTACGCCCCTCGCACCAGGCGGCGAACTTGGCGTCGGCGCCGGGGCCCTGGTCGTGCTCCATCCCGCCGAGGTCGGTGCGCAGCGGTTCCCGCGCCGACAGCGGGGAGTGGTGCAGCACGTCGGCGTAGAACTCGCGCCAGGCGAGCTCCTTGCGGAAGACCTCCGCGCCGCCGCGGCCGCCCTCCTCGGCCAGCTCGGCCAGCTCGGCCAGCAGGGTGCGCGGGTGGATCTCGCCCCAGCGCAGCGCGGCCGACAGCCCCGACGTGGCCCGCAGGTCGGGTCGGTTGCGGTCGGTCCCGTAGCGCGCGAGGTCGCCGCTGTTGACGAACTCGTCCCAGCGTTCGAGGGCGGCCGCCTCGCCCACGGCGGGCAGCACGAGGCCGGTCGGCTCGGGCGCGACCGGCAGCGGTTGCGAACCGGCTGCGTCGACCCAGGTCGCTGGAACCTCCTCGGCCGGTGCGCGCCAGCCGTGTGCGCACCAGGCCCGGAAGAACGGGCTGTAGACGCGGTACGGGCTGCCGTCGGGTTTGCGCACCCGCCCAGGAGCGACCGCGTACGACGAGCCGGTTCGGACCAGCCGGCGCCCCGCTTCGGCGAGCGCGACCTCCACCGAAGCGTCACGGGCCGAGCCGTACGGACCGAAGTCGGCCGCTACGTGGACGGAACCGGCCGCCGCCTCCGCAGCCACGTCGGCGACGACGTCGGCGACCGGCCGACCGGTCGTGGCCAGCCGGATGTGCAGGTGGCCGCCGAGCGACCCGTCGAGCGAACGCAGGCTGCGCACGAGGTACGCCCGCCGGGTCGGTCCGGCGGCGTCCCAGAGCACCGGGTCGAAGACGAACAGCGGCAGGACGGCACCCTCGCCCGCAGCCGCTGCCAGGGCCGGATTGTCGCCGAGGCGCAGGTCGCGGCGGAACCACAGGACGGAGGCTGGCATCCATTGACCGTACGGGGGACCGCGGCCGGTGGCATCTCGGCGGCTGTCCAGATCTGCCTGCAACGGCAACAATGGGCGGGCCCTTCGCACGTCCTCGAACGCAGCAGATAGGCCGGCCCCCGTGAGCGACCTGATCGACACCACCGAGATGTACCTGCGCACCGTCTTCGAGCTCGAGGAGGAAGGTGTCGTCGCGCTGCGGGCCCGCATCGCGGAGCGGCTGGGCCAGAGCGGCCCCACCGTGAGCCAGACCGTTGCCCGGATGGAACGCGACGGCCTGATCACCGTGCAGGGCGACCGGCATCTGAGCCTCACCGCCGAGGGCCGCGCGGTGGCCACCCGGGTGATGCGCAAGCACCGCCTCGCCGAGTGCCTGCTGATCAGCGTCATCGGGCTGCCGTGGGAGGACGTCCACGAGGAGGCCTGCCGCTGGGAGCACGTCATGTCCGAAGCGGTCGAGCGGCGGATCCTCGAGCTGCTCGACCACCCAACGGTGTCGCCGTACGGCAACCCGATCCCCGGGCTCACCGAGCTCGGGGACGCGGAGGGGGCCGACTCCGGCGACGTCCTGGTCGGGCTCGACAAGGCGGCCACCGAGGAGCCGCAACGCGTGCTGGTGCGGCGGATCGGCGAACCCGTGCAGACCGACGGAGCGGTCATGTCGTCGTTGCGCCGGGCCGGGATCCTGCCTGGCGAGTTCGTCAAGGTCCGGTTCTCCCAGGGCGGGGTGCTGGCCGGCAGCGGCATGGAGTACGCCGAGCTGCCGCTCGAGACGGCCGCCCACATCTTCGTCGTCGCGAAATAGCCGGATCCCCTGCTCACCTAGGCTGCGCCCATGACGTCGCCAAGGACTGCGCTGTGGCACCCGTTCGCGGACATGGCAGCGGTCGACGCCGGTGGCGAGCTCGTCCTGACCAGAGGCGAAGGCGCCCGCGTGTGGGACGAGGACGGGCGGCGCTACCTCGACGCGACGGCCGGGCTGTGGTTCGCAAACGTCGGCCACGGACGGGCGGCGATCGCTGAGGCGATCGGTGCGCAGGCGAGCGTCCTCGCCGCGTACTCGATCTTCGGCGACCTCGCGAACCGACCGGCGCTCGACCTGGCGGCCCGGGTCGCCGAGCTCGCTCCCGTGCCCGGCTGCAAGGTGTTCTTCACCTCCGGTGGCTCCGACTCGGTCGACACCGCGGTCAAGCTCGTCCGGCGGTACTGGGCCGAGCTCGGTCGTCCCGATCGGCGCGTGATCGTCGTTCGCGACAAGGCGTACCACGGCATGCACCTCGCCGGCACCGCGCTCGCCGGCATCGACGCCAACCGGGCCGGCTACGGCGCACTCGACGCCGACATCGCGCGGGTGGCCTGGGACGACGCGGCCGACCTGGCTGACGTCGTCGACGCCGTCGGTGCCGACCGCGTGGCCGCCTTCTTCTGCGAACCGGTCATCGGCGCCGGTGGTGTGTATGCCGCCGGTCCCGCGTACCTCACGGCCGCTCGCGAGGTGTGCGCCGACCGCGGCGTCCTCTTCGTCGCGGACGAGGTCATCACCGGGTTCGGCCGGCTCGGCTCGTGGTTCGCCTCCACCCGGTACGGACTGGAGCCCGACCTGCTGCTGTGCGCCAAGGGCATCACCTCGGGCTACGTCCCCATGGGTGCCGTCATCGCCTCCCCACTGGTCTGCGCCCCGTTCTGGGCGCCCGAGTCGGGCGTCGGGGTGCTCTGGCGGCACGGGTACACATACTCCGGCCACGCCGTCGCGGCTGCTGCCGGGCTGGCCAACCTCGAGATCATGGCGGCCGAGGACCTGCCGGGCCGGGCGCTGCAGCTGGAGGCCGACCTCGACGCGGCCCTCGACCCGCTGCGTTCCTTGCCGACGGTCGCCGAGGTGCGGGCCGGCACCGGGGTGCTAGCGGCGGTGCAGCTCGCCGACCCCGACGCCGTAGGACCCGCGGTGGCCGCGCTGCGCGGCGAGGGCGTCCTCACCCGCGGCATCGTGGGCGGGGCTCTGCAGATCTCGCCACCGCTTACCGTGACCACCGAGGACCTGGCCGAGCTGGCCGGCGCGTTGCACCGCGTGCTCGGCTAGATTCGGCCTATGCCTTCACTTTTCGCAGCAGGGTCGTTCGCCGGTCGCACCGCGCTGGTCACCGGAGGAGGCACCGGCATCGGCCGCGCCACCGCGCTGGAGCTGGCCTCCCTCGGCGCGCGGGTGGCCGTCGTGGGCCGGCGGGCCGAGCTCCTCGACGAGACCGTGCAGCTGGCCCGGTCGGCGGATGGCGACGTGCGGGCATACGGCTGCGACGTGCGGGAGGCCGACCAGGTCGACGCCATGCTCGACTCCGTGCTCGCCGACCTCGGCTCCGTGCAGATCCTCGTCAACAACGCCGGTGGTCAGTTCGTCGCTCCTGCCGAGACGATCAGCGCCGGTGGGTTCCGTGCGGTCGGGCGGCTGAACCTCGATGCCGTCTTCGGGCTGACCGTCGCCGTGGCGAACCGGTCGATGATCCCGTCGGGCTACGGCAAAGTGATCTCCGTCGTCATCAGCCCGCGTCGGGCGATGCCCGGCATGGCGCACTCGGCCGCGGCCCGGGCCGGAGTCGAGAACCTGACTCGCACGATGGCCGTCGAATGGGGCCGCTACGGCATCCGGCTCAACTGTGTCGCTCCGGGCATCGTGCACACCGACGCCTGGGAGCGGTACGGCCTCGACCCGGCGCAGGTGGCCAGGGTGATCCCCTTGCGGACGCTCGCCACCCCGGAGGACGTCGCCCACACGATCGTCTTCCTCGCCTCGTCCGCGGCCGACTACGTCACCGGCGACACCGTGCTCGTCGACGGCGGCCTCGACAACATGGGGCCGGGTGCAGTCTGGGCGGCCGACATCTCGGCGGCCGACATCTCGGCGGCCGACAGCTCGGCGGCACCGCCCTCCTAGGGATGCCGGTGTGCGCCCACGATCACCTGCGGTGCGCCGAGGACCGGGACCACGTCGAGGAAGCTGCTGTCGGCTGCGTTCCAGTGTGTGCCCAGGTAGGTGCCGGCGCCGGGGTTCGTCGAGAAGTAGTCGTCGTGGTTGCAGTCGTACAGCTGCTCGTGCGCCGGTGCGCAGACGTTGCGCACCACCACGCCCGGTCCGTCGACGTAGCACATGACGTCCGCGTCGTCGGTGCAGTGGCCGTACTGCGACGAGTTCGGGCTCTGGTCCATCACCGACCCGAGCGAGTGCATCAGCTCGTGCGCGGCGACCGAGTGGTAGCCGACGCCGAGGTCCCAGCACGGGCTCTCGACGGCCTCGAACATGGGCGCCTGCCCGTTGTTGAAGTTGACCGCCGACTTCGTCCCGTCCGGGTAGACCTGGGCGATGCCGCAGTAGCTCGGCGAGACGTCCTCGGCGAACATCAGGTACTTGCGGGAGGCCGAGGTGTAGCCCGAGTTCTCCATCGCGGTGATGGTCGCGGAGAAGTCGACCAGGGAGCCGGTCGGGAGCACCACGTGCAGCACGATCGGGACGCACGACGAGTCAGCCACCCAGCGCACCCGGCGACCGCCACCGGTCTCGGCGGACGACTTCGCCATCACGTCGTCGACGTCGGCGACGTACGACCGCAAGGCTGCGACGACCGACGCGTACCGGTCGGTGCGGCCGACCTGGGTGACGTACGCCACCTGCACCCGGTTGCCGTCCGTGCCGCTGCCCTTGCAGCTCGGCGAGACGTGCGCGCTGAGGCCGGCCATGGTCGGGGCACCCGGCGGCACGATGGTGCTGGTTGCAACGGGCGTACGGGTCACGGGTGCGTGCCGACCGGCCGTGATGCCGGCGGCGGCGAGCAGCTTCGAGGTGCTCGGTGACTGCAGCCGCAACCACGACGGCACCGGATCGGCGTGCAGGACCGGTGCGACCAGTCGGTCCGGGCGCTGGTCCGCCCCGCTCGCCGAGCTCGCCGAGAGCACGGCGTAGACCGGGCCCGTGACCACGAGCACGGGAGCAGCGAACAGCGCGACGACAGCGGTCGCCCGGCGGAGGTCCATGGGGTCGACATCGGCGCCGCCGACCAGACGCGTTGAGCCACGACCCCGCGGTTCACCCGTTTGCCCGCCCCAACGTGTGCAGCGGGCATCGCTGATTGTTGCGCGATCTGTGGTGCAGGGGTCACAGTCGCCCGGTGACCTCCGACCGGACCGAGACCGCTTCCCCGCGACCGCCGAGCCCCTGGGGTGACGAGCGGGGGACCGTCGACGCCGTGCTCGCCTGGGCCGTGGGCCGCGTCTCGCGCGCGTCCGATCCCAAGACCACTGCCCGCCCCGCCGCGGAGCTCGCCGCAGCGACGGGCCGCACGATCACGCCGGAGGGGATGGGGGCGAAGCGTGCCCTCGCGGTCTTCGACGAGGTGCTCGTGCCGGCGACCAGGGCGCAGGACGACCCGCTGAACCTCGCCTACATCCCGGCGGCTCCGACGCGTACCGCGATCGCTTTCGAGCTGGCCACCAGCGCCGCGAACATCCACGCGGGGCTCTGGGAGTGCGGCGCGGGGGCGATCCACGCCGAGAACCAGGCGCTGGCCTGGATCGCCGAGCTGCTCGGCTGGCCCGAGACTGCAGGTGGGTGCTTCATGTCCGGAGGGACCTCGGGCAACCTCTCGGCGCTGGCCGCGGCCCGGCACGACGCCCAGATGCGTACGGGACGGCCCGGGGGGCGATGGGCCGTTGCGTGCTCCGCGGGGGCCCATGCGTCCATCCGCGCAGCCGCCCAGGTCATGGACATCGAGGTGGTGGACGTCCCCGTCGACGAGCACGGGCGCATGACAGGAGCGGCCCTCGCGACCGCACTGGACGCGTACGCCGCCGGTCCCGGGGCCGACGACGGCGTGTTCGCCGTGGTCGCGTCGGCCGGCACGACGAACGCCGGTGTGGTCGACGATCTGGCGGGTACGGCCGACGTGTGCGAGCAACGGGGCCTGTGGTTGCACGTCGACGGTGCGTACGGCGGCGGAGCGCTGGTGGCTCCCAGCGTCAGGCACCTGTTCGCCGGCATCGAGCGGGCCGACAGCTTCATCGTCGACCCGCACAAGTGGCTCTTTGCGCCGTACGACTGCTGTGCCCTGCTGTACCGCCGGCCCGAGCTCGCCCGGGCGGCCCACTCGCAAAGGGCTGCCTACCTCGACGAGGTCGACCGCGACGAGTGGAACCCGTCCGACTTCGGGTTGCACCTGTCGCGTCGTCCCCGGGGGCTGCCGTTCTGGTTCAGCCTCGCAGTGCACGGCACCGACGCCTACCGCGATGCCGTGGAAGTGAGCCTTGCCACGGCGCGCGAGGTCGCCGAGGCGATCCGGCACCGGCCGTTCCTCCGGCTGGTGCACGAGCCTGAGCTGTCGGTGCTGCTCTTCGAGCGTCCTGGCTGGACGGCCGAGATGTACGCGGACTGGTCCCGCCGTGAGGCCAAGGCGGGCACCATCTTGTGCGTCCCCACCCGGTGGAAGGGGGAGTCGGTGCTCCGGCTCGCTTTCGTGAATCCCCTGACCGATCCGGTCGCCGTCGTCGGCGCACTGGACACGCTCAGGTAGGTCGCCGGCCAGTAGCGTCTTCAGCATGACGAGCGTCTTGGAGCTGACCGGGGTCGTCAAGCGGTTCGGAGGCGTGATCGCTCTGGACGGTCTGGACCTTGCGGTGGAGCCGGGTGAGGTGCACGGTTTCCTCGGCCCGAACGGGGCGGGCAAGACCACGACGCTGCGGCTGCTGCTCGGTGTCCTGCGTGCCGATGCCGGCTCGATCCGGGTCCTGGGGATGGACCCCTGGAGCGACGTGTCGGCGCTGCACCGCCGCCTTGCCTACGTCCCTGGAGACGTCTCGCTCTGGCCGAACCTCACCGGCGGCGAGGTGATCGACCTGCTCGGCCGGCTGCAGGGCGGGCAGAACCCGGCCCGGCGCGATCGGCTGCTGGAGATGTTCGCCCTGGACCCGACGAAGAAGTCGCGGACCTACTCCAAGGGCACCCGGCAGAAGGTCGCGCTCATCGCCGCCCTGGCCACCGACGCGGAGCTCCTGCTGCTCGACGAGCCGACCAGCGGGCTGGACCCGCTGATGGAAGACGCGTTCCGCGGCTGGGTGCGCGAGCTCCGTGACCAGGGCCGTACGGTCCTGCTGAGCAGTCACATCCTCTCCGAGGCGGAGGCACTGTCCGACCGGATCAGCATCATCCGCGCGGGCAGGGTCGTGGAGAGCGGCAACCTCGCCGAGCTCCGGCACCTGACCCGTACGTCGGTGACCGCGGACGTGACGAACGTGCCCGCTGGCCTGGAGCTCCTGCCCGGGGTGCACGACGTGGTCGTCGCCGGCCATCGGGTCACCGCCCAGGTCGAGCCGTCCGGGCTCGAGCCGATCATGCGGGCCCTGACCAATGCAGGGCTCCGCTCGTTGACCAGCCAGCCGCCGACCCTGGAGGACCTGTTCCTGCGGCACTACGGGGTCGCAGCCGGCGATGCCTGACACCCTGGCCGGCACCGGCGCGATGCTGCGGCTTGCGGTGCGTCGCGACCGTTGGCTGCTCCCTGCGTGGATCGTCGGGTTCGCCGCGATGGCCGGCTCGGCGGCCGCTGCAGCTGCCGACCTGTTCCCGGACGAGGCGAGCCGTATCGCGGCCGCCAAGACCATCAACGCGACCGGGGCCATGGTCGCCATGTTCGGGCGGGTCTACGACACCGCGTCCTTGGGTGCCGTCTCGATGATCAAGTACACCGCCTTCATGACTGCGGTGCTGGCCGTGCTTTTCGTCTTCATCGTGGTGCGGCACACCCGTGCCGACGAGGAGAACGGCCGGCTCGAGCTGCTCAGTGGCGGGCGACTGGGTCGCAACGCACCACTGGCCGCGGCCCTGGTCATCAGCTTCACCGGCAGCCTTCTGACCGGCCTGCTCAGCGCGGCCGCCCTCGCCCGCGGCGGGCTGCCAGCGGCGGGGTCGCTGGCCTTCGGGCTGGGCTGGACGGCCACGAGCATGGTGTTCAGCGCCGTCGCCGGTGTGGCCGCCCAGCTGACCACGAGCGGGCGGGTCGCGATCGGGCTCAGCTCCGTCGTCATCGCGGTCACGTACGTCCTGCGCGCCGTCGGCGATCTCGCCGAGCCCGGCCCGTCCGCCTTGTCCTGGCTCTCCCCGATCGGCTGGAACCAGCAGGTCCGGGCGTACGCAGGGGATCGTTGGTGGGTGCTCCTGCTCCCGCTCGGGCTGTGCGCTGTTCTGGTCCCGGTGGCCTTCGCGCTACGGTCCCGCCGCGACCTCGGTGCGGGCCTGCGCGAGGAGCGCCCCGGCCCCGCTTCGGGTTCCCTGAACGACGTGTGGGACCTCGCAGTGCGCTTGCAGAATCGGATCCTGCTGGCGTGGGTCGTCGCGTTCGTCGGATTCGGCGTGGTGATCGGGTCGCTCGTCAGCAGCGCCACCGACCTGCTGACCTCACCCCAGGCACAGGACCTGATCAAGAAGCTCGGCGGCGCGCAGGCCCTCAACGACGCATTCCTCGCGGCCGAGATCGCCATCATGGGCATCATCGCAGCGGCCTTCGCGATCGCGGCGGTCAACCACCTGCGTAGCGAGGAGACCGTCGGCCACGCCGAGGCACTCCTGGCGACGACGACCACGCGAACCCGCTGGGCTGCCAGCCACTTCGCCATCGCGCTCGTCGGGGTCACGTTGCTCGACCTGGTCAGCGGGTTGTCGATCGGTGCCGGCGCTGCCGTCGCCCTGCACGACGGCAATCAGGTCGGTCGGGTCACCGTGGCGTGCCTCGCCCAGGCCCCGGCGTCGTGGGTGATGTGCGGCGTCGGATTGACCGTCTTCGGCTGGCTGCCGCGGGCCTCGTCCGGAGTCTGGGCCGTGTTCGTCGGGTTCATCGCAGTCGGTGAGTTCGGCGTGATCTGGAACGCCCCGCGATGGCTGGTCGACCTCTCGCCGTTCCAGCACTCGCCACTCCTGCCGGTCACCTCCACCGCGCTCGGTGCCCTCGTCGCGCTGACGGCTGTCGCTGCAGGCCTGGCGGCCGTCGGGTTCGTGGGCTGGCGACGCCGCGACCTGGTCCCGTAGACCACCTCGGTGTCGGGGCGCCCCTAGAGCGGGCGGGCCAGGATCGCGCCGAGGAAGCCGAACCCGTTGGTGGCCCAGTGGAGTCCGGCGGGCGCGAGCAGACTGCCGCTGCGCAGCCGGAGCCAGCAGAAGACCGACCCGCCGATCGCCGTCGCCACGACGGACACCGCGGCCCAGACGACCAGCGCGGACGTCCCGGTGCCGAACATCGGTTCCACGAGGGGGTTGGCCTGGGCTGCGGAGGCTGACGGAAGGACGTGCCACAGCCCGAACAGCACGGAGGAGAAGACCACCCCGCGCACGGTGCCCCAGCGGCTGGCGGCCATTGCGAGCAGCACCCCACGGAACGCGACCTCTTCGAGCAGGACGGTGCCGAACGGCACGTGGACGAAGGCCTGGTACAGCGCGGAGCCGACGGTCAGGTCGGTGCGCTTGTCGACGAACGCGTCCCGCGTCGCGGGCAGCAGGATCGCGATGAGGTAGACGACCGCCACTGCCCCGGCGGCGACTCCGGCCCAGCGCAGCCCCCGACCGACGGTCTCCCGGGCGAGCCCCACGTCCGCCGCGGCCAGGTGGTCCGCACGTGCGAGCAGCAGCAGCAGGGCGGTGACCACGAGGTTGACCGGCAAGGTCAGCGCGGGGGCCTGCCGTCCGCCGCCGGTCTGGGACGCCGGGGTCCGCTCCTGCTGGGGGTTGTCATCGTGCTTGGCACCGCCGTGCTCCCCGTCGTGACAGGGGTCTGGGTGCTCCCGCTGGTAGTGCTCGTGCAGGTGTGCGCGGCGACCCTGGTCGCCGGTTCGCTGCACGGCGACCTTGCCGAACCGTCGACCGAGCATGCGGGGCGGGGACCCGCCCGGATCGCCGCCGCCTCTGTGATGATGTTGCTGGTCGTGTTCTTCTGGCAGTTCTACGTCGTGCTGCTGATGCCGTTCCCGCGTTGGCTGATCCCCCTCGTCGCGCCGGTCCTGATCACCGTGGCCGCCCTTCGACGCCCGGTCGCCGCGCTGGTGCCGCTGGGGTTGTTCGTCACCCGGCCGGCACCATCGACGGCTGGGGCAGCCACCACGTCGGTGCGGGTCATGACGTACAACATCCGCAGCGGCGTCGATGCCGGCGGCCAGCTGCGCCCGGACGTGACCGCCGACGTGATCCGCTCGTACGCACCGGACGTCGTCGTGCTTCAGGAGGTGGGGCGCGGTTGGTCCGTGCACGGCGGAATCGACGTCCTCACCTACCTGCAGGACCGGCTCCAGCTGAAGGCGGTCTACGTCGGCGCAGCCGACAGCCAGTTCGGCAACGTGCGTCACGGCTGCCGATGACCACGGTCTCGACGGACGAGGTCCCGTACGACGGCGGGCAGCGTCGCAGCTACGTCAGCGTCGAGATCGATGTGGCGGCCACCCGCTGCTCGTCGTAGGGGCACACCTGGAGGACCGGTCGGTGGTGCAGTTGCGAGCGCTGCGCGGGCTGGTCGGCAGCACCGTGCCTGCGGTGCTTGCCGGAGACTTCAAGCTGCACCCGGACGAGCCGGAGGTCGCCGAGCTCGCCGGTCTCGCGGATGCCGTAGCGGTGACCGGTGACCGCTGCCGCACCACCGCGGCCGACCCGGCGCGACCGTGTGACCGCCCGGACTGGATCCTCGTCACTCCCGAC
>JBBQWS010000075.1:0-13512 GCA_038210415.1 Actinomycetes bacterium
CTGCACCCGGACGAGCCGGAGGTCGCCGAGCTCGCCGGTCTCGCGGATGCCGTAGCGGTGACCGGTGACCGCTGCCGCACCACCGCGGCCGACCCGGCGCGACCGTGTGACCGCCCGGACTGGATCCTCGTCACTCCCGACGTGCGGGTCACCGCCCTGCAGATCGGAACGGTGCCGGCCTCGGACCACCTCCCGCTGGTCGCCGACCTACAGTGGAAGAGTGGTTGACACGAGTGGACGTCCCGCTCGCGCCGCTGCTCGGCTTACGGCCGGGGCAGGCGTGGCGCTCGCCGCGCTGCTGCTGGCGGCGTGCGCCGGCACCAGCGCCCCGTCGACCGCTCGGGACGCCTCGCTCTCAAGTTCGGTGTGGCCGTCGCCGACCTCCACGGCGACCACACCGACCCCGACGGCGGTCAGCCCCAGGCCCAGCCCCGTTCCCCGGCCCAGCCCGACCGCCACGAAGCCGTCTCCACGGCCGACGTCGACGGTCCCCGTCGGTGGTGCCTACGTCAGGCAGATCGCCGTCCCGCGCGGTTGCCTCGTCGTCAGCCCTGCCATCGTCGGCATCAAGGTCTACCTCGTCCAACGGGCTCTGCACCTGGTCGGGCACCGCGAGCGCTACGACTCCGCCACGGTGGCGGCGGTGCGGACCTTCCAGTCCGCGCATGGGCTGCCGGTGACGGGGGTCGTCGACGCGACGACCTGGGTGGCGCTCGGCACGGGCTACTCGTTCTGCGTGGACCGCTACACCTCCCAGCCGGTGGTCTCGGCCGGCGCATCCGCCGCCACCCGGATCGAGGCGATGATCCGGTACGCCACCAGCCGCGTGGGCGTCCCGTACATCTGGGGCGGGGCCGGCCCGATGGGGTTCGACTGCTCAGGGCTGGACCTGCAGGCGATGTACGCCGGTGGTCGGATGGTGCCGGGGCTGAACACCGACCTGCACGTGGGTGCCGACTTCCGGACGACCCACTACCTCTACGCCTCAGGGATGCTGCACGTCCCGTTCTCGCAGCGCCGTCGTGGTGACCTCATCTTCTACGGCTCGCCGATCACGCACATGGCCATCTACCTCGGCGACGGACAGATCGTCGAAGCCGTCCGCCCAGCCATCCGGATCGGCTCGACCTTCGGCGACAGGCTTCCGGCGCAGCCGTACGTCGTGCGCCCCTTCCCGTCCTGAGCCGGGCTCAGTGCGACTCCCGGCCGACTGCGCTGCCACTGCCACCGACCAGGAAGTCGAGGTCGGCTCCGGTGTCGGCCTGCTGCACGTGCTCGACGTACAACCGCTCCCAGCCGCGCGGCGGTGCAGCGAAGGAGGCGGCCGCCTGCGGCGAGGGCTGGCGAGCCGACCACTCGGCCGCGGGCACGTCGGCGTCCAGCGTCCGGGCCGGGACGTCGAGGACGACCATGTCGCCGTCGCGCAGCAGGCCGAGTGGCCCACCGGCCGCGCACTCCGGCGCCACGTGCAGCACGACGGTGCCGTAGGCCGTACCGCTCATCCGACCGTCGCAGATCCGCACCATGTCGCGGACGCCTCGCTCGAGGAGCTTGCGCGGCAAGGGGAGGTTGGCGACCTCCGGCATGCCGGGGTAGCCGCGAGGCCCGCAGCCGCGCAGCACCAGGACGCTGTTCTCGTCGACGTCGAGCTCGGGGTCGTCGATCCGGCTGCGCAGGTCCTCAACGCTGTCGAACACGACGGCGGGGCCCCGGTGCCGGAGCAGGTGCGCTGACGCGGCGGCGGTCTTGATCACCGCGCCGTCCGGGCAGAGGTTGCCATGCAGCACGGCGATACCGGCGTCCGGGAGCAGCGGGTCGGCACGGGGACGAATCACGTCGTGGTCCCAGATCTCGGCCCCTCCCAGATGGTCGACCAGCGGCCGGCCGGTTATGGTGAGCGCGGCCGGGTCGAGCAGATCGCGCACCTCACCGAGCAGGGCGAGCAGGCCGCCGGCACGGTAGAAGTCGTCCATCAGGTGCCGCCCGGCCGGCTGCAGGTCGACCAGCAGCGGGACACCGGCCCCGAGTGCGTCGAAGTCGTCGAGGGAGAGCGAGATCCCGAGCCGGCCGGCGATCGCCAGCAGGTGCACGACCGCGTTGGTCGACCCGCCGATGGCGGCGAGGGTGACGATGGCGTTCCGGAACGAGCCCAGGCCGAGAACGGTGCTGGGTCGGCGGTCCGCCGCCACCATCTCGATGATCTGGCGCCCGGCGTCGTGGGCAGCCTCGAGCAGACGACTGTCGGGGGCGGGTGTCCCGGCCGTCCCGGGGACGGTCATGCCGAGTGCCTCTGCGATGCAGGCCATGGTCGACGCCGTGCCCATCGTGTTGCAGTGGCCGCGGCTGCGGATCATCCCCGACTCCGACCGGACGAAGTCGGCCTCGGCGAGCTCACCGCCGCGGACGTCCTCGCTGAGCCGCCACACGTCGGTGCCGCAGCCGAGCGGAGCCCCGCGGAAGTGGCCGGTCAGCATCGGCCCACCGGGGACCACCAGCGCCGGCAGGTCGACCGATGCGGCGGCCATGAGCAGGGCGGGGATCGTCTTGTCGCAGCCGCCGAGCAGCACCACCCCGTCGATCGGATTGGCCCGCAGCATCTCCTCGATCGACATGGCGGCGAGGTTGCGCCAGAGCATCGCAGTCGGGCGCACCTGGGTCTCGCCGAGCGACATCACCGGCAGGTTCAGCGGGACGCCACCGGCTTCCCAGATCCCCTGCTTGACGCTGCTGGCGACCTCGTCGAGGTGGCTGTTGCAGGGAGTCAGGTCCGATGCCGTGTTGGCGATGGCGATGTGCGGCCGGCCGTCGAAGGCGTGGCTCGGCAGACCTCGACGCATCCACGCCCGATGGATGTACGCGTCCCGGTCGGTGCCGGCGTACCACTTTCCGCTGCGGAGCTCGGCCACGGCTTCCTTCCGTCCGGGCGACCTTCCGAATACTCGAACGTCGCTCTAGTATCTGGAACGTGCTAAAGCCTAGTGACCTCCACGGCACCCGGGAAGGGCAACTCGTCGGCAGCGACCGCGTCCTGAAAGTCCTCAAGGAGCTGGCCGACCACGCCGACGGCGTGTCGCTCGACGAGCTGTCGCGTCGGGTGGGCGCCGCGAAGCCCACGGTGCACCGGGCGCTCACCTCGTTGCGGCGCGCGGGCTTCGCCCGACAGGACGGTCACGGTCACTACGTCCTCGGTGACGAGTTCGTCCGCCTGGCGTTCGTCCACCACGGGCTGCGACCGGAGCACGTGACGATGCAGCCGAGACTTCGGGCGTTGGCCGCCCGGTTCGGCGAGACCACGCACTACGCCGTGCTCGCCGACCGGGACGTCGTCTACCGGGCGAAGTGCGACCCCCCGTCCGGGGCCGTCCGGCTGACCTCGACGGTCGGTGGCCGGAACCCGGCGCACAGCACCGCGGTCGGCAAGCTCCTCCTGGCTCAGCTGCTGCCCGATCTGTGGTCGGTGCAGGCGTGGGTCGCCGCGGGCCCACCCGAGCGGCGTACCCCACGCACCCTCGTCGGGGCGCGGTCGCTGCACCGGGCGCTGTCCGACGCGCGACGGCTCGGCTACGCCGTCGACGACCAGGAGAACGAGCGGGGCGTCAACTGCCTGGCGCTGCCGGTGTGGAACCCGGGCCGCACCGAGGTCGTGGGGGCCGCGAGCGTGAGCGCTCTGGCGTACCGCACCCCTGTCCCGGTCCTGGTGCGGGCCGTCGACGAGATGCGCGACCTGTTGGACCAACCGGCGAGCGAGGAGCTGCAGTGAAGCTGATGAGGGTGGGGGCGTACGGGTCGGAGCGGCCCGCGGTCGCGGTCGAGGACGGGTACGTCGACGTGTCGGACCTGGTGCCCGACGTCGACGGCGCGTTCCTGTCCGGAGAGAGCGGCGTCGCCCTCTCCGAGCTGGCCGACGTCGTCGGCGCGCGGGTGGCCGCCGGCTCCGTCCTGCCGTTCGACGGGGTGCGGGTCGGTGCGCCGATCGCCCGACCGCAGCAGATCCTGTGCATCGGGCTCAACTACGCCGACCATGCTGCCGAGACCGGCGCCACTCCGCCGACCGAGCCGATCGTCTTCAACAAGGCCCCCAACACGATGGTGGGGCCGTACGACGACCTGGTCATCCCGCGCCGCTCGGAGAAGACCGACTGGGAGGTCGAGCTCGGCATCGTCGTGGGGCGGCGTTGCCAGTACCTCGCAGACGAGGACGAGGCGCGCGCCGCCATCGCGGGCTACGTCCTGGTCAACGACGTGAGCGAGCGCGAGTTCCAGCTGGAGCGGGGCGGCCAGTGGGTGAAGGGGAAGTCAGCCGAGTCGTTCAACCCGTGCGGACCGTTCCTGCTGACCACCGACGAGGTCGCCGACGTCCGTTCGCTCGACCTGTGGCTGGACGTGAACGGTGCTGCGCGCCAGCGTGGCTCGACGTCGACGATGCTGTTCGGACCCGAGCACCTCGTCCACTACCTGAGCCAGTTCATGGTGCTGGAGGCGGGCGACCTGATCAACACGGGCACGCCGCCCGGGGTGGGCATGGGGATGAAGCCGCCGGTGTACCTCGAGCCGGGTGACGTCGTCGAGCTCGGCATCACCGGGCTGGGCGTCCAGCGACAGTCGGTCGTCGCCGCGCGATGAGGGCGTTCGTGGTCCTGGGGCCCGGCAACGCCGAGGTTCAGGACGTCGCGGACCCGGTGGCCGACGCCGGTGAGGTTGTCGTCGACGTCGAGCGCGTCGGAGTCTGCGGCACCGATGTCGAGTTCTACACCGGTGACATGGCGTACCTCCACGACGGGCAGGCGGCATACCCGATGCGGCTGGGACACGAGTGGTCCGGAACAGTCTCCGAGGTGGGGGCCGGGGTCGACCCGGGCTGGGTCGGACGTCGGGTCACGGCCGACACCATGCTGGGCTGCGGCACCTGCCGGCTGTGTCGGTCCGGACGCCAGCACGTGTGCCGGGACCGGCAGGAGATCGGCATCAGGGGCGGTCGACCGGGTGCCTTGGCCGAGCGTCTGCCCGTCCCGGTGACGGCCCTGCATGCCCTGCCGGACAACGTCTCCGCCGCCGCCGGAGCTCTGGTCGAGCCGGGCGGCAATGCGCTGCGCGCTGCGCTCGCCGCCGTCGAGGGACCGACCGGCAGCGTCCTGGTCTGCGGTCCTGGCACCATCGGGTTGCTCACCGCACTGTTCCTGCGGTCGATGGATGTCGACGTCCACCTGGCCGGAGTGACCGCCGAGTCACTCGTCTTCGCACGCGGGCTGGGCCTGGAGAACGGCTGGCTTCTGGACGACCTGCCCGACCGGCCCTTCGACGCGGTCGTCGACTGCACCGGGGCCGAGGACGTCCCCCGGCAGGCGGTCGAGATCGTCGAGCCGGGTGGCCGCGTCGTCCTCATCGGGCTCTCGGCGCGACCCAGCATTCTCGACAGCCGCTCCCTGGCGTTCAAGGACGTGACGGCGGTGGGCATCCTGTCGGCGTCGCCAGGCATCGCCCGCGCGATCGCCGCGTACGCGGAGGGGCTCGTCGACCCGGTGCCGCTGGTGGCCGGCACCGTGGGGTTGGCGGACGCCCGCGCAGCGCTCGAGGGCCGGCCGGTCGGCCTGGACTCGGCCGCGCCCAAGGTGCACATCGACCCACGCCGAGCTGGAGGAGGGACGTCCGATGGGTGATCTTGACGGACTCAAGGCACTGGTGACCGGAGGCGCGAGCGGCATCGGCGCCGCCACTGTCGAGCTGCTCGCCGCCCGGGGAGCGACGGTCGCGTCCCTCGACCTCGTCGAGTCGAACGCGGCGGGGGCGTCGGTGTCGCTCGTGTGTGACGTGTCCGACACCGCCAGCGTCGGCTGGGCGGTCGACGAGACGGCCGCGCGCCTGGGCGGGCTCGACATCGTGATCAACAACGCCGGGATCGGCGCGCAGGGCGACGTGGCGGCGAACGACGACGACGAGTGGCGCCGGGTGCTCGACATCAACGTGCGGGGAGCCGCGCGGGTGACCGCTGCGGCGTTGCCCTACCTCCGAGCGTCGACACATGCCGCCGTGGTCAACATCTGCTCCGTGCTGGCTGTGGTCGGTGTCCCCGGCCGCGCGCTCTACTCCGCGAGCAAGGGGGCCCTGCTGGCGCTCACGTTGGCGATGGCGGCCGACCACGTGCGTGAGGGCATCCGGGTCAATGCCGTCACCCCGGGGACGACTGAGACCCCTTGGGTGGAGCGGTTGATCGCAGCGGCTCCGGACGCCGACGAGGCCGGTCGGGCGCTGCGGGCGAGGCAGCCGATGGGTCGGCTGGTGTCGGCCGCGGAGGTCGCGAACGCCATCGTCTACCTCGCCAGTCCGATGGCCGGGTCGACGACCGGGACATCGCTGGCCGTCGACGGCGGGATGGGCCCATTGCGGCTGCCGGGCTGAACGGTCGGTCGCGAGATCGCGTCACCGCTCGGTGGCGCCTACGATCCTGTAGATGGTGACCATTGCCGGGGTGCACGGCGTCACCGCGGCGCACGCCTACCCCCAGCACGAGATCACCGCGGCATTCGCGGCCGTGGTCACCCCCGACGGGAAGCATCGCGCCCTGCTCGACCGCATCCACGCCGCCACCGGAGTCCGGACCCGGCACCTGGCGCTGCCGCTGGCTGATTACGCCGGGCTCGACGGATTCGGTGCCGCGAACGACGCGTTCATCCGGGTCGGCGTCGAGCTGGGCGAGCAGGCAATCCTGGGGGCCCTCGCGGCCGCAGGACTCGAGGCCGGTGACGTCGACCTGATCCTGAGCACGTCGGTCACCGGCATCGCGGCACCGTCGCTGGAGTCGCGGCTGGCACCCAAGCTCGGCTTTCGGCCGGACGTGAAGCGGGTGCCGGTCTTCGGGCTCGGCTGCGTCGCCGGCGCCTCCGGCATCGCCCGTTGCCACGACTACCTGCTCGGCCACCCGGACGGGGTCGCGGTCCTGCTGTCCGTGGAGCTCTGCTCCTTGACCGTCCAGCGCGACGACGCCTCGATGCCGAACATCGTCGCGTCGGGACTGTTCGGCGACGGTGCGGCTGCCGTCGTGCTCGTGGGCGCGAACCGGGCCGCGTCCGGGCCCAAGGTCGTCGCGACGCGGAGCCGCCTCTACCCCGATACCGAGCGAACCATGGGCTGGGACATCGGGGGCAGCGGTTTCCGCATCGTGCTCGCCGCAAGCGTGGCGGACGTCGTGGAGCAGTACATCGGTGACGACGTGGCCGGCTTCCTCGGTGACCACGAGCTGAAGGTCGGCGACGTCGCCGCGTGGGTGTGCCACCCGGGCGGTCCCAAGGTGCTGCAGGCGATGGAGGCCGCCCTCGACCTCCACGACGGCCAGCTCGACGTGACGTGGCGCTCGCTGGAGCGGATCGGCAACCTGTCGTCCGCCTCGGTGCTGCACGTGCTCGGCGACACGCTCTCCGGCGCGAACGGCGCCGCCGTCCCAGAGCCGGGCACGCCGGGGGTGCTGCTCGCGATGGGCCCAGGGTTCTGCTCCGAGCTCGTCCTGGTGCAGTGGTGATGCGATGACCGGCACCACCGCCTTCACGGTGCTCATCCTTTTCGTCGGGCTCGAGCGCGTGGCCGAGCTCGTCGTCTCGACCCGCAACGTCCGGTGGAGCCTGGAGCGCGGGGGAGTCGAGCACGGCACCGGGCACTACCCCTTCATGGTGCTGCTCCACACCGGCCTGCTCGTGGGTGCGCTGGCGGAGGTGCACCTGGCCGGCCGGGTGCCACTGCCCTGGCTGGCATGGCCGATGCTGGCGCTGGTCGTTGCTGCGCAAGGACTTCGCTGGTGGTGCATCCGCACGCTCGGGCACCGCTGGAACACCCGCATCGTGGTCGTGCCAGGTTTGCCGCTCGTCGTGGCGGGCCCGTACCGGTGGTTGCGCCACCCCAACTACGTGGCCGTCGTCGTCGAGGGCTTCGCGCTGCCGCTGGTCGGATCGGCATGGGTCACCGCCGTCGTCTTCACGGCGCTGAACCTCCCGTTGCTCGCGGTGCGGATCAGGGCCGAGGAGGCCGCGCTTGCGACGCTGCCGCGGGGTGCTCGGTGATCGACCTGCTCGTCGTCGGCGGGGGTCCGGTCGGTCTGGTCGCAGCGATGCACGCAGCCGAGGCCGGGATGTCCGTCGTCGTGGCTGAGCCACGCGGCACCCCGATCGACAAGGCGTGCGGCGAGGGGCTGATGCCGGACGCGCTCTCACACCTCGCAGGGCTCGCTGTGCACCCGATGGGGTTGCCGTTCCACGGGATCCGCTACGTGCAAGGTGATCGCACGGCCGAGGCGTTGTTCAGCAGCGGGCCTGGTCGTGGAGTCCGACGCACCGAGCTGCAGTGCGCGCTCTCGCAGCGGGCCGGGGTGCTCGGCGTCAAGGTCGTCGAGCAACGCGCGACCGAGGTGACACAGGGCGCCGACTGGGTTGAGGCCGCAGGGGTGCGAGCCCGCTACCTCATCGGTGCGGACGGCCTGCACTCGACCGTTCGACGGTCGCTCGGACTGCAGCGTGCGGGCACCGGCCGGGCTCGCTACGGGCTGCGCCAGCACTTCCACGTCGCACCCTGGTCGAACTTCGTCGAGGTCTACTGGACTCCAGAGGCGGAGGTGTACGTCACGCCGGTCGCGGCCGACACCGTGGGTGTGGCCGTCCTCGGCGGTGGGCCGCTCAACCTTGCACGGGCGCTGGCCGAGGTTCCGCTCGTGGCTGAGCGGTTGGCCGGCACCAAGGTCGCCAGCGAGCTGCGCGGTGCCGGACCGCTGCGCCAGGTGACCTCCGGCCGGGTGAGCGGGCGGGCCCTGCTCGTCGGCGACGCGGCGGGGTACGTCGACGCGCTCACCGGTGAGGGGCTGCGCGTCGGGTTCCAGGAGGCGGCTGCCGCCGTCGAGTGCATCCGGTCGGGTCGCGTCGACACGTACGACGCCCAGTGGCGACAGATCACCCGGTCCTACCGGATGCTGACCCGCACGCTGCTGTGGTACTCGGGACATCCCTCGCTCCGCCGGACGATCGTGCCGTCGGCCCAGGCGTTGCCTAGGGTGTTCGGCGCGATCGTGAACTCACTGGCTTCGTGAGGCGCGTACCCGTGCGCGAGGGTTGGACCGCCCAAGAGCGCCTGCGGCAGGATTCGAAGCTGCCGGGAGACCCGACCTGCACTTCCACGACCTCCGCGTCCCTCGCCGACCTCATGGCGCGCATCGGGCACTCCAGCCGGGCGATAGCGCTGCGCTACCAGCACGCAGTCGAAGGTCGCGACCAGAAGATCGCCGCGGCACTCTCCGGGTTCGCCGAAGGCGACGTCATCGCCCGCAACGCTCGCAGCATCACCGGCTGAAGCTGCCAGAACGCCAGTCATATGACGGTTGGCTCGCCAGCGGGCCAGCAGCGAGATCCTCCTTGACCAGGTCCCCGATGGCGACCAGCTGCTCGCGGTCAACCCCGGGCTGATCCTCGACGGCCCGACGCCCCGCCTCATTGACGAGTGGCAACGCATTCCGGCCGTCTGGGACGCGGTGCGGCGAGGGGTCGATGACCGCAGAGACCCAGGACAGTTCATCCTCACCGGCTCCGCTACCCCTGCTGAACGGCCTGTCCCGTTGGGCCACGGAGCCCTTCCTCGACGCGGCACGGCGTCTCATGGTCCTCGACGACGTCGACGCCTGGAGCCCGAGCTCTGCCGCCGCTCTCAGCTCGTCGAGACCCCCAAGCGTCACCTCGTCGACCCGTCCCTGGCCGCGGCCCTGATGCGCTACTCACCCCAGCGACTGCTCGAGGACCTGGAGGCCTTTGGCTTCCTCTTCGAGTCCCTAGCCACCCGCGACATCACCGTCTACGCCCAGAACAACGACGCCGAGGTCTACCAATACCGGGAGGCCGGCGGCCGCTTCGAGGTGGACCTCGTAGCAGAAGACCGCGACGGCAACTGGATCGGAATCGAGGTCAAGCTCGGAGGCGGGCAGAGCATCGACGCCGCTGCCCATTCCCTCCTCAAACTCGCCGAGGATCGCGTGGCCAAGCCCCCACAAGCCCTCCTCGTCGTCACAGGAGGCCAGTACTGCTACCGGCGCACGGACGACGTCTACGTCGTCCCACTCGGGTGACTTGGACCGTGACACGGCCCAAGTCAGCGCACTTGTGGAGGGTCCCGCCCGTCGACTGATCGCAGGTCCGGCCCATACCGATGTCCCGAGACATCACACAGTGCCCCCGGCAGGATTCGAACCTGCGACACACGGTTTAGGAAACCGATGCTCTATCCCCTGAGCTACGGGGGCGGGACGTGCGCAGTTGCCTGCGGAAAACCCTCGGGGAGGTCGTAGCCTAGCGGTGGGCTCGGCTCGTCGCGAGCGTGTGGGGGCCGAGGCCAGGACGTGGCATCAGGCCGCCTTGTCGGGTGCCGTCTGGTCGTGGTCCCGCGTTGGCTCCACCGACTGGGACCACACACTGGCGCGCGCTTGTTCGCGATCGCGGATGGTTGGATCTAGGACGGAACCGAACGGACGGGGGACGACTGTGGGGCGTGCTCGCCACTTCCCGGCTGAACCAACGTTCCAGTCGACCGCGGAGCAGGTGGTGTGGGAGGCGTTGCTCGCCCAGCTCCCTTCGGATGCGGTGCTGTTTCATGGGCTTCGGTTGAGCGACCACAAGCAGGACCGGGAGGCCGACGTCGTCGTCGCGTTGCCGGGGCTGGGGATCGCGGTGCTGGAGGTCAAGGGCGGTCAGATTGGGTTGTCCGATGGGGTGTGGACCCAGTCCAGTGGGACGTTCACGAAGTCGGTGAACCCGGTCGAGCAGGCCCGTACGTGCCGGTACATGCTTCGATCCTTTCTGAGCAACCACCCGGGCTGGTCGCACGGGTGGCCGAGGCTGGCGCACCTGGTGGTGTTCCCGTTCACCGACGTCCCGGACGGGTTCAAGTCCACGGAGTGTCCGCGGTGGATGATCGTCGACCGGGGCGACGTGCCCCAGATCGTCGACCGGGTCGTGGCCGCGCTGCATTCGGCGACCGACCAACCCGACCCGCCGACCCGTGACCAAGTCGAGGACCTGGTGGAGTGCCTCGCGGGACGGCTGCTACCGCAACGGGACCTGATCGCCGCGGCGGAGGAACGGGAGCAGCAATGTGACCTGTTGACCGCGCAGCAGGGCAAGGTGCTAGACCTAGTGCGGTTGTTGTCCCGGGTGGAGGTCCGTGGAGGCGCCGGCTCGGGCAAGACCTGGTTGGCCGTTGAGCAAGCCCGGCGCCTGACCGCAGAGGGCAAGCGGGTCGGGCTCCTGTGCTACTCCCGGGGTCTGGCGACGTATCTGCAGCGACGCGTTGAGGGGCTCAAGGCGAGTCAGCGTCCGGCGTATGTGGGAACCTTCCACGGTCTTGGGGTGGATTGGCTCGGGGTGCCTCCAGGCAGCGACGACGACAGCCCCTACTGGGAACAGCAGTTGCCCACTGCGATGGCTGAGCTCGCAGTGAAACGTCCAGCAGCGGACCGGTTCGACGCGTTCGTGGTCGACGAGGGGCAGGACTTCGCGGACGCGTGGTGGCCGGCATTGCTGGCGGCCTTGCGTGACCCCGACGGCTCCGGGTTGTACGTGTTCGCTGACGAGGGCCAGCGGATCTTCGCCCGGCAGGGCCGTCCGCCGGTGCAGCTTGTGCCGATCGCACTCGACGAGAACCTGCGCAACACCCGCCCGATTGCCCAGACGTTCGGGAGCCTGGCCCCGACGCAGATGCGGTACCGCGGCGGTGACGGGGTCCCGGTGCGGTTCGTCCCCTGCGCCACCGACTCGGCCGTGGAGGTTGCCAGTGACGAGGCTGTGGCGCTGCTCGACGACGGGTGGGCCCCGCAGCACGTAGCCCTGCTGACCACCGGGCGACGGCACCCGATGCAGGTGGAGCAGCAGAGCCACGGTCAGGCGGCGTACTGGCAGTCTTACTGGACCGGCGACGACCTGTTCTACGGTCACGTACTCGGTTTCAAAGGGCTTGAAAGGCCCGCGGTCGTCCTGGCGGTCAACGGGTTCCGCGACGCCGACCGGGCCCCGGAGATGCTCTACGTCGGCCTGTCGCGGGCCCGCGACCTGCTCGTCGTCTGCGGCGATCCCGCGGTCATCCGCCAGGTCGGCGGCCCAGCCGTGGCGAAGCGGCTAGGTATCGTTTGACGGCTCGGTCCGACGCCCGTGGACGATTCTTCCCTCCCCCGGATGGGCGAAAAGTTCGGCGGGTTTGCCCACGACACCGGTCTGGGTGTGGCCGGTTGCTCGAAGTTGACTCCGCATGTGGCGGCGAAAGCTGTCCTTGGGCAGTCGTCGTCCGGCGACAGCCTCGTGCAGCAACCGTAGTTGCAGCAGGGTGAAGGTCTGGCCCAGGAGCCGGTCCGGGTCGGGCCGTGCCAGGTACCTGGCACGAGTGTCGGCGACAGCGAGTCGAACGATTTCTGGGTGGTCGTACGGCATCTTCACCGGCGATCCCACGGGAACCACGCGGATGTCGTTCCGCGCCGTCGTCGCCCGTTCGGTCAGCGTCCAGGGCGCGATGTCCACGTGGGCGACGGACAACACCCAGCCACGGTCGTCGCGGTCAAGAGCGTCGAAGACCTGCAACTGCCGGGGAGCCAACCCGTTCATGTCGGCCTTGACTGCCAGTGAGCGCAGTACGGCCTGAGCAAGAGTCTCTCCTTCATGCAAGAACGTGCCGGGCAGTGCCCAGACAACGCGTCGCCCAGGAGTGCGCCGGGCGACGAGCAGCACGTGGAGGTTGTCAGCTCCCGGCGGGACGGTGAGCACGGCGGTGTCGACCGCGACCGACGGGCGCGGGTAGTCGGTCAGAGTGCGCCCATCGGCGTCACGCGGAGCGGGTCGGACAACCATGTGGCACAGTGAATCAGAAGTTGTCGCACACTCGCGCTAATCTCCTGGTAGAGATCGAGAAGGGAGCCGCTGATGGGCGCAAACGAGCAGTTGGAGCAAGACCGGCAGACAGGTGCGATGCTGCGCTCGCACGTGGAGCGCTGCCTTCAGGACGTGTGGGAGAAGCACGACCTGGTCATGGACGGGGACGGCGACTACCCATACCGGTGGGGCACTGCCGCCTGCTGGGTAGGGGTCACGACCGAAGCGACTGTCGGAGTCAGGGTGTTCGCACACGCCGCGCACGGGCTCAAGCGCACCGCGCGATTGCTGAGCGAGATCAACGAGGTCAACACCCGTTCGCGCTGGGCTCGAGTGTTCTGGAACCAGGGAACAGTGATCGTGGCCGCTGAGCTTCCCTGGACCGCGATTGACCGCCCGACCCTGGACCAGTTCATGCGCTCCGTGGGCTCGGTCGCGGACGACATCGGCACCATGATGGCTGCGGTGTATGGCGGGCGGACCCCCTTCCCGTCCGAGCTCGACCCCCAGACCCAAAGCAACGGTGAGGAAGCCGCATGACCACCCCACTGACCGGCCCGCAGAGCGACCGGGCCGCCGGAGTTCTCCTCGCCACGGCTTGCGGGGATGCGCTGGGCGCCGGGTACGAGTTCGGCCC
>JBBQWS010000076.1:0-13216 GCA_038210415.1 Actinomycetes bacterium
GGTGTGGCTCCAGTCGATCGCTGCGCGCAGCGTGCGCTGACGGTCCGGAAGGTCGCGCGAGCCCGCAGTGAGCAGCGCGAGCTGGCCGTCGAGGCGCTCGAGCAGCGCCTCGGGCTCCATCACCCGGCCGCGGGCAGCCGCGAGCTCGAGGGCGAGCGGCAGGCCGTCCAACTGGTCGCAGATCCGCTCGATCGTCGGCCGGCGCTCGGGATCCAGCACGAAGCCGGGCCGCGCCTCCGACATCCGGTCGAGGAACAACGCCATCGCCGCCGGACCGTCCAGTGGCGGCACGGGATGCTCCCGCTCGCCGCGGATCCGCAGGCTGGCCCGGCTGGTCACCAGGACGGTGAGGGACGGTGCGTTGCGGAGCAGGTCGGCCACGACGGGTGCGGCGGCGAGCACCTGCTCGAAGTTGTCGAGGACGAGCAAGCTTGGCGCGGAGCCAAGCGAGAGGATCACCGAGTGCTGGAGCGGCTCGTCCGGCGACTCGCTGACCTCCAGGACCGCGGCGATCGCGGGCAGCACGCGCTCGGCGGTGTCGATGTCCGCGAGCGGGACGAAGAAGACGCCGCCGGGGTACTCGTCGACGGTCCGCGCAGCCAGCTCGAGGGCCAGGCTGGTCTTGCCGGTGCCGCCAGGCCCGGTGAGGGTGAGCGCGCGGGTGTGCGGCTCGCTCAGGCGACCCATGATCGCGGTGATCTCGTCCTCGCGGCCCACGACGGGGTGCGGGGGTGCTGGGATCTTCACGCTGGACCGAGCCGACCCGGGTGGCGCCGCGAGGCCGGGGTCCTGTGACAGCACGCGGCGCTCGAGGTCGCGCAGCTCGGGGCCGGGGTCGATGCCGTAGCCCTCGACGAGGATCTCGCGCGCCTGGCTGTACGCGAGCAGCGCGTCGGCCTGGCAGCCGGAACGGTAGTGGGCGAGCATCAGCTGGCCCCAGAGCCGTTCGCGCAACGGGTACTCGTGCACGAGCCGGCCGAGCTCGGCGACCAGTCCGGCGTGCCTGCCGCAGCCCAGCTCGGCCTCGATCCGGTCCTCCAGCGCGCAGACGTAAGCGTCGTTGAGCCGGTTGATCTCGGGCTCGGCGAACTCGTGCAGAGTCACGTCGGCGAGAGGGGCACCGCGCCACAGGGCGAGCGCCTCGTCGAACAGCCGGGCCGCGGTACCGAACCGTTCGTCCGCGAGGTCCTTGCGAGCCGAGGTCAGCAGCCGTTCGAAGCGCAGTGCGTCGACGGCGTCCGGCTCGGCCGCAAGCAGGTAGCCGGGCCGCCGCCCGACGAGAACCTCGTGCTGGCCCTTGCTCTTCTCGAGCACCTTGCGCAGGTTCGAGACGTAGACCTGCAGGGTGGAGACGGCGTTCTCGCCGGCCTCGTCACCCCACACCCCGAGCACGAGCCGGTCGACCGAGACGACCCGGCCGACGTCAAGCAGCAGCATGGCCAGGACGGCCCGTTGCTTGGGCCCCCCCAGGGCCACGATCTGCTCGCCGTCTGCCACCTCCAGCGGGCCGAGCATGCGGTACTCCAGCACGGGAACAACATAGGGCTTCTCCGGGTGAGCCGGGCTGATCCTGACGCGCCGAATCAGACCGGCGGGCCGACGTCGACCTCGATCTCGGCACCGAGAACGCTGCCGCCGAGCAGGCGCAGGCCGTCACCGCTCCAGAACGAACCGGGGTCGTACCTGCTCGGTGACCGGTCCGGACCGATCAGCCCCATGGCCTGGTAGGTAGCCGCCACGATCTCCGCGCAGAACGCGGACTCGAAGCCGTCGACCGGCGGACCCGACTTGCGTTGCACGCGGGCGCGAACGAACCCGGTCGCCAGCTTTACGGTGCTGGGGAACGGGGTGCCGTCGAGCCGGGCGACCGTTCGCAGGGCGGCGTCCTCCATCTCCTTCGAGACGTCAGGCTGGAGCTGGCGTAGCCAGGCGCGCTGCCCGTACTTGTGGGCCCACACCCGCACCGCGTCCTCGAGCACGTGCAGCTGGGCGCCGCGACGGCGCGTGCCCGCCCACATGTCGGGGAGCGAACGGCCGAGCTCGGCGTGCCACATCAGCGGTGGCAGGTCGTCGATGGTCAGCGCCATGCCGACGTGGTTGACCGGGCTGTTGGTCGTCAGGTGGATCGCGCGGTCGGCCACCGCCTGGCCCCTGAACAACCAGATGTCACCGGTGCGCGCAAGGTCGACGGCTTCGGCGAGCGAGACCCGGTTGGCGACCACGCCGGTAGCCTAGGCGGATGCGGTGGTGGAAGGTTGCAGGGCTGGCAGGGCTCGTCGGGGTAGCCGCGACGGGCGTCGTCGTCGCGCGGTCGGCGCGGGTGCGTGCGTCGTACGAGCCGGACGAGATCCGCGCTCGGCTGCAGGACCGGTTGGCCGGCAGCGGCACCGAAGAGCCGCCGGAGGCTTGAGGTCAGCCTTTCGTCGTGACCGGCCGGACGTTCGGTGGTCGCCTGCTCGGCGTAACTCCGCACGGTCGGTCCCGCCAGGCCGACGCGGTGGGTAGCCTCGGGGAGCGCCGTCCGGCGCCGAGGGGGAACCATGTCGAGGGCACGTAGACGCGCCATGTCCGTTGTTGTCACGGCCGGTTTGCTGGTCGGTTCGTTGGTGCAGGCAGCGGGGCCGGCTCAAGCGGCCATCGGTGACGTCCTCTCCATGCAGACTGCCGGCTGGGACCTGGGGCAGGCCACCAGCTTCTCGTCGATCGTGGTCGTCAGCCCCGACCACGGCATGACCGAGACGGTGACCGGCAGCCAACTCGTCATCCACACGACCACGATCCCGTCGTCGGTCTACGTCGCACCGCCGACGGGCAGCCGCTTCGTGGCCGGGACGACGTACCCCGCGGCCGGTGGCGCGACCGCCGCGACGGCCCAGCTGGCTGTCTACGGCAACTGGTCCTGCCCCCTGACTGCCAGGCTCCTCTCGGGGAAGATCTCGGTGCTGGCAGTGTCCTACGACGCGGCCGGAACGCTCACGGCGCTGGCCGCGGACGTGTCCACCCGCTGCGCAGACGCGACCGGAGCCAGCTGGCTGGACGTCGCGGGGTCCATCAGGTTCAGGACCCCGGCCGTGCCGTACGAGCTGGCGTCGGTCGCCGCGACGCAGCCGTGGCCCACCGTCGCGCGCGGCCAGCACGCCGACATCCCGACTACGGTCACCGCCCACGGTTCCGGGACGGCCGTGGTCACTGGCGTCGGCACGGACCCGTCGGGCGAGTTCACGGTCTTCTCGGACGGCTGCACGGGCCTGACCCTGACCGATGGTCAGAGCTGTCCCGTCGTGGTGCGGTTCGCACCATCGGTCGCAACTACCAGCCTCGGGGTCGAGCGCGGGTACGTCGCCGTGAAGGTCTCGGGTCAGCCCGACGGCACCGCCTACGCTGCCGTCTCGGGCACGGCAGTGCTGACGCCCTCCGCCCCCGCATCGGCCACCTCGTTCCCGACGGCAACCGGTGTCGGACTCGCGTGGGCACCGGCATCGCCCAACGGCGCCGACACCTACACGGTCGAGCGGCTGGACGCCGGAGTCTGGACGTCTGTCGCAACAGTTGCCTCGATCGCCAACGAAGCAACCTACAGCTGGGTCGACGCGTCCGTCGCGGTCGGCGGAACGGCGGTCTACCGGGTCACCGGGGTGCGGAGCGGTTGGTCCGGAACCCCTTCTGCCCAGGTGTCCGTCACGCGTACAGCGGCCGTCACCCCGGCAGCGTCGTCGTCGTGGTCGGTGCAGGACGGCGTCGCCACAAACGGCAGCGCGTCCTTCTCGACGGCAACCGGAGCAACCTTCGCGACGGCTCCCGGCCTGGTGAACGTGGTCGTCGCCGGGCAATACGTCGCCTCCCTGCGACTCACCTCGGTGCCCGGTCCCGGGACGTTCGACCTGCTCGATCCGGCGAGCCCGATCAGCGTCAGCCTGACGTCGGCGGTCCCGCAGTCCTGTGAGGGCACCGGCCCGCGTCGCCTCACCGTGCGCAAGGCGCTGTTCGCCGCGGACCTGACCCCGATCATCCTCGATGCGAGCGTCGTCGTCGGTTGCCGTGAGGGCGACACCCAGCGCTACGAGATCCGGCTTGCCAGCGGCACAGCCGTCGCGTTCCCGTTCGCCTCGCCCGAGACGGTCGGCCCTGTCGCCTCGCACGTCGGCGGCCCGGCGACGGCCACGGTGGTGACCGTCACCAACCGGGGTCCGTCCGCGGTCGACCTGGGGGCGTCCGTGCTGACCGGCAGCTTCCCGCAGGACTGGTCCGTGCGGGCCTCGACGTGCGCGGGGACCACCCTGGCTGTCGGCTCGAGCTGCACCGTGACCCTGGCGTTCGCCGCCGGAGCCGCCGGCACCGGACGGGACGCGCTGCTCGAGGTCCCGACTCTCGTCGGCGGCAGGGCCGAAGCCTCGGTCCTGGCCATGCTCCACGGCACGGGCGGGCAGGTCCCAGCCGGCCCGTTCGTCGGCGTCACCCGGTCGCTCGCCTTGCTCGGCGTGCAGTGGTACGCACCGCTCGACGGCGGCTACCCGGTCACGAGCTACCAGCTCCAACGGTCCGTGGACGGCGGCTCGTTCGCCGATCTGGGCTCCTTCCCGGCGTCCTCCGCCGGAGGTCACTCGGGGTACGTCGACACCGACGTCTCGGTTGGGCAGGCAGTGACCTACCGGGTGCGCGCGCTCAACGAGGTGGGAGCGGGCGAGTGGCAGGTGGCCGGAACCGACCCAGCAACTCTGGCGACGCAGATCATGGTCGAGGTCGCTTCGGCGGACCTGAACCACGCAGCCGGGCTCTATGCGCGGGAGACGTACTTCTCGGGACTCGTCGCGGTCGAGGTGGACGAGCACGACCACGCGGCCCCGGCGGTGTCGCCGGGTGCGGCGTCGGTCGCCTACTCGCGCGGTGCGGCGGCGGGTGTCGGCGGCAGCGAGTTCGACCTGTGGGTGCGTCCGCTTCGCCCCGACGGTCCGGCCGTGCGACTGACCAGCCTGGCTGGCGCGGAGACCGACCCGGCCTGGTCGCCGGACGGACGCACCATCGCCTTCACGTGGTGGTCGTCGCCGCTGGCGGCCCCGGACGTGATGGTCGTGCCGGCCGCCGGTGGCACGCCAGTGCTGGCGCGGGCCAACGCGCGGGGGCCGGCGTGGTCGCCTGACGGGCTGAGCCTCGTGGTCGAGGATGACAGCTCCCTGGTTGCGCCGCTGCTGACCGTACGCGTCCTCGATGGCGCCGCGACGAAGATCGCAGGCACGGCCGGTGCGACGGATCCTGCCGTCGCCAAGGACGGTCGGATCGCGTTCGTCGACAGCGCGGGCAACCCCGCACTGCTGGCGCCCGGCGCGGCCACGCCCGTCGAGCTGAGGCAGGCGCCGGGGTACTTCCGTCCGGTGTGGTCGCCCGACGGCCGGCGGCTGGACTTCGGCGGCTCGTTGACCTCCGGTGGAGTCGACTACGTCGGTTACGTGGAGTTCATCGGGCCTCAGGCCGACGCGTTCATCTCGGGGAGCGACAGCTGGGATCACGCAGACCCGGCTTGGGGATACGTCGACTCCCAGGCGCCCGTGCTTGCGGTGACCGGTGTGCCGTCGGCCACAGCCAATGCCCGCGTCACCTTCGCCGCGACCGACGACCTGACCGCCCCGGGCGGGCTGACATTCACCTGTGCGGTCGACGGCGGCCCGGCCTCGTTGTGTGCTTCGCCGTGGGCGAGTCCCAGCGTCGCTGACGGTCTGCACAACGTGACCGTGAGGGCGACCGACCCGTCCGGCAACGTCGCCACCGTCACGGCCAGCGCCACCGTCGACCGCACCGCTCCGGCCGTGCCGATCTTCACGGCACCGGTCGCCCAAGCCACCCTCGTCAGCGCCGTCACCTTCAGCTACGGGTCGTCCGACGCCGGATCGGGGATCGCGTCCTACGACGTGCAGTACGCGCTGGGAACGGCCTCCGGAGGCCTCGGTGCCTGGGCGACGCCGTCGGGGTGGACCGCTCGCACGGCCACCTACGTGGTGGTCGGGCTGAAGCCCGGCTACGAGGCGTGCGTCCAGGTCCGTGCGCGCGACGGCGCCGGCAACGTGTCGGCTTGGACGCAGCGGTGCACGGGGATGCCGTACGACGACGTGCCGCTCGTCGCCTCGGTCGGTTGGACGCGTGCCAGGAATGCCGTGTTCTACTCGGGGACGGCGACCGTCGCCCAGAGCGCCGGTCGCGTGCTGACGGCCAACGGCGTCGTGGCCAAACGGATCATCCTGGTGGCAACCGTCTGCTCGACCTGCGGCTCCGTCACGGTGTACGTCGGGACCCGGTTCATCGGGTCGGTGAACCTGCGCTCCACGACGTTGCACTACCAGACGCAGTTCGCCCTCCCGCTTCAGTCGTCGCTCGTGACGGGAGCACTCACCATCCACACGACGACGGCGAGCCTGGTCCAGATCGACGGGTTGGTCCTTCGCCGAGCCTAGGCCGAGCAACCTGTCCGGCGGCGGGATGCGGTTCTGCCACAGTGGAGGTGTGCGACCGGCCACGTGGATCGTTGCGCTGACCTTCGCCGGCTCGCTCGCCGGCTGCACCGGCACGTCAGCTTCGACCGCCACGGTCGCCGCCGCGTCAACCCCGCGACCGTCGTCGAGCCTCTCCAGGCCGGCCGCCTCGACGCCGACCCCCACCTCGACCCCGACTCCCACCTCCGCTCCGGGGCCCGGCACCACCTCGGCCGCGTGCCTGCGTACCGTCGTCATGGGCTACTCGGTAAGGCATCGATCGCTCATCGCGTGCGAGCGCGGCCACCCTGGTCCCAGTGCCCTTGTGGTCGTCGGCAACATCCACGGTGACGAGACGTTGGGTTGGCAGGTGGTGAGACGGCTCATGACCGCTCCGGTGCCGCCGGGTGTCGACCTCTGGCTGGTCCTCACGGTGAACCCAGACGGGTCGGCCCTGCACATCCGTGGCAACGCGCACGGGGTCGACGAGAACCGGAACTGGCCTACGAACTGGCAGCCCTCGGCGCGTGGCTCGTCCACGTACTCAGGTTCGCGAGCCTTGTCCGAGCCCGAGACGGCAGCGTTCGCGCGCTGGCTGCTCCGGCTCAAGCCGCGAACGGTCGTCGTGTTCCACACCCCGCTCGACGCCGTCGACTTCTCGGAGGGCGCCGACCCTGAGGTGACTCGCTACCTGGCGAGGGCCACCGGGTTCGCCGCCCGGAGGCTCGGCGCCCGTCCGGGGTCGTTCAGCGGGTGGTTCAACGCACAGCCGTGGGGCGGAACCGCGATCACCTTCGAGCTGGGCAGCGCCGTGTCCCGGGTCCAGGTCGGCCGAGTCAGCGCAGGGCTGCTCGCGTTGGCACGTTGGCGAGCCGGCGGCTGATTCACCGAGGTGACGGCCGCAGCCCCGACCGGCCGACGCACGATCAGGGGTCAGCGGGTTGAGGTGCCGGCGCTGACGTCGTCCACGTTCATGGCGAAGCTGAAGACGCCGCGGTCACCGATGTCGACCGACCCGATCGGGTCGGTGGAGTTGTCGATCCCGGTGATCGGACCGAACTTCGTGCTGTCGTAGTAGGCCGTGATGCTGCCGTCGACGGCAGCCGGCGTCGTCGTGACGCACAGCTGCACCGAGTGCCAGGTTCCGTCGGCCGGGACCACCGCGGTCGTGGTGCTGGGTGCGCTTCCCCAGTCGCCGCGTACCCAGAGCGAGCCTTTGCGGTCGACGTAGAGACGGGCAATGTCGTTGCCGGTGGTGCTGAACAGCCTCAGCAGAGTCGTCTGCCCGTTGTTCGCGGTGTCGTACGCGGTGAGCGAGACGTACTCCTTGACACACACCGTGCGGTAGCCACCCCCGAGGCTGCGGCTGGCGTACCCGCTGAGCACCGGGGTCACCTGGCCCGGGGCGGCCTGTCCCACCAGGTGCGCGCTCGGGGCCGCCAGGTGACCTCGCGCGCTGTCGAGCGTCACACCGCTGACGGTCGCCGGGAGCGTCCACCCGGCGAGACTGGTCAGCGGGTCGGTGAAGAGCTGGCTGCTGACGGTGGCCGAGACGCCGGCGCTGCGGGCGCTGGTGTTGGGCCCGTCGCTGGCAGCCACGTAGTAGGTGTACGACCTGCCGGGAAGCGGAGCCAGCGACCCGTCCGTGGTCTCGGTGTACGTCGTGATGCCGCCGAGGGCCTTGCCCACCTGGGTGCCGCCGCCGGTGGAGCCCGCGAGCTTGCGGTAGACGAAGTAGTCGAGCCGGGCTGGTGCCTGGTCGGTATCGCTCGACGAGGCCCAGGTGAGGACCACGGTGTTCGGGCTCGGGCTCGTGACGGTGAGCCCGAGCGGTGTCTTCGGAGTCGAGCTGTCGGCAGCGACGATCAGTGCCGTCGTCGCGGGTGACGCGAGGCTGGTGAACGTCCCGTCGGAGGCGCGAACCGTGTACGTGAACGTTCCGCCGCCGCGGCTGGTGTCGCGGAAGCTGACCGATCCGGTCGCCGGCCCCGCGAACGACGGCAGGTCCGTGCCCGCGGTACCGACATGCCGGGTGACCGTGTACGTGACCGTGCTGTCGTCAGCGTCGCCGGCGCCGGTCCAGGACAGCACCGCGTTGCCGGCGCTGGGTGAAGTCGCAGTGACCGCTGCCGGCATTCCGGGAGCGCTCTGGTCGCCGACCACGGTGACCGGTCCCGCGTCGTTGCCTGCGGCACTCAGGAACACCGGGTCGGCCGCGCGCACCTGGTACTGGTACTTGGTCCCGATCGTCCCTGTGACGTCGGCGTAGGTCAGCGAACCGACGGTCGCCGAGCTGGGTCCGCCGACCGTCCCGACGAGCAGGTACGTTCCGCCGACGAGACGCCGGTAGATGCGGTAGCCGAGGGTGGCCGAGTCGGAGTCTGCCGAAGGCAGCCAGGTCAGGTCGACTCGGGCCTTGCTGGTGCTCGTCGCCGTCAAGGTGGTCACAGCCGTCGGCGGAACCGAGTCGCCCCCCGAGAACTGGGCCAGCGACGAGTGCGCCAGGAACCCGATCTGGGTGAAGTCACCGCCGGCCGCGACGTGTCCGGGCGACCAGGCGAGGCTGTTCACCCCGAAGTTGCTGTTTGCCCTCGGGTTCCACGCGTCGGTCCGGCCGGTGGCAGTGTCGAAGGCCGCCATGTGGTGCCGCTCGTCGAGGACCGAGGTGCCCGCCAGCGAGACGAAGTCGAAGTGGCCGCCGACGTACAGCACGGTGTCGGTGGCCACCGCGGCCTGGACGTCGCCGTCGAGGTGCCGCGACCAGATTCGGTTGCCTGTCGTGCTGTCGGCGGCCAGCACGAAGCCGCCGGGCCCGCGGCCGTTCAGGAAGACCGTCGACCCGTCTCGGGTGAGCGTGACGTTCAGCACGACGTACGCCAGGGGCGGGTTGAGGCTGAAGCCGGCGACCGCGGTGCCCAGGCCGCCGCCGACCGCCGGCTCGAGAGCTGCGACGTCGTCACGAGCGAGTCCGCCGACCGTGGTGAAGACGCCTGCCGCGACGACCTGTCCGTCAGTCGGCCGCACGGCGAGGCTGTTGATCGTCGCGGGGATTAGGGCGCCCTTGTCGATGGTGTCGCTTCCTGACGGGTTCGGTGCCCACGGCTGGAGCACCTCGGTGGGGTTCGCCGACGAGTAGGTGCTCACAGCCGCCAGCAGCGCGCGCGGGGTGGAGTCGACGGCGGTGAAGGTGCCGCCGGCGTAGAGGACCGACCCGTCGGGGGAGAGGGCCAGGGCCTTCACCGACGCGCTGAACACCGGCTTCCACCCGGCGACGGCCAGCCCCGTCGCAGTGGTGATCGCGGCGACCTTGCGGTGCCTCTGCCCGGACACGAAGTCGAAGACCCCACCGACGTAGAGGATCCCGTTGCTGCCCAGCGCGAGTGCGTCCACCTCGCCGTCGGGGGTGGGCTTCCAGCCCGACAGGGGGACACCGGTGGTCGCGTTCACGGCGGCGAGGTAGTCGGTCGCGATGTCCTTGGTCCCCGTCCCGTCGCAGACGGGCTGCTTCGGAGGACACAGGTGGTGGAACAGCCCGGCGATGTAGAGGGTGCCGCCGTCTGCGGAGTACGTCAGGGCGTCGACCCGACCGTCGGTCTGCCAGACCACGGAGTCCGGGGTGACCGGCACGACCGAGGCGGTCGCGGTCCCGGTGCCGGCGACCACGAGAGCCGCGAGCAGGGCGAGCACGATCGTCGTCGGGACGCCCGGTCCCCGGTTGTTCGCCATCTGGTTCCCCCCCAGCTCAACGTACGGACATCCTCGACGACGGAGTCCGCGGTTCGACGCTGACGACTGAGAATTGACGGTTTCGCGGCCCAAGTTGGGCCGAACGGGTGATCAAGGCTTGCTCCAGCCTTGGGCCGCCGATGTGCTGGGCCTTAACCGGCCGGAAGGTAGCCTGGGCCGATGCCTGGTGGAACGGACCCAGGTGCCCTCGCTCGGAAGGTCCCCGCATGAGCCGTCATGCGTCCCGCCACTTCGTTGTCCTCGCCGGTGCGGCCCTGGCTGTCACCGCCCTCGCCGCGGCCGTCGTCCCGCTGGCCGGCGCGCAGGCAGCGGCCAAGCCGGCCCAGCCCCCCAACTTCATCGTGACATGCACCTTCTCGCACCGGCTCACGGACGACCCGATCGTGTTCCCGAACCTGCCGGGTCGCAGCCACAGCCACGACTTCTTCGGCAACACGACCACGAAGGCCAGCTCGACGCTCGCAACGCTGCTCCAGGGCGGCACCTCCTGCGACCGGCCCCTGGACACCGCCGCGTACTGGATGCCCACCGCGTATCTGAACGGACAGGCGCTGCGGCCGGTCAAGGCGACCATCTACTACCGCGACATGGCTGCGAACCCGGCGACCATGCGCACCATCCCGGCGGGCCTCAAGATGCTCGCAGGCAACCCGATGACCACCCTGCCCCAGGGCGTGTTGTTCGTCGGCTGGACCTGCACGGCGCCGAACGGCTCGAAAGAGGTCTACTACGCCAACGTCCCGCGGTGCCTCGCGGGCGAGCAGGTCTCGCTGCGGGTCCGCTTCCCCGAGTGCTGGGACGGTGTGCACCTCGACAGCGCCGACCACCGCAGCCACCTGGCGTTCGCGACCAATCGCACCTGTCCCAGCGACCACCCGGTGATGATCCCGCGGATCTCGATCACTGCGATCTACCCGTCGGTCGGCGGCTCCGGCATCACCCTGGCGTCAGGCTCGGCGCTTTCCGGCCACAGCGACTTCATCAACTCCTGGCACCAGAGCGAGCTGGACCGGCTGGTCCGGGTCTGCCTGCAGGCCGGGCGGCTGTGCGGGCGCGGCACGTAGCCAGCGCCGGGGTCAGTGAGGCACAATGCGCTCAGTGGGCCAGTAGGTGTGATCCAGGCGGTTCGAGGTAGCTGGGGAAGGCGACCCTCATCAACCGGCTGGAGGCATCAGGTGAAGACTCGTGGTGTGGTGTACGTCCACTCGTCCGCCTCTGCGTTGTGCCCGCACGTCGAGTGGGCGCTGGCAGGGGTTCTCGGCATGCGGGTGAGTCTCGACTGGACCCCGCAGCCCGCCGCCCCTGGCTCCTGGCGCGCCGAGCTCTCCTGGCTGGGCGAGCCGGGTCTCTCGGCCCAGCTGGCGTCCGTGCTGCGCGGCTGGACCCAGCTGCGCTACGAGGTCACCGAGGAGCCCAGTGCCGGGCACGAAGGGGCTCGTTACTCCTGCACACCTGAGCTCGGGATCTTCCACGCCATCGTCGGGGTGCACGGCGACATCATGGTGCCGGAGGGCCGGCTACGGGCAGCCGTCCTCAGTTCCGCCTCGGACGGTGCGGCGCTGTCCGCCGAGGTCGACAAGCTGCTCGGGAAGCCCTGGGACGACGAGCTGGAGACCTTCCGCTGGGCCGGTGACGGCGCGCCGGTCCGGTGGCTCCACCAGGTCGTGTGAGCGCTCTTCCACGCTCCCACCGCAAGCGGTTACTGAATCGTTACTGTTTCATGTCGCCCAAGTGTTGCGCGGAGGTTCCGCAAGCGCTTACATCCAGACACACCCCCGCCGCCGGGCGCAGCCGCTCGACCGGCTTCAAACGATGAGAGGAAGGGCCATGGCCTTCCGCAAGCCAGGGCGCGTCTCGCTCGCGCTCACCACAGCAGTGACCGCGTCCCTCGCGCTCGCTGCCTGCTCCAGCTCCAGCTCGGGCGGTTCCGGGGCCGTCAACACCGCCATCAACACCCCCGAGTGTGCCGACTACAAGGTCTACGGCGACCACAGCGGCAAGAAGGTGTCGGTCTACACGGGGATCATCGCGCCGGAAGACGCGGCCCACATCGCGTCCTGGACCCAGTTCGAGAAGTGCACCGGGATCAAGGTCAGCTACGAAGGCTCCAAAGAGTTCGAGGCCCAGCTCATCGTCCGGGTCAAGAGCGGCAACGCGCCGGACATCGCCTACCTGCCACAGCCCGGTCTGCTGGCCAAGCTCGTCACCGGGACCGGCAAGGTGCTGCAGCCCCCGGCTGAGACCGCCGCCAACGTCGACAAGTGGTGGGGCAAGGACTGGAAGGGCTACGGCACCGTCAACGGCACCTTCTACGCGGCTCCGCTCGGCGCCAACGTGAAGTCCTTCGTCTGGTACTCGCCCTCGATGTTCAAGAAGAACAACTGGACGATCCCGACAACGTGGGACGAGATGTTGCAGCTCAGCGACAAGATCGCTGGCACCGGCATCAAGCCGTGGTGCGCGGGCTTCGGCTCCGGCGACGCCACCGGCTGGGTCGGCACCGACTGGGTGGAGGACGTCATGCTCCGCACCGCCGGCGCCGATGTCTACGACCAGTGGATCGCGCACAAGATCCCGTTCAACGACCCGAAGGTCGTTGCGGCCTTCGACAAGGTCGGCGGCATCCTGAAGAACGACAAGTACGTCAACGGTGGCCTTGGCGACGTCAAGAGCATCGCGACGACCAAGTTCCAGGACGGTGGCATCCCGATCACGACCGGCAAATGCGCCATGCACCGCCAGGCGTCGTTCTACGCCTCCAACTGGCCGAAGGGCACCAAGATCGCCGAGGACGGCGACATCTACGCGTTCTACCTGCCGCCGATCGACGCTTCGCTCGGCAAGCCGGTGCTCGGTGGCGGAGAGTTCGTCGCGGCGTTCGCGGACCGGCCTGAGGTGAAGGCCTTCCAGACCTTCGTCTCGTCGGACACGTGGGCGAACACGAAGGCCAAGCTCGGCAACTGGGTCAGCGCCAACAAGGGTGTCGACCTCGCCAACTACACCGACCC
>JBBQWS010000077.1:0-12990 GCA_038210415.1 Actinomycetes bacterium
CCCGAAGGCGCCAATTGCAACCACGGTGGCACCATCGATCTTGGTCTACCGCAACCGCTAGGGCATCGCCGCAGGTCACACGGTCCCCCCGGCAGGACTTGAACCTGCGACCCGCGGATTAGAAGTCCGCCGCTCTGTCCAGCTGAGCTACGGGGGGCTGCCCTAAAAAGGACGTGCCGCCAGTCTAGGGAAGATCGGGGACCAACGACTCTGGCGCGGGTCACCCGCCGCGCGGGATCGTTGGCTCAGGCCCAGTTGGGGCCACACGTTCGGGAGGTCGTCATGACGCGCAAGGGAATCGTCGTCGGTTACGACGGATCGCAGGAGAGTCGCGCGGCACTCGATTGGTCGTTGGACAGTGCCCGGCGGCGGGGCCTGCCGGTGCTCGCGGTCCACGCGTCCGCGCTGCCCATGCCACCGTTCGCCGCAGGCGGGTACTGGAGAGTCGACGAGTCCATGCTGCGCCAGGCCGGCCAGCAGGTTCTTGACGAGGCCGTCAAGCACGCCGCGCAGTACGCGCCGGAGGTCGAGTTCTCCATCAGCCTGGTCACCGCCCCGGCCGTGGCCGCCCTCATGGACGCATCGGACAACGCCGAGCTGCTCGTCCTCGGTGCCCGCGGCCTCGACGGGTTCTCCGAGATGCTCGTGGGTTCCACGAGCGTCCAGCTGGCCGCTCACGCCAGCTGTCCGACCGTTGTCGTACGCCCGCCTGACGACGCGCCGGAACCGGACGGAGCCGAAGCCGGTCGTATCGTCGTCGGCGTCGACGGCTCGTCGATCTCCGAGGACGCTCTCGGCTTCGCGTTCGAGGAGGCGTCGCTGCGCGGCGTCGGGCTCACCGCACTGCACGCGTGGGACGCCGGATTCCTCGACCTGCCGGGACACGGTGCCCCGGTGCCGGCTCAGGTCGCCACCGACGCCTTCCTCGACGAGGAGATCCGCGTGCTCGCCGAGTCGCTGGCCGGTTGGCGCGAAAAGTTCCCCGACGTCGATGTGCGTCAGGACGTCATCAAGGGTCGTCCGGCTTTCGAGCTCGTCGCCGCCTCTCGCGGTGCCGTGCTGCTCGTCGTCGGTTCGCGTGGACGTGGCGGCTTCACGTCACTGCTGCTCGGTTCGGTGAGTCACACCGTCCTGCACCACGCCCACTGCCCGGTGGCGGTCGTCCGGTAGCAGTGACCGATACCCTTCCGGGCATGGCCAACGACGCACGCATGGTGTGGATCGACTGCGAGATGACCGGGCTGAGCCTTGAGCGCGATGCCCTGATCGAGATCGCAGTGGTCGTCACCGACGCTGAGTTGAACGTGCTCGGAGAGGGCGTCGACATCGTCATCAAACCGCCTGCACACGCGCTGGTCGACATGGACGAGGTCGTCGTCGAGATGCACACCGTGTCCGGGCTGTTCGACGAACTCGACGGCGGGACGACCCTCGAGGACGCCGAGGCCCTGGTCCTTGAGTACGTCCGCACGTACGTGCCGGAGCCTCGCAAGGCGCCGCTGTGCGGAAGTTCGGTCTACACCGACCGTGGCTTCATCAGTCGCGATCTGCCTGCGCTCGACGCCCACCTGCACTACCGACTGATCGACGTCTCGACGTTGAAGGAGCTGGCCCGGCGCTGGTACCCCCGGTCCTACTTCAACGCACCCGCCAAGCACGGCGGCCACCGAGCCCTGGCCGACATCCTCGACAGCATCGAAGAGCTCAAGTACTACCGGGCGGCAATCTTCGTCCCTGCGCCCGGCCCGGACACCACGACCGCCAGGGACATCGCCAGCCAGTTCGGCATGCCCGGTCCGGGCGAATCCGCTGAGCCCGACGTCACCGCCTGACCGACCAGCACGGCGCACCAGTTACACTGGCCACCGCCGTACCTGCTTCACGCGGCCATGGTGGGTGTAGCTCAGCTGGTAGAGCTCCTGGTTGTGGTCCAGGTGGCCGCGGGTTCTAGTCCCGTCACTCACCCCATGCTTGTCCGCAGATCAACCGCCAACGAGTGCGAACCTTGCGGTGAAGTGCCTCAGCGTCGCTGGCGCCTCGACGATGCGGAACCCGGACAACCGCTCCGCCTCGACCGCGACCCTGCTGCAAACCTCGATCACGTAGTCCATGTGGCTCTGGGTGTACGTACGGCGGGGAATCGCAAGACGCACGAGGTCGAGTGCCGCCGGCACCTCGGTGCCATCGGGTCGGAGCCCGAACATCACCGTGCCGATCTCACAGCTACGCACCCCGCCGGTCTCGTACAGCGCGACCGCGAGTGCCTGACCCGGGTACTCCAGCGGGTCGATGTGGGGCAGCATCTCGCGGGCGTCGATGTACACGGCGTGACCTCCCACCGGCATCAGCACCGGTATTCCGGCCTCGTGCAAGGCGTTGCCCACGTAGGCAGTCGACCGGATGCGATAGCGGAGGTACTCGTGGTCGACGACCTCGGCGAGCCCCTGGGCGAGCGCCTCGAGATCGCGACCGGCCAGTCCACCGTAGGTCGGGAAGCCTTCGGTGAGGATGAGCAGCTCGCGGCAGTGGGCGGCAAGGTCGTCGTCGTCCATGGCCAGCCAGCCGCCGATGTTCCCCATCGGGTCCTTCTTCGCACTCATGGTCATTCCGTGGGCCAGGCCCGCGATCTCGCGAACGATGTCGGCCACGTTTCGCTCGGACTGACCGACCTCACGCTCGCGGATGAACCAGGCGTTCTCGGCGAACCTGCAGGCGTCGAGAAACAGTAGCTTGCCGTAGCGGTCGCATACGGCGCGGACCTCACGCAGGTTGGCCAACGAAACGGGCTGACCTCCCCCGCTGTTGTTCGTGATCGTCATGAAGACGACGGGCACGTCGTCGCCACGTTCGCGCAACAAGGCCTCGAGGGCCTCGATGTCCATGTTGCCCTTGAACGGGTGGTCGGCACGCGGGTCGCGACCCTCCGGGATCACCAGGTCGACCGCGCTGGCACCGGTGTACTCGACGTTGGCGCGCGTCGTGTCGAAATGCGTGTTGTTGGGCACCACCTTCCCGGGACCGCCGAGGACACTGAACAGGATCCGCTCCGCCGCACGTCCCTGATGAGTAGGGATGATGTGCTCGAACGGAAACAGCTTCCGGACCGCGTCCCGGAAGATGTAGTACGACGGGGACCCTGCGTACGACTCGTCTCCGTGCTGAAGCGCCGCCCACTGGTCGCGGCTCATCGCGCCCGTGCCGGAGTCGGTCAGCAGGTCGATGAGGACGTCTCTCGAGTCGATCTTGAACAGGTTGTTGCCCGCTCGTTCCAGGGCCGCACGGCGATGCTCGACGGTGGTCATCCGGATCGGCTCCACCGAATGGATTCGGAACGGCTCGATGATCGTGCGGAACGCCAGCTCAGTCATGAGTAGAGACTGCCGTCTTGGGCCGGCTGCGTGAATGACGTTCGAAAGCCAGATCCGCCGACTGCCTTCCGAATAGCATCGGATCCGGCACTCTCGCTCACGTTCAGAAGGCAGGCGCCATGGACCGCCTTGACTGGCACATCCTCGACGAGCTGCAGGGCGACGCCCGGCTGTCCTTCAACGAGCTGGGCCGCCGGGTCGCGCTGTCGGCGCCGTCCACCGCCGAGCGCGTACGTCGACTGGAAGGCGGCCGCGTCATCGTCGGCTACCACGCGCAGGTCGATCCTCGACGAGCCGGACGCCCCGTCGGCGCGATCGTGCGGATGCAGTGCTACGGCCCGACCTGCCTGCTACGCGACCCGAACGTAGCCGCCTGGCCCGAGGTCCTTCAGCTGCACCGGGTCACGGGCGTCGACTGTTCCGTCCTGTTCGTCGCCGTGGAGGATGTCAGTGCCCTGGAGGTCCTGCTGGACCGCTTGTCGAACTACGGCCGACCCGAGAGCAGCATGATCCTGGACAGCTCGCTCGGTTGGAGTCCGGTGCACCCCCCGATGACCACCTGACCAGCACCTGCGGAGGCACCTCCGCCGCTAGGCTGCGCGCGTGAACGACCTGGAGCTGGCTCTGCTCCCCGACAGCCGTCGCCAGCTCGATCGTCCCCATCCAGTGGACGTGGCCGAAGTGGATGTCTATGACCGAGACGATGGCACTGCTGCGCGCATCGCTCCTCGGCATCGGACTGCTGATCATCGGAGCGAAGTACTCGGTGTTCACGCTCAGCGCCGTCGGCGCGATCGCAGCCGCCGACGTGGGGACCCACCAGGCGATCGCGCACTACGTGGTCTTCGCGCTGGCGGCAGTCTCCCCGTCATCTGGCTCACCAGGGACAACCGGCTCATCGTTGTCGCCATCTGCCTGGTGTTCGGCCGTGGTTCCTCGTCAAGGCGCTCGCCGGGCTCGGGGTCCTTTAGTACGAGGCGACGCCGAGCAGCCCGCTCGATAAGGTGTGCCACGTAGCTTCAGCGGCCCGGGCACTCCCCTGGGCACGACGACAGAGGACGGACCGATGACGCAGTCTTTGCAGGCCGAGACGATAGGTCCCGTCGACGTGGCGGTGATCGTCTTCGAAGGAAACCAGTTCAACGGCGACGTGGCTCCGGCCATCGCCGACCTCCACGACCAGGGCGTGGTGCGGGTCATCGACCTGGCGTTCGTGATCAAGGAAGTGGACGGCACTACCGCGGTGATCGAGGTCGAGGACGCCGAGGTGGCGAGCGCGTTCGAGCGGATCAACGACGCCCCGCTCGACCTGCTGAACGACGACGACCTCGCCCAGGCGGCAGCTGACCTCGAACCGGGTACGTCAGCACTGGTCGTGGTCTGGGAGAACACCTGGGCCTCGCGGCTGGCGCAGGCGGTCCGCGAGTCCAACGGAACGTTGATCGCATTGCAGCGAATCCCCCGCGAATCCGTACTGCTGGCCCTCTCGGCCCTGGATGAGGAGTAAACGTCATGCGCAGACGAATGGGACGTCCCGGCTTGATGGGCACCATGGCCCGCACTGCCGTCATCGCCGGCACCGCCACCGCTGTCAGCGGAAGCGTGCAGCAGCGCTCCGCCCAGAGCGCCGCGGCCCAGCAGCAGAACGCCGCGGCGCAGCAGCAGAACGCCGCGGCGCAGCAGCAGGCGATGGTCGACCAGGCCGCGGCCCAGGCCGCAGCCCAGGTGCAGGCCCAGCAGGCCGCAGCCGCGCCGCCTGCTGCGGCGGCCCCGGCCGCGTCCGCACCGGGGATGAGCACTGACGACAAGATCGCCAAGATCAAGGAGCTCGGCGAGCTGAAAGCCGCCGGGCTGCTCACCGAGGAGGAGTTCGCCACCGAGAAGGGCCGCGTGCTCGCCGGGTAGCCCCGCCGATGAGTCCGAACCCACGCCGGGGCCCGACCGGCCAAGCCTGACGACAGGACTGAGTCTGTGAGCCATCCGCACCCCGAGCTTGGTCCGCCCCCGAAGTTGGCCAAGGGTGGCCTTCGGGTCGTTCCCCTGGGCGGCCTGGGCGAGATCGGGCGCAACATGACGGTCTTCGAGCACGCCGGACGTCTGCTCATCGTCGATTGCGGCGTGCTGTTCCCCGAGGAGACCCAGCCCGGCGTCGACGTGATCCTGCCCGACTTCACCTGGATCAGGGACCGGCTGGACACGATCGACGCCGTCGTCCTCACCCACGGCCACGAGGACCACATCGGGGGCATCCCGTACCTCCTGCGCGAGCGCGCCGACATCCCCGTCGTCGGTTCCAAGCTCACTCTGGCGTTCGTCGAGGCCAAGCTGAAGGAGCACCGGATCACTCCGGTGACCGTCGTGGTCGCCGAGGGGCAGCGCAAGAAGTTCGGCAGCTTCGACTGCGAGTTCGTCGCGGTCAACCACTCCATCCCGGACGGCCTCGCGGTGGCGATCCGTACCGACGCCGGGCTGGTGCTGCACACCGGTGACTTCAAGATGGACCAGTTCCCCCTGGACGACCGGATCACCGACCTGCGGGCGTTCGCCCGGCTCGGCGAGGAGGGCGTCGATCTGTTCCTCGTCGACTCGACCAACGCAGAGGTCCCCGGTTTCACGACGTCCGAGCGTGACCTTCTGCCGGCTATCGACGAGGTGTTCCGCACCGCACCCCGCCGGATCATCGTGTCGAGCTTTGCCAGCCACGTGCACCGGATCCAGCAGGTGCTCGACGCGGCGCACGAGCACGGCCGCAAGGTCGCGTTCGTCGGCCGGTCGATGGTGCGCAACATGGGCATCGCCCGCGACCTCGGCTACCTGAAGATCCCCAAGGGGCTCGTCGTCGACCTCAAGGTGCTGGAGAAGCTCCCGGACGACAAGATCACCCTGATCTGCACCGGGTCACAGGGCGAGCCCATGGCCGCACTGGCCCGCATGGCCAACCGCGACCACGTGATCCGCATCGGCCAGGGCGACACCGTCCTGCTGGCGAGCTCGCTCATCCCCGGCAACGAGAACGCGATCTACCGCGTGATCAACGCGCTCACCCGGTGGGGTGCGAACGTCGTCCACAAGGGCAACGCCAAGGTGCACGTCTCGGGCCACGCCAGCGCCGGCGAGCTCGTCTACTGCTACAACATCGTGCAGCCGTCCAACGTGATGCCCGTGCACGGCGAGTGGCGGCACCTCACCGCCAACGCGGCTCTCGCGATCCGCACCGGTGTCCCAGCCGACCGGGTCGTGCTGGCCGAGGACGGTGTAGTGGTCGACCTGATCGACGGTCGCGCGTCCATCACCGGCAAGGTCCCCGCCGGGCTGGTCTACGTCGATGGCATGACCGTGGGCGGCGCCACTGAGGCGTCGCTGCAGGACCGGCGCACCCTGGCCGAGGGCGGGTTCATCACCGTCGTCGCCCTCGTCGACGCCGACACCGGCCTGCTGACCGAGCCCCCGGACTTCCTCGCGCGCGGTTTCGTGCACGACCAGGCGACGTTCGACGCGGCGGTGCCGCTGATCGAGAAGGTCCTGGCCAAAGCAGCGGCCGAAGGCATCGGTGAGCCGCACCAGCTCGAGCAGCTGATCCTGCGGACGATGAGCCGGTGGGCGCGCGACACCTACCGGCGGACCCCGATCATCCTGCCGATCGTCATCGAAGCCTGACCACAGGCGCTGCCCTTCCTGCAACCGGCCGCGCTCGACCGCAGGAGCCGGCTCACGATCCGCCGGACCAAGTGGGACCTCGACGGCCTACGGGAGGCAGGTGTGGCGGCGGCGGGGGTCGAACCCCCCGAGCTGCAGCAGTTGAGCCGAATCACCCCGCGCTCCCTCATCGGCGTCGCGCTGGCCGCGGTGATCGCGTTCAGGGTGGTCACCCTGCTCGACCGCGTGGACTTCGCCGACTTGTGGGAGACGCTGCGTTCGGCGAACCCGGCCTGGTTCGTCGCCGCCGGAGCGCTCGCGCCGCTGGTTCAGGCGCTGCTCGCGCTCTCGACCATCGGCGCCTCGGTCACCCGCCTTCCGTACCCGCCGGTCGCGATCCTGCAGTACGCCATCCAGTTCATCAGCGTCGCGCTGCCGGCCGCCGCCGCGCGGCTGACGCTCGAGGTGCGCTTCTTCCCGCGCCTCGGGATCGCGGCGGCCATAGCGCTCTCGATCTGGGCGATCGACAGCGCAGCCGGGTTCGTCGTCGAGCTGCTGCTGATCGGCCTGATCCTGGTCACCGGGCGGGCGTCGTGGGGCCAGGGCTACGGCCTGCTCGGCGACGCCAACCTCTGCGGCGCAGGAACCCTGCGCCTGCTCCTCTTCGTCGTGCTGCTCGTGGTCGCGCTCGTCACGGTTACCTTCGCCGTGCCGGCACTACGCCGGCGACTGCGCGAGACGACTCCGCGGGTGCTGCAGACACTGCGCGACCAGGTCGGGCTGGCCCGGTCGGCGATCGCGGTGCTGCGTCAGCCCCGCAAGATCGGGCTGATGATCAGCGGGAACATCGGGCCTGCACGCGTTCGGCGGTCACGCGACCCTCGCCGAGCTGGTGCTGGTGAACACCGTCGTCAGCCTGTTGGCCGGGCTGATGCCGGTGCCCGGTGGGGTCGGAGTCGCCGAGGCCGGCTACACCCTCGGCCTGCAGGCGATGGGAGTGCCCAGCGACATCGCGATCTCCACGGCGGTGGCCTTCCGGTTTGTCACGTTCTACGTCCCGCCGCTGTGGGGCTCGCTCGCGATGCGCTGGTTGCGCCGGAACGAGTACGTGTCGTCGGCCACCATCCAGGCAAGGGTCGCGCTCTTGGGCGAAGTTAGGTTAGCCTTTCCTCATACCGCCGCGGGCGGACCCGATCAACGGAGGCCGCGTGACCAGCACGCAGATCACCATCTTGGGCGCCATCGCCGGCACCACCATCTTGATCGGCCTGCCGATCGGCCGGATGCGCGGTGCCTCCATCAAGCTGCGGGCGTTCCTCAACGCGACCGCGCTCGGTGTCCTGGTCTTCCTGCTCTGGGACGTGCTCAGCCACGCGATCGAGCCGGTCGAAGCTTCCCTGACCGCGGCCAGCATCAGCCGCACCGGCTCATGGGGCGAGTTCGCCCGGCTGGCAACCGTGCTCACCGCCGCCTTCGGGATCGGCCTGCTGTCGCTCGCGTACTACGAGCGCTGGATGGGGACCCGGGTTCGCTCGGCCCGTCAGTCGCTCGGCCCCGGGGCCATGGCCACCCAGGAGCGTCCCCTCTCCCCCGCCTCGCTGACTGGGACGCCGGCGAGGCGGCTGGCCTTGCTCATCGCGGTCGGCATCGGGCTGCACAACTTCTCCGAAGGCCTGGCCATCGGTCAGTCCGCGGCGAAGGGCGAGATCAGCCTGGCCATCCTGCTCGTCGTCGGCTTCGGGCTGCACAACGCCACAGAGGGCTTCGGCATCACAGCCCCTCTCGTCGGCGACTCCGAGCGCCCGTCGTGGCGGCTGCTGCTCCTCCTCGGCCTGATCGGCGGCGGCCCAACGTTCGTGGGCACGATGATCGGCCAGAGCGTGGTGAACGAAACGCTGTACGTCGCCTTCCTGGCGATGGCAGCGGGCTCGATCCTGTACGTCATCGTCCAGCTCGTCGGTGTCGCGCTGAAGATGGGCGAGAAGTCGCTTCTCTACTACGGACTGATGCTCGGACTGTTTGCCGGGCTGGCCACCGATTTCGTCGTCGTCGCCGCGGGCGCCTGAGCGATCACGAGCGCTAGGCCGTTCGGTAGATCACGACCCGGGTGCCTACCTGCACCTCCTCGAACAACCGCTGCACCGCAGCCAGGTCACGCACGTTCACGCACCCGTGCGAGTGCCCGTTGTAGCCGACAGCGGCGAAGTACCTCGAGTAGTGCACCGCCTGACCGCCGGAGAAGAACATCGCGTAAGGCATCGGCGTGTGGAACAGGTTCGATACGTGGTAGCGGCTCTTGTAGAAGACACTGAACAGACCTTCGCGGGTCGGCAGCTCGGCTGAGCCGAACCGGACGTCCACGAGCATGAGCAGCTTGCCGCCCACCAGATAGCGCAGCACCTCCTGGCTCTTGTCGATGCAGAGCACCGCACCGGTGACGGCGCAGCGCGGGTCGAGATCCGCACCGCGTCTGGTCACGGCGGCGAGCCGCCGGTAGGTCCGCAGGTCGACCCGGCCGGTGCGCTGGTAGCTCTGCTTCGTCTGGAAGCGGCGAACCGCGAGCACCGTCGCAGGGTCGTATTGGCCGGTCACCTTGACTGGGAGACCGGTGAAGGCGAGCCGCCGCTGGACGTCCGAGACGAGCGCACCGGTGGCGCCGGCCCCGAAGGTGTGCACGAACTTGGGCACCGGGAGCGGCTTCGGCACAGGCTTCGGCGACGCGGGAGAGGGGGTCGCCGCGGCTGTCGGCGTCGCGTGCGCGGACGGTCCGGCGGCCAAAGGTGCGACGTCGGCGGAGACCCGGGTGGGCGACCGGCCGAAGATCAGATGCACCCCGAGCAGTACGCCGAACACCGACACGGCAGCGATCGGAAGGACGACGGCGAACCGAGGCCCCCGACGTACCTTCTGCTTCGCATGTCGGCCCACACCGAAGAGTGTCCGGGAGCAGTCAGCCAGAACCAAGCACCGACGACCAAGTTGTGATCATGTGAAGAAGCGATTTCACCCGCACCCGGACAGGCTGGTAACCTCACTCCCGCGCGCCGCTAGCTCAATTGGCAGAGCAGCGGACTCTTAATCCGCGGGTTCGGGGTTCAAGTCCCTGGCGGCGCACCGTCTGACCTGCGGTTATGTCCTGGTCATCGCCCAGCCCGGCCGTTTCAACGGCCGGGCTGGGTTCTTTCTGGGTTCGACGGTCACGAGGGACAAGTTCTGCCGCGGCGGTGGCTGCTTGGAGTCCCACTCCTTCGAGGAGGTGGGAGTAGGTGTCCGAGGTGATGGCGATCGAGCTGTGGCCGAGGCGTTTGCTGACCACGGCCATGGGGACTCCGGCGGCGAGCATGAGGCTTGCTTGACCGTGGCGGAGGTCGTGGAGGCGAACTGGTCGCAGCCCTGCGGCGTCGGAGAGTTCGCGGAAGCGTTTGGTCACGGTTTCGGGGTGCAGGGTGGTGCCGTCGGCTTTGGTGAAGACGTGACCACTGTCGATCCACGCTTCGGCCCACAAGGTGCGTTGTTGCTCCTGGCGTAGTCGATGACTGAGCAGTGCTCCGATAGTTGTCTGATCGAGGTCGACGACGCGGTCCTGGCCGCTGGCGGTCTTGACCGGGCCGACGAACGTGGCGTGGCCGAGCTGGACGATCTGCTGCCGGACCGTCAGCCGGGAACGCTCGATATCGATGTCCTGCCACCGCAGCCCGAGCAGTTCGCCTCTGCGCAGCCCGGTGAACGCCGCCACTTCGTACAGGGCGCCGAGCGGGTCTGTAGAGGCGTAGTCGAGGAACTGACCGAGCTCGGCGGCCTCCCACGGACGGACGGTCGGTCGGGCTGCCTTGGGTAGGTCGACGTCGACGGCGGGGTTGTAGGGGATGTACCGCTGCCTCTTGGCGCTGGCGAACGCGGACCTCATCGTGGCGTGGACCCGGCGCACGGTGGCAGGTCCGGGTGTTTTGCCTTGCTCCTTGGGCCGGGCCGCGAAAGTCAAGACGTCCTCGACGTGCGGGGGTCGAACGTCGCGCAGCCGTAGCGTCCCGATGACCGGTGCGATGTAGGTGTCGATGTGCTGCCGGTACCCGCGGGCCGTGGTCGGCCGTAGCCCGTTGGTGATCTTCTTGGCGAGCCACTGGTTCAAGTACTCGGTAACGCTCTGGGTGCGGTCGTCGGTGACCTGTCCGGTGTTCCGGGCCTCAGCGAACGCGGTCAACGCCAGTTGCGCGTCAGCCTGGGTGGCGTATCCGCCTCGGCGAACCTGGCGACGTTTCCCGTCGGGGGTGCGGGACTCCGCGGCGAAGAACCAGCTGCCGTGCTTACGTTTGCACGCCAACGGCCGGCCGTTCACCCCGGCCACCGGCGGGCACGAGCATCGCTTGAACGTGAACCCCCCGGTCATCGTGCACCTCCTCGATCAATCGACGACGGGGATCCGCTGCGCGGAAACGCCTCTGACCGTCCCCGCGCCGCGCCAGCACTCATCCGGTGGCCACGGGCGCGCCCAGCGACCCGCCACGATTCTCCACCCGACCGGCGTAGGTGTCGCCCGCCGAGGTCGGCGTTGTTGACAGCCATGCTCGTCAACTCCCCTCTGCCCGCGACCGGTCAGCTGGCGGGGTGTCGCCCAAGAGCCTGAGCAGTGGAGCCGTGGGGATCTTGATGAGCTTGCCGACCCGGAGGACGGTGGTGGGCCAGGCACCGGTACGGACCAGTTCGTAGGCCAGGGACCGCCCGACACCTAGGACTCGGCCGGCGGTCGGGACGTCGAGGACCGGCGGTAGTGAAAGTAGTTCGTCGTGAGTCATGGTGTGCCTCCTGGGACGTGCTGTCCCGTCGCGGTTGCGATCGGGTCCTACTTAGAGGTGTGCGAAACACCCGGGGAAGACGCCAGGCATCCCCATAACGGTTTGGTCACACCCTCCAGCCCAGACGGATCCACGCCTACATCGACCGGTCCAGCCCCGGCTGCGGGGGCAACACCCGGTACGGGTCGTGGCCGTTTCCGCCGCGGTGGCCTGCGGTCGCCTGGGAGCCGTCGGAGGTGGGGGCAACCGCATTGGGGTCGCTGTAGGGGCGCTCCGATTGGCTGACCCAGGCTGCGTGTCGGCGTACTCGGGAGGCAGTGTCGCCGTCGAGGCGTTGCTGGGAGTCGGTGTCGACGACGGCGGTCAGCGCGCCGACGGCGCGGCTGGCTTGGTGGAGTTCATGGGTGGCGGCGGGCAGCACGGTGTCGGTGGTGAACGTGATGGTGGTGGTCAGCGCTTGGCGTCGGCCGCGGGCCCAGCGTGGAAGGTCGTCGATCTGGTCCTGCAGATCGCGGACCTGGGCGTCCAGCCGGTCGACGTGGTCGCGTGCTTGCTCCCATCGACCTCGGGCCCTGGCGAGGTCACGCTGGTTCTGGACGTGCTTTGCGGGGACCGGCTGCGGCGGGCGTTGGTTGTCGCGCCGGTCCCAGTCCCGTTCACGTGCCTGGGCGATCGGCGGGTCGAGGAGGGAGTGGGCGGCGCGTTCGCGCCCGCTGGTCGACAGCGCCGTCGTGAGTTGGGTGATCGCCGCGTCAAGGTCCGGCAGGACCAGCTGGCTAGCGGCTTCGGCCGGGCGTCGCGACGTGGCCGGGTGCCGACCACGGCCGGGGGCTTGCACTGCGGCTTGCACGGGACGGTCAGGGGCTTGCGCTCGGGCTTGCGTGAGGCGGTGGGGGCCGGCGTCGCCGGTGTTCAGCTCGGGGGTGGTGTGGACATGGTTGGCTTCGCGGCCTCGGCTCATCGCGACGTACAGGTGTTCGCGGTCCAGGCCGGATCCAGCCAGGACGATGCCGAGGTCGGCGGTGGCCCCTTGGGCGCCGTCGATGGTGGCGGCCCACCCGTACTCGCTGTGCCGGGCCAAGTAGGCGGTGGGCAAGGTGGTGGTCCCCCGTCCGCGCAGGTCCTGCACTACCAGACCGCCGGCTGCGCCTAGTTCGGCGCCAATGACCCGGTACCGGTCGCCGTTGCGGACG
>JBBQWS010000078.1:0-12737 GCA_038210415.1 Actinomycetes bacterium
GCCTCGACGCGCTCCGCCTCCGGGCGGACCGCGTCGTCGCGGGCGGCGTCGTCGCCCGCGGCCTCCGCGCGCGCGGCCTCGCCCCGCTCGGTCTCCAGGCGTTCGGCTTCGACCCGCTCGGTCTCCAGGCGTTCGGCTTCGACCCGCTCGGCCTCCAGGCGTTCGGCCTCGACCCGCTCGGCCTCCAGGCGTTCGGCTTCGACCCGCTCGGCCTCCAGGCGTTCGGCCTCCAAGCGGGCGGCCTCGGCACGCTCGGCGGCGACCCGCTCCGCCTCGTCGCGGGCGGCTTCTTCCTCGGCCAGGCGGGCAGACTCCGCCTCGGCGGCGATGCGCTCGGACTCCAGCCGCTCGGCCTCGAGGATGGCCTGCTCGCGCAGCCATGAGGCGTGCTCGTCCCAAGCTTCTTCCTCGACCTCGGCCCGCTGCTCGGCGAGCCAGAGTCGGTGGAACCGCCACGCTTCGTCGGCTGCGGCGTCACGCTGCTCGCGGAGCCAGCCCGCGTGCGCTTCCCACGCCTCTTCCTCGACCTCAGCCCGCATGGCGTCGCGCTTGCTGCGTCGGTCCGCCTCGATCCGATCCAGCTCGGCCTGGCGGGCGCGCTCGACCTCTCCGGCGATCGCCTCGGCCTCGCGCCGTCGCCGATCTTCGATGTCCGCTTCGGTCTCGGCGATCGACACCGCGAAGGCGGGCACAGGGTGCGGAACGGGAACCGGTGGCGATGCTGCCTTCGGGGGTGCGGACGTCAGAATCGAACCTAGGACGTCCGGGACTCGCGGCGCCTCGTGGATGTCCTCCGCATCCTCTTCGTCGTCGGCGACAGATCCGGTGGGGTCCACCTCGACGAGACCGGCGGCCACGAGCGACTGGATCACCTGGGCGGCTTCGAAGACGGTGAAGCCGCAGTCGACGGCCAGGGTCAGCAGCGACCGTTCCCCGTCGACCTTGCACAGCATCGCCCACTCGCCGGGGCCGAGGACGACGTCGTCGTTGGACGAGCCGCCGGCCGCCAGGGTGGGGACGACGTCCGGCCCGCCGAGCGCCTCGGACAGCTCGACCCAGCGGTCCCGTCGGTGGCGGAGCCCGTCGAGCAGGCTCTGCACCTGCTCAGGCGGCGCCACGTCCTGGCGGGCCTTCTTGTTCTTGCGGAACTTCCAGCTGACGGCCGACCAGCTGAGCAGGTCGACGAGCATGTCGAGGAGCTGCTCGGAGACGAACGACTCGACGACCTCTCGGTCGACGAAACCCAGGTAGACGAGCAGCTCGCCGAGGCGCCAGCCCTGGAGCTCCGTGCGCTGGATCTCCAGCGCTTCGGCGAGGGTCTCGGGCGCGAGCTCTCCGGACGACATGAGTCGGGCGCCGAGCAGTGGACGACGGCCGGGCACGTAGACGGCGTAGATCAGACCATCACGCAGGTACACCTCAGCCTGTTCGCCCCTAGTGTCCGTTATGTACAGGCACCCCGTGGAGCCCTGTGTGCCGAGATCGAGGAGAACTTGCTCGAGAGGACTGGTCAGGAGGTCACTGGCGAGCATGCCTCCTCCTCCCCTCCCGTACGTGTGGATATCCACCCATCGGCAGGAACGGACCGCGTGTTGAGCCCGTTCGGGCGACTCGTAGCTGACGGCTGCGGCGGCGGTGACCGGACGACTCCGGAGCGCCGCGAATACGCCGGTCGGGGGAACGTGAGAACATGCCCACCATGTCCGGATCCCAGACGCTGATCACCGTCGCGCCCACCGGGGCGGAGACGGCGAAGGCGGACGCGCCAGCGCTTCCAGTGACGCTGGACGAGCTCGTCTCGGCGGCGGTTGCGGCCGAACGGGCCGGTGCCGCCCTGATCCACGTGCACATCCGCGACGATGCGGCGCAGCCGACCCTCGACCCCACCCGGTTGCGCGACACGGTGCTGGCCCTGCGCGAAGCCACCACGCTGGTCGTCCAGCTGTCGACCGGCGGTTCGGTTCACGACCCGTTCGAGGACCGGCTGGCTGTCCTCGACGCCGAGCCCGACTCCTGCTCCCTCACCTGCGGCACGGTCAACTTCGGCGGAGATGTCTTCCTGAACCCCTGGCCGTTCATGGTCGAGCTGTACATCCGCACCCAGGAGCGCCAGGTCGTCCCCGAGTTCGAGCTGTTCGACCTCGGGCACGTGACTGCGCTGAACCGCCTGCTCGACAAGTACGGCGCCCCGTACGGTGGGCAGGTGCACTGTGATCTCGTGATGGGCGTCCCCGGCGGTATGCCCGGCACCGCCGCCGCGCTGGTGGCTGCCGTGCGTGAGCTTCCCCCGGGGGCGTCCTGGTCGGCCACGGGGGTGGGCCGAAGCACGCTGCCGGTCGCCCTCGCCACGCTGTCCTCCGGAGGACACCTGCGGGTCGGTATGGAAGACACCCTCACCTTTGCGCCGGGTGAGCCGGTTCGCGACAACACGCAGCTGGTGGAGCGAGCAGCCACGCTCGCCCGGCTAGCCCTGCGCCCTCCGATGTCCACCGAAGAAGCGCGGTCCTTGCTCAACGTCAGGGACCGTCGGGGAGAAGAGGCAGCATGAGTGAGCCGATTCCGGGTGGGCGCCGACGCGTCGACCGGGTTCTGGGGGCGGGGTTCCTCGACGAGCTCGAGAGCCTGTCGCTGCACGAGCTCCGCGAACGCCGGCACGACGCCGAGCAGGAGGATGCCGACCTCTCCTACATCCGTCGCCTGCTGCAGGGCCGGCTCGACATCATCCGGGCCGAGCAGCGACGTCGGGCCGAGTCGGGTCAGACCACCCCGGTCGTCGACCAGCTGGCCGAGGTCCTCGCGGACGGGGAGCGGTCCGCGCCACACGGCAGCGGCCGGTTCCTGAGTGTCGAGCCGAGCCGCATCGCCGAGAGCCGGCGCCGGGTGGAGCAGCTGATCGCCGACCCGCACTTGTCCGACATCGCCACCTTGACCGATGCTGAGATCGCGATCGCGTACGACGAGATCGCCGCGCACGAACGCACGATCAGCGACCTGCGCCACCGGGTGCAGAACTCCATGGACACGCTGACCACCGAGGTAGCCCGCCGCTATCGCGACGGCACCGCCTCCGTCGACGAGCTGCTGAAGACCGATCGCGACTAGCGGGTGACGGGGTCATCTGCGCCTGTCGTTGCGGAAGTCGTCCGGTCCGGGTTCGTCGAGAGCCGGCACCGTGGCACGGTCGTAGCCCTGGAGGCCGACGGCAGCGTGCTGCTCGCCGTCGGTGATCCGTCAGAGCCGATCTTCCCCCGGTCGTCGAACAAGCCCATGCAGGCCGTCGGGATGCTGCGCGCGGGCCTGCGACTGGAGGGCGCCCTCCTCGCGCTCGCGGCGGCGTCACACTCCGGCGAGCCGTTCCACCTGGCAGGGGTGCGGGCGATCCTCGCGGGGGCCGGGCTGGACGAGGCTGCCCTGCAGACCCCGCCCGACTACCCGTACGACCCGTTGACGCAGCGGGAGTGGATCGCCGGAGGTCACGGCGCTGAGCGGATAGCGATGAACTGCTCCGGCAAGCACGCCGCGATGCTGGCCACCTGCGTCCAGGCAGATTGGGACCTAGCCACGTACCGAAGCCCGAACCACCCGTTGCAGGTGGCGTTGCGGGCGGTGCTCGAGGAGCTCGCCGGGGAGCCGGTCACCGCCAGCGGTGTCGACGGCTGCGGGGCACCGGTGTTCGCCATCTCGCTGACGGGCTTGGCGCGTGCGTTCGGCGCGCTCGTCCAGGCCGCCCCGGGGTCGCCGGAGCGCACGGTGGCCGACGCCATGCGGGCTCATCCGGAGTACGTCGGGGGTACCCGCCGCGACGTGACTGCGTTGATGGCGGGCATCCCTGGGCTGCTGGCCAAGGACGGCGCCGAGGCTGTGCACGTTGCGGCGCTGGCCGACGGTCGGGTCGTGGCGATCAAGATCGACGACGGGTCGCAGCGGGCCCGACCCGTGGTGATGGCGGCTGTCCTGCGCCGCCTCGGGGTCGAAGCCGAGGTGCTGGCCGAGCAGGTCGAGGCCGAGTTGCTCGGTGGTGGCGTGCCCGTGGGTGTGGTCCGCTCGACGCTGTGACGGACCTCACTGAGGTTCTGCTTGCTGGGCGTTTGCTATTGCAAGCACGGCGGCGCACCATAGAGGTATGACGCCGTTGAACGTGAGCTCGCTCGGGGAGTACATCCGGGAGCAGCGCGAGGTGGCTCAGGTAAGTCTTCGTCAGCTCGCGCAGACCGCAGGGGTTTCCAACCCGTATCTCAGCCAGATCGAGCGTGGCCTGCGCAAGCCGAGTGCCGAGATCCTGCAGCAGATCGCCCATGGGCTGCGGATCAGCGCGGAGTCGCTGTACGTACGCGCCGGCATCCTTGAAGAGAGCGCCGGCGACCCGACCGTTCTCGCGGCCGTGCACGGCGATCCAGTTCTCACGGAGCGGCAGAAGCGCGTGCTGCTCGACGTCTACGAGTCGTTCCGACGGGAGAACGCCACCACCAGCTAGTTGTCCACCGCGCCGCCCCAGTCCGGGGGCGGCACCCAGAAAGGAAACCACCATGTCGACCATCACCGAAACCATCAGCCAGGTCACCCAGCAGGTCACCAACGCGACGTCCGACGTCGTCGAGACCGTCGCCACCCGCGTCGGTGTCATCGTCACCGACGCGCGCGACCTCGTCACCACGTATGTCGCAGAGGTCGAGAAGCGGGCCACCCCCGTGGCCAAGTCCGTCGTCGAGCGGAGCGAGGCGCTGGCGCGCACGATCACCCGCCAGGTCGGCACCGCGAAGCCGGCCCCGAAGACCGCCGCGCGCAAGCCGGCCGCCAAGAAGGTCGCCGTCAAGCGCTCTCCGGCCAAGCGGACCACCGCGAAGCGGACCCCGGCCAAGCGCACCGCCACCAAGCGTGCGAACACCTCGGTGACGTCCGTCTAGGTCCCGTCCAGGTCCCATGACCGGTTCGCCGGTTCGGGTGACGCCCGCTGCACCTGTCTGGTGCGGCGGGCGTTGCCGTCTACGGTTGACCTATGGACGCCTTCCAGCTCGTCAACGTCGCCCTCTCGGTCGGCACCCTCTCGGTGAAGGCCTGGGCTCTAGGCGACGCTGCCAGCCGCCCCGGCCCGGCGTACAAAGCGGTCGGCAAGCTCGACAAGCTGTTCTGGGTGATCATCCTGGCGGTGTCGGTCGGCGCCCACCTCGCGTACGCGATCCCGACCCAGTTCGTGGCCGGCTGGGGCGGATTCTTCGGTATCGCCGGCATCACGGCGGCGCTCATCTACCTGTTCGGTGTCCGGCCCGGGCTCGCCGAGCTCGGTCCGAGGCGTCGAGGCGGCCGGTCGTCGTCGGACGGGCCCTACGGACCCTGGTAGCCGGCGGGACGTCCCAAGGCGAAGGCATCCAGCTCGACGCCGTACCACCGGCTCGTCCGACCGAGCGGTGCCATGCCGAGGCGCCGGGTGACGGCGACCGACGCGTCGTTGCCGGGATAGACCACGGCGAAGACCTCGCCCAGACCGGCGGCCCAACCTCGGTCGAGGGCTCCCGTCGCCGCCTCGGTGGCGTACCCCTGGCCCCAGTGCTCCGGGTGCAGGTGCCAGCCGACCTCCACGTCGCCGGTCTCGGCATCGCCTGCGTCGCGGAGGGGGACCAGAAGCACGGTTCCGACCGGGCGGCCCACGTCGCGCGGGACGACCGCCCAGATGCCGTACGGCGAGCTCGCGGCGGCGGCCCAGCGGTCGACCGTCGCGTGCATCGCGTCCGTCGACTCGGCGACCTTCGGCGAGGCGCCGAGCCAGCGGGCAACTTCCCAGCGGCGGTAGATGTCGAACATCGTGGCAACGTCGTCATGGGTCCAGAACCGGACGTCGAGGCGCTCGGTGCGAAAGACGTGGTCGGCCCGGGTCATCCTTCGAGGTCGACCCCCGTCACGCCGGGGAGCTCGCGCAGCGCGGCAGCTGTCGTGACAGCGTCGAAGCCGCGGGGGAGCCGGCTGCGTCCGACGAACAACTGTACGCCGTCCGGCATTCGCTGGATGCGGCCAACGGTGAACTCGCCGACGACCGCGCGGATCGCTTCGATGGTCGCGTCGAACGAGGCGTTCGAGGCAAGGGCGACGGCGAGCTCCTGCCCCCGGCGCAGCGGCAGCACGTGCTCCTCCACCCGGCGCAGCAGCACCAGGGCGAGAATGGTGATCGTGGCCACCACGGCGCCCGCCTTGTACGCGCCGAGGCCGGCGGCGACGCCCAACGCCGAGGTCGCCCACACCGAGGCCGCAGTCGTCAGCCCCTTGACCCGATAGCTGTCACGCACGATCACACCTGCGCCGAGGAAGCCGACACCGGTCGCGACCTGGCCGGCGATCCGGGTCGGGTCGCCGCCCTGGACGGCCGTCGCGCCGGCCAACGTGAACAAGCAGGCGCCGAGCCCGACGAGGATGTGCGTGCGGAGTCCGGCCGGCTGAGCGGCGAGCTCGCGCTCCAGCCCGATGGCCGCCGCCGGGATGAACGCGAGCGAGACCCTGATCCCGGTCTCCGCCCAGGTGATGTCCACCGACCGATCATGCCCCTCCGGCAGGCTCAAGATGTGCTCCTGAGGCGGAATCGGGCAGGATCATCGAAGGTTGTGGATGGGGGACGAACTCTCAAACTGGGCGGAGGTAGGCGGTGAACGCTCCGCGGCGCGTCGCCATGCTGTCCGTCCACACGTCCCCGCTCGACCAGCCGGGCACCGGCGACGCCGGCGGCATGAACGTCTATGTCGTGGCCCTGGCCCATCAGCTGGCCAGTCTGGGTACCGAGGTCGAGGTCTTCACCCGCGCCACCCGCAGCGACCTTCCGCCGCGGGTCGAGGTGTCCGACGGCGTCAGCGTCCGGCACGTCGTCGCAGGTCCGTTCGAGGGCCTGGCGAAGGAGGACCTCCCCGCCCAGCTCTGTGCCGTGACCCGCGGTGTCCTGCGCGAGGAGGCCCGGCACGAGCCCGGCTACTTCGACCTCGTGCACTCCCACTACTGGCTGTCCGGGCAGGTAGGCTCGTTGGCCGCCGAACGTTGGCACGTGCCGCTGGTCCACTCGATGCACACCATGGCGAAGGTGAAGAACGCCGCTCTGGCGACCGGCGACCAGCCGGAGCCGACCGCCCGCGTGATCGGCGAGGAGCAGGTCGTCGACCTGGCCGACCGGCTCGTCGCCAACACCCCGGACGAGGCCGCCCAGCTGGTCGACCTGTACGGCGCGGACGGCGAGAAGGTCGTGTCGGTCTACCCGGGCGTCGACCTGAAGGTGTTCACGCCGGGTTCGCAGGAGGCGGCCCGCGCCCGACTAGGGATTCCGGCGAACGCCGTCGTGCTGCTGTTCGTGGGACGGATCCAGCCGCTGAAGGCGCCCGACGTGCTCGTCCGGGCAGCGGCCCAGCTGCTCGCGGCCGACCCGGGTCTGCGTGATCGTTTGGTGGTCGCCGTCGTGGGCGGTCCGAGCGGCAGCGGGCTCGCGCACCCGACCGCGTTGGACGACCTGGCCACCCGGCTCGGAATCCGTGGCTCGGTGCGGTTCACGCCGCCGGTGACCCAGCTGGCCCTGGCTGACTGGTACCGCGCCGCCACCCTCACCGTCGTCCCGTCGTACAACGAGTCGTTCGGGCTCGTAGCGGTCGAGTCGCAGGCCTGTGGCACGCCTGTCGTCGCGGCCGCGGTGGGTGGGCTGCGCACGGCTGTGTCCGACGGTCGTTCGGGACTCCTGGTCGACGGGCACGATCCTCGCGCGTGGGCCTCCGCTGTCGCGGGGCTGCTGGCCGACCCGCGGCGGCTCGCGACCCTCGGCCGTGGGGCGGTCGAGCACGCGTCGGCGTTCGGCTGGCCGGCCACGGCACGGGCGATGCTCGATGTCTACGCGGGCGCAGCGGAGGCGCACCGACTCCGGCTGCGCGACGAGGTTCGCGCCGTCACGCGATGACCGAGGCCGCCCGACAGGCGCTCGACGCCGTGATCCAGGGCGCGCTGGACGAGCAGGCCCTGACCTACGAGCGTCCTCGCGAAGGTGCGTTCCTGGTGACCTTGCCCGGGGTGCACAAGCTGGTCACGGCCACCTGGCTCGTCGTGGGCGAGCACAGCCTGCTGGTCGAGGCCTTCGTGGTGCGGGCGGCCGACGAGAACCACGAGGCCTTCTACCGGCACCTGCTGGTCAAGAACACCCGGATGTACGGCGTGCACTTCTGTGTCGACCACCTTGGCGACGTCTACCTGGTCGGCCGGATCCCGCTCGCCGCAGTCGATACCGAGGAGATCGACCGGGTGCTCGGCTGCGTGCTCACGTACTCCGACGAGAGCTTCGACACGTTGCTCGAGATCGGGTTCGCGGGGGCGATCCGGCGTGAGTGGGAGTGGCGGGCCAAGCGCGGCGAGTCCTTGGCCAACCTCGCGGCGTTCGCCCGGTTCGCCGATCCGGAGCGATGACCCGATCGGCCTCTCGATAGGGTGGCGCCCATGGTTGACGCGTCGTACACCTTGGTCCTGCTCCGGCACGGCGAGAGCGAGTGGAACGCCAAGAACCTGTTCACTGGTTGGGTCGACGTACCTCTTTCGGACAAGGGCGTGGCCGAGGCGACCAGAGGCGGGGCACTCCTGCGTGACGCCGATGTCCTGCCCGATGTCGTGCACACGTCGGTGCTGCGCCGGGCGATCACGACCGCCAACCTGGCGCTGGACGGTTGCGACCGGCACTGGATCCCGGTGCGTCGTTCGTGGCGCCTCAACGAGCGTCACTACGGCGCCCTGCAGGGCAAGGACAAGAAGCAGACACTCGACGCCTACGGCGAGGAGCAGTTCATGCTCTGGCGCCGTTCGTTCGACGTTGCGCCGCCCGTCATCGCCGACGACGACGAGTTCAGCCAGGTCGGCGACCCGCGCTACGCGGGGCTGGCCCCGGAGTCGATGCCGCGCACCGAGTGCCTCAAGGACGTCGTCGCCCGGATGCTGCCGTACTGGCACGACGGCGTGGTGCCCGACCTGCGGGCCGGCCAGACCGTGCTGGTCACGGCGCATGGCAACTCGTTGCGCGCCCTGGTCAAGCACCTCGACGGGATCTCCGACGACGCGATCGCCGGACTCAACATCCCGACCGGGATCCCCCTGGTCTACCGGCTCGACGCCGACCTGCGCCCGACCGTCACCGGCGGCGAGTACCTCGACGCAGACGCGGCCGCGGCCGCGATCGAGGCGGTCAGGAACCAGGGCCGCTGACGGTCAGAGCGTCGAGCGCTCGCCGATCACGAGGTAGATGACCCGCCGGGCGATGCTGACGACGTGGTCGGCGTACCGCTCGAAGTAGCGGTTCAGCAGGGTGATGTCGACGGCCTGGTTGACCGGGCCAGGCGCGGCGGTCAGCAGGATGTCGAGCACCTCGCGGTGCAGCGCGTCCATCCGGTCGTCGTCGGTCTCGATCTCGCGGGCCAGCGCGATGTCCTTCGTCTCGATCACCTGCCCGATCTTCGTCGCCATACGGACGGCGATGTACGACATCTCACGGATGTTCGCCTCGACGGACGGCGGAACAGCGTGGTCGGGGTAGCGCATGCGAGCTGTCTTGGCGACGTGCTGGGCGAGGTCGCCCATGCGTTCGAGCGTGGTCGAGATCCGCATGGCAGCCAGCACCATGCGCAGGTCGGTGGCCACCGGCTGCTGTAGCGCGATCAGCTCCGTGGCCCGCAGCTCGACCTCCTGGTTGATCGAGTCGATCTCGTCGTCGGCCTCGATGACGCTCTCGGCCAGCGCCCGGTCGGCCGTCAGGAGGGCCGTAGAGGCGTGCTCCATCATCGTCCCGACCATGCTGCTCATCGTGACCAGCTCGTCGGTGATCGCGTCCAGGGCCTCGTGGTAGGCGTCGCGCATGTCAAGGGCTCCACAGGTAGTAGGCGGTCTCGGTCGATCGGCTGCCAGCGTACGGCCGAACCGCCGGGTGAAGCGATGCGCCGGGTGAACGGACCTCGTACCAACGGTGAACAGTCGGCGACGCACTGGCGGCCTCGGCCTCAGGCGGCGTCAAACGGCCGACCGCTCTCCTACCATCGACACGTGGACGCGACGACGGCAATGCTGCTGGGTGGAGCCGTTGGCGTCGCCATCGGTGGCGGCGCCATGTTCGCGTTCCGGGTCAGCGAGCAGCAGCAGCAGGCCGAGGGTGCCGAGAACGTCCCCCAGGTGCTTCCGCCCGGGGCGACCGCCGTCCTGTCCGCCCTGCGTTCGGCGTCCGCTGTGGTCGACCGCAGCGAGACGACCGTGTGGGCGAGCGCGGCTGCGCAGACGCTCGGTCTCGTCCGCGACGGCCGGGTGGCGTCGGACGAGGTCCTGCGGGCGGTCCGGGCCGTACGCGTCGGGGGAGACGTCCGCACGCTCGAGCTGCAGCCGCGCCGTCGCCGTGGTTGGCCGCGGATCGTACTCATGGTCCGAGTCGCCCCTCTTACCGACGACCTCGTGCTGATTCTGGCCGAGGACCGCTCGGAGGCGGCCCGCGTCGACGACGTCCGCCGTGACTTCGTCGCCAACGTCTCGCATGAGCTCAAGACCCCGGTCGGTGCGCTTTCGCTGCTCGCCGAAGCTGTCGAGGGCGCCTCGGACGACCCTGAGGCGGTGCTGCGGTTCGCCGGGAGGATGCAGCACGAGGCGGCGCGACTCGCCTCGATGGTCAACGAGTTGATCGAGCTCTCGCGTCTGCAGAACGACGACCCGCTGAGCCACGCGACCCTGGTCTGCGTCGACGACGTCGTTGCCGACGCGACCGACTTCGTCCGCACTGCGGCGCTGGCCAAGCACATCGACCTCTTCGTAGCCGGTGAGCCAGGACTGCGGGTTCTTGGTGTCCGCGAGCAACTGACCAGCGCGTTGCGCAACCTGATCGAGAACGCGGTCGCGTACAGCGGCGAGCGTACGCGAGTCGTGGTCGCGGCCCGCAGTGTGCCCGACGTGGGCGAACCGGCGATGCACACCGTCGAGATCAGCGTCGCGGACCAGGGGATCGGCATCGCCGACGACGACCAGGTCCGGGTGTTCGAGCGGTTCTACCGGGTCGATCCGGCCCGTTCCCGGGCGACCGGTGGCACCGGGCTCGGGCTCGCGATCGTCCGCAATGTGTGCGCCAACCACGGTGGTGAGGTCACGGTGTGGAGCGTAGAGGGGTCCGGGTCGACGTTCACCCTGCGCCTACCCGGCCAGTCGGCTGAACCCGCGACGCCACTGGCGGATCTGCCGCCGGAGAGCGTCACCCCTGTCGAGGCCGGCGCAGCGCCGACCCGTTCCCGGAAGGTGATCTCGTGACCCGAGTGCTCGTGGTCGAGGACGAGGAGTCGTTCAGCGAAGCGCTCTCGTACATGCTGCGCAAGGAGGGGTTCGAGGTCGCAGTCGCTCCCACCGGACCGGCTGCGCTCGAGGAGTTCGACCGCAGCGGCGCCGACCTGGTGCTGCTCGACCTGATGCTGCCAGGCCTTTCCGGCACCGAGGTGTGCCGCGCGCTGAGGGCGAAGTCGAACGTGCCCGTGATCATGCTGACCGCCAAGGACAGCGAGGTCGACAAGGTGGTCGGTCTCGAGCTCGGCGCGGACGACTACGTCACCAAGCCGTTCTCCTCCCGCGAGCTGGTGGCCCGGATCCGGGCGGTGCTTCGGCGCGGGTACGAGACCGACGAGCTGCTGCCGGGCGCCATCGAGGTCGGTCCGGTCCGCATGGATGTCGAGCGCCACGTCGTCGCGGTCGACGGTCGGTCGGTGCCCATGCCGCTCAAGGAGTTCGACCTGCTCGAGCTGTTGCTGCGCAACGCTGGTCGGGTCCTGACCCGGATGCAGCTGATCGACCGGGTGTGGGGCTCCGACTACGTGGGCGACACGAAGACCCTCGACGTCCACATCAAGCGGCTGCGGGCCAAGGTCGAGCCGGACCCGGCGAACCCGCGCTACCTCGTGACCGTTCGGGGGCTGGGCTACAAGTACGAGCCGTAGGTCTTGTCGACCTCCGGTTCGGCGCTAAGCACCCGCGCAACACCGGGAGCTCCAGATGGACGGTTACGCCCTCGAGATCGGCGACGCCTAGATCGCCCGCTATCGGCTGATGGCCAGTCGGGCGGGGGCCTCCGAAGCCGAGTTGTGGTCGGAGGCTGGGATCGCGCCGGGGGCCAGGATTGCCGACGTCGGCTGTGGTCCGGCGGCGGCGCTCGCGTCGACGGCGATGACGCTGCGCTGCAGCGCGGTCGGGCTCTGCTCGCGGATGCGGGCGTCACCAACGCGGACCTGCGGCAGGGTCGCGCCGACGACATCGGCCTAAACGCCGGCACGTTCGACACGGTCGTCCTGCGTCACGTGCTCGCCCATAACGACGGTGCGGAACAACGAATTGTCGACCACCTCGCCACGCTCGTGCGGCCGGGAGGGTTCGTCTACCTCGTCGACCTGGATCTCTCGGCGATGCGCATGCAGCCACTGTCACCGGACCTCGCTGACCTGACGCCGAAGTACGTCGACTTCCATGCAGGGCGTGGCACCGACCCGCAGATCGGACCTCGGCTCAGCGAGCTTGCGTCGGCGGCGGGCCTCACAGTCACCCGCTACCGGGGGTGGTTCGACATCACCGTGGCGCCGGTCGGGATCCGACCGCCGTCCTGCCTCGGCAGCCGACGTCGCGCGGTGGGCTGCTGCTTCGAGGAGCTCGACCAGGCACAGGAGCGACCGCTGATGTTCCCCGCGCTCTTCGCGGCGATCGCTCGCCGTCCCGAGTAGACGGCGACGCCGAAG
>JBBQWS010000079.1:0-12722 GCA_038210415.1 Actinomycetes bacterium
ATCGCACAGGACGGCGGCGGCGCCGACGTCTTCGTTCACTTCAGCGCGATCGTGGCCGATGGCTACCGCTCGCTGGACGAGAACCAGCGCGTCGAGTTCGAGATCACCCAGGGCCCGAAGGGCCCGCAGGCGGAGCAGGTCCGCGGGATCTAGTTCGAACCGCTCGTAAAGAAGGGCCCCGACTTCGGTCGGGGCCCTTCTTTCATGTCTCGTCGCCCTCGTCGTCGTCGATCAGCACGGCCCGTGGTGGCCGTGCCAGGACCCAATCCGGTCGGGTCTGGTCGATCCATCCCATGACGACCTCCAGCTGTTGTCCGCGGCTCCTTCTCCTGCAGACGCAAGAGCGCCGAGACCGGTTTCCTGATACGCCGGCCGGCTGAGCCGGACGGGCTAGTCCGCACAGACCACGCGGGTCTGGTGCTCAAGTGGCAGCCGGGGTGCGCCGATGACGGCTCTGCAACAGGGGATCTGTCATCGCATTGCTCATCTCGGAGGGGAACATGGAACGACTCAGCAAGCGGAACCGTCGGGCACTGAAGGCGGCGGCCATCCCCGCTGCTCTCGTGGCCAGCGCTCTGGTGGTGTGGCAAGGCTCGTACGCGGCCTTCAGCGCCACGACGAACAACGCTGCCAACGCGTGGGCAGCCGGCAAGGTGCTCCTCGTCGACGACGACGCGGGCGCAGCGGCCTTCTCGGTCTCGGGCATCAAGCCCGGGTCGACGGGCCAGAAGTGCATCCTCGTGACCTCGAACGGCACGCTGCCGGGCTCGGTCAAGCTCTACACCTCGGGTGTGGCGACGACGAACGCGTTGTCCGGCTCACTCAACATCCAGGTCGAAGAAGGCAGCGGCGCGACGTTCGCCTCGTGCGCTGCGTTCGTGCCCTCTGGAACGATCTTGAACACTAATTTGGCTGCCGCTGCTCTTGCCAACACCTCGTTCGCGACTGGCGTCGGAACGTGGGCCCTGGCTGGAGTTGTCGGCGAGACCAAGTCCTACCGGATCACCTGGACCCTGTCTGCGGCCGCCCCGAGCTCGGTCATGTCGGGTACTGCTGCTGCGGACTTCGTCTGGGAGGCCCAGAACAGCTGACGCCTCCCCAGGCGTCGGCGAAGAGTCTGGCGAAGTCATGACTCTCGAGCTCAGCGCTCCGGCGGAGGAGGCCCCCGTGGCCCCCTCCGCCGGAGCCGAGCTTCCTGACGAGAGCTGGGTCCGGCTGGTGGCCGTCGTCGCCGCTCGCTGCTACCTCGCTTTCGGGGCCGGCCTGATCCTCTGGGCCCTCGTGCCCATCCTTTTCGGCTGGACCTCTTTCGTGGTGCTCAGCGGCTCGATGCAGCCACGGATCCAGCCCGGCGACGTGGTCGCCGCGATGCCCGTGGCCGCCGCCGACATCCGACGTGGCCAGGTGATCGTCTTCGACGACCCCAACCACCCCGGCCATCGCCTCGTGCACCGGGTGCGCGACATCCGGGCGGACGGCCGGCTCATCACCCGCGGCGACGCGAACCCGACCGACGACGGATTCACGACCGACCCGAAGTCGGTCCACGGGGTCGGCCGGCTGCGGGTCGGACTGGTCGGCCTGCCGTTCCTCTGGCTCGCCACCGGCAGCTTCGTCCCGCTCGGGCTGTGGTTCTTCCTGACGGCCGGCGCGATCGGGCTCGCTGCCGCGGACCGGCGCAGGGACAAGCTGCTCGACGCGCACTCCGCCGAAGCGAACGACGCGGAAGATGCGAACGACGCGGAAGATGCGAACGACGACGACCCGGACCACCCGGCTGGTGCCTCCGGAGCGCCGCCGCAGGGACCCGTTCGGACCAGCCGGGCCTGGGGCAAGGACGCCCCGGGGCGAACGGCGCTGTCGATGTCCGCGGTCGTCCTGGCATCGGTTCCGCTCCTGGCCACGCCGGCGATGGCGGCCTTCTCTGCGACGACCAAGAACCAGGCCAACCGCTGGGCGGTCTCGCCGTACGCCCAGTTCGGCACGGGTGACTACATCGCGGCGGTCACCCCTGACGCGCCGTGGGGCTGGTGGCACATCAGCGAGAACGGACCGACCACTGCCGCAGACTCCTCGGGTAACGGCCGCAACGGAGCGTTCAGCGCCGGCGGAATCGTCTACCGGGTGACCGGCATGACGACCCGGCAGTTCTCCGGCTCGGTCACCCTCGACGGCTCGGCCGGCTGCATCACCAACGCCACCACCGCGGCCAACCCGACCACGTACTCGGTCGAGGTCTGGTTCAAGTCGACCTCGGCGGTCGGCGGCAAGCTGATCGGGCTCGAGAACAACCAGACCGGTACCGCGAGCACGAGGTACGACCGTCAGCTGTGGCTCGGAGCCAACGGGACCATCAACTGGGGGGTCCGCGCGGGCACCGGGGGACCCACGACGGTCATCAGCAGCGCGGCCGGGTTCAACGACGGCTACTGGCACCACGCGGTCGGCACGATGAGTGCGGCGACGGGGATGGTGCTCTACGTGGACGGCTTCTCGGTGGGCACCAACGCCAACAAGCTCTCCGACGGCTTCACCGGCTACTGGCGGATCGGCTGCGGCGCGCTGGCCGGCTGGGCTCCGGCGGCTTCGAGCTCGTTCCTTGCCGCGACGATCGACGAGCCGGCTGTGTACACGACCGCGTTGACCGCCGTGCAGGTCCGCAACCACTACTTCGCCGCCTGAAACCGAGCGGGCCGCGGCTCAAGACCGCAACCGCTCGACGCCGATGACCACGCTGAGCCCTGAGGTCAATGCTTGCCCGTTCGGCGACGGGGGAGCGCACCGCCGATCGAGGTACTGCCATGACCCGTCGTGCTCGCAGGCTGCTGCGCGCCGTACCGGTCGGGTTTGCCCTCGCCCTGAGCGGTGCCTCGGTCTGGGCGTCCTCCGACATCGCGTTCTCGGTCGAACCCGACCCGGCTGCGGTCGGAGGGGGGCCAAGCGTCCTTCAGGTCGAGGGGAGCAACTCGGCGGCGTTCGACGTGGGCGGACTCGCGCCGGGCGGCACCGGTTCACGTTGCCTGGTCGTCTCTGCTGAAGCGTCGGAGCGGGGGCCGGTTCGCCTGTTCCTGACGTCGGCGGACGTGCCCGGTGCACTCGCCGAGTCGCTGCTCCTCAGGGTTGAGGTGGGCACCGGCGGTTCGCTGGCGTCATGCACCGGATTCTCCGGGGCCACGGCAGCAGCCGGCACCTTGGCCGGGCTGCTACGAGCGCACCACGACTTCGGTACGGGCATCGGCGGCTGGACCCCTCGGGGCGGTGCCCTCGGCCAGACCCGGACGTACCGCGTGACGTACACGTTGGACCCCGCGGCGCTCAGCTCGGTGGCCGGCCTGACTGTGGAGGCGAAATTCGTCTGGGAACGGCAGCCGGTCAGCAGCCGCTAGGGTCGCCGGCCCGCGCCGGCCCTCAGCCGGAGTCGAGGTGGGCGGCCGAGCGCTCGCCGAGGTCGGGGATGGTGAGCTCGTCGGCGGCGGTGCGCGCCACCACGTAGACGGAGTCCTCGAGGAACCGCACGGAGAAGTAGCCCGTGCCTGGCCGGTAGGAACCCGCGTCGCCCGGGTTCAGCACGTGACCGTCGATCTCGAGCTGACCGGAGACCACATAGGTCACGGACCCGTGCGTGTACCCGTGGTCGGGGACGAGGTCGCCCTTGCGTCCGTGCACGATCGTGAGGACGGCGCCGTTCGTGTGCAGCCTGGTGACCTCGGCACCGAGGACATTCTTGGTCCAGGTCATCGCGTCGGCTGGCAGGGGCTGGAAGCCCGGCATGGCGTCTCCTCCGATATGTGGGGTTACTCACAACTACCCTATTGGTTGGTGAATTCTAGGGCCCGGGGATGGTCGGGGTCCTTAACTTGGTGCACGCTGTGGACTAGCAACGACGTTTGCTGGCGCCAGCCTGCGTGTGGCGACGGCCGATCCGGAATGGGTTGATTCGATGACGGTCACCAGGCTCAATGAGGCGCCTTCCACCAACAAGAAGCTGGTCCAGTGGGTGGAGGAGACCGCCGAGCTCACCCAGCCCGACCAAATCATGTGGTGTGACGGGTCGCAGGAGGAGTGGGACCGCCTCACCGCCGAGATGGTCGAGTCGGGCATGTTCGTCCGGCTGAACCCCGAGCTGCGACCCAACTCGTTCCTCGCGCGCTCGAACCCCAGCGACGTCGCCCGGGTCGAGGACCGCACCTTCATCTGCTCGGCTGAGGCTAAGGACGCGGGCCCGACCAACAACTGGCGCGAGCCGGCCGCCATGCGGGCCGAGCTCACCGAGCTGTTCCGCGGTTCGATGCGCGGCCGCACGATGTATGTCGTTCCGTTCTCGATGGGCCCGCTCGGCTCGCCGATCTCGCAGCTGGGCGTCGAGATCACCGATTCCCCGTACGTCGTGGTCAACATGCGGATCATGACCCGCATGGGCAAGGCCGCCCTCGAGCTGATCGACGCGAGCGGCGACTTCGTTCCCGCGCTGCACTCGGTGGGTCACCCGCTCGAGCCCGGTCAGGCCGACGTGTCGTGGCCGTGCAGCGAGACCAAGTACATCGTGCAGTTCCCCGAGGCCCGCGAGATCTGGTCCTACGGATCCGGCTACGGCGGCAACGCGCTGCTCGGCAAGAAGTGCTTCGCCCTGCGGATCGCGAGCGTCATGGGCCGGGACGAGGGCTGGCTGGCCGAGCACATGCTGATCCTCAAGCTCACCTCACCCGAGGGCGATGTCCGGCACCTGTCGGCTGCGTTCCCGTCCGCGTGCGGCAAGACCAACCTGGCGATGCTCGAGCCCACCCTGCCCGGCTGGAAGGTCGAGACGGTCGGCGACGACATCACCTGGATGCGGTTCGCCGCCGACGGCCGGCTGCACGCGATCAACCCCGAGGCCGGCTTCTTCGGGGTGGCGCCGGGCACGAGCATGAAGACCAATGCCAACGCGATCCGGACCCTCACCGGCAACTGCATCTTCACCAACGTCGCGCTCACCGACGACGGCGACATCTGGTGGGAGGGCCTCACCGACGAGGCACCCGCTCACCTGATCGACTGGAAGGGCCGCGACTGGACCCCGGAGGCGACCGAGCTGTCGTCGCACCCGAACAGCCGGTTCACGGCCCCCGCGGGGCAGTGCCCGTCGATCGCCGACACCTGGGAGGACCCGGCCGGCGTCGCGATCGACGCGATCCTTTTCGGCGGCCGTCGCGCCACCAACGTCCCGTTGGTCAACGAGTCGCTCAGCTGGCAGCACGGCGACTTCATCGGCGCAACCGTCTCGTCCGAGCAGACGGCCGCGGCCGAGGGCACCGTCGGGGCGCTTCGCCGCGACCCGTTCGGCATGCTCCCGTTCTGCGGCTACAACATGGCCGACTACTGGGGACACTGGCTCGATGTCGGCAACGCGACCACGCCCGAGAAGCTGCCGCGGATCTTCCAGGTCAACTGGTTCCGCAAGGACTCGGACGGCAAGTTCCTCTGGCCCGGCTTCGGCGACAACAGCCGGGTACTCGAATGGGTCATCCGCCGGGTCGAGGGCGAGGTCGACGCCGTCGACACCGCGATCGGCCGGGCCCCGGCGCCTGGTGCCCTCAATGTCGACGGGCTCGACCTCGACGAGGCCCAGCTGGCCGAGCTCTTCGCGGTGAACCCGCAGAGCTGGCTCGCCGAGGCCGACCTGACCGAGGAGTACTTCGCGAAGTTCGGCGCGCACCTGCCCCCGGCCATGACCGAGGAGCTCAACTCGCTGCGGACCCGGCTGCGCTCCGTCTGACCCCGCCCGACCCACGTGAGCCGGGACGGCTGGGGGTCAGCCGAGGGTGGCGACCATGATCGCCTTGATGGTGTGCATCCGGTTCTCGGCCTGATCGAACACGATCGAGTGGTGCGACTCGAAGACGTCGTCGGTCACCTCGAGAGCGGCCAGGCCGGTCTGCTCGAACAGCGCCTCGCCCACGACCGTGTTCCGATCGTGGAAGGCGGGCAGGCAGTGCATGAACTTCACCTGCGGGTTTCCCGTTGCCGCGACGAGATCTGCGTTGACCTGGAAGGGTTTCAGCATGGCGATGCGGTCGGCCCAGACTTCCTTGGGCTCGCCCATCGACACCCACACGTCGGTGTAGATGAAGTCGACGCCGTCGACGCCCCGCGAGGGGTCGTCGGTGTGCGTGATCCTGGCACCCGTGGTCGCGGCGATCTTCTCGGCCTCGTCGATCACCTCGGGCGAGTTCCAGAGGTTCTTCGGTGCGACGATGCGGACGTCCATGCCCATCATGGCCCCCGCCACCAGCAGTGAGTTGCCCATGTTGTTGCGGGCGTCGCCGACGTAGGCGAAGGCGATCTCGGCGTCCGGCTTCGTGCAGTGCTCGCGCATCGTCAGCATGTCGCACAGGGTCTGGGTGGGGTGCCACTCGTCGGTGAGGCCGTTCCAGACCGGCACTCCCGCGAACTCGCCGAGCGTCTCGACGAGCACCTGCTTGGAGCCGCGGTACTCGATGCCGTCGTAGAACCGCCCGAGCACCCGGGCGGTGTCCTTCATCGACTCCTTGTGCCCGATCTGGGATCCGGTCGGGTCGAGGTACGTCACGTGGGCGCCCTGGTCGAACGCTGCGACCTCGAAGGCGCACCGCGTACGGGTCGAGGCCTTCTCGAAGATCAGGGCGATGTTCTTCCCGGTCAAACGGGGCTTTTCGTAGCCGCCGTACTTCGCGGCCTTGAGGTCTGCCGCGAGCCCCAGGAGGTAGCGGAACTCGTCCGGACTGAAGTCGAGCTCCTTGAGGAAGTTGCGGTTGTGCAGGTTGTACGCCACGGTCTTGACCTTTCGAAGAGGACGGGCTACGCGGGGTCGCGCTCGATCGGGCAGGACATGCAGCGGGGGCCACCTCGACCCCGGCCGAGCTCGCTGCCAGCGACCGCGACGATGTCGATGCCGTTCTTGCGCAGGTAGGTGTTGGTGGTCGTGTTTCGCTCGTAGCCCATGATCACCCCGGGTGACAGCGCGAGGAAGTTGTTGCCGTCGTCCCACTGCTCGCGCTCCGCGGACCGGACGTCCTGGGCGGCCGAGAGCACGCGGATGGACGGCAGGTCGAGCGCCGTGGCGATCGCCTTCCACAGGTCGTCGTTCTGCGTGACGTGCAGACCGTCCGGCGAGCTGTCCGGGGTGACGGTGAACGACCGCAGGGCCTCGGGAAGGTACGGGTAGGTGACGAACGCGTCGTGGTCGACCATCGTCATCGCGGTGTCCAGATGCATGAACGCCCGAACCTTCGGCAGCTCGACGGCGATCACCTGGCGCACTGCGCCGCCGCTCTTGGTGAACCAGGCCGACGCGAGCGCCTCGATGCCCTGGGGGGTCGTGCGCTCGCCCATCCCGACCATGACCGTGCCGTTTCCGACCACCAGGATGTCGCCGCCCTCGCACGTGGCGGGCTCGTGCAGGTCGTCGTCGTTGCCGTAGTAGAACGCGAAGTTCGCGCGTTCGGCAGCGAACATCGGGTGGAAGTTGTAGATGGCCTGGGAGTGGACGGTCTCGCGCTTGCGGGCCGGCTTCGTCATCGGGTTGATCGAGACCCCGGCGTACACCCAGGCCGAGTTGTCGCGCTGGAACAGGTGGTTCGGCAGCGGCGTGAGGACGAAGTCCTCGTCGTCGAGGTGCTGCCAGAGCAGGCTTGCCTGGTTGGGCAGCTGGAGGTCCTTCTTCAGGATGCCGCCGATCATGAACGTGGCCAGCGTCTCGGGGTCGAGGCTTCTGGCCATCTCACGCATCGGCTCGACCAGCGTCGCGCCCGCCGTCCGCTCGTTGATGACGCGCGTGAGCACGAAGTCGCGGGCCTCGTCGATCGCGAGGGTCTCGGTGAGCAGGTCGGCGAAGTGGTGGACGGTCACCCCTCGGGCCCGCAGCTCGGCGACGAAGGTGTCGTGTTCGTCGCGGGCGCGCTGGGCCCACAGCACGTCGTCGAACAGCAGTTCCTCGACGTTGGACGGCGTCAGCCGGGAGAGCTCGAGACCCGGCCGGTGCACGATGACCTGACGAAGCTGACCGACCTCTGAGTCGACATGGAACGCCATCTCGGTGCCTTCTTTCCTCTGGCTAAGAACGCAGGTTGCCGTCAAGGAACGCGTCGACGATGCGGATGGCGCGTTCGCGCGACTCGGCGAGCCGGGCGTCGGACTCGGTGATGAACGACTCGGGCGTCCCCCCGGCGGCCGTCAGCTCGGCGACGCCGCCGACGACCCAGCGCCGAACGACTTCGGGGGAGGCCTCGGGGTGGAACTGCAGCCCGACCGCGCTGCCCACGGTGTACGCCTGCGGCCCGACCGGGCTGCGGGCGAGCTCGCGGGCGCCGGGCGGCACGACGAACCGGTCGCTGTGCCACTGGACGTAGGGGCCGTGGGGGATGAGATGGGGTACGTCGGACTCGATCTCGTACCAGCCGATCTCGGGCTCGGGCGCGGGCTCGACCGAGCCGCCCATCGCGTGCGAGAGGATCTGACCGCCGAAGCAGAGCCCCAGCACCGGGACGTCCGCGGCGACGGCGTTGCGCAGCAGCGCGGCCTCGCGTGCGACCTCGACGCCGACGTGCTCCCAGTAGACGGACCACTCCGAGCCCAACGAGACGATCGCATCGAAGTCGGTGGGCTCGGGGGGCGGCTCCGTGGCCTCGCGCAGATGCGTCACCAAGGTCGCCCCACGCGCCTGCAAGGCCTCGCCGACGAAGCCGGCATCGGCGTCGCTGGAGTTGGCCAGCACCAAGATCCGCATACTCCTGAGCCTAGGCCGTTCGGCGGCTCGCCGCGCCGATGGTTCCCAACTTCGCTGGCCGTTCGATCACGATCGTCGCGAGGGTCTGCCGAAACAGGCCTCGAGAGGGCACAGTGGCCGCATGGACGCAGAACCGGCGACCCGGTCGCTCTCCGGTCGGCTCCTCGTGGCCACACCGCAGCTCGGCGACCCCAGGTTCGCCCGGGCGGTGGTGCTGCTGCTCGACCACGACGACGAGGGCACCGTAGGGGTTGTGCTGAACCAGCCCCTTGACCTTCCGGTCAGTGCTGAGTTCCCGTCGTGGGGCGAGTGCTCGGCGTTGGCGGCACCCGAGGTGTTCTTCTCCGGAGGACCGGTCGAGGTCGATGGGGCGCTGGTCGTCGCCGCCCTGCGGCCCGGCGTCGAAGCCGCTCTGCGGCCCGGCGTCGTAGCCCCTGTCGTGCGGGTCGTGCCCGGCTCGCTCGCCGTGATCGACATCGACTCCGAGCCGGCCGACGCACCCGCCTGGGCGAGCGGCCTCCGGGTGTTCGCCGGGTACTCCGGGTGGGGGCCTGGGCAGTTGCTGGACGAGCTTGGCGAAGGCTCGTGGTACGTCGTCGACAGCCTGCCCGGCGACCTGCTCGATCCGGATCCGCAGGGTTTGTGGCGAGCCGTGCTGCGGCGCCAGGGTGGCGACCTGGCGCTCGTGTCGACCTGGACCGACGATCCCGACCTGAACTGACCGGCCCGGCGACCCGGTGCCTAGACTGGTCCTATGAGCGAACCGCTGGGTCCGAGCGGCCCTGAGACCACCGGTGGCGGCACGATCCTCGAGGAGCGCACCCTCCCGGTGCCCACCGACGAGGGTGATCACGAGCGCTTCGCGCACTACGCGCGCAAAGAGAAGATCACTGAGAGCTCCGTCCTGGGGACGCCGCTGGTGGCGCTCTGCGGCAAGGTGTGGGTGCCCTCGCGCGACCCTGGCCGGTTCCCAGTCTGCCCTGAGTGCAAGGAGATCTACGAGGGGCTGCCGATGGGCGGCAAGGGCGGCGGCGACAAGGGAGGCGGCGGTGACCAAGGCGGAGGCGGCTCCGGCGGTTAGTCCCGCCAGCCTTTTCGCCCCCGGTTACCGCCGCCTGACCGTCGGCATCGTCGCCGTCATCCTCCTGATCGCGTTCGAGGCGATGGCGGTGGCCACGGTGATGCCTCGGGCCGTCGCCCAGCTGAACGGTCTGAGCTGGTACGCCTGGGCGTTCAGCGGGTACGTCGTCGCGAGCCTGTTCGCCATGGTCGTGGCCGGCGAGCTCTGCGACTCCGGCGGGCCACGGTCGTCGCTGCTGATCGGGGTCGGCCTGTTCGGCGCAGGTCTCGTCGTCGCCGGGACCGCCGTCGACATGCCCGTCTTCGTGCTGGGCCGGGCGCTCCAGGGGCTTGGTGGCGGCGCGGTCATCGTCGCGATCTACGTCGTGGTCGCCCGTGCGTACGACGAGGACGTGCGGCCCAAGGTCTTCGCTGCCCTGTCGGCTGCGTGGGTGCTGCCTTCCATCGTCGGCCCGGCGGTAGCCGGCTGGGTCGCTGACGTGTTCTCTTGGCGCTGGGTCTTCCTGGCGATCCCCGTCCTGGTCCTGCCGTCGATGCTCGCGATCTTGCCCGAGCTGGCCGCCCTTCGCGGAGGTTCGGGGATGCGGCGGCCAGGTCGCAAGCGGTCGGCGCTGCTGGCTGCCGGCGGGGTCGCTGTGCTGCAGTACGCCGGGCAGCGCCTCGACCTGCTGGCCGTGCTGCTCGTCGTCGTGGGAGTGGTCATGCTCGTCCCCGGGCTCCGCCCGCTGCTGCCGCCGGGGACCTTGCGGTTTGCTCCGGGCCTGCCGTCGGCCATCGCCCTGCGCGGGGTGCTCGCCGGTTCGTTCTTCGGGGCCGAGGTGTTCCTTCCGCTGATGCTGATCAGCGAGCGCGGCCTGTCGACCACTGCGGCCGGCATCTCGCTCACCGGTGGGGCGCTGGGCTGGGCCAGCGGGTCCTGGTTCCAAGCCCGGAAGGCCTTGAGGCTGGAGCGTCACCAGCTGGTGCAGGTCGGCTGCGGGCTCGTCGCTGTGGCCGTCGGCGGTGCTGCGGCTGCGGTGTTCCAGTCCGTCCCGGTGTGGGTCGCCGGGGCCTCCTGGATCGTCGGCGGCGTCGGGATGGGGATGGCGATGCCGTCGGTGGGGCTGCTCACGCTGAGTCTCTCGCCCGAGGAGGAGCAGGGCGCCAACTCTGCCGCCCTGCAGGTCTCGGACGCGCTGTTCTCGACGATCTTCATCGGGGTCGCGGGGGCTGTGTACGCCGTCGCGACCCGGCAGTCGGGGTCGGACCGCTGGGCGTTTTGGACCATCGACGCGATCATGGGCGCCCTCGCCTTGCTGGGCATGGTGGTCGGCTGGCGCGTTCGTCCGGCTGTCGCCGCGGCCGACACTCCCGGCTGACCTGGGGGTTTCGCCGGTTGTCGCGGCGGCCTCGTAAGGTCATGACCCCGTGAGTACTTCAGCCGCTTCCCACCTGCCACCAGCCTTCCCCGGACGATCGCCGCGGGGCACCGCGCAGGCGCTCCGGGCCTGGCAGCAGGCGGCGCTGGAGGCGTACCAGGCCGCAGCCCCTCGCGACTACCTGGCGGTAGCCACCCCCGGAGCCGGCAAGACCACGTTCGCACTGCGGGTGGCGTCCGACCTGCTGGAGCGGCGCCAGATCCAGGCCGTCACCGTCGTCGCTCCGACCGAGCACCTCAAGCGGCAGTGGGCCGAGGCCGCCCAGCGCGTCGGCATCGCGCTCGACCACGAGTTCCGCAACGCGCACGGCGCCGCCGGCCGGGACTTCGCGGGGGTGGCCCTCACGTACGCTCAGGTGGCTGCGCACCCGATGCTGCACCGGCGCCGCACCGAGAACCGCAAGACGCTGGTGATCCTCGACGAGATCCACCACGCGGGCGACTCCCGGTCGTGGGGCGAGGCGACTCGCGAGGCGTTTGAGCCCGCCGCCCGCCGGCTCGGGCTGACGGGCACTCCGTTCCGGTCCGACGTGAACCCGATCCCGTTCGTGACGTACGCGCCGGACGGCGGCGGGCAGTCGCGTTCGTTGGCCGACCACACCTACGGCTACGCCGATGCCCTGCGCGACGGCGTGGTGCGCCCGGTGCTGTTCCTGTCGTACTCCGGGCAGATGCGTTGGCGCACCCGGGCGGGTGACGAGGTCCAGGCGACGCTGGGCGAACCGCTGACCAAGGACCTGACGGCGCAAGCCTGGCGCACCGCCCTCGATCCCGCGGGTGAGTGGATCCCGTCGGTCCTCACCGCGGCCGACCGTCGGCTCACCGAAGTGCGCCGGCACGTTCCCGACGCTGCCGGGCTGGTCATAGCCACCGACCACGTCACGGCCCGGGCGTACGCCCGGATCCTGCACCGGGTCTGCGGTGAGCAGCCCACTCTGGTGCTGTCGGACGATCCCGGGGCCAGCGACGCTATCTCGCGTTTCGCCACCTCCCAGCAGCGCTGGATGGTGGCCGTGCGCATGGTGTCCGAGGGGGTCGACATCCCGCGGCTGGCCGTCGGCGTCTACGCCACGTCGACGTCGACCCCCCTGTTCTTCGCCCAGGCGGTCGGACGTTTCGTCCGGGCCCGCCGGCGTGGTGAGACGGCCTCGGTCTTCCTGCCGTCCGTCCCTGGCCTGCTGCAGCTCGCCGGTGAGCTGGAGCTGCAGCGCGACCATGTCCTGGGCCGGCCTGCCGGCGGCGACGACGCCCTCTGGTCGGCCGAGAACGCCCTGGTCGCCTCGGCGCAGTCCGAGAACGACGGGGCCGGCGGCGACGATCTCTTCTCTTTCGAGGCGCTGGAGTCAGCGGCGACCTTCGATCGCGTGCTCTTCGACGGCGGCGAGTTCGGCACGACGGCCGCGCCCGGGTCCGCCGAGGAGGAGGACTTCCTCGGGCTGCCCGGCCTGCTGGACTCCGACCAGGTCACGGCCCTGCTGCGCA
>JBBQWS010000080.1:0-11926 GCA_038210415.1 Actinomycetes bacterium
GCACGCTAACGCCCTGGCACCAGATCGACCTGCGCGAACGCTGGTTGGCGTATACGCGGGTCTACGATGCGGTTCGCGCGGCCGAGCTGGCCGACCAGCTGCTCGCCGCCGAGGACGAGGCCTGGGTGACCACCCGTGACCACCATCGTTCGGGCCGGCTCGCGGAGGTCTTCGACGTCGCGGGCATCGACACCGGAGCCGAACGGCACCGGCAGGCGCTCGCGGCGTACGAGGAGGGCTGGGACCCCCACACGTATGCCGACCCCGAGGCGCGGCCGCTGTTTCTCGAGCTGAGGGCTCGGGGCCTGCGCATCGGCGTCCTGTCGAACACGATGTGGGCCCGCGAGCACCACGAGCGGATCTTCGCCAGGGACGGCCTGCTCGAGCTGATCGACGGCGCGGTCTACTCCAGCGAGATCCCGACAACCAAGCCGCACGGGGACGCGTTCGGGACGGCGCTGCGAGCCGTGGGGGTCGCGGACCCGAGGAGCGCCGTCTTCGTCGGGGACCGACTGTTCGAGGACATCTACGGCGCGCAGGCGGCGGGGATGCGGGCGGTCCACATCCCGCACAGCGACATCCCGGACCACCAGCGTGGGCACACCGCCGGCGAACCCGACGCAGTGATCCATTCGCTCTCCGAGCTGGTGGCGCAGCTGGACCTCTGGAGCTAGTCGGCTCCGGAGTCAACCCGCCCGCTCGGTCAGCCCGGGGAACGCCGCCGGCGAGCCGGACCAGCCCGCGGCGCGCACGGCCGCGTCGGTGAGCCAGGCCGCCGGGACCGTGCGTTCGGTGCCCTGGCTCGCGGCGACGAGGTCGGCGAACGCCGCGGCAACCGCGAGCTCGATCCGGGCGGCCAGGCCCGCCGCCTGAGCCGTCGTCACGACCGGACCGCCGAGGTCGTAGGCCGGTTGCGCGACCACCGGTTCGCCGCCGGCGGCGCTGACCAGGCCGCGGAGTGTGGTGCGGCGGACCCGGTGCGTGTCGAACCCCGAGCGGGCCCGGGCGGCCTGCGCGGTGCCCTCGAGCCGACCGCCGACCACCCCGTAGCCGTAGACGGCGGCGTGCTCGCCGGCCAGCGCAGCCTGCAGGGCGTCAACCAGGCTCATCGCGACACCGCCCGCAGGGTCGCCGCGAACGCGGCATCGGAGGCAGCCACAGAGGCGAGCAGCCGAGCAAGCGAGCCGGACACCCCTGGCAGGGCCGCGAGGTGACCTCCGCTCGCCGCGGTCTGGGCGGCAGCCAGCCTGGGCGCTGTCGTGGGAGGCGACGAAGCAGATGGTGTCGCACCGGTCGAGGGGGACAGGCCCTCGAGCAAAGCCGCGGCGTGAGCCTGGTGGGCGGACGCAGCAAGAGCCAGAACTGGCCCTGCCGTGGTCGTCCGCAGTGCTACGGCCGTGGCGCCGGCTGAGTCGGCGAGCGTCTGTTCCGTGCGGGCGGCGGCGCGCCTGGCGTTTTCGTCGACGTCAGGGGACGGTGTGCCGGACGGATGCGGACCTGGTGCCGGAGTGCCGCCAGTGCATGCGCTCAGCAGACCGGACCCGCCCACGACGAGCGCCCCACCGGCGGCGCGCAGCACGGTGCGGCGGGAGGCGGTAGCAGACATCGGTCCAGCATCCCACGGCTGCCGCAGCTGCCTGGCTGCGGCTAGGCTGGGCAGGTACGCGGAACGACAGGTCGCAGGAACGCCGGGACGGTTCGACCGTCCGGGCCACAACCGAACAGGGGCGATCCGATGGCAGGGGCGAACCCCGAGCGCGTACGCACGCTTCTGACTCCCGCACTGGCGGCACTGGGTCTCGACCTGGACGGGATCGCCCTCACCACCGCCGGACGACGACGCCTGCTCCGGATCTTCGTCGACGCCGACGGCGGCGTCAGCCTCGACCAGATCGCGCAGGCCAGCCACACCGTCTCCGAGACGCTCGACGCGAGCGACCTGATGGGCGAGCAGCCGTACGTCCTCGAGGTCTCGTCGCCCGGCGTCGACCGCCCGCTCACCGAACCCCGGCACTGGCGCCGTGCCACGTCCCGCCTGGTCAAGGTCAACTTGGCCGACGGAAGCGAGATCGTGGGCCGGGTGCTGACCGTCGACGAGACGGGTGTGGTCCTCGACGTGCTGGGTGCGGACCGGCGGGTGCCGTACGCGGAGGTGACCCGGGCGCGGGTCGAGGTCGAGTTCGGGCACGGAGCAGCGCGCAGCGACGACGTCGAGGACGAGGACGCATAGTGGACATCGACATGGCCGCCCTGCGCGGACTGGTCCGAGAGAAGGACATCTCCTTCGAGCAGCTGGTGACCGCGATCGAGGGCGCCTTGCTGAGCGCCTACCACCACACCGAGGGGGCTATGCCCAAGGCCCGGGTCACGCTGGACCGCGGCACCGGACACGTCACCGTGTGGGCTGCCGAGACCGACGACTCGGGGGCGGTGACGAGCGAGTACGACGACACCCCGACCGGTTTCGGGCGCGTCGCGGCCTCCACCGCCAAGCAGGTGATCATGCAGCGGCTGCGTGAGGCCGAGGACGAGGTCACCTTCGGTGAGTTCGCCGGCCGCGAGGGCGACGTGGTCTCCGGTGTGATCCAGCAGGGCAGCAACCCCCGCGACGTCCTCGTGGACCTGGGCAAGATCGAAGGCGTGCTCCCACCACAGGAGCAGGTCCCCGGCGAGACGTACGAGCACGGCGCCCGGATCAAGTGTTTCGTGGTCGCTGTTCGGCGCGGTCCGCGCGGCCCGCAGGTGACGCTGTCGCGCACCCACCCGACGCTCGTGCGCAAGTTGTTCGCCCTGGAGGTCCCCGAGATCGCCGACGGGACCGTCGAGATCTGCGCGATCGCCCGCGAGGCCGGCCACCGCACCAAGATCGCAGTGCGGTCGACACGGGCCGGAGTCAGCGCCAAAGGGGCGTGCATCGGCCCGATGGGCGCCCGCGTGCGTCAGGTCATGGTCGAGCTGCACGGCGAGAAGATCGACATCGTCGACTTCTCGGACGACCCGGCCGAGCTCGTCGCGCAGGCGCTTTCTCCAGCCCGCGTGCAGAGCGTGCAGATCGTCGACCTCGCCGCCCGGTCGGCCCGGGTGATCGTCCCCGACTACCAGCTGTCGTTGGCCATCGGCCGAGAGGGCCAGAACGCCCGGCTGGCGGCGAGGCTCACCGGGTGGCGGATCGACATCCGGTCCGACACCGACGAGGTGCCCGCCGAGGTTCCGGCGGACGCATCGGGGGAGCCGACGACCACCGACCCCGCGACGGGGCGCTAGACTGATCGTGGCCGACCAGACCAAACCCCGTTCGTCCCCGCTGCGCCTGTGCGTGGGCTGTCGGGTCCGGGCTGAGCGGTCCAAGCTCCTCCGCGTGGTGTCAGTCGACGGATCTCTGGTCCCCGACCCCGCCAAGCGGTTCCCAGGGCGGGGTGCGCACCTGCACCTCGACCTGGGTTGTCTCGACCTCGCCGAGCGGCGGCGGGCGTTTCCTCGGGCACTGCGCCTGCCGGGACGTCCACTCGACATCAGCGCCGTTCGCGAAGCCGTGACGATCGCACTCCAGCAACAGGGTAGGCAGCAGGCGTAAGCAACAGCCGTCCAGTCGGAAGCAGGTCGAGAAGCACGATGACCGAGCAATGAGCGCTCACCGATGAGTATGTCCACTTAACGACGGTTCGTGCCCGACTGGGCCCGGACCAAACACGAGGAGAGCAGTGGCCAAGGTCCGGGTCTATGAGCTTGCAAAAGAGCTCGGTTTGGAGAGCAAGGCCCTGATGGCCGAGCTCGGCAGTCTGGGAGAGTTCGTCCGGTCAGCGTCGTCGACCATCGAACCCCCGGTCGTACGTAGGCTTCGCGAGCTGCACCCGGTTGCTGTCGCACCCGAGGGCGCCGCACCCGCACCGGCGAAGAAGCCGGCCAAGAAGTCCGCTGCCGTCCCCGCCGACGAGGTCTCCGCTGACCTGATCGACGCCGTCGCACCCGACACGATCGCTCCCGCAGCCCCAGCCGTCCGGGCAGCCCCCGCAGTTCCAGCAGTGGTTGAGCCGGTCGCTGCCGTTGCGTCGTCGACGGACGTCGTCGACGCCCCGCGTCCGGCGCCCGCCCCGGTGCCGCCGCGTCCGGCCGGCCCGCGCCCGGGCAACAACCCCTTCTCGTCGGCCAACACCGGCATGGCCCGGCCCGGTGCTCCACGGCCGGCCGCGCCCGGTGCTCCGGCTGCCCCCGGCGGCTCCTCCGGCACGGTGCCCCCGTCCGCGACCGGCGTCCCCGGGGCTCCCCGTCCCGCGGCCGGTGCACGACCCGGTGGGGTCCCTGGTGCGCCGCGTCCCGTGGGTCGTCCCAACCCCGGCATGATGCCCGGTCGTCCGGCCCCCGCTGGACGTCCGAGCGGTCCCGGCGGTCCCGGCGGCGCGGGTCGTCCGAGCGGTCCCGGCGGTCCCGGCGGTGCCGGCACGGCGCGCCCCGGTGGCACGGGCGCTGGCCGTCCCGGTGGTGGTGGCGGCGGCTTCGCCGGCCGTCCCGGTGGCGGTCCCGGCGCCGGTGGTCCTGGTGCCGGCGGTGGCGGCGGTTTCGCCGGCCGTCCCGGTGGCGGCGCGAACCGTGGCCGCGGCGGCGGAACGGCAGGAGCCTTCGGTCGCCCCGGAGGCAAGCCGACCCGTGGCCGCAAGTCGAAGAAGCAGCGGCGTCAAGAGTTCGACAACATGCAGGCCCCCTCGATCGGTGGCGTCAACGCGCCGCACGGCAAGGGCGATGTCGTCCGGATGTCGCGAGGCTCGTCGCTCACCGACTTCGCCGAGAAGATCGGTGCCGACCCCGCGGCGCTCGTCCGCATCCTGTTCACCCTCGGCGAGATGGTCACCGCGACCCAGTCGGTCAACGACGACACCCTCGCCCTGCTCGGTGCCGAGCTGAACTTCGACGTCCAGGTCGTCTCGCCCGAGGACGAGGACCGCGAGCTCCTCGACTCCTTCGACATCGAGTTCGGTGGGGACGAGGGCGACGACTCCGACCTGGTCGTGCGGCCTCCGGTCGTCACGGTCATGGGTCACGTCGACCACGGCAAGACCCGACTGCTCGACGCCATCCGCGACGCCAATGTCGTCAAGAGCGAGGCCGGCGGCATCACGCAGCACATCGGTGCGTACCAGGTGCTGGCCGACACCAGCAACGGCCAGCGTCGGGTGACCTTCATCGACACGCCGGGTCACGAGGCCTTCACGGCCATGCGAGCCCGCGGTGCCCAGGTCACCGACATCGCGATCCTCGTGGTCGCGGCAGACGACGGTGTGAAGCCGCAGACCATCGAGGCGCTCAACCACGCGCAGGCGGCCGGCGTGCCGATCGTCGTGGCGGTCAACAAAGTCGACAAGGAGGGCGCGGACCCGCTGAAGGTCCGAAGCCAGCTCACCGAGTACGGCCTGGTGGCCGAGGAGTTCGGCGGCGACACGATGTTCGTCGACGTGTCGGCCAAGCAGGGCCTGGGTCTCGAGGCTCTGCTCGACGCGGTCGTCCTCACCGCCGACGCCTCACTCGACCTGCGGGCCAACCCGAATCAGTCGGCGCAGGGCGTCGCCATCGAGGCTCACCTCGACCGCGGTCGCGGCCCGGTGGCCACTGTCCTCGTGCAGCGCGGGACGCTCCGCCCGGGCGACTCGATCGTCGCCGGTGAGGCGTACGGCCGGGTCCGGGCGATGCTCGACGAGAACGGCGACACCGTCGACGCGGCCGGTCCGTCGCGTCCGGTCCGGGTGCTCGGGCTGACTGCGGTGCCTGGCGCCGGCGACAACTTCCTGGTTGTCTCCGAGGACCGCGTGGCCCGCCAGATCGCGCAGTCGCGCCAGGCCCGTGAGCGTAACGCCGCGCTCTCCCAGGCCAGAGGCCGCCGCACGCTCGAGGATCTGTTCAAGTCGCTGGAGAAGGGCGAGTCGTCGCAGCTCAACCTGATCCTCAAGGGCGACGTGTCCGGTTCCGTCGAGGCTCTCGAGGACGCTCTGCTCAAGATCGACGTCGGCGACGAGGTCGACCTGCGGGTCATCGACCGTGGTGTCGGCGCCATCACCCAGAACGACGTGAACCTCGCGGTGGCGTCCGACGCGGTGATCATCGGCTTCAACGTCCGGCCGGCCGAACGGGTCAGCGAGCTCATCGACCGCGAAGGCGTCGACGTCCGCTACTACTCGATCATCTACCAGGCGATCGACGACGTCGAAGCCGCACTGAAGGGCATGCTCAAGCCCGAGTACGAAGAGGTCCAGCTCGGTACGGCGGAGATCCGCGAGGTCTTCCGGTCGTCCAAGTTCGGCAACATCGCCGGGTCGCTGGTGCGGTCGGGCACGATCGTCCGCAACTCCAAGGCGCGGTTGCTGCGTGACGGCGCCGTGGTCGCGGAGAACCTCACCATCGAGTCGCTCAAGCGGTTCAAGGACGATGCCACCGAGGTCCGCGAGGGCTTCGAGTGCGGTATCGGCCTCGGCTCGTTCAACGACATCAAGCCTGACGACGTGGTCGAGACGTACGAGTTGCGCGAGAAGAAGCGCGCCTGACCGCCGATCCCGACCACCCGAGGAGGGCGGAGCGGTGTACGTCGGAACGCTGGGGCTGGACATCCTCCTCGGGGACGTCCACTCGCTGAAAGAGAAGCGCGCCGTGGTCCGACCGATCGTGGTCGAGCTGCGGCGCCGCTTCGCGGTCTCGGCCGCCGAGGCCGGCGACCAGGACCTGCACCGCCGGGCGCTGGTCGGGGTCGCGGTGGTCGGGCCCGACCCGGCCCACTGCACCGAGGTGCTGGACGCCTGCGAGCGGCTCGTCGCAGGGCGTCCCGAAGTCGAGCTGTTGTCCGCACGCCGCAGGTTCTACTCCGAGGAGGACGAGTGACCGCCCACGAGGCTCGCGCTCGCAAGCTCGCCGACCGTATCCGCGTGATCGTCGCCGAGACGCTCGAGATGCGGGTCAAGGACCCGCGCCTGGGGTTCATCACGATCACCGACGCCCGGATCACCGGCGACCTGCGCGAAGCCACGGTTTTCTACACCGTGCTCGGCGACGAGGCTGACCGGCTCGAGACGGCCGCAGCACTGGAGAGCGCCAAGGGTGTGCTCCGCAGTGAGGTCGGCCGCCAGACCGGCGTCCGCTACACGCCGAGCCTGGCCTTCGTCGCCGACGCGATTCCCGAGGGCGCCAAGCAGATTGACGACCTCCTGATGCGTGCCGCCAAGGCCGACGAAGAGGTCCACAAGGTCGCGGCCGGAGCCTCGTACGCAGGGGACGCCGACCCGTACCGCGTGCCGGGGGAGCACCTGCTCGCGGAGGACGACGACGAGTGACCGCTCCTTCGGGACTGGTGGTGGTCGACAAGTCGGCGGGGATGACCTCCCACGACGTGGTGGCGCGGGTGCGGCGGCTCGCGGGCACCCGCAAGGTCGGTCATGCCGGGACTCTCGACCCGATGGCCACCGGCGTGCTGATCCTGGGCGTCGAACGGGCCACCAAGCTGCTCGGGCATCTCGCACTGACCGACAAGGAATACCTCGCGACCATCCGGCTGGGAGAGTCGACCGTCACCGACGACGCCGAGGGCGAGGTCGTCGAGACCCGGTCGGCCGCCGGCGTCGACCCGGCTGCGGTCACCGTCGCGATGCGGGCCCTCACCGGGGCGATCGAGCAGGTCCCGTCGTCGGTCTCGGCGATCAAGGTCGACGGCCGGCGTTCCTACGCGCGGGTCCGGGCCGGCGAGGCGGTCGAGCTCGCGGCCCGGCCCGTGACGGTGTCCGCGTTCGACCTGCTGGACCTGAGACGGCCGACGCCGGACCTGATCGACCTCGATGTGCTGGTCGAGTGCACGACCGGTACGTACGTCCGGGCACTGGCTCGAGACCTCGGGGCGGCACTGGTCGTCGGCGGGCACCTGACCGCGCTGCGGCGCACCCGGGTCGGCCCGTACCGGATCGATGGTGCGCACACGCTCGAGACACTGGGTGAGCACCTCGTCGTCGAACCGCTCGGTGCGGCGCTGGAGCGCAGCTTCCCACGCGTCGACGTGTCGGACGACACCGCGCGGGCGATCGGCTTCGGCCACCCGATCCCGCCCGTCGAGGGACTCGGCGTGCGCCCCGTCGGAGTCTTCGGGCCGTCGGGGCAGCCGCTCGCCCTGATGTCCGAGCGCGACGGTCTGCTGCGCTCGCTCGTGGTGTTCACTCCCGCGGGTGGCCGAAGCGAAGAGCCCTTCGACACAATGACCCCGTGACCCTCGCGTACCCGAATGCCTGGATGGGGCTCGCTGCTGTGCCCGTCGGACTCGGGCGCACCGTGGTCACCATCGGCGTGTTCGACGGGGTCCACCGCGGGCACCAGGTGATCATCGGCGACGCCGTTCGCCGGGCCCGCGACGAAGGGTTGACCTGCGTCGTCCTCACCTTCGATCCGCACCCCCTCGCGGTCCTTCGCCCCGGAGCCGAGCCGACTGCGCTGCTCAGCCTCGACGACCGGGTCGCCGCGCTGCTGGCGGTGGGCGCCGACGCTGTGTGCGTGCTTCCGTTCACCCGCGAACTGTCGGAGCGCGAACCGGACGACTTCGTCCAGCACGTGCTCGTCGAGGGCCTGCACGCGGCGGGCGTCGTGGTGGGTGCCAACTTCCACTTCGGCCACCGGGCGGCCGGCGACACCACGACGCTGCGCGAGCTCGGTGACCGGCTCGGCTTCTGGGTCGAGACCATCGGGCTCAGCGGCGACGGTGAGTCGTACTCCTCGACCCGGGTGCGCGAGCTCGTCAGCGCCGGCCGGGTGGCAGAAGCCGCTCGGGTGCTTGGTCGCCCGCACCGGCTCGCGGCACCCGTCGTGCACGGTGACCACCGGGGCCGCGAGCTCGGCTTCCCCACAGCGAACCTCCGACAGGTCACGGCGGCGGCGGTTCCGGCCGACGGGGTGTACGCGGGCTGGCTGGTCCGGGCCGCGGGCGACCGGCTGCCTGCCGCGGTCTCTGTCGGCACGAACCCGACGTTCGACGGCTCTGAGCGTCGGGTCGAGGCCTACGTCCTGGATCGCACCGACCTCGATCTCTACGGCGAGCGGGTGACGCTCGAGTTCGTGGAGCGGCTTAGGGCCACTGAGCGGTTCGACTCCGTCGACGAGCTCGTCACCCAGATGGGCCGAGACGTCGCCGCCGCGCGGACGCTCCTGGTCCCCGGTTCGGGGGACCTCACGTCGCTGGTAGTCTGAGCGGTGCCGTAGGACGGCCGCGGATCGATAGTGCCCGGAGGAACCAGCCCCGGTGCGCCGCGCAACGACCGACCAAGGAGCAACGTGCCGCTCGACAGCGCAATCAAGCAACAGATAGTGGACGAGTACGGAACCAGCGCGACCGACACCGGCTCCCCTGAGGTCCAGGTCGCTATGCTCACTCAACGAATTCAGGATCTCACCGAGCACCTGAAGATGCACAAGCACGACCACCACTCGCGGCGCGGGCTGCTGCTCCTGGTCGGTCAGCGCCGCCGCTTGCTGAAGTACCTGGCGGCCAAGGACATCGCGCGCTACCGCTCGCTCATCGAGCGTCTCGGACTGCGCCGATAGCACCAACGAGAAGGAGCGGTCCCCCTGGGGCCGCTCCTTCTCTGCAAGACCCGCAGTTCTGACAGACAGCTAGCCAGCAGGACCAACCCACCCCGTCCGGGGCGGGCCACCCCGAGGGCGCCCGCGCGGCGGACGTAGCCCGAAGGTCGGTCCTCGGTAGTGGTCCCCGGGACCAACGGCCGCCCAGCGGCACGGGTCCCCGAGCACCTCGATCGAAGACCGGCGCTCCGCGCTCCGACCCGCGCCCGCCCGTCGCACCAAAGAGGAGGGCACCCGTGGAGGGTCCCGAGTTCCACACCGCAGAGGCGGTCATCGACAACGGCTCGTTCGGCCGACGCACCATCCGCTTCGAGACCGGCCGGCTGGCCCGTCAGGCCGCCGGTTCCGCCGTGGCGTACCTCGACGAGGACACCATGCTGCTGTCCGCGACGACAGCCTCGAAGAACCCCAAGGACCAGCTCGACTTCTTCCCCCTCACCGTCGACGTCGAGGAGCGGATGTACGCCGCGGGCCGGATCCCCGGCTCCTTCTTCCGTCGCGAGGGCCGGCCGTCCGAGGACGCGATCCTGACCTGCCGGCTGATCGACCGTCCCCTGCGCCCATCGTTCGTCAAGGGTCTGCGCAACGAGATCCAGGTCGTCGTCACCGTCATGGCCCTTGACCCCAAGGACCTGTACGACGTCGTAGCCATCAACGCTGCGTCGATGTCCACCCAGCTCGCCGGCCTGCCCTTCAGCGGGCCGATCGGTGCGACCCGGGTCGCCCTGATCCAGGACCAGTGGGTGGCGTTCCCGACCCACGAGCAGCTCGAGTCCGCGGTCTTCGACATGGTCGTCGCCGGCCGGGTCGTCGCTGACGACGTCGCGATCATGATGGTCGAGGCCGAGGCCACGACGAACACCATCGAACTCATCGCAGGTGGCGCCACCGCCCCGACCGAAGAGGTCGTCGCCGCCGGCCTGGAGGCCAGCAAGCCGTTCATCAGGGCCCTGTGCGTCGCGCAGGCCGAGCTCGCCGCCGCTGCTGCCAAGCCGACCGGCACGTTCCCGCTGTTCCTCGACTACACCGACGACGTCTTCGCCGCTGTCGAGACCGAGGTCGGCAGCGCGCTCGCGCAGGCGCTCACCATCGCGGGCAAGGCCGAGCGTGAGACCGAGCTCGACCGGGTCAAGGCGCTGGCCATCGAGCTCGTCGCCCCGTCGTTCGAGGGTCGCGGGAAGGAGATTTCCGCCGCGTACCGCTCGTTGACCAAGAAGCTCGTCCGCCAGCGCGTGCTGCGCGACAAGATCCGCATCGACGGTCGCGGGCTCTCCGACATCCGGCCGCTGTCCGCCGAGGTGCAGGTTATCCCGCGCGTGCACGGCTCGGCGCTGTTCGAGCGCGGCGAGACCCAGATCCTGGGCGTCACCACGCTCAACATGCTGCGGATGGAGCAGCAGCTCGACACCCTTGCTCCGGAGACACGGAAGCGGTACATGCACAACTACAACTTCCCGCCGTACTCCACCGGGGAGACCGGCCGCGTCGGTTCGCCGAAGCGTCGCGAGATCGGTCACGGCGCGCTGGCCGAGCGGGCATTGCTCCCCGTTCTGCCCAAGCGCGAGGAGTTCCCCTACGCGATCCGCCAGGTGTCCGAGGCGCTGGGGTCCAACGGCTCCACGTCGATGGGGTCGGTCTGCGCATCCACGATGTCGCTGCTCAACGCCGGTGTGCCGCTCAAGGCTCCGGTCGCGGGCATCGCGATGGGCCTGATCTCCGACACCGTGGATGGCGTGACCGAGTACGTCGCGCTCACCGACATCCTGGGAGCCGAGGACGCGTTCGGTGACATGGACTTCAAGGTCGCCGGGACCAAGCAGTTCGTCACGGCGCTCCAGCTCGACACCAAGCTGGACGGCATTCCCGCGTCCGTCCTGGCGTCGGCCCTGACCCAGGCCAAGGATGCGCGGTTCGCGATCCTGGAGGTCATGGGCGAGGCCATCGACGTGCCCGACGAGATGTCGCCGTACGCCCCGCGGATCATCACCATCCAGATCCCGGTCGACCAGATCGGCGCGATCATCGGCCCCAAGGGCAAGATGATCAACCAGATCCAGGACGACAGCGGCGCCGAGATCTCGATCGAGGACGACGGCACGATCTACATCGGCGCGACCGACGGCCCCAAGGCCGAGGCCGCCCGGGCCATGATCAACGCCATCGCCAACCCGCAGATGCCGGAGAAGGGCGAGCGCTACCTGGGCACCGTGGTCAAGACCACGACGTTCGGCGCGTTCATCTCCCTCACCCCGGGTCGCGACGGCCTGCTCCACATCTCCCAGCTGCGCAAGATGGCAGGGGGACGTCGGGTCGAGAACGTCGAGGACGTCGT
>JBBQWS010000081.1:0-10685 GCA_038210415.1 Actinomycetes bacterium
GGGCCACCCCACCGGCCCGCAGCGGCGAACCGGAGCCGACGCCGGGCAGCGGGCTCGGCCGCCCCCTGATGGTGGACTGGGAGGTCGCTGCCGACGCCGACTTCCGCCGTGTGGTCAAGAGCGGGCAGGTGCGCACGGCGACCACACCGTCAAGGTCGACGTGAAGGGCCTCACGGCGTACACCCGCTACTGGTACCGCTTCACGGCCCTCGGTCAGCAGAGCCCGGTGGGTCGGACCCGCACCGCGCCCGACGAACCGGGCGAGATCCGGGCACTGCGACTGGCCCTCGTGTCATGCAGCAACTACACCGGCGGCTACTTTGGGGCCTACCGCAGCATGGCCCGGCGGACGGACCTCGACATGGTCCTCCACGTCGGTGACTACATCTACGAGTACGGCAACGGGGCCGACCGCTACGGCCCCGACAGCCTCATCGGGATCCGCGACGCGCAGCCGCCCACCGAGACGATCGACCTGCGCGGCTACCGGCTGCGGCATGCGCTGCACAAGGCCGATCCCGACCTCCAGGCTGCTCACCAGCAGCACCCGTGGATCACGATCTTCGACGACCACGAGGTGGCCAACAACGCGTGGGACACGGGGGCGGAGAACCACACCCCCGCGACTGAGGGCCCGTTCCTGCGCCGCCGACGTCAGGCGTACGAGGCCTATCTGGAGTGGATGCCGTTCCGGCTGCCCGAGCAGCAGACCGTGCCCCATCAGGGCAAGCGGTTCTTCAAGCGGTTCACCTACGGCGCGCTTGCCGACCTGTCCGTGATGGAGACCCGTCAAAACCGCAGCCGTCAGGTCGATGTCGCCCCCTTCACCTCGACCGGGGGCGGGTTCATCCCGGTCGGGATCCCCGACGTGGATGCCCAGCTGGCCGACCCGACCCGTCACCTGCCGGAGCCAGAGCAGCTCGCCTGGCTGAAGTCCGGCGTCGGCGACACCCGTCGTCGCTGGCACCTCGTGGGCAACCAGGTCGTCATCACCCCCGTGCGCTTCCCGGGGGCAGCCCTCGGGATCCCCTCTGTCCCAACGCTACTCAACTCCGACCAGTGGGACGGATACCAGGCCGACCAGGCCGACCTCCTGGGGCACCTGGGCTCCCTGCCGGCCGAGGCCGGCGACACGGTGGTGCTGACCGGCGACATCCACTCCTCGTGGGCGATGGACCTGCCGGTCGGGCGGGACGCCGGGGGGACCTACCGGGCCGTGGGCGTCGAGTTTGTCTGCCCGTCGGTGACGAGCGACGGCTTCTACGAAGGCTTTTCCGGTGCCCTCGCCGGTCAGCCGCCCGAGGCAGTCGTGGCAGCGGTCGCCGGCGCGACGGGAGCGGTGCGCGCCACCAACCCGTGGATCCAGTACCTCGACGGTGTCGGTCACGGCTACGTCGTCGTCGACGTCACCCCCGAGCGGACGCAGGCCGACTTCTATCTCACCCCGGTACCCACCTCGGCCCAGCCCGATCCGCGCGTGGTTCGATCCATCGTCCCGACGTACGCGACGAGCTGGGTGACGCGCGCCGGGTCGCGGCACGTGGTCGCCGCGGCCGGCCGGCTCGGCCCCCGCGCGGACGAACCGCACGGCCCGACGGAATAGCGAGGGCGCGCGGACGCGCGGGTGGCGCTCTCAGCTCGGTCGATGGCGGGGAGCGTCGGCGAAGAAGTCGCGCAGCTCGCCCACGTCGGCGAAGGAGCTCGTCGACCGCGCGACTCCGAACGGAGCGTTCCAGTAGGGGTCGTCGGCCGGCACCGCGTCGACCCCGACGTAGGCGTAGGGCTCGGGCAGGTAGCTGTCACCTGGTGAGACACCGTAGTTGACGTCGTCGATGCGGATGCCGACGTCGAAGTGCTCCGGCCACAGCACCGGCTCGAGGTCCGGCGCCAGCAGTCGCAACGCTTCGTCGCCGATCGCGTAGGCGTCGGCGATGACGCGGGCCGCCTGGGCGTCGACCTTGAGCGGCTCGTCGGCGCTCACCTCCCCACCGTCACCGTAGATGTCGACCGGGGCACCCGCCTCGAGGCGGACTGCGGTGGCGAGCTCGCGGGCGGTGAAGCCCGAGATGGGATAGGCGATGCCGCCGTGCACCAGATCGGTGCCGACAACCGCCAGCGTCGGCTCGGCCACGGTGCGGAAGCCGCCCGGCGACACGCGTAGCTCGATCGACCCGCTGCTGCGGTGTTGCGGGCCGGCCAGCACGTGTTCGGCCACGGCGTGCAGCGCACGACGGGTGCGGATGAGGTCCTCGTTCGGCACAGCACGTCTCCTTCGTTCTCGTGACGGGGTCGAAGGGCAGTCTGCCGCGCCCGCGTCGGCGTTACAGGTGAAACGTTCGGAGCCCGACCGAGACTGAACCGATATGCCCGACGTCTCGTTCGACAACCTGCTTGTCATCTCCGTCATCGCGGTGCTGGCTCCGCTGCTGGCCGGCGCCGCACCTCGACTGCGCATTCCCGCTGTCGTCCTTGAGATCGTTGCCGGCATCATCGTGGGCCCGACCGGGTTCGGCTGGGTGGGGGTCGACCTGCCGATCCAGATCCTGGCCCTCTTCGGGCTGGCCTTCCTCCTCTTCCTCGCCGGGCTCGAGATCGACCTGATGCGACTGCGCGGGCGGACCCTGGCCGTGGCTACGGGTGGTTACGCCGTCACTCTCGCGCTCGGCCTCGCGGTCGGCGGAGGGCTGCATGCCCTTGGCTGGGTCCAGCAGCCGCTCCTGATCGCGGTCGCGTTGTCGGCGACCTCCCTGGGCCTGGTGGTGCCGGTGCTGAAGGACGCCGCACAGAGCAGAACCGCCGTGGGCCAGACCGCGATCGCCGCAGCCACCGTGGCCGACTTCGCCGCCATCGTCGTGCTCTCGTTCTTCTTCTCCACCTCGAATGGGAGCACCGGGGCGAAGGTGGTGTTGCTGATCTCCTTCGCCGCGCTGATCGGCTTGACGGCGTTCGTCGTGATGCGGGCCGGACACTCGATGCGCCTCGGCGACCTGCTCGTCCGGCTGCAGGACACGACGGCCGAGATCAGGGTGCGGCTCGCCGTCGTCCTGCTGGTCGCATTCGTGGCGCTCGCGACGCGCTTCGGTCTGGAGAGCATCCTCGGCGCGTTCCTCGCGGGTGCGATCGTCAGCCTCGTCGACCGGGACTCCTCCTCCCACCCCCAGTTCCGCACGAAGCTGGAGGCGGTCGGCTACGGGTTCGTCGTGCCGGTGTTCTTCGTCAGCTCGGGGATCCGGCTCGACCTGACCGGTCTCGTGCAGAGCCCGACGGCACTGGCCCGCGTGCCGGTGTTCCTGGCCGCGCTGCTCATTGTGCGCGGGGTCCCGGCCCTGCTCGTGCGCCGTACGCTCGGGGGCCGGGCGACGACGGCCGTCGCTCTGCTGCAGGCCACCTCGCTGCCCTTCCTCGTGACGGCCACGCAGATCGGGCTGGTGTTGGGCCAGATCTCCTCGGTCACCGCCGCGGCCCTCGTCTGCGCCGGGCTGCTGTCGGTGCTGATCTTCCCCCCGGCCGCGCTGGCGCTGCTGAAGGGCGCTCAGCCCGACTCCGACTCGCCGGAGCGTCCGGAGCGCCAGGAGCGGAAGGCGTCCATGAGCTGACCGCGGGCCGCGGGCGAGAGTGGGTCGAGAGTGACGCGACCGAGCACGCGGGTCGACGCGCGGATCTGGTCGAGGTAGCGGGCGCAGCCGGGGCACGCGGCCACGTGCTGCTCGAAGCGCGCGCGGCTGCTGGCGTCAAGGAGGTCATCGAGGTAGTCGGTCACGAGGTCGACGAACTCGCGGCAGGTGATGCCGCCGAAGTCCACGTCGTCCCACCTGCTCACGAGGCCGCCCCGAAGTACCCGCCCAGCGCCTCGCGGATGCGAGCCCGGCCTCGGTGGAGGAGGACTCGCTGGTTGGCCGCAGTGAGGTCCAGCAGGGCACAGACCTCGTCGGAGCCGTAGCCGTCGACGTCACGCAGGGAGACCACGATGCGCTGTTGCTCGGGCAGCCGAGCCAGCTCACTGCGGACGAGATCGAGCGCCTCGCCCGACAGGAGACTGCTCTCTGGCGACTCGCGCCACGGCATCGGGAAGCGCACCCAGTGATCGGGCCACGCGGATGCGGCGGACTGGAAGCGGTCGGGACTCACCGCCGGATGGTCGCCCACGTGCATGTCCACGGGAGTGCACCGCTTCTCACGTACGCCGCGCGTCTTGGCGATGTTGACCAGCACGCGGAACAGCCACGTGCGCAGACTGGACCGACCCTCGAACCTGTCGATCCCCTGGAGCAGCGCGAGCCAGGTGTCCTGCACGACGTCCTCGGCGACCTCGCGCGAGGTGACGTACGCGCGGGCGACGGAGAGCATCGACGGACTGTAGCGATCGACCAGGTCGGCGAAGGCGCGCTCGTCACCGGCTCGCAACAGGTCGACGAGCTCGTCGTCGAGAATTGTCACGAGCACCTCCGGCGCACACCCTAGCTGCGGTGAAGGGCAGCACAGAAGGGCACGCCGCGGGCTGTTCGCGACGTGTAAGGCTCCGGTCAGCGGTACTCGGGGTTCTCGTAGTCGAAGCGGCATCCGGCGTCCCATTCCGCGCGCTGGTTCCCGTATGCGGGGATGCCGCCCGCGTCCTTCAGCATGCGGGCCAGGTGGATGAGGTTCCACGTCATGAACGCGGTGTTGCGGTTGGTGAAGTCGTTCTCCGGGCCCCCCGAACCGGGGTCGAGGTAGGACGGGCCCGGCCCGGCCTCACCGATCCAGCCGGCATCGGCCTGCGGCGGGATCGTGTAGCCGATGTGCTGCAGGGTGTAGAGGACGTTCATCGCGCAGTGCTTGATGCCGTCCTCGTTTCCGGTGATGAAGCACCCGGCGACGCGTCCGTAGTAGAGGTACTGGCCGGCGTCGTTGAGCAGGTGCGAGCCGCCGTAGAGCCGTTCGTGCACCTGCTTCATGATCGAGCTGTTGTCGCCCAGCCAGATGGGCCCGGCGAGGACGAGGATGTCGGCCGCCAGGACCTTCTCGAAGATTTCCGGCCAGTCGTCGGTGCCGGCGCCGTGCTCGCGCATGTCCGGCCAGACGCCAGTCGCGATGTCGTGGTCGATCGCGCGCACGATGTCCACGCCGATGCCGTGCTCGCGCATGATGTGGGCGCTCGCTTCGACGAGGCCCTGGGTGTTGCTCGGCTCGGGCGATCGTTTGAGCGTGCAGTTGATGAACAAGGCCTTGAGGTCGCTGTAGTCCGGAAGGGTGGCGGTCATGGTGGTCCTTTCGCAGGGGGGTGAGCGTCTAGAGGAGCTGCGCGTCCTGCTGGACGCACAGCAGGGCGGGTCCGTCGGTGGCGAAGAGCTCGACCAGGGCCGCGTCGAGCTGCTCCCGGCGGTCGACGCGGATGCCGGTCGCGCCGCACAAGCGGGCGTACTCGGCCCAGTCCGGGTTGTGAAGCGTCGTATGCCACACGGGCAGGCCGGCGGCCAGCTGCTCCTTGCTGATCTTGCCCAGCGAGTGGTTGTCCAGCAGCAAGTGCTTGATCGGGATGCCGTACTTCACGGCGGTCAGCAGCTCGGAGCTGTACTGGCCGAAGCCGCCGTCGCCGGTCACGGCGAGGATCGGGCGTCCGGGGGCGGCGGCCCACGCGCCGAGGGCAGCCGGATAGCCGAAGCCGATCGAGCCGAGATACCCCGACATCAGTACCGGCTGGCCCGCCGACTCCAGGTAGCGCCCGAGCGAGTACGCGTGGTTGCCGACGTCGACGGTGACCACCGCGTCAAGGGGTAGGTGGCGCGCGAGCGCGTCGAACACGGCCGCGGCCGACACGCCTGCGCCGCGGTCGTCGGTGACGCGCCCCGCCTTCTCGGCGCGCCAGATCGCCCACCGTTCGGCGACGTCGCCGCGCTGGTCCTCCGCCTTCGCCTGAGCGACGCGCGCGTCGAGGGCGGCCACCGTGAGCGCCGCGTCACCGAGCAGGTGCTCGGTCACCGGATCGAAGCGGCCGATCGCGGCATGCGCGTCGTCGATCTGCACGATGGGCTTGTAGGCCGCGATGCCTGTGTGGTTCGAGAAGGAGGCACCGACCACGACGAGCAGATCCGACTCGTTCATCAACCAGCTCGCCACCGGGGTGCCGCTGCGGCCGAGCACACCGGCGCCGAGCGGGTGCGTGTCCGGGATCAACCCTTTGGCCTTGAACGTGGTCAGGACCGGGGCGCCGAGCCGCTCGGCCATCGTCCGCACGGCGTCGCGGGCGTCCCGCGCGCCGTGCCCGACGACGAACACCGGACGCCGCGCGTCGCGTACCAGATCGGCCACCCGGTCCAGCGACTGCGCGTCGGGCAGGATGTGTCGCGCGGTGAAGCGCCCGGCCGGGTCGGCCGCCGGCTGGGCACTGGGCAGCACCTGCACCTCGTCGGGGATGACGAGGTGCGCGACCCCCCGGCCGTCGATCGCTCGTTTGACCGCAAGCGCTGCCAGCTCGGCGTGGTCGCTGCCGGCCAGCACGACCTGCGTCGACACGGCGACATCGGCGAATACGCTTGACAGGTCGAGGTCCTGGAACGCTCCCCGCCCGCGGACCGACGATGGCACCTGACCTGATATCGCAACGACCGGGGCGCCATCCAGCTTGGCGTCGTAGAGCCCGGTGAGCAGGTTGGTCGAGCCGGGTCCGGCGATGGCGAAGCACATCGCGGGTCGGCCGGTGAGCTTGCCGTAGGCGCTCGCCGCGAAGGCCGCTGCACCCTCGTGCCGGATGCCGATGTAGGTGACCTCACCGCGCTCCTCGGCCCGGCGCAGCGCGTCGGCGAAGCCGAGGTTGGAGTGCCCGACCATGCCGAAGACGTGGGTGATGCCGAAGGCCACGAGCGTCTCGACGAGGGTGTCGCCGACCGTGCGCACCGCGGGCAGCACGTCGGGCAACTGCACGTAGACACCGTCCGGACGCTGCTCGACCGGGAAGCTCGGCACGGCGTCGCTGAAACCACCCGGCGGCTGTCCGGTGATGGGGTCGTAGTCGTAGCCATGCCAAGGGCAGCGCAGCAGCCCCTTCTCGATCGACCCCTCTCCCAGCGGACCGCCTTGGTGCGGGCAGTGGTTCGCCAGGGCGCCGAGGCGATCCCCACACCGCGCCATCGCGACCGAGCGACCGTCGACCTCGATGCTGAGAACCCGGCCCTCATCGGGCACGTCATCGTCGTCGACCCGATGCCACTGGGAAGTCGGACCCGTCATCATGCGCCTCCTCTGCCGCCGTACGCGTTGCTGTGCAGTCTGGGAGGGTGCCTGAAGCGTTACAGCCGACGTCATTCCCGCGCGATGCCAGGCGTCACGGGAGATCAGGAGGGAGTGCCGGCGACCGGGAGGCGCGCTTCGACCGCCCACCCGCCCACACCGGTGGTCCCTGCGCTGAACTGTCCTCCGAGGGTCTGGATGCGCTCGCGAAGACCGACCAGGCCGCGGCCGGTGCCGGCGAGGGGCACGTCGATCCTGGCGGCGCGGTCGTTCTCGACCCGCACGGCGAGACGGCGCTCGGTCTCGTCGACGCTGATCACGATGCGGACGTCCGCACCCGGGGCGTACCTGAGTGCGTTGGTGAGGCTCTCCTGCACGACACGGAAGGCCAGGTGCGCGACCGGCTCGGGGACGTGCTCGCGGTCGCCGCCCTCGAAGCGACAGGTGACGTTCAACCCGCTGCGGCCTGCGCGGGTGACCACCTCGTCAACCAGGGAGAGGTCAGACACCCCACCCTGCCTTCCACCGAGGAGCTCGAGGAGCCGCTCGAGGTCCTTCGTGCCCTGCCGCGCGGACTCCGAGATGGCGACGAACGCCTCTGTGGCTCGCGCGGGGTCGGCATCGACCAGTCGCTGCCCGGCGGCGGCCTGGATCACCATCACGCTGATCGCATGGCCGACGATGTCGTGCAGCTCGCTGGCGATGCGAACTCGCTCGTGCCGCAAGGCAATCGCGGCGAAGAGCTCCCGTTCGTCCTCGAGCTCCCGGGCTCGCAGCGCCAGCTGGTCGGCGGTCTCCCTGCGCAGCCGCAGCACCGTTCCGGCGGCGTACGGCGGCACGGTGAGCATGAGCGCAGCGACCCAGCTGCCCGTCTCACTGAGGGAGGAGAACGGCACCAGATAGGCCAGCCCGCACACGGCGACCAACCAGGCGGCGCGTCCCGACCAGCCGAGCGCGAGCACAGCGAAACTGGCGGAGTAGATCGCCACTCCCGTGTCGGGAAACCATCCGCCGCCGAGGGCCACCGCCGCCAGGATCAGACCGAGTGCCGCCACCGAAGCGCCGCGGGGGTTGCTGCGCCACCACACGAGCGCGAGTCCGCCTCCCAGGACGAGCACCGTGAACATGGTGCCGCGGAGGGTCGTCGGCCAGCCGTGCAGAGCGGTGGGCACCGCTACGAGGAGGAGGATCACCAGGGCCATGCCGAACCGCTCGACTCGACGCATGGTGGTGGGCCGCTATCCCTGCACAGGGAGCTGGGCCACGGCGCTGGCGTGGCCCCGGCTCACCTTCACGGTCAACGAGCCGCCGAGGAACCGGGCGCGCTCCTTGGCTCGGGCCACCGCCGCCTTGATGTCCGCAGACCGGGCGACCGGTCCGTTGACTCGAATCTCGAGGACGGCGTCCTCGAAGCGCAGACCGACCTCGATGCGGGAGTCCGGCTGGTCCGACAGGACGTCTACCAGGTGCTCGACGATGCGGTAGGCCGAGAGCTCGACCGCCGCGGGCAACGTACGCGCGTCACCGGCCACGGTCAGTCGCGAGTCCGCCCGGGTGTGCCGGGCCAGCAACGCGTCGAGGTGAGCCACGGTGGGCGCCGGAGCCAACGCGACATCCCCACCTCGCAAGAGCCCCACAATCTCGCGCATGTCGTCGAGGGTCGCGCGACTGTCGTTTTCGATGGACTCGAAGAGGGCCTTCGCGGCGTCGCGGTCGAGGTCCGGGCCCCCATCGGCGGCGGTCGTGAGCTGGCCGAGCCGCTCCTGCAGGAGCCCGTCGAGCTGATGGGAGAGCCGGACGCGGTCGGTGGCGACCTCCAGCGCGACCCCTTCGTCACGCAGGTGCTGGAGCTCGACCGTGCGAGCCCTGAGCTCCGCGCTCATGGCATTGCGCTGGCGGACCGCGCGGCCGATCCCGAAGACGATCAGCACGATCGGGAAGGCAATCACGAACGGTTCGAACCCGGTGGTCGCGTCGACCACGAGAGCCACGGCGGTGAGCAGCGTGCTGAGACCCAGCATCATCCAGGCCGGCCTGCGCCCCAGGGAGACCGCGCCGAGGTAGGCCAGGACGAACGCGAGCGGCAGCGCTGCACCACACCTGGTCACCCAGCCGAAGAGCACGTCGTGGAGGACCATCACCACCAGCGCGATCCCGGTCACGATGATCGCGTTGCGCCGCCACCACAGCACCGGAACCGTCGCGAGGGCGAAGACGGGGACCATGACCCACGAGTGAGAGGTCAGCTGGTGGACCATCGTGCCGTCGGCGATGGCTGCCGCAGCCCGCTCGTCCTGGAACAGGACGTTCTCCACCATCAGCCAGATGCCGAGCGTGGTGAGGGCTCCCGCGAGCACCCAGTCGACGGGACGGATCCCCCGGAAGACCCCGCTGAAGCCCTCACTCATCGCTCGACCCTTCAGACGTGAACGCGGTCGGTGTCCAGCGTAGGCTCAGCGGCCGCATTCTCGGCACGGAACTGCACGACGTACCCGATGCCGTAGAAGAGCGCGGCGACGGGCACGGAGATCGCGAGAGCCCCCAGGCCACCGGTCGACGCGTCCCTCATCAGCGTAACGATCTGCAGGGCGAGGACCCCGACGAGACCGACGAGATGGTTCTGCCTGCTCCCGGCGAAGCGCGCCACCGCGTACGCCATCGCGACCGACAGCGGCAGCGTGAACCCACAGCGGGTGACCCACCCGAACATCGGGACGCTCGCGGCGAGCACGACGAACGAGACTGCGATCGCCGCCAGGATGCCGCGACGGCGCCACAGGATCGGCAGGGCGGCAACGACGAAGACGGGGATCATCAGCGCCGAGTGCGAGTCGATCGAGTGAGCGAGGCCGGCGTCGGCTCCTGCGTTGACGTTCTCGACGGCGAGGAAGGCGGCGAGCGCGACCATGGCGACCGTGAGTACGTAGTCGAGGGGCCGGATGCCCTTGAGGAGGTCCATCTGATGTCCTTTCGATCCGGCGTCTGGGTGACCCCGATGGACGTACGGTGCCAACCGGAGTCCGTCGTCGTCGTCGGCATCGAGGACGATCTCTGGGGCAAGGGTCATCCTCAAGGAGGACCCGCGACGGGCTCGGGGTCGGCAGAATGAGCCGGGTGATCAGGGTCCTCATTGCCGACGACCAGGAACTCGTGCGCACCGGCTTCCGGGTGATCCTGGAGGCCGAGGGTGACATCGAGGTGGTCGCCGAGGCCGCGAATGGTCTCGAGGCGGTGCGTCAGGCGGCCCTCGTGAAGCCTGAGGTCGTGCTGATGGATATCCGGATGCCGGAGCTCGACGGCCTGGCCGCGACCGAGCAGATCCTGCGTCAGCGGGAGCCGCCGACGATCGTCGTCCTCACGACCTTCGACCAGAACGAGTACATCGTCCGTGCCCTGCGCGCCGGCGCTGCGGGCTTCCTGCTCAAGGACGCGCCCTCGTCGCGGCTCATCGCCGCCGTCCGCGCCGCGGCCACCGGCGA
>JBBQWS010000082.1:0-9900 GCA_038210415.1 Actinomycetes bacterium
GGTCACGTGGTTCTGGGGCACAACGAGCACGTAGTGCGACTGGTTGAAGGAGTCGAGGTAGGCCACATAGGCGCTCAGCGTTGTTGCGCCCGGCGTAAGGCTGCCGGCGCCCACGGATGTACGCCAGGCACCGTCGGGCAGGCTGGAGTTGAAGGCCGAGGTGGTGACGAGGTCGTTGTCAAACCTGTAGTCCACCTGGGTGACGTTGCGCCCGGCCGACGGGAGGAACGCGAAGTGGACCAGGCCCGACGCGACGGATCCGTCGGTCGGGGACAGGACGGTGCCGACCGGACCCTGGTCGACCGCGGTGTGGAAGGCGAAGCTCGAAGGCGCCCCTGCAGCGGGGGTCGCGGTGACGACCACGTCGTACAGCCCGTCGGGTGCCGGAGCACCGCCTGTCGCGGTCCCGTCCCAGCTCCACTGGCCAGAGAACTGAACGCCAGATCCGCAGAAGCTGCTGGGGCTGGCCAGCTCGGGATCGTTCGAGACCAGCGTCGCGACCGTCGCACCGCCGGGGTGACGCACGATGACGTTGACCGTCGCGTCGTTGGAGATGCAGTACGCGGAGGCGATCGTGTCCTCGTTGCCGTCCCCGTTGGGGGTGAACGCTCGGTCGAACCAGTAAGACCCGGGTGTCACCTTCTCGACGTTGTTGACGACGACGTTCTGGGTGAAGGGTACGTAGTAGTGCTGGCCACCGAGTGTGTCCTGGAAGGCCGCGTGCCAGGTGAACGGCTGTGCACCGTTGACGACGGCCGTCGTGTCGTACTGGCCGGTCCAGGTGAGGTCGGGGTGCTGGAGCGGGGCCACCAGGTCGGTCGGGCCGAAGATGGTGGCCAGCGTGTGCCCCGCGGTCGGCGTGACCGTCCAGTTGATCGTCCCCGCTACCGCTGCGCCGCTCGTGGGCACGGTCACGGTGGCAACCGGGGTCAGGTCGACGAGCGTCGCGAAGGTGTACACCACGGCCGGGCCGGTTGCCGGCTGGGCGCTCACCACGACGTCGTAGAGCCCAGGGGCCACGACTGCTCCGCCGGCGTTGTCGACGGTGCCGTCCCAGCTCCACGTACCCGACAGCGCCGCGCCGAAGCCGCAGGTCCCGCTGGCGGCGAGCACCGGCGTAGCCGGGACGATCACCACCACGTTGGCGCCCAGATGGTGCTTCACCGTCACCGTGACCGTGGCGTCGTCGGAGGTGCAGTACCCCTCGAACAGGGTGTCCTCGGTGCTGTCGCCGTTCGGCGAGAAGGACTGCGGCGTCCAGGAGTTGACCGGGATGACCGAGCTGGTGTTGCTGATGATGACCGTGCGGGGGACCACCAGATTCTGGTGCTGCGCACCGAAGCCATCGGTGTAAGACACGTTCCAGTTCAGGGTCTGGGTGCCGTTGACGAACTGGGTGGTGTTGAGGTCGCCGGTCCAGGTGTGGTTCACCTGCTCGGCCGGGATCACGACGTCGGCCGGCCCGTACACGTTGGTGAGGACGCGCCCGCCGAGAGGTGTGACGAGCCAGGGGGCGGTGCCGGAGACGGGGGCGTTGTTCGCGGGGGTGGTCACGGTCGCGACGGCGGTGGTGTCGATCTGCGTCAAGAAGGTCAGCGTGAACGCCGAGCCGACCGCCGGGGTGGCCCGGACGAGGACCTCGTAGAACCCGTCGGGCTGGAGCGTCCCAGCCGTGTTCTTGCCGTCCCACGAGAACGTGCCGGACTGGCCGTACTGGTAGCCACAGGTGCCCAGGTGCCCGGCAGTCGAGGTTCCGGGGTCGAGCGTGGCCAGCACGGTGGTGGTCCCGGTCTTGCGTACGGTGATCAGGACCGTGGCGGTGCCGTTGAGGCAGTAGGAACTGTCCAGCGTGTCCTCGAAACCGTCGGCGTTCGGGGAGAACGAGCGCGAGGTCCAGTTGTACGCAGGGGTGACGTTCTGCGGGTTGTTGATGGTGACCGTGCGAAGTAGCGGGACACCGCTGTGGGCGCCGCCGAACGCGTCGTTGTAGCTGGCCTGCCAGGTCAGCGGCTGTGAACCGTTCAGCAGGGTCGTGGTGTTGAAGGTGCCGCTCCACACACCGGCGCCGTTCGCGCTGGCCGTGCTCGCGTCGTTGGGTGAGCTCACCGAGTCGAGAGTCCGACCCGCGCCGGGCGTCACGGTCCATGCCACGGTGCCGAGGATCGTGGCGCCGTTGCCGGGCGAGGTCACGGTGCCCACGGTCGCGTTGTCGATCGCGGTGTGGAAGATCACGGTCGAGGAGCCGCCGCCGCCGGTCCCAGTCACAGTCACGTCGTAGTTGCCGGCCGTGAGGTTCGCGCCCCCGGTGTCCGTGCCGTCCCAGTTTGTGAACGAGCAGCCAGCGGCGTGCGAGACCCCGACCTCAGGGGTGCGTACGACGGAACCACCCGCGTGCGTGATCGTGATGTCGACCTGCCCGGCGGTCGTGAGGCAGTAGGGGATGTAGATCGTGTCCTCGAACGCGTCGCTGTTCGGCGAGAAGGCGCGGGACGCCCATGAGCCGCCCGGGTCCACGTGGATGGGGTCGGCGAGCGCCGGCTGCGTCGCGACCAGCAAGCTGCCGACGATCGCCACTACCAGCGATGCAGCCAGAGTCTGCAGCCGGAGGCGGCCCAGCGACGACTGACGTGGGCGGGACGGACGGGCGTGTCGACCGGTCATAGTGCGCTCCCCAGGAGTCGAAGGTCGGCTCTACGAACGACCTCCACTGGGAGCGAACGGTAGGGGTACCGGCGGTAGTGCGAAAGGGCTATCTCGATCTCCGCTGCCTCGCGGCGGCGCACGGACCCTCAGACGGGTGCACTTCTCACGCTGCGCGTCCGGAAGGCGACCCAGCGGTACAGGGGCGACGGCCTAGACCTCTCCTCGCCCAGCCCGGCCCGCCCTCGGAGGACGTGCGCAAAACCCCCCAGACCGGTCCTGACCTGCATCGAACGGGCCAGCTTGGATGGACTGGAAGTGCGTCGGGCCGATTCCGGAAGGACCCAGTTCATTGCACGTCGGGGTGGGACTCATTTGGTTCGTTTCGTAAGAATGATCTTGTGTTGTTACTCCCGGTCGTCGGGCTGGTCCGGCCGGTGGACCCGGTCGTCCGGTGCGGGCTCGACCAGCCACGCGCCGGACCCCGGCAAGGGGCTGCCCGCGCCGCCGCCACCACCTCCTACCCTGAGCCCCCACACGCTCGCGACGAGCCGAGCCCACCGCCAGGCTACGACCTCCCCGGAGGTTTTCCGCCGGCAACTGCGCACGTCCCGCCCCCGTGAGCCGGCGTTCTCGCGGCTCACGCTCGTGATCGAGCCAGGCAAGCAATGACGTCCTCGGTGTCTCCCATCCCATCGTTTGCTCCGGACTCCAGCCCTGGCCCCGTCACGCCGGGGCGACGGGCTCAGAAGCCCGGCGACGCGATCGGCAGTGCCGAGGACCAGTCCGCGGCGTCGAGCGAGAAGGCGGTTGACGTACCGATAGACAGGAAGAGCAGGACCGCCTGCGTGACTGGCCCACCGGTGGCGCGGCTGAGCGCTTCGGCGTAAGCGGCCATCTGAGGCAGGTAGGTGTCCACTCGCTGCGAAAGCGCCCCGGTTGGTGCGCTAGCGGTCTTGTAGTCGACGACGACCAACGATCCGTCGTCCTCGCGGTAGACCAGATCGATGAACCCCTCGAGCACGGTGCCGTCATCAAGGACGGTGCCAACGTAGGTCTCACGCCAGTGCGACCGTGCGGCGGCACGCTGCACGATGTCACTAGCCAGGGCCTGCCGGCACATGTCCAGAACCACCAACTGGTATTCCAGAACCCCTTCGGCCAGAACCTGGGCAGCCACCGCCTCCTCGACGCCTGCGCCGGTGGAGAGGTCGACCGTCTGGAGAGCGCCGTGAACTGCCCGGCCGATGGCCGTGCCGTAGCGACCCTTGTTCCAGGGTGGCAGTTCGAGGTCGCGCGCTCCCTTGGCCAGCCCGGGATCCGGGCCGGCGTCATCTTCGGGCGATGCGATCCGGCCGGTGGGCGTCCCCTCCATGCTGGACGCACTGATCGCCGAAGGCCGGGCCGCAGCGGCACGGATGGCTTCCGCCTTCGCCAGCCACTGGTCGTAGGGCACGGCTGCGCGCCCAGGCACGGCGTCCCGGTCCGCCAGCGTCGGCAGAGAAACGGATAACTCGACGACTCCTGGTGCCGCTTGGCTGGCCTCGGCAAGGAGTTCGGCATTGGTCAATGCCGATCGACTCGCTGGAGCGCTGCCGCGGGCGGCTCGGTGCGTCGAGACGACGAGATGGTCCCGCGCCCGCGTGCAGGCAACGTAGAGCAGACGCAGTCGCTCGTGGAAGTCCATCTGTTCGTCCACCGGTTTGGCGGCCTCGAAGTCACCCGTCTGGAGATCCTTGCCCAGCTTGAACTCGTAGCCCCCATCACGCGTCCAGAGAACATCGACGCCGCCCCGACCGCCCCCACCTGGACGGCTCGACAGTCCCGACACGATGACCACGGGGAACTCCAAGCCTTTGGCCGCGTGGATCGTCAGCACCCGCACGGCGTTGGTGTCCGTCTCGGGGAGCACCGCCTCGGCGACGCGGGCGGACTCGTCGCCTTGTCGTCGAGCCCAGCCCAAGTACTCACGCAAGCCACCGTGTTCAACTTCGGTCCACGCTCGCGCTTGGTCGACGACAAATCGAAGGCGGCGCCAGACATCTCGGGCTCGTGGCCCATCGGTAGCCGCCTCTAGCATCCGCCGGTCCCGGACTAACCGGTCAAGCAGCTCGCTGGGCACCAGCCAGGTCCGCTCCCCGAAGAGCGATCGCAGGTAGGCGACGGCCTCGCGCACCGGGTGGTCAAGCGCGAGGTCTTCCGGCGCGGGGGCGAGCAGGTTGAAGGACCCATGGGCCTGCTTCCAGGTCCACAGGTCATCGTCGCCGCAGCCGAACATCGATGACCGCAAGGTGGTGACCAGGGCCAGCGCGTCACTGGGGTCGTCCAGGGCCCTGGCTGCCATCAGCAGCTCGCGCACCTCGGCCGTGCGATAGACGAGCGAGCTGGCTTCGGCCCGAAAGGGGACACCCGCGGCGTCCAGTGCATGCTCCAGGTGCGGCAGCGAGGTACGCGCTGGCACGAGCACCGCGATGTCGTCCAACCTGACATCTCGCCATCGACCCGTCGGCTGGTCGAGGACCGGCCACTTGTCCGCAAGAGCGGTTCGGATCGCTGCGGCGACCTCGTCGGCCTCGAGCGAGCGCACCTGATCGGCGTTCAGTCCGGCTGGGTGGGCATCCTTCCCGAGGACCAGCACGTTGCTGCCGCCGACCGGGTCAGCACGATGGTGGTCCAGGGGCAGGTAGGGCGGTTGGGAGCCGGGCTCGTCGACGATCAGTCGCGCGAAGACGTGATTGACCCAGTCAAGGACGGTCGCGGTCGTTCGGAAGTTCGTGGTGAGGCGTTCTTGGCTGCCGATGCGGCTCTGCGCATCCAGGTAGGTGCTGATGTCTGCGCGCCGGAAACGGTAGATGCTCTGCTTGGGGTCACCGACGACGAACAGGCTTCCCTCAGGGATGGCGACATCGGACCATTCGGCTGCGTCTGCTCCCGCGCCGCCCGCGATACGTACGGCGAGCTCGATCTGGATCGGGTCAGTGTCCTGGAACTCGTCGAGCAGGAGGCATCGGTAGCGATCACTCAGCTCACCGCGCACGACAGCGCCGTGTTCGGGTGAGCGCACGAGCTCGCGAGACAGTACGAGCAGGTCGTGGAACTCCAGCCGCCCCTCGCCTTGCCGTTCTCGGGCCCCCGCGACAGTCGCTTCGGCGATGCGGTGGGCCAGCCGGCGAAGGACCCGATCGACGACCCGGCCGCGCAAAGTTGCCGCGTCGGCTACGAGTTCGCGCAGCCGGGCCCTGATCTCCTCGAGGTCGCTACCGGGCCAGTTCCCCTTCTTGCCATAGGAAGTCTTCAAATACGCTGCGTCGCGCAGAACCTCCAGCCGGGCTGGCCCATCGACTGCCGCCTCGATGCGGTCTGCCCAAACGTCGAGTCGTTGCAGGTTCGTCAGGAACTTGTCGGCGGCGTCGGTGCAGCGATGCTGTTCGGCGGCTAGGCCTCGGGCGGCGCTCACGATCTCGCTGACGTCCACCGCCGGGACGGCGGAGGGCGGCTCTGACAAGACCGCCGCCTCAAGGCGGTCCCACTCCGCGTTGAAGTCGCGTGCGATGGAGCGGAGTTGCTCGAACTTGATGCCTGCGCTCAGGCCCAGGAGTAGAGCGTCCCGCAGGTCCTGGTCTTCCAGCAGCTCAGCGGCGAGTGCGGTCCAACGCTCGGAGAAGGCCACCTGTGACGCGACCTCGTCCTGCACCTGCACCAGTGGGGGCAGGCCGGCTTCGATCGGGTGCTCGCCGAGGACCCGTTGCGCAAACGAGTGCAGGGTGCCGATGGCCGCTGAGTCCAGGTCATCGAGAGCCTCGGCGGCTCGAGCCGCGCCGATGGGGTCCTGTCGGGACGCGGCTTGGCGTTCGGCTTCCTCGAACTCGGCCCTGAGTCGGTCCCGGAGCTCGGCGGCGGCCTTCTCGGTGAAGGTGACGGCTGCCACCGACCGCAAGGGCACGCCACCATCGGCGAGCACGGTCGCGACGACGCGGTCGACCAGGGACTTGGTCTTGCCCGAGCCGGCACCGGCCTCAACGAACAAGGTGCGGTGCAGCTCGGTCTTGATGACCGTGCGGGCGACGGCGTCGGTGAGGGGTGCGTCATTCATGATGCACCTGCCGCGCCGGGTTCAACCAGGATCAAGTACTCCGCGAGTGCGGGGTCCAACTTCTTGTCCTGCCATCGGGCGCGGCGGTCGGCGGCACCGAGCCCGTCGGGGTCGCAGTACTCGCACTCCACCCACGTCGCCCACGGCCGGTCCTCCGGGGGGTTGTGCGGGAACAGCCCCCCCGCGATCCCATCGACCACGGTGGTCAGGACGGTCGCGTAGCGCTCTTCGACGGCCGGAGTCAGCGGGTAGCCGATTCGCTCGCCCCGATTCTTCGTTCCGATGAACCAGTACTCGGCTCGCACAGCGGTCTCTGGTTCGCCGAGGGCCTGCCGGGCGGCGTACGCGTAGATGGGCAGCTGCAGCTTGCTGCCTCCATGGTCGGGGTCGGATTCGCTGAGTCCCTTGAACGCGTAGGCCCCACCGGACTTGTAGTCGCTCACGACCAGTGAGCCGTCCTCGCATCGGTCGACGCGGTCGGCGCTCCCGGTCATCCGTACCGTGCGTCCGTCGGGCAAAGGCACGGTCACGGCTGGGAACCCGTGACGGCCGAAGGTCAGCTCGCTGCGCACCTGGCGACGTCCCTCGGAGCCGCGGACGGCTTCGTCTTCGTCGAGCAGTCGGGCGAGGTCATCCAAGATGATCAGGCGGTCACGCGCCCACATGGTCGGATGCCCGGTGATGCCGAGCGCCTCGAACTTGTCAGCGACGGTGTCCGCAACCCTGAGGAGTCCGGCTCGCTGCTCGTCGGTCCATGCCGTCGCACCTGCGGGTGCTCCCCCGTTCTCGGCCAGCCATTGGAAGAAGCGGTCGAGTGCCTCGTGCAGCAGGGAGCCGCGGTCGGCGGGCGTGATCGACACCAGTTCGTCGGGCTGCTCGATCGGTTCGACGCGAAGGAGCCGGCGGACGAAGTAGGCATGGGGGCATTTCACCCAGCCCTCCAGGGTGGTGGGCGAGAACGCCTGTTCCCCGTCGGCCGGGTCAGGCAGCCCGTCTGCGACCAGGGTGAGGTTTCCGTCGTACCGGGTCAGCAGCGCCGAGGCTCGGGCCAGACGGAGGGCGACCGCCCGGTCGAACACCCGGTCGTCGGGAAGGTCCGCCCCCGGGGTCGCGACGTTCGCCACGAGCGCACCCAACCGCCACTCCTGTTCGGTGACCGGCTGCTCGGCTTGGGTGATCGTGGCGGCGTACGAGCGGGAACCGGCCAGCCAGGCCCAAGGATGACGGTCCCATTCGGTAGCGGCGAGAGTGGGTACCCCCGAGAGGGCACGCAATGTGGGTAGGAGCCATCGGGAAGGGAGCCGGGTGCCGCTGCGGCGCAGGTCGCCGCGGGGGAACGACACAGTGACACTGGGCGCCGAAGCGAAGGCGGCGAGCAGGTGGCGGTGCTGACGGTCCAGGCGTTCCCGGGCGGCGGGCAGGGCACCTGCCGATGCGGCTCGAGCCCGGTCGGGCAGCAGCGCGTCCTCGCAGGTACGACCTGGGCACAATCCCTCGGCCAGACCCACCACGAAGACCGCGTCCACCGCAAGCCCGACCGCGGACGACAGTGGTGCGACGAGTACGCCAGTGCCGAAGCGGCCGACTCGCGCTCGGTCGTCGGTCAACTCGAGTTCCACCACCTCGCGGAGCGCGCCCAGGCTGGCGTCTGCCACCAGGGCGTCGAGGCCGGCGAGCGACCGGAGGACTTGTCGAACACGGTCGGCGGCCCGGCGCTCGGCCTCGGGGAGCCGATGGTGGTCGTGCTCGCTGCCTAGCAGGTCCCGGAAGGTTTCTAGTGCCCAGGCAGACAACGCCGACCAAGTGGTGGCGCTCCGACCGGACTCGGCGCGGGCGCCGAGGTCCGCGACGAAGGCCAGGAGCTGCTCGGCCGACTCGGCGTCCCGCTCCAGGCGTTGGATCCGACCCTCGTGGGGCGCTTCCTGGGCGCGCTCGAGTTCGGCCCCGCGTCTTTGTTCGGTGGCGTAGCCGGTGAGGCGGGGCGCCCAGGATGCTCCCCCGGTGACACCTGCCGACCGCGAGACCCTTTCCCATCGCGAGGCGGGCACCAGCGTCCCGGCCGCGTCACGGACGGGTGCGCTGGACAGCAGTCGGAACACCGCCGGTCGGCTCCGATCAGGGCGGTCGGCCAAGGTGAGGAAGTCGAGCAGCGCGCGCGGGAGCACTCGTTCGATCGTCGGGCTGACTCCGGGGCCGTTGATCGTGATCCCGGCCGCAGCGAGGTGTTCGTGCAGCAGCCGAGCGTAGGGCGTGGCGGTTCCGTAGAGCACCGCGATCCGGTGGGCCGGGGTGGTGGCTGCGGCGGCGACCACGTGGCGGACGATGGCCCGGACTTCGTCGTCTGAGTCCGAGGCGTGCAGGACGGTGTGGGCGGTGGCTTGTGGGACGTCGGTGAGAGGCGGCGGGGGGTTGGCCGAGAGGCGCCATACGGTCCTGATCACGCCGGCGTCGGCGCGGCGGTCGCCGGTGAGACCCGCGATGACCTGCAGATCCGTCAGCCCAGCAAGGACGGCGAGTAGTCGCGTCGCCGTGGCTTGGAGGTCCTGCGGGAGGAACAGCACGACCGAGCCGAGCTTGGTTTCGCCTTGCTCGGTGAGGACGTCACGCGCCGCATCGCGGAGGTCAGCGACGTCGTACCAGGAGTCCCGCAGGCGGGAGACGACACTCTTGTGCATGCGGATCACGTCCGCGGTGAGCGCACCGGCGGCCGACACGGCATCGAGTTCGTCGACGGACAGGTCCCGCAAGGCCCGGTGGGCCTCGACGAGCGCGGTCACCGTGGCTGGGTGCTCGGCCACACCTGAGAACAGGCCGGGCGCTTCGGCCAGCTCGGCGCGCCACGCGGCCGCTACGACCGGGCCGGTTGCCGGGCGGCGACCCTCCCCGGTCAGCTTGGGTGCGGCGAGCAGCTCGGCGAGCCGGTCGACCGTGAGGACCGTCAGGCCGGCAACACCGTGGGCTGAGGCGGCGTCGTCTCGCTTCAGACTGGCCGCGAGCATGCGTCGTGCGACTGTCCCGGACATATTCGTCGGCACGATGAGGGTCACCGGCGACAGCGGATCGGTCTTCTTCAGGTCCGCTACTACGGACCGCAGCATTTCGAGGGCGAGGGCTCCATAGGAGGACCAGCGGAGCGTTACCTCGGTGGCACGCGGTACGGCGTCAGC
>JBBQWS010000083.1:0-9701 GCA_038210415.1 Actinomycetes bacterium
TTGGTAGCGGGGGCAGGATTTGAACCTGCGACCTCTGGGTTATGAGCCCAGCGAGCTACCGAGCTGCTCCACCCCGCGTCGGTTGACTCACTGTAGGTCCCCGGACACGATGCGGGCAAATCGTCTCGGGAGACCCCCTACTGGGTCGTGGCTGACGGGCTGACGGACGGCGACGGGCTGGCCGACGCTGACGCCCCTGGGGACGGCGACGTGGGCGTCGCGGCTACGGCAGCGGCTATCGCGGCCTTGAGCCGGTTCTGCGCCTCGCCATACGCCGTGAAGTCGCCGGCCTTGAGCGCCGCGTCGGAGTCGCGCAGCGCCTGCTGCGCGTCCGCGATTGCCTTGCTGAGGGCGGCATTACCGCCGGTGGTGCCACCCGGTGGCGCAGTCCCACCCCCACCGGAGCTCCCGCTGAAGGCCTGGTCCAGCGCCTCACCGAGGGTGTCGGCAAACCCAAGGCCGGTGCCGAACTGCACCAGCACCTTCTTAAGCAGCGGGAACGACGAACCGGTCGAGGCCCTGACGTATACCGGTTCGACGTACAGCAGACCACCGCCGACCGGCAACGAGAGCAGGTTGCCGAGCTCGACGTCCGAGCCGCCTCGACGCAGGAGCGACAAGGCGGACGACACGTTCGGATCGGACTCGAACTTGTTCTGCGCCTGCCCCGGCCCGGCGAAGGTGGTAGTGCGTGGCAACCGAAGGACGCGGATCTTGCCGTAGTCCGAACTCGTGGCGTCCGAGTCGACCGCCATGAACGCAGCGAGGGTGTCCCGACCTTGCGGCGCGAACGTCGTGGTGAGCGAGAACGACGACCGCGGCTGGGCCGGCATCTGCAGGGTGAGGTAGTAGGGCGGCTGCGGCTCGGCCGTCGAGCGCTTGGTGGGGTCGTCCGGGATGGCCCAGAAGTCCTGCCGGCCGTAGAAAGCCTTGGGGTCGGTCACGTGGTACTTGGAGTACAGGTCGCGCTGCACCTTGAACAGGTCCTCCGGGTAGCGCAGGTGGACCATCAGCTCGGGGGAGATCTGGTCAGCCCCCTTGACCGTGCCGGGGAACGCGGCCTCCCAGACCTTGAGCACCGGGTCGGCGCCGTCCCACTCGTACAGCGTCACCGTGCCGTCGTAAGCGTCGACCACGGCCTTGACGGAGTTACGGATGTAGTTGACCTCGTCCTTGGGCTGAGCGATCAGCGAGCTGCTGCTGGCGGTGAGCGAGTCGGTGGTGACGTCGCCGAGCGTGGTGCGCTTTGAGTACGGGTAGCCGTTGGTCGTCGTGTAGCCGTCGAGGATCCAGACGATGCGGCCGTCGACCACCGCCGGGTAGCTGTCGCCGTCGACGGTGAGCCACGGGGCGACTGCCTGGACCCGGTCACGCGGTTGCCGGTCCCACAAGATCTTCGAGTCGGAGTTGATCCGGTCGGACAGCAGCAGGTTGGTGTCGCCGAACTTCGCGGCGAACAGGGCGCGGCCCCAGACCGAACCCATCGCCACGCCGCCCTTGCCGTCGTACGTGGTGTTCGCCTGGCCGGTGGCGCTGTCGCTGGGGAAGTCGAACTCGACCGGGTCCTTGCCCTTGGGACCGCCGACGATCGAGTAGTCGGGCGACTTCTCGCCGAAGTAGATGCGTGGCTGGCTGATGACCAGCGGCCCAACTGGCGGGATGTCGGCGGCGAAGAAGCTCGGCCGACCGTCCCCCACACTGGTGTTGCCGAACGCAGCGACCAGGCCGTACCCGTGGGTGAACACGGTGTGGTCGTTGGTGAAGTTGCGCTGGCCGGCGGCGAGCCCGCTGAAGTCGAGCTCGCGCACGGCCACCACGGTGTCGCGGGCGGTGGTCGTGCCCGGCAGGGTGTAACGGTCGACGTCGAGGGTGTCGGCGAAGCTGTAGAACTGACGGCTCTGCTGCAGGGCCCGGAACGTCGGCGACACGACGGCGGGGTCGATCAGCCGGATGTTCGAGACCGTCGACTTGTCACCCTCGAGCTGCCCGGGCTTCGGCTGGATCACCGGGTCGTAGGACTGGACGTCGACGCTGTTCAGCTTGTACGCGTCGAGCGTCGCGTCGATGTTCCGCTTGATGTACGGCGCTTCCTTGTCGGCCTCGCTCGGGTTGACCTGCACCGACTGGACGAACGCCGGGTAGATGCCGCCGAGGATGATCGCGCTGAGCAGAAGCAGCCCGAACCCGATGCCGGGGGCCAGCCAGTTGCGCGTGACCACCGTCGCGAAGAAGAGCAGCCCGCAGATGATCGCGATCCAGAACAGGATCTGCTTGGCCGGGAGCAAGGCGTTGACGTCGGTATACGTCGCCCCGCTGATCCGGTCGGCGGTGCTGCCCTTGACCACGAGCTCGTACCGGTCGAGCCAGTACGACACCGCCTTCAGCATCACGAAGAACCCGAGCAGCACGGCGATGTGGGTGCGGGCCGCCGGGGTCGTCTTCTCACCGGGCGTCTGCAGGCGCAGACCGCCGTAGAGGTAGTGGCTCACCAGCGCGGCGATCAACGCAAGCACCACCACCGCGAACCCGAACCCGACCAGGAACCGCCAGAACGGCAGCCGGAAGGCGAAGAAAGAGACGTCGACCCCGAACTGCGCGTCCTTGACGAAGAACGGCTTGGAGTTGCGGAACTGGAGGAACGTCTGCCACTCCGCTGCGGCGGACCCGCCCGCGAGCAGCCCGAGCACCGTGCACACGACCGCGGTCAGTGAACGGCGGTACGGGTCGACGGCGACGCGGTAGCGGTCGAGCCCCTGCTGCTCGGCCGACAGCCCGCGGAACACCGGCCGGGTGCGGTACGCGATGACGAAGCTGGCCGCGACCACCGAACCCATGAGCAGGCCGAACAGCGCGAACAGCACCAGCCGGGTCCACAGCTCGGTGGTGAACACCGACGTGAAGCCGATGGACCGGAACCACAACAGGTCGGTGTAGAAGCCCGCGAACACCCAGAAGGCGATCAGCAGACCGCCGACGATGAGCAGCGTTCCGATCAACGCCCGCCCGCGCGGCTGCCGTGGAAGGGAGACGGTTGCGCCGTTGGCGGGGCCGTCCGGGTCCTGGGGGAGGTCGAAGCTCACCCCCCCAACGTACCTACCCGATGGCGCCAGCACGACGCCGAGCCGCAGAACACGTCCCGTACGCCAAGATGTGACCATGACCTCGGACCTGCCCTCGGACCTGCCCTCGGACCTGCCCTCGGACCCGCCCACGGCCCCGCCGGAGCCTCCCTCGCCCCTCGCCGGCCTCGTGCGCGAGCTCGAGCAGCACGTCGCCGAACAAGGCTGGGACCAGCCGCCGCGGCTCTTCGCGCTGGTGCGCACCGACGACCTGCTGTCCCGCGAACCGCACCTCGCCCAGCTGCTGGGCGTGCCGGACGAGATGGGGCCGGCGGCCGGGTACACGTCGCTCGAGCAGGAGGAGCTGCCGTCGTACGCGACCCTCGAAGACCTCCTTGCCGGCATCACCTGGCCGTCCGAGGTCGCCGGGGCAGCCCTGGTGGCCGAGCGGATCATGCTGCCGCCGGAGGCCGAGCATGGACTGCCCGCGGACGAGCAGGAGGCCCTGGCGGCGCTGCAGTCGCATCCCGCCCGGCAGGACATCCGGCTGGCAGTGGCCGTGTTGCGCGACGGCTCCCGGTACTGCGCGCTGCGGATGCGGTCACACGACGACCCGGTCGAGGTCGTCACCGGCCCCGACCTGACCCCGAGCCTGCCCGAGCAGCTGCTCGCGACGCTGGAGCCTTAGCAGCTCGTCAGCTGCAGGTAGGTGCGGAACCCTGGCCCGAGACAGCGATCGCGAGTCCGGCCAGCGCTGTGCCGACCGAGCTGACCTTGACGAGGCGTAACCCAGCCGGCACAGCGGGCAGTGCCTCGGCACAGTTGTCGGCCGGGATCAGGAAGATCGTGGCGCCGTCGGCCTTTGCCGCCGCCATCTTCTGCCGGATCCCGCCGATCGGCCCGACCTCGCCGCTCGGGTTCATGGTGCCGGTGCCGGCGATGTGCAGGCCGCCCGTCTCCTGCACCAGGGTGAGCTTGTCGATGATGCCGAGCGTGAACATCAAACCGGCGCTCGGGCCGCCCACGTCGTCGAGCTGGATCGTGACGGTGACCGGGGACGTGTAGCCCTGGGCCGGGGTGATGCCGATCACCGGACGCTTCGGATCGTCCTTGCCGGCCGTGGTGGTGATCGCGACGACAGAGTCCTTGGTACCGCGGGTGATCCCGAGGACGACCTTGTCGTCCGGTTTGCGCTTGCCGATCTCGGCGCGCAGGGCGTCGCCGGAGGCGACCGCCACCCCGTCGACGGTGCGGATCACGTCGCCCGGCTTGAGCTTCCCGGACGACGGGCCATCAGTGGCGACCGCGCCGACCTTGAGCACGATGGTCACCGGGAGCCCGAGATGACGCAGCGCGGCAACGGCCGCCGCGTCCTTGGAGTCGCTCATGTCCTGGGTGCTCTGCTGCTGCACCTGGTCGGCGGTCTCGTCGGGCGGGTAGAGCAGCTTGGTTGGGACGACCGACTGACCCGGGTCGATCCAGCCGCGGAGAACGTCGCTGAGCGTCGCGCGGCTGCGCGGCCCGCCGACCTCGTTGACGGTCAGCAGGTCCAGCTGCCCGGTGGTCGGGAAGGTCGTGGCGCCGCTGACGGTGATCAACTGCTTGCCGTCGGTCGTCCCCAGGACGTCGAAGACCGGACCGGGACGCAGCACGACGTACGAGACGGGGACCGAGACCCCCACCAGGAGGCCGACCGCGATGAGGACGGCGGCGAGAAGCTGCGGCGTCGAGCGCTTGGACAAAGGGCCGGCCCTATTCGGCGGAGAAGGGGTTGGGGGGCACCGTGGGGTTGGGGGGCACCGTGGGGTTGGGCGGCACGGTGGAGTCGGCCGGCTCGGCCACAGGAGCCTGCGCTCGTGGCTTGGTCTCGGTCTGCCGCTGCATGGCGCGCTGGAACCTCAGGTGCTCGGCCATCGACTCCTGAGGGTCCACGGGCGGTCGCGGCCGGTTCTTGAAGGAGACCCACACGACCGCGAGGACGAAAGCGACCGCCGGGATCAGCCACCATGCCAACGCCTTCACGCGCCCACCCACTCGGAGTCGCCGTCGTGGAACCTCTGCCGCTTCCAGATCGGCACCTCGTGCTTGAGGTCGTCGATGAGCTGGCGCGCGGCGTCGAACGCGTCGCCGCGGTGGGCGGACGCCACTGCCACGACCACGGCGATCTCACCGATCTCGAGGTCGCCCACCCGGTGGACCGCGGCCAGCGCGATCGGCGCGTGCGTCGCGACCACGCGGTCGGCGACCACCCGAAGCGCATCGAGGACGGACGGGTGGGCGGAGTACCCGAGCTGGGAGACCGGACGACCCTCGTCGTGGTCGCGCACCGTGCCGATGAACAGTGCCGTGCCGCCAGCCGCAGGATCGGCCACCGCGGCGAGCACCTCGTCAACCGACAGAGGGGTGTCGCGCACGTCGAGCAGGCGCACCGTCATCCACCCAGCCTAAGCGCCACTGCGGCGCTGCCGGCGCAGCTGACGGACGACAGCAGCCGTCCCGAGGACCGCGACGGTCGCGCCCGCGGCTCCGAGCGTCGCGTCTCGACCGAACCGGCGTCCCCCTGCGGCCGACCTGCGTTCGAGCTCGGCCATCAGCTCGGCGAGGGCCTGCGCGTTGTCGAACGCGGGCACCCAGCCTGCGGCGCGCAGCCGGGTCGACGGAACCACCCACGGCTCGGCGGTGAAGGCGAGCTCGCTGGCCGGCGCGAGGGTGACACCGAGCCGATGCAGCCGCTCCGCGGTGCCGTACGCGAGCCGGGACGGCAGCACGATGCTGCGCCGACCGGTGATCTGCTCGACGTCCTCCTGGGTCAGCGAACCGTCGGACCCGACGGTGACGTACCCCTCGACCCGGCCCAGCGTCGCCAGCTCGAGCGCGGCGAGCAGGTCGTCGACGTGGCAGAACTGCCAGTGCGGGTGCGAGTCCTTCACCACGAGCAGCCGAGGGGCCTCGAAGTGCCGGGTGAACACGCTGTCGACGCCCGGCCCGACAAGGATGGCCGGACGCAGCACCGTGACCGACAGCCCGGGGTGCACCCGGGGCGCGCGGCCGGCCGCCTCCTCGACGTCGAGCAGCCCGCTCAGAGCGCCGCCGTCGGAGATCGCCCGCAACGGGGCGTCCTCGGGCAACGGGACCGGATTGTCCGGCAACGCCCCGTAAACCATGGCGCTCGTGACGAGCACGGCCCGGGCCACCCCGGCGGCGGCCGCTGCGGTCAGGACGGTGCGAGCACCAGTGACGACCGCGGCCTGGACCTCGTGCTCGAGCTGGTCACCGCGAACCTCGGGCACCCCGGGGTGGATCACCACGTCGCATCCGCCGAGCCGTTGGACGAGTGCCGGGTCGCGGACGTCGACGACCCGCCAGGTCACTCCGGCGAGGTCACCCCGCGCGGAGTCGACGGCGACGACCCGGGACACATCGGGATGGTCGACCAGCCGAGCGGCGAGGGCCCGCCCGATCCCCCCTGCCGCCCCGGTGACGGCGACCGTGAGCCCGGCCGGGGCAGCTGCCTGGGCCCGCGCGGGCCCGGTGCGCCGAGAGCGAACCCCGGCTGCAGGCTTAGCTGTGCGCCCCCCGGCCCGGCTACGGTTGCGGGAGGGAACGGCTGCTGCGCCGGATTCGGCGTCGTCGTCGGTCACCATGACATCCCCATCCTGCCCGAGGTGGCCCGTGAACGACTTCCCCTTCGGTTTCGGCGCAGAAGACCCGGTCCCCGGGGACGACGGCCGACCGGTCCCTGACCCCGCCCTGAACCCGTTCCAGGCCTTCTTCGGCGGGGCCGGCGGCACCCAGGACATCGGCGCCGCGTTCACCCAGCTCGGGCAGCTGATGTCGTACCAAGGCGGCCCGGTCAACTGGGACCTCGCCCGTGACCTGGCCCGGCAGACGGTAGCCGCCGGCGGTGACGACCCCACCCCGAGCGCGACCCAGCGCCGCGCCGTCGAGGAGGCGGTCCGCCTCGCCGAGGTGTGGCTCGACCCCGTGACCGCGCTGCCCGCCGGAGGCAGTGAGGCGCAGGCGTGGAGCCGGGCCGAGTGGGTCGAAGGCACCCTCGCTGCCTGGCGCGAGCTCGTCGAGCCGTTGGCCGAGAAGGTCGTCGACGCAACGTCCGGCGCAGTGCCCGCCGAGATGCAGGCCATGGCCGGCCCGATGCTCGGCATGATGCGCCAGCTCGGCGGGGCCATGTTCGGCGCCCAGATCGGGCAGGGCCTCGGCGCCCTCGCCCAGGAGGTCACCGGGTCCACCGACGTCGGACTGCCGCTCGTCCAGAGCGGTCGGGCCGTCCTCGTCCCGACGAACATCGAGGCATTCGGTGCCGGCCTCGAGCTGCCCGAAGACGAAGTGCGCCTCTATCTCGCGCTCCGCGAGTGCGCGCACCAACGACTGTTCGCGCACGTGCCGTGGCTCCGGGCCCGGCTCTTCGGCGCCGTCGAGGACTACGCCCGCGGGATCACGGTCGACGGCAGCCGGCTCGAGGAGGCCATGCGAACGATCGACCCGTCGAACCCCGAGGCTCTCCAGGACGCCCTGCAGTCGGGCATGTTCGAACCCGAGGACACCCCGCAGCAGATCGCTGCGCTGGCGCGGCTGGAGACCCTGCTCGCCCTCGTCGAGGGCTGGGTCGACGGAGTCGTCACCGCCGCGGCCCTCGCCCTGCCGTCGGCGGCCGCCCTGCGCGAGACCGTGCGCCGTTCGCGGGCAACCGGTGGTCCGGCGGAGCAGACGTTCGCCACCCTCGTGGGCCTCGAGCTGCGGCCCCGGCGGCTCCGGGACGCCGCGGCCGTCTGGGAGGCGGTCCTGGCGGTCCGGGGCATCGACGGGCGCGACGCACTCTGGGCTCACGCGGAGCTGCTGCCCACCGCGGACGACCTCGACGACCCCACCGGGTTCGCGGCCCGGGCGACGTTCGACCTCTCCGAGCTGGACGCGGTCGGCGAGGCACCTCCCGGCTCGGACGACCCGGCCGAGTGAGCCTGCACCTCGACGCCGCCCGCACCCTTCGGGGCTGGGCCGCGCCCTCACCGGGCCAGGACCTGCTGCGGGCGGAGTACCTCGGCTTCCTCGAGGCGCACGACGACGCGATGCTCCGCGCGTGCATGCCGGGACACATCACGGCGAGCGCACTGGTCTTCGACGCCGCGCGCACCTCAGTGCTGCTGACCCTGCACCCGAAGGTCGGCCGCTGGCTGCAGCTCGGCGGCCACTGCGAACCCGCGGACCAGAGCCTCGCCGACGCCGCCCGGCGCGAGGCGACCGAGGAGGGCGGCATCGACGGCCTCGTCCTGCTCGAGCAGCCGGCCCGACTCGACCGGCACGTGGTTCGATGCCGTGCGGGCGGAGCGGCCGTGCACTACGACGTGCAGTACGTCGCGCTGTCCCCTGCAGGTGCGACAGCGAAGATCAGCGAGGAGTCGCTCGAACTTGCCTGGTGGCCGGTCCACGCGCTGCCGGATGGCACCGACGACTCGGTGCGGGCGCTGGTGCACGGCGCGCTGTCACTCGTCGGCTGACTGGTCCTCGCCGGAGCTGGAAGGCTGGGCTCCGGACCAGCCGTCGAGGAAGCCGCGGGCCCGCTCCAGCCGGGGGAACGACGCCAGCACCGCCCAGAACTCCGGACCGTGGCCGGGCACCAGCAGGTGCGCCAGCTCGTGCAGCAGGACGTAGTCGAGGACGTAGGAAGGCATGCCACGGGCCCGGGTCGAGATCCGGATCGAACGGTCGTCGACCGTGCACGAGCCCCAGCGAGCACCCTGGTTGGTGGCCCAGCGGACAGACGCCGGCTCGGCGCGCCCGCCCAGGTAGCGCTGGGAGAGCTCGCCGGCGCGGGCCAGCAGCGCGTCGTCGGACGGCCGGACCCGGCGCTCTCGGAGCTGGAGCCGTTCGACCATGACGGCCACCCAGCGCCGCTCCTCCGACCGGCTCATCCGGGCCGGGATCAGCACGACGGTGCGGTCGCCGTCGCGATACGCGGACACCGTGCGTCGCCGGCGGGCGCTGCGGCGCACCTCGACCGACCCGGCGACGGCATCGTCGTCTGACGGGGGTGCGGGTTTGGACGGTCGACCCATGACGATGAGGTTACCGGGGGGAACCGGGCAGGTAGCGGGCCGCTGAAGTAGCGGCGGACGAAAGAATTGTTGATCCACAGGGCCGTTCGACCCATCAGCGCAGGTCACCCGCATGTGCGCTCCGCCCTGGGAGCGCTTGCGCACATCTTGTCCACAGGCCGCGTACCGGACTCGCCGCGCCGTCCCCAGTTTGTCCCCAGTCCGTCCCCAGAACTGTCCACAGGACGGCGTTGACGCCAGCCCGACGGACCTCTAACGTCACCGCCGAACGAGGCCTCCGGGATAACTCAGCCGGGGCCGTCCGCAGGGGAAGGCGGACGGCCGGGGTGTGCGACCTGGGGGCCTCGTCCTTGTCCGCGTGCCGCGATCGGCGGTGACGGAGCGTGACCTTTGCCCACGCCGGGCCGGCCGCGTCCCCCGGAACCCCCGAAAAGTCACGTAGGGTGCCTGATCGGTCCCCGCCGCGCTGGCGGAGGGCCTCGGATGACGAATGATGAGGGAGGACCCGCGATGGCCGAGAGCTATTCGGGCGAGGCCTACTGCGTGAAGTGCAAGGAGAAGCGGGAGTTCA
>JBBQWS010000084.1:0-9336 GCA_038210415.1 Actinomycetes bacterium
CGTGGCCTTGCCGACGTGTGGCCCACCGACGCGGAAGAACACGTCCTGGAGCGCCGTCGGGTCGGTGGTGCGGGCATGTTCGTGACCTCGCGACTTCCCGATCTTGAGCAGCACCGGCGAGTTCTTGGCACCGGCGTCGAAGGTCAGCCCGGCGATGTCGACGCCGGGCGCATCGTCGACCTTCATCGGCACCGCCCCGTTGACCGCCGTGAGGGTCGCCAGACCCAAGCCCAGGACGATGGTTCCGGGACGGTTCACCTCGATGGTGTGGTTCACGTTGTAGACACCGGGCGTGAAGATGAGGTTGCGGCCCTTGTCGAGCTGACGGTTGATGGCGTTCACGGAATCGGACGGTCGAGCCAGGTAGAAGTCGCTCAGCGGGATCGAACGGCCCGGCGTCGGCCCGTTGGCCCACGTCGTTCCGACGGAGTTCGTCCTGGCGGCGGGAACGAACACGTTCCACGCGCCCGCGGAGTCGACGAACAGATACGGCTTCTCCCGGCTCGCGGGGGTGCTGGCGAGGGTGGTGTACGGACCACCGCACACGGACGCCGCGGGGAAGCACTGGGCCGGGGCACCGTTCACACCGGAGAACACCTGGTTCCACACTCCGTTGGTCCAGCCGTCGAGAACACTGTCCCGCACGACGAACTGCTGCTGGGAGCCGTTGATCACGGTGCCGCCGGCGAACTGGGAGTCGGCGATGAAGCCGCCACTGGCGAACGACGGACCGCTGCAGTAGTCCATCAGCGTCACGTTGCCCCCGGTGACGTTGACCCGGCGCATCGGGGCGGCCTGGGACACCGCCCAGAACTCACCGCTGTAGCAGCCGAAGTCCGGGGTCGTCACGTTGATCGTCAGGTTCGACAACGAGCGCCAGAAGTTGTCCAGCGCGACGCACGAACCGTTGTCGCACTGGTTGCGCACGTACACGCTGCCGTTGATGGTCACGTCGGTCGGTGACTGCCCCAGACCGGCGACCTCGGTGTAGTAGCCCACCTGGAAGTTCAGCGGAGCCGTGGCCGAACCGTACGTCCCTGGCTTGAACAGCAACGCGTAGCGCTCGTTGCCGAACTGGTTGCCCACCTGCTGGGCGGCGATGGCGTCGACGGCGGCCTGGATCTGGGTCGTCGGCATCGAGGGGTCGAACACGAGAACGTTGGGACCGAGGTTCGGATTGGTGACGGGAGCCGGAGGGCTCGCCGCCGCAGTACCGGGGATGGACAGGGCGACCAGGCCGGCTGCGGCCAGCGCGAGAGCGGCGCCGCGAAGTCGACCGAGCGGTGTGCGGACGTCGCGATCAGCCATGTCTGGCCACCTGCTTCCTCGTGTCCTGCGGGATGACCGAACAGTGGCACCGGAGAGGACACCTGGCAAGCCCGAACTTCTCATCCGGATCGACCGGAGTCAGCTTCCGGCGAGTGCGCTCAGCGGATGGTGAGCTGGCGGGTCTGCAGCCCGGCCCGGGCGTGCCGCTCGGCCCCGGTGAGCGGCCCGGCAACCGCCAGCACCTCGTCCAACCGGCTGCGGAACTCGACTGCCGCATCCTCGATGTCGTCGGCCTTGGTGTCCGTCGGCAGGTCCCAGACGGGCACGAGCAGGCCGTGCGCCCGGAACGTCCCGATGAACCGGGTGCCCGCGCCGAGGCTGAGCCCGCCGACACCGTGCAACCGGGCCAGCGCGTCGAGCAGGGGCTCCTCGTCCTCGGGAAGCACCCAGCGCAGCGTCGAGCGTTCCGGCAGCCCGGCCCAGTACGCGGCGTCGACGCTGACCAGGCGCACGGTCGGAACCACCCCGGCGTTGGCCCGCTCGAGCGACGCCGTCACCTCGGCATCATGCCCGTCGTCTATGCCCTCGATCCAGTAGTCGAACCCTGGGTGGACGGAGACGGCGAGCGGCCGGGCGGGATCCAAAACGTCCTGCAGACGTGGACCGGGCCCGGCGAGAGCACCGCTCGGCACCATCGAGCCCGGCTTCGACCCCAGCGCCGTCAGCAGCGCGGCAGCGACGTCCCGGCTGACGTCGCCGGAAGCACCAGGCACCTGCAGCCCGAGGTAGACCGAGCCGTCGCCGCGCACCATCGCCGGCCATGCCAGCGGGAGCACGGTCGACAAGGTGGCCGCCCGGTCGGCGTACTCGCCCACCAGCGTCAGCGGTGCGGTCGCGGCGGGGACGATCTCACGCAGCGCGACCCAGTCGGCCTCGCTGGCGAGTCCCTCGAACGGTCGGCGCACGAGGGTGTCGGCGGCCCGGGAGGCGGACCGTCCGTGACAGGCCTTGTAGCGACGGCCGGATCCGCACGGGCAGGGGGCGCGACCGCTCACGGCGGGGACTTCGGTGGCGTTCGCGCGATCTGACGTCATGGGGCGGGAGCGTACCCGCTCAGCCGCTGCTGCCTTCCGGGACCGAAGCGCGGCGGACCACGCCCCACACCAGCTGCTGGTGGGTGCCGGCGCCCTCTGACCCCCACGAGTCGGTGAGGGTGTCGACGATGCCGAGACCGCGTCCCGACAAGGCCGCGAACGGCGGCCGCTCGGCCCGCGGGTGGGTCGTCGCGCCGCCGTCGGCGACAGCCACCTCGACCTCGTCGGCAAAGACCCGCCACATGAGCCGGACGCCACCCTCCTCGAGCGGACGGGCGTGCCGGATCGCGTTGCTGAGCAGCTCGGAGACCACGAGCAGGATGTCGGTGCGCTCAACCTCGGGAACGCTGGAGGCCTTGAGATCCGTGGCGACGATGCGCCGCCCCTCACGCACACTGGACGGCGTGAATGGCAGGCTGACCGAGTTGGTCATAGGCCTGGACCAGACAGGTTGCACCGCCGCCATCAGGGCTCCGGATCCGAGGAACGAACTCGGGACGCGTCGATTCTGCCCTCAACACTAGCGATCGAAACAGCCCCCGGCGTGGTAGTCACCCCGTACGGGCTCGCGTCTCGAACTCCCGGACCCGCTCGATGACCTCCGCGGGCCGATTCGTGATGATCGCGTCGACGCCGAGACTGAGGCAGAGGTCGATGTCCGCAGCATCGTCGACGGTCCATACGTGGACGGCTCCGCCGGCCTGGTGCACCCGTCCGACGTAGGCCGGGTGGACCCGCAGGATGTCGATGCTCGGACCCGCGATCCCGACGTGTCCGGGCAACGATCCGTCGCGCATCCGCAGCGGCACCCGCTCCATCAGGTAGACGGCCGGGATGCTGGGGGCGAGCTCCCGCATCCGCCGCAACGACAGGCTGGAGAAGCTCATCACGCGCACCGGCACCCGGCGACCCAGCCGCGGGTGCGCCCAGCCGTAGCGGTCGAGCGTCTCGACCAGACGCCGCTCGACCAGGCCGGCGTACCTGGTCGGATGCTTGGTCTCGATCGCGAGCTCGATGGGTCGGTCGGTGTCGGCCACGAACGACAGCAGCCGGTCGAGGGTGAGCACGGTACGGCCGTCGGGGTCCACGATGTCCGGCGCCTCGCTGTGCTGCTGGCCGCTGTGCTGCTGGCCGTTGTGCCACGAGCCGAAGTCGAGCTCGGACAGCTCCGCCAGCTCGAGGGTCGAGACGAGCCCGCGCCCGTTGGACGTACGGTCGACCCGTCGGTCGTGGACACAGACCAGTGCCGCGTCGGCGGTCAGGCGGACGTCGCACTCGACGGCGTCGGCGCCCACCTCGACAGCCCGTCGGTACGCGGCCAGGGTGTGCTCGGCGACATCGTCTGAGGCGCCCCGGTGGGCGACGACGAGGACCACGACCCGAATCCTGGCACGACCTTGCGCGATTTGCCGGGGCAGACCCGCATCCAGCAGGCGGCAGTCAGGAGAAGAGGAGACGAACGGCTCCACACTCCCCCCTCGCCAGGGCCCGCAAGGGTCCGGACTGGAGAACCATGCGCGCCCTCCGTACCGCTGCGACCCTCGTCGCCACCACCTCTCTGGTTTCCGTCGCAGCCCTGGCCGCACCCGCCGGTGCGACCGAGGTCACGACCGTCGCCATCAAGGGCGGCTACACCTCGTTCGTCACCGCCCCGGGTCTGGCCGACGCCCTCATCGGCAGCGGCATCACCCCTTCCCCGACCGGGGCCGGCAAGGCCAGCATCGTCCAGATCAAGCAGGGCGGCACCGCGGTGCGCTTCGCCTTCCCGATCACTGGCGGCAACAGCTCGGTCGACCTGGGCTCGAACGGCGACGTCGCCGGCGGCACCATCAACCACATCGGCGGGATCAAGTTCGCCAACAGCGCGAACAGCACCTCGGCCGAGGTCGGCGACTTCCGGATCGACCTCGCGGCCGGCCAGCTCGTCGCGACGTCGCTGCGGGTCAACGGCGGGGCTGCGACCGCGGTCAACCTGCCGGTGTTCAACCTGGTGGTCACCGACGCCACCCCGAAGATCGCGAACGGGCGGGCCCGGGTGGTGGGCGTTGGCCTCAAGCTCACTGCCGACGCGGCCGGAGCGCTCAACTCGGTACTCGGCACGTCGATCTTCAGCGCCGACCTGATGGTCGGCACGGCAGGGGTGCGCGCGCGAATCTGACGCTCGAGCACCGGATCCGCCGGCCCGTGGGGCTAGCGGATCCGGTGCGCGCGCCAGGCGTCGCGGACAAAGAAGCCAGGCAGCAGAAACGTCGGCAGCATCGTGATCGCCAACGTGATCAACCCGCCCAACGAGTGCATGCTCTCGAGTCCGCCCATCAGGAAGAACGCCCCGATGCAGGGCGCCAGGCACAGCAACGAGATCGCGAGCCGCCCGCGCAGCCCGAACGACATCGAGCCGGCCCGCGTGCGGGAGAACTCCCGCTCGTCGAGGCGTACGGTCGCCCGGGGCGGCGTCGCCAGGAAACCGTTGGCCCCCACCGGCGTTTCCGCGGCCAGCCCGTGGACCTCGCGGACGCGGTGGCATAGGCCGCAGGCCAGGGTGCCGTCCGGGTCGGACGCACCGCACGTCGAGCAGACGACAGCCATACCATGTGATCGGGTTGCGCGCGGCACGACTTGAAGCGCGGGCCTACTTCAGCAACCGGGACAACCTGCGGTCCGCCAGCGGCTTGCCCCCGGTCTGGCAGGTGGGGCAGTACTGCAGGGCGGAATCTGCGAACGACACCTCGCGGACCGTGTCGCCGCACCCCGGGCACGGTTGGCCGGCCCGCCCGTGCACCGCTAGCCCGGTCTTCTTCTCGGCCTTGAGCTCACCGGCGGCGAGCCCGCGGGACCTGGTGACCGCGTCGAGCAGGGTGCCGCGAAGCGCGTCGTACAACGTGGTCAGCTCGTCGGCGGTGAGGTTGCCTGCCGGCTTGAACGGAGACATCCCGGCGGCGTACAGGATCTCGTCGGAGTACGCGTTACCGATGCCGGCGATGACGGACTGGTCGCGCAGGACCCCCTTCAGCTGCTGTCGACCGTGCTCGGCCAGGATGTCGGCCAGCACGGCAGGGGTGAACTCGTCGGCAAGCGGGTCCCGGCCGAGCCGGGCGATGCCGGGGACGTCCAGCGGGTCACGCACGACGTAGACGGCGAGCTTCTTCTGCGTCCCGGCCTCGGTGAGGTCGAAACCTGAGCCGTCGTCGAGGTGCACCCGAAGGGAGATCGGGCCCTTGCCGCCGGGCCTCGGCGGCGCGGGGGCCAACGCGTTCGACCAGCGCAACCAGCCCGCCCTGGCCAGGTGCGTCACCAGGTGCAACCCGTCGACGTCGAGATCGAGGAACTTGCCGTGCCGGCTCACCGTCGTGATCGTGAGGCCGTACAGGGACGTGACCGGTGGGTCGTACGTCTTGAGCACCGCAATCGAGGCGACGTCGACCCGTGCGACGACGCGTCCAGCAGCGCGGTCGCGCAGGAACGCGGCCAACGACTCGACCTCGGGCAGCTCGGGCACGGGGCCAGTCTGCCGGGGCAGCGTGGCCGTGACGAGCCCCGTGGGTAGACGGCCGCTCGCCGCTGGGGGACGATGCGTGACATGGGCACCGTGCACCCGCTGCAGCCGTTGCCGACCACACCCTTGCCCGCGACGGGCGAGGTCTTCGTCGACCAACGAGGCGACGGCCGCAGCCTGCGCGTCGCGTGGCACGGTACCGATGCTGTCGTGGTGTTGAGCCTGTGGCGCGATGACGCCTGCACGGCTACGTTCCGGATGCCCGCAGCTGACCTGCCCGCGCTGCTGAGGGCACTGACCGACGGGCCGTTGGGCGACCGCTGACGTCAGAACTGCACACGCCACCTTCATCAAGAACCAGCGCTCCCGGCCCGATGCACCACAAGACGAGTCGGTCGTCGAAGTGGGTGCGAGGAGGGTCTGTCCCGTGGACGTGACGCGTCGTCTTTCGATGACGGCTGGACTCACCGCGATCTGCGTGGCCGCGTACAACCCTGTCGCTGTGCACCTCATCAACCGGGCGGACCCGACGACCAAGGCGCAGAGTGCGCTGGTCATCGCGATCCTCACCGGCGTGACGATGCTGGGCGGCGTCTGGTTCCTGCTGCGCGAGCGGGCCCACGCCAAGTTCGACTTCCTCGGCCGGCACGCACTGACCATCGACGTGCTGTCACTCGTGTTCTTCTGCGCGATGATCACCGAGCAGGTGGCGACAAGCGGCGGTGTACGGCACTCGATGTTTCTGTACTTCGCCCTCGTCATCATTTTCGCATCGAGCTATCTGCCGCTGATGTACACCCCGGTCTTCGGCGCCCTGTCGAGCGTCTGCGTCCTCATCGGCTCGTGGATCGCGGGCACTATCAGCATGCAGACCGCGGGCGACCTGATGGTGGCGTGCCTGGGCCTCTTCCTGCTCTCGGTGCTGACCACGACGATCGCCGGTGCGCTGCGGTCGCTGCAGGCCGAGACCGAACGCAGCCGGATGGTGCTGACAGGGGAGGTCGAGGGACTCTCGTCCGCATTGTCAGTGGTCGCGGACGGCGACCTGCGGCCCGGTCTCGCGTCGATGATGGCGGCCGCCGCACCGGACGACGAGGCGGGCGGCCCGGTGCGGGCGCTTTGGGTCTCGCTCGACACGACCGTCGAGGCCGTGCGGCAGGTCGTCGCCCAGGTACAGGCCGGGGGCCAGCAACTCGCGTCAGCCGCGGCGGAGCTCACCGCGACGAGCTCGCAGACCGCCGCCGGCTCCAGCCAGCAGGCAGCGTCGCTTGCCGAGACGACCGCGAGCATCCAGGAGCTCACAGCGACGTCGGCCCAGATCGCCGACACCGCCGAGGACGTGGCCGACGCCGCAGCGGACGTCACCCGGGTCAGTGCCGAGGGTCGCGCCGTCGTCAACCTCGCCGTCGACTCCATCAACGAGCTGGCCCAACGAGTCGAGCTGATCGCGCACGAGGTCGTCGGGCTGGAGCAGAGCACGGCCGAGATCGACCGGATCCTCGCCGTCATCGACGACCTCGCCGACCAGACCAACCTGCTCGCCCTGAACGCAGCCATCGAGGCCGCGCGGGCGGGGGAGCACGGCAGAGGCTTCGCGGTCGTCGCCGCCGAGGTCCGCAAGCTCGCCGAGCGAGCCCAGGAGTCGACCAGCCAGATCCAGGGAATCGTCGTGCAGATCCGTACCGGCACCCGGCGAGCAGTCCTGGCGTCCGAGGAGGGCGCGCGGGTCGCCGTGCGTGGCGCGGAGCTCGCGTCGGACGTCGAGGAGCGGCTCGACCGGATCACCTCGGCCGCCCAGCGCTCGGCCAACGCTGCCGCCCAGATCCAGGAGGCCACCCGGCAGCAGAACGACGCGTCGGGGCAGGTCCTCGCGACGATGGGCCAGGTGTCCACGGCCTCCGAACAGCAGGCCGTCGGCGCCCGGTCGTCAGCGTCCGCAGTTGCCGAGCTCGACGCGCTGGCCCACCGCCTGCAAGCCTCGATCGCGGCGTTCAGCGTCCGGTAGTCCCGCGGCCGGCAACAGCGGGCCCGACCTGCGGCGCGCGTCCCGGGCGGATGATCCCCGTGTTTCGGTCGGCGAGCGCCATCCGGACGTACCAGACCAGCGCGAACGGGGCGAGGAAGAGCGTGATGAACAACCCGTAGAAGGGCATCAGGAGTAGCGCGAGGTCCCGGTCCCGCCAGTTCACCGCCAGCATGGCCGACGTGTACACCACGAACACCGCGAGAAGGCTCAGCGACGGGTGCAGTATCGCCGCCCAGCGCCACGGGAACAGCAAGATGACGAAGAGCAGTCCGTAGCTGAAGGCGAACAGGTGCTTCGGCAGCAGCCAGACGTTCATGACGAACAACCGGAACTCGCCGCCCGACCACGCGAGCCGCTGCCGCCACCACGGCCAGAACCGGTGCGGCACTATCGTCGGGACGTCGAACAGGACGTGGCCCACGTGGTAGCCCATGGCGTGCGCGAGCAGACCGAGCTCAGCGTCGTTGGCCTGGAAGAACAGCGAATGCCGTTGCATGACCGCGCGATGTGCCGCGGTGCGGCCACCGTGACACGCCCCCGAGATCAGCCAAGGGAGCACGCGGCGCAAGCGCATCGCCATCCGGTATTCATGCCCCTGCATCCGGGCGAGCAGGGTGTCGCGGTTGGACGGCACGAGCCGCACCGAGACGAGGTCCCATCCGTTCTCGGCGATGGCCCCGACAAGCAGGCCCAACGGCTGCAGTGTCTCGGTGTCGGCGTCGATGCAGATGACGTATTCCGCCTCAACCTGCGAGGTCGCATCGCGGACCAAACGGTCGCGGATGGTCCCGGCGACGTTGCGGGCGCCACCCGAACCCGCTGCGGGAGGCGGGACATAGCCGCGGAAGACCCGGAAGTGATTCGAGGCTGCGATCGCGTCCAGCGCCGCGTAGAACTCGGCCGTCTCGTTCGTGGTCGTGCACAACCAGACCCGGTCGCCGTACTGCGCGAGGTAGTCAACGTTCTCGAGGTAGCGCACGTTGCCGTAGATCGGGACGAGCACGACGAAGTCGTCGACACTCGGGGTGGCCCGGGTGATGGCGCAGCCCTTGGCCTTGCGGGCCGCACTGATCGGCACGAGGTCAACCAGCGACGCGAGCAACGGCCCCAGGAAGACCGCCGTCAGGGTCCAGAAGCTCATCGCAGTCAGCACCCGGGGCGGTTAGTCGAGACTCAGCGAGATCGACGGGGCGAAGCTCGGGTGTGCGTCGAGCAGCCGTTTGGCCCGCGCACCGTCGGACATCGCAGCAGCGGCATACAGCGGCATCAGGTGGGAGTTGAACTCCCGTGTGTCGCGTGTTGGCTCGTCGCTCCTGGTGATGCGCAGGTCGCTGACCTGCACGTTTGTCATGGCGCGAGTGTGTCCCGTGTTCATTCCATCTACCCGGTGGCGGGGGTTTGGGTAGATGGACGGTAGACGAGATCACCTATCCGACGAGTTGGTTCGCCGGGTT
>JBBQWS010000085.1:0-7628 GCA_038210415.1 Actinomycetes bacterium
CGTGGTGGGTGCCACAGTCCGGGCGATGCGGGACGCGGGTGCCGACCCGGGGCGGATTGCCGCCGTCATCGGACCGGCGATCTGTCCACTTTGTTACGAGGTACCGGCCGCGATGGCCGACGAGGTCTCGGCGCTCGTGCCGGAGACTCGCGCGCTCTCGCGCACAGGCACCCCTGCACTGCACTTGCGCCGCGGCGTCGCCGCGCAGCTGCGCGATGAGGGCGTCGGTGCCGTCGACGTCGTCGGGGGCTGCACGGCCGAGGACCACTCGCTCTACTCGTACCGGCGCGACGGCCGTACCGGTCGGTTCGCGATGCTCGCGTGGATCGCCGAGGCCGGCGCGTGAGCGACCCGCGCACTGACGAGCTCGCGGCGAACCTCGCCGACGTCGAGCACCGGATCGCGGCGGCGTGTGCGAGCGCGAATCGGCCGCGAAGCGACGTCACGCTGGTTGTCGTGACCAAGACCTGGCCGGCCGTGGACGTGCGCCGGCTGGCGTCGCTCGGTGTCGTCGACGTTGGTGAGAACCGGGACCAGGAGGCGGCACCGAAGGCAGCGGCCTGCGCCGATCTCGAGCTGCGCTGGCACTTCGTCGGTCAGCTGCAGACCAACAAGGCCCGCTCGGTGGCGCAGTACGCCGATGTCGTGCACTCCGTCGACCGGTCCCGGCTCGTCCGTGCGCTGGCCGCGGCTGCCGCCGATCACGGTCGGCGGATCGGCTGCCTGCTGCAGGTGAGCCTCGACGGCGACCAGCGGCGCGGGGGAGCGCTGTCCGACGACCTCGCCGCCCTCGCCGACGAGGTCGCGGCCGCGCCTGCGCTCGACCTGGTCGGGCTGATGACCGTGGCCCCGCTCGGCGCGAACCCGGCGACCAGCTTCGCCGCTCTCGCCGCCCTCTCGGCAAGGCTCCGCGTCGACCATCCGGGGGCGGTCGCGATCTCGGCGGGGATGAGCGGCGACCTCGAGGCCGCCGTGGTTGCCGGGGCGACACACGTGCGTGTCGGGAGTGCGGTCCTGGGTGGCCGTCCTCCGCTCGGGTAGCCTCAGGTCCGTCGACACCGGTCGACCGTGGTCTGCGGGCCCCGTGGATCTGTCGTCGTTCTCGCACGAAAGGCTCCCGAGCTATGGCTGGCGCGCTGCGCAAGATCGGCGTCTACCTCGGCCTCGCCGAGGACGAGGTAGGGACGTACGACGAGTATGACGACTACGACGATGAGGTGCCCACGGGTCGCGAGACCGTCGACCGACCCGAACCCACCCGGGCACTGCACCCCGTTCGCGACGAGAAGCTGCACGCTGGACCGACCGGCCCCGCGCGCGCGGCCCGGCCCGAGTCTCGGCACGAGCCGGTCGACTCGTACAAGATCACCACGCTCCACCCGCGCAACTACAACGACGCCCGCACCGTGGGCGAGTACTTCCGCGACGGCACGCCGGTGATCATGAACCTGACCGACATGGACGACTCCGACGCGAAGCGGCTCGTCGACTTCTCGGCAGGGCTGATCTTCGGTCTGCACGGGACGATCGAGCGGGTCACCGCCAAGGTCTTCCTGCTGTCGCCGGCCAACGTCGTCGTGACCGCGGAGGAGAAGGCTCGGCTTGCCGAGGGCGGCTTCTTCAACCAGAGCTGATTCGGTGGACTTTCTCGCCCGGGGTGTGGCGCCGTTGGTCGCCACCACGGTCTTCGGACGTCTGCTGTTCTGGGTCGGCTGGGTGTTCCTGCTGATGTTGCTGGCTCGGGTTGTCCTGAGCTACGTCTTCCTTTTCGCCCGCGGCTACACCCCGACCGGGCCGATGCTGCTCATCGTCGAGAGCGTCTACACGGCCACGGATCCTGCGGTGAAGCTCTTCCGGCGGTTCATTCCGCCGCTGCGACTGGGTAGTGTCCAACTGGACCTGAGTCTCATGGTCCTGATGCTCGTGCTGTCGATTCTCACGTTCTCTGTGGCGCCGTACCTATAACGCTGGTCTAGATTGGCCGTCGTATCGAGCCCGCTCTACAACGAGGTGACCTCATGCCGTTGACCCCCGAGGACGTACGCAACAAGCAGTTCAGTACGGGTCGGTTCCGCGAGGGCTACGAGATGGACGAGGTCGACGCCTTCCTCGACGAGGTCGAGGCGGAGCTGACCCGGCTCACTCGTGAGAACGAAGACCTTCGGGCCCGGCTGGCCGTCGCGGCCCGCCAGCCCGCCGCGGCACCCCCCGTACAGGCGGCTCCGGCCCCAGTCGCCCCACCGGCGCCCGCTCCGGTGCCACCGCCGCCCGAGGTGGTTCCCGCAGCCGCGGTGGCTGCGGTCGTAGCCGTTGCCGCACCGGCGGTCGCCCCGACCGATGCCGCCGTGCGGATGCTCGAGCTGGCTCAGCGGGCCGCGGACGAGCAGGTCGCCCAGGCGAAGAACGAGGCTGAGCGGATCGTCGGCGAGGCGCGTACCAATGCGGCCCGCGTGACCGGCGACCTGCAGCGCCAGCAGGCCGAGCTGCAGGCCAAGGTCGACGAGCTGAAGGCGTTCGAGCGTGAGTACCGCACCCGGCTGCGCTCCTACCTCGAGGGGCAGCTGCACGACCTCGACGCTCAGGCGGGGGCTGCTCCGTCGGCGCCGCCGGCGCCCCAGCAGTCGGCGCCGCCGGCGCCCCAGCAGCCACCGGCCCAGGCCGCACCCGTCCACATCCCGCCTGCGCCGTCGGCTCCGATCCCTGTGCCGTCCGGCCCGCCAGCTCAGTCCGGTCCGCCGTCCGGCCCGAGCCCCGTACGCCCGGCGACCCCGTTCGGTCCGCCGACGACGCCTCCCTCGTCACCTCCCGTCCAGCCGTGACGGCAGCATGTCCTGAACGCAGCAGGCTCTGAACGCACCCGACGCCGAACAGCCGTGAGGGCCGGACCCGAGAGTTTCTCGGTATCCGGCCCTCACGGCTGAGGGGTTCTGGGGGAGCTGCCCTGCGATCAGGCGGTACGGCGGAACGGGTCCCGAGCCGGCGGAACCGGGTTGGTGATCCGGCTGTTGTCGATGTCCATCCCGGAGATCGACAGCACCGCCTGCAAGATGCTGAGCGGGGTCTCGCCGGCCGACAGGCCCGCCGCGGTGACCATCGAGCGGTACACCGTCACGTAGTGCCGGGCCGGGGTGTCGTGGCTCCAGTCGACGGAACCGAGGTGCACGGCCGAGCCGGGCTCGTCCGAGTCGTCCCACGGCCGGTCCCAGATCTGGACGCACGCGGGACCGGCGCTGAACCGGCCACCGCTCGCGACGTCCTGCTGGTTTACCGACTGGGTCAGGGTCCGGCTTTCGCGCTCGCCGAGCACCAGAGCGGGCCGGACGTGGCTGGAGAGTGCAGGCGACGCGATGGCGAACGCCTTGAGCTTGAGACCAGTCAGGGTCGGTCCGCCAAGCGGGACCGGGTGGAGCGCCATATCGACCTCCGTCAGGCGAAGGGTCGGCGGCCCAGGGGCGTCCGGGCGGCTCTGACCTGAGCCAAATATCGGCCGAGTACCCGCCCGGTCTTTAGCCCTTTGCGCGACCAAACCCGAATTCGAGCCCCGAATCCGCGTCACGATGTCCCGGTTCGTCCGTCGGCGACTGCTGGACGCGCTCGAACGACACGGCGAGCACCTCGTCCGCGACCAGCGAACCGTGCTCGAGGAGGGCCTCCGCGAGGTCGCCGTCGGCCCGCCACCACAGCGAGATCCGGTCCGAGACGTCCAGGCCGGAGTTCTTCCGGGCCTCCTGGACCAGCCGGACGACGTCGCGGGCCAGGCCTGCCCGGCGGAGCACGGGAGTGATGGTCAGGTCGAGCGCGACCGTCTCGCCGCCCAGGGTGGCGACCGCCCAGCCTTCGCGCGGGGTCTCGGTGACGATGACCTCGTCGGCGGTGACCTCGGTGTCGACACCGTCGACAGCGACCACCGCGCTGCCGGTGGCGCGCAGCCGCTCGGTCAACGCCGATGCGTCGGCCGCGGCGACCGCTGCGGCCACCAGCGGGGTCTGCTTGCCGAACCGCTTGCCGAGGGCCCGGAAGTTGCCCTTGGCCTGGACGTCGACCAGTCCGCCGGCGGCGTCACCCAGCGCCGTCAAGACGGCGACGTTCAGCTCGTCTGCCACCTCGCGCTGCAGCTCAGGGGTGAGCGAGGACCACCCCGGGGCGCCGATCAGAGCCCGCCCGAGCGGCTGCCGGGTCTTGACCCCGGACTCGGCCCGGGTCGCGCGGCCGAGCTCGACGAGCCGACGGACGAGCGCCATCTGGGTTCCGAGCTCGTCGTCGACGTAGGTCGACGAACGCTCATCGAGAGTCGGCCAGGCCGCGAGGTGCACCGACTCGGGCAGCTCGGTCGACGTCGCACGGAACAGGTCCTGCCAGACCCGCTCGGTGACGAACGGGGTCATCGGCGCCATCAGCAGCGTCACCACGTGCAGGCACTCGTGCAGTGTGGTCAGGGCGGACGGGTCGCCGGCCCAGAAGCGGCGCCGCGACCGGCGGACGTACCAGTTCGACAGGTCGTCGATGTAGGCCGCGAGCAGCCGACCCGCCCGCTGTGTGTCGAAGTCCTCCAGCGCGTCCTCGACGTCGCGGGCCAGCCGGTGTGCCTCGCTGAGCGCCCAGCGGTCGAGCACCGGACGCTCCGAGGCGGGCGGCACGGACGCGGAGCCCGGGGACCAGCCGGCGGTGCGGGCGTACAACGACTGGAACGACACGGTGTTCCAGTACGTGAGCAGGGTCTTGCGCACGACCTCCTGGATCGTGGAGTTGCCGACCCGCCGCGACTGCCACGGCGAGCCACCGGCGGCCATGAACCAGCGCACTGCATCGGCGCCGTGCGCGTCCATCAGCCCGATCGGCTCCAGGACATTGCCCAGGTGCTTGGACATCTTGCGTCCCTGCTCGTCGAGGATGTGACCCAGGCACAGGACGTTCTCGTACGACGACCGGTCGAACACCAGGGTGCCGATGGCCATCAGCGTGTAGAACCAGCCACGGGTCTGGTCGATCGCCTCGCAGATGAACTGCGCCGGGTACGCGGTCTCGAACTCCGCGACGCCCTGGTGCGGGTAACCCCATTGCGCGAACGGCATCGCGCCCGAGTCGTACCAGCAGTCGATGACCTCGGGGACCCGGACGGCCTCGCCGCCGCACGTGGGGCAGCGCAGCGTCACGTCGTCGACGAACGGCCGGTGCGGGTCGAGCGCGGAGAGGTCCGAGCCGGCCAGGGTGCCGAGCTCGGCCAGCGAGCCCACGCAGGTGAGGTGGTCGTCGGCGCAGCGCCAGATCGGCAGCGGGGTGCCCCAGTAGCGGTTACGCGACAGTGACCAGTCGATGTTGTTCTCCAGCCAGTCGCCGAACCGGCCGTTCTTGATGGTGGCCGGGAACCAGTTCGTGCGCTGGTTCTCCTCGAGCAGCCGCTCCTTGATCGCCGTCGTCCGGATGTACCAGGACGGCTGCGCGTAGTACATGAGCGGGGTGTGGCAGCGCCAGCAGTGCGGGTAGCTGTGCTCGTACGGCAGGTGCCGGTACATCAGCCCGCGCGCCTGCAGGTCGTCGACGAGCGCGGCGTCGGCCTTCTTGAAGAACTCGCCCCCGACCAGGGGGACGTCGGCGTCGAAACGGCCGTCCGGTCCGATCGGGTTCACCACCGGCAACGAGTAGCGCCGGCTCGCCGCGAGGTCCTCGGCACCGAAGGCGGGCGCCAGGTGGACGAGCCCGGTGCCGTCCTCGACGCTGACGTAGTCGGCAAGCACCACGTAGTGGGCGTCGGGGATGTCGACCAGCTCGAACGGCGGCTGGTACGGCATGAGCTCGAGGTCGCGCCCGAGATACCGTGCCACCACCTCGACGTCGTCGCCGAGTGCCTGCTGCAGCAAGCGCTCGGCCACGACCAGCACGTCGCCGTCGAGCGTGCGGGCGGCGACGTACGTCACGTCCGGGTTGACTGCCACCGCGGTGTTCGTGACCAGGGTCCAGGGCGTGGTGGTCCAGACCAGCAGCGAGGCACCGAGTGCGCCGAGCGGTCCGCTCGTCACCGGCATTCGCACGTAGACGGACGGGTCCACGACGGTCTCGTAGCCCTGGGCGAGCTCGTGGTCGGACAGGCCGGTGCCGCAGCGGGGGCAGTACGGCGCGACGCGGTGGTCCTGCACGAGCAGGCCGCGGTCGAAGATCTGCTTGAGCGACCACCAGACGCTCTCGACGTACGACGCGTCCATGGTCCGGTAGGCCTGGGACATGTCCACCCAGTAGCCCATCCGCTCCGTCATCTGCTCGAAGGACCCGACGTTGCGCTCCACCGACTCGCGGCAGTGCGCGTTGAACGCGGCGATGCCGTAGGTCTCGATGTCGCCCTTGCCGGTGAAGCCCAGCTCCTTCTCGACGGCGAGCTCGACGGGGAGCCCGTGGCAGTCCCAGCCGGCCTTGCGCGGGACGTAGCGGCCCTTCATCGTCTGGTACCTGGGGAAGACGTCCTTGAAGACCCGCGCCTCGACGTGGTGGGTGCCCGGCATGCCGTTGGCTGTAGGGGGCCCCTCGTAGAAAACCCAGGGGATCCCCGCGCGGGTCTGCTCGACCGACTTGGCGAAGATGTCGTTCTGCGCCCAGAAGGCGAGCACGTCGCGTTCCATGGCGGGCAGGTCGACCTGGGCGGGTACCGGTCGGTACATGGGTCCTCCGTCGTCGTGGCGCGGGCTGAAGGGACGAGGCGGTCGAGCTGCCCCGCGGTACCACCCTTCTTGGCCCGACCACATCGGCCGCGCCCACTCGACTCGTCCGGCTGGTTCTACTCCGCGGGCCGCGAGGCGGCGACGCGTTTCCTCCAGCGGCTCAGGGGTGATCCTCGACCTGCGCACACCCTCGGGCTCACACCGTCCCCGAGTCGCTGGTGGCTGCGTGCTGGCCTACCCGTCCCCTTCAGCGCCTGCTCGAACACGCACAGTGTAGCGACGGCGCCAACCTGACAGGCTGAACCGGTGACGACACGGATCGGCATCCGGGTACGGCCGGGCGCATCGCGGACGTTGGTCGGCGGGACGTACGGCGACGAGCCGGACGCGCCGCTGGTCGTGGCGGTGTCTGCTCAGGCCGTCGAAGGCGCGGCGACCGAGGCGGCTTTGCGCGCTCTCGCCCTCGCCCTCGGGCTCCGGCGTCGAGACCTCCGGCTGGTGACCGGAGTGACCAGTCGTACCAAAGTGGTCGAAATCGCTGAGAATCACCCGGAAATGCTGTCAATCATCGCAAAACTGCGCTCGGGCTAGCGCGTACGGCGTGGTGCGTTGCTCATCGCACCGAGGGCACCTACCCTGCGGTCACCGTCCGCGATCATGCTCGCGGACACCAGGCCCCGCAGGGGCGCCAGACACGAGGGAGCGCCACGATGGCGGAGACCGAACCGGGGGCTGGTGGCATCGTGCGCCGAGCAGTGACGCGAGCGGTCACTGCCGCGGCCCGAGCGGCTGCCCCGGCGAAGAAGGTCAGCGCACCCGCCAAGAGCGCTCCGGCGAAGAAGGTGCCCGCCCCGGCGAAGAAGGTCAGCGCACCCGCCAAGAGCGCTCCGGCGAAGAAGGTGCCCGCCCCGGCGAAGAAGGTGCCCGCCCCGGCGAAGAAGGTGCCCGCCCCGGCGAAGAAGGTGCCCGCCCCGGCGA
>JBBQWS010000086.1:0-7196 GCA_038210415.1 Actinomycetes bacterium
TTCGTCGACACCGCCCCCGCCGCCTCGGCGACCCCACGCACCTCCACCTCATGCACCGGGGCCAGGGCCAACCCGTCGAACCGGTCCAGCACCGCCTGCACCCGCGTCAACAACCGCAGCAGCTCACCATCGGACAGCCACCAACGGCACCGAAGCGAACGCGTCCAACCCCAAGACGACCTGCCCCAACGCCGCATCAGCAGCAGACACGGCGGTCGAGGACATGACCCAAAACTACCCCACCCCACCGACAGAAACCGTTACCCCACAACGGGTTCAGGCGCATGCCCCCGGACTTCGTGGGCTCTCGTGGACCCCGAGTGTGACCGGACTACAGCTCGAGACAGAACCAGATCGCGGCGTGGTCGCTCGCGCCGTCGTGGTCCAGCTCCGCCCTGTCGACGGCGACGCGCTCGGCCAGCGTCCTCGTCGCGAACACTCGGGCGTGCTGGTAGTCCGGTTTCCGCCGCGTCGGTCGCTCGACCAACCGCCAGTCTCTGAGTGTCGTGTCGACGACCCCCAGGTCGGCCACCGCACCGAAGAACTCGGCGCCGCACGTGTGATCAACGTTGCGGAAGTCGAACCCGTACGCGACGTTCAGGTCTCCCGCGATCAACGCGTCCGAGGCCGGCTGCGACGCGAAGGCTCCCAGCTCGGCGACGAACACGTCAGACCACCAGGGCCCGGTCTCGCACGACCGCGTCCGGTACTCGTCGCGGAGCTTGTAACGAGGCACCTTCGTCGGGCTCGCGTGAACGCTCACCAACCACACCGGCCCACCCTCACGCTTGAGGGTCGCCGCCGCGACGTACGAACCCATCGCGGCAAACGGGCGGTCGTCCCCCGCGGGAACGACGTCGCCCAAGCCGTCCCTGACAAGGACGGCTGAGGTGCAGCCGGTGGGGCATCCGGTGTCGGCATGGCCGACGACCAGTCGATAGCCGGGAGGTGGAGTCTCCGCGAACTCGGGCAGGAGCTCTTGGACCAGCGCGACGTCGGGGGCGCGCTCACTCGCCAGCAGCCATCGCAACCAGTTGCTCCCCGATTCGCGAAAGCTCAGGTTGCGCGTCATCGCCGTCAACATGACGGGCAGTGTCGCAGAGCCCACCTACTCGGCGGGAGGGTTTCGGACAGCCGCTACGCCCGCCGGTACCCGTCGAGTCGCGAGGGTTGACCCGAACAGGATCAGCGGCAGCCCCAGCGCCATACCCAGGGTGAACGGCTCCGCGAGAATCGTGACGCCGAGGAGCACCGCCACGGCTGGGTTGACGAACGTGATGACGGTCGCGCGGGTCGGACCCACCTCGGCGATGAGCTTGAAGAACACCAGGAAAGCCAGCGCCGTGCAGACCAGAGCGAGCACGAGCACCGCCGCGACGACGGACTGCTTGGGCCACCGGGTCGGCCGGGACAGCACCAGGACAGGCGAGTACGCCAGCGCCACAGCGGTCAACGAGAGCGCGATCACCGCCATCGGCGGAACTTGGCTCAGCCGGCGGCTCGCGATGATCGGCGCCACGGCATACCCGACGGCCACCAGGATCACCTCGACGACGCCGAGCCCCGACGTCGTCCCCGCGCCGATGCCCAGCCCCGCGAGCGACGCCACGCCGGCGATGCCCAGGGCCAGCCCGAGCACGCGGCTCCCGTGCACCACCGACGAGTCGCCGAGGCGCCAGATCACCAGCGTGCTCACCAGAGGGACGGACGCAAGCAGCAACCCGGCCATGCTGCTGGTCATATGGCGCTCGGCGTCGTTGAGCAGCAACCAAGGCAACCCGATCTCGATCGCGGCGAACGCCAGCAGCGGCTGCCAGTAGGCCAACGCGTCGCGAACGATCCCTCGGTGCACCGCGATCGGCAGCAGGATGGCCGCGGCGATCGCCGTGCGGGCGAACACCAGGAACGGAGGCGAGAGCTCCTCGAGCGCGACTTTGATGAAGAGGTAAGGGATTCCCCAGATCACCGACATCGCAGAGAAGAGCAGCCAGCCCCGCTTCGACATCAGTCGGCGGACGCGAGCTGGTCGCCGATCCTGACGACAGCATCGGCGAACCCGTCGACCATCTCGACGGAAGTGCGGGGATTGATGAAGCAGGGCCGCAGCGCGAACACGCCGTGCACCCGCGTCGAGCTCGGCAGGTACGGCGTCTCGTCGTGCAGCCGACGCATCAGGGCCGCGTTTAGCGCGTCGAGATCGTCGATCCCTGCGGCGACGTAGCGGAAGCAGCAGATCGACAGCTCGGGCTCGACGAGCAGCTCAAGCCTCGGGTGCTCGCGGACGAGGGAAGCCAGTCGGGTGGCCAGGTCGTTGTCGAACCGGATCCTCGCGACGACGCCGTCACGACCGAGCTCGCGCAGGATGCTCCACACCACCACACCGCGCGAGGGCGCCGAGAGCTCGACCGCGAAGTCGGCGTACGGCACGCCCATCGCGTCGAGGGACGACACGACGTCGTGCCCACCGGACGAGACCGACTCGAGGTACGCCGCGGGCTCCTGCGTGAACGCCCGGTGCAGGATCGACCGGTCACGCACGAAGGTCGCCGCGACTCCGACCGGGGCATTCAGCCACTTGTGCGGGTCGACTATGGCCGAGTCGGCAAGGTCGAGGCCGTCGTACGACGCGGTCACCCGGTCATCGACGATCCCCGGCAGTCCGTAGGCGCCGTCGACGTGGAACCAGACCCCGAACTCGTGAGCCAGCTCCCCGAGTGCCCTGAGCGGATCGATCGACCCGGTGTTCGTCGTGCCCGCGGTGGCGACCACGGCGACCGGCAGCACGCCTGCGGCCACGTCCGCTGCCAGCAGCTCGCGCAGCGCATCAGGACGCATGCGTAGTCGGTCGTCGGTCGGGACGAGACGCACCTGGGCGCGGCCCAGACCCAGGACACCCGCAGCGCGCTGGACCGTGTGGTGGGTCTCGGCGGAGGCGTAGACAGCCGGACGCAGCGAGCCGGTGCCCTCGACGGCGACGTCGATCCCGCGCTGCTCGAAGGCCCACTGCCGGGCGGCGCCGAGAGCGACGAGGTTGGCCACCGAGCCACCACTGGAGTAGACGCCCTTCAGGTGCGCGCCCAGACCGCACAGGTCGGCCAACCAGTCGAGCGAGAGCTCCTCGAGCAGGTTGAACGCAGTGATCGTGTATCGCTGCGGTGCCGCGACCGAGGCCGCAGCAGCGGCAACGACCGGCACGGTGGTGGGACTCGTCGTGATCCAGCTCCAGAATCCGGGCTCGGTCAGCCTCGTCCCGTTGGGCACGAGCACGTCCACGAGCTCGGCGACCACGGAGTCAGCGCCCGAGCCGGTCGCGGGCAGCGGCCGCGTAAGAGCGGCCGTCCACTCGGTCCGACGGTTGACGGCATCACCTGGTGAGGTGGTGAGGATCGCGTCGAGGGCGGCCCCGATGCGGCCGAGGTGCTCGCCGACCTCGCCGACGAGCGGCGAGCGGATCTGCGGTGAGTTGCCGTTCGACACGGTCTTGCTCCTGTCCGTCTGACCTGTCTGTGGAGCGATCTGGAACAGAACCTTGCCACGACTCGATCAGCCGGTCGGCTTGCTGCAGGATGTTGTGTCCCCGTCCGCCCGTTTCGAACCTCTGAGGTGACCGTGCCGACCCAGTCTGTCGACCCCCGTACCGGAGAGTCCTTCGGCCCCGTCCTCGACGACACGACGCCGGATGAGCTCGACCGGGTGGTTCAGACAGCTGTCGGTGCCGCCGACGCCTGGGCCGACTTCGGCCGGGCCGAGCGGGCCGCAGCCTTGCGGGGGGTGGCCGACGCGCTCGAGGCGGCAGCAGGCTCCCTCGTCCCGACGGCCGACCGGGAGACGGGCCTTGGCGCCGTTCGGCTGACCGGCGAGCTCGCTCGGACGACGTTCCAGCTCCGGATGTTCGCCGACGCGGTGACGCGCGGCGACCAGCTGGGCGTCGTCCTCGACCCCGAGGTGCCTGGGCCACCACCGACCGGGCACCCGGACCTGCGCCGGATGCTCGTCCCGGTCGGCCCGGTGGCGGTCTACGGAGCGAGCAACTTCCCGTTCGCCTTCAGCGTCCCTGGCGGCGACACGGCCTCGGCCTTGGCTGCCGGCTGCCCTGTGGTCGTGAAGGCCCACCCCGGGCACCCACAGACCAGCGAAGCCGTGGCCGCGGTGGTGGCCGAGGCGCTCGCCACAGCCGGAGCCCCCGTCGGCACGTTCGCGCTCGTGCGGGGCCTCGACGCGGGCAGCCTGCTCGTCCAGCATCCGGGCATCCGGGCCGCGGCCTTCACGGGCTCCTACGGCGGAGGTCGGGCCCTGTTCGACCTCGCCGTCCGGCGACCGGACCCGATCCCGTTCTACGGCGAGCTCGGCAGCGTGAACCCGGTGGTGGTGACGCCGGCTGCAGCGGGACGCGGCGAAGCCCTGGCCGCCGAGTACGTCGACTCGCTCACGTTGGGCACCGGGCAGTTCTGCACCAACCCCGGGCTGCTGCTCGTGCCAGCGGGCTCCGGCCTGGCAGAGCTCGTCGCGACGCAGGCAGCCACCCGCGAGCCCGGGGTCATGCTTCACGACGGGGTCGTGAACCTGTTCCGCACCAACGTCTCTCGGCTCGCGAGCCTGCCAGGCGTACGCACGATGGTCGACGGGGCGGCGGTCGACGTCCCCGGCGCGCGCACTGGCCCGGTGATCCTTGAAGTCAGCGCCGCAACTGCGCTCGGGCAGCCCGAGCTGCTGCACACCGAGTGTTTCGGCCCGGCGGCACTCATCGTCGAGTACGCCTCCACTGACGAGCTGCTCGCCGTCCTCGGGCAGCTCGAGGGATGTCTCGTCGCGACAGTGCACGGCGCGGAGGACGAGCCGCTTGCGGAGTCGCTGGTCCGCCGGCTCTCACGCATCGCCGGGCGTGTGGTGTGGAACGGCTGGCCGACCGGCGTCGCGGTCGCAGCCGCACAACAGCACGGCGGTCCGCACCCGGCCACGACGAGCTCGCTGCACACCTCGGTGGGGACGGCGGCCGTGGGGCGCTTCCTGCGTCCAGTGGCGTTTCAGTCGGTGCCGGAGTCGATGCTGCCCGAGGTGCTGCGGCAAAGCTGACCTATAGCCGCGGTCGCAGTCGGCGCTCGAAGGTCAGAATGGCCATGAGCACCTCGCGCACCAGGGGCACGTCGCGGTCGGCGGTTGCCGCCGTCACCTCGTCTGCCTCTTCCTCGTGGAGGCCGGGTGCCAGCCGGGCATTGAGGCGACGAAGCTGGTGTGGCGTCAACGCTTCCTCGCTGCGCAGGCTGGCCATCGACGAGGCGAACTCCACCACAACGTCCCGCCCCGCCTCGTCCCATCCCGCGAGCGCCGCGTCGAACCACGTGTCGTCATCCTCGTACGACTCATCGACCGCTTCCGAGAGTGCGAGGTACAGCATCATGTGCGCCGCCCAACGCCCCGGTCGGACCTCCTCGTGCTCGTCGAACGGCAACGAGACAGCCCGCGTGATCAGTACGTTCGCCCGGACCTCGTCACCCTCCGCGAGACTGCGCAGAGCTTTGTCCAGCAGGTTCTCCGCCGCAGCTGCGCTGGCCTGACTGAATCGCTGGGCCACCAGGTTGGAGGCGATGACCACGTCACGTAACGGCCCGCGGTATAGGCCCGCGCCGAGCCAGTCCATAGCCTGGGAATCGTCGCTCACGGGAACGAACGTTACCTCGCTACGTATCACCGCCACAGCCCGCGGCTCCCCCAGGCACAGGGTAAATCGGGATTGGCGACACGGATGGTGATGGCATGGCGATGGTGATGGTCTGCGCGGAGGCGACGGCGCCCGAGCCGGACCGCTGGCGGCGGGAGCTCACTCGGCTCGACACGATCTTCTTCCTGATCTGCGCGATGGTCGCGGTCGACACGATCGGTGCGATCGCAACGGGTGGCGCCCAGGCGTTCACGTGGCTCGTCGCGCTGTTCGTCCTCTTCTTCGTGCCGTCCGCCATGGCCAGTGCCGAGCTCGGCGCCGCGCTGCCACAGGAGGGTGGAGCGTACGTCTGGGTGCGTGAGGCATTCGGCCGGTACGCCGGCGCACTCACGTCCCTGCTCTACTGGGCCGGGATGCCGATGTGGGTCGGCGGCTCGGTGACCGTCGTCGCGATGTCGGTGTACCAGCAGATGATCGGCGACCTCACCGGGGCCGGGCTCTACGTCTTCGGCACGGTCTTCGTCACCCTCGCGACCATCGCCGCCGTCGTTCCGCTCCGGCTCGGCAAGTGGGTGCCCACCAGCGGCGCCGTCGGGCAGATCGTCCTGCTGGGCTTCTTCACTGTGACGGTCGCCGCGTACGGCGCGAAGCACGGTCTGCACGGCCTCGCGCTGGGCGACTTCGCACCGTCGACCCCGGTGTTCATCGCTGTGGTGCCGGTGCTGATCTACTCGTTCGTCGGCGTCGAGCTGCCGTCCACGGCGGCTGAGGAGATGCGCGACCCACGACGCGACATCCCTGCGGCGATCGCCCGCGCCGGCGCGGCGCAGCTGGTCATGTACTCACTGCCCGTCCTCGCCGTACTGGTCGTGCTGCCCGCTGACGCGATCACCTCGCTGCACGGGCTCATCGACGCCATGAGGACCGCGTTCACGGTGTACGGAGGATCGGTCGGGGCGGACGGGACGGTCACCCTCACCGGCGCCGGCGCTGTGCTCGGCAAGCTCGGCGCCGTCTTGTTCGTGTGGATCCTGCTCGCCAGCGGTTCGGCGTGGATCATGGGGGCGGGGCGGGCGCAGGCCGCGGCCTGCCTGGACGGCGCAGGGCCGCGCCTCCTGGGCCGGATCTCCCCACGGTCAGGCGTCCCCGTCGTGATGGGCTTGGTGTCCGGGGCTGTGTCGCTGCTCGCGATGGCGGCTGACCTGTATGTCACGGGTGCCGACGCGCAGAAGTACTTCACCGCCGCGCTGACCGTCTCGATCGCCCTGGTCGTGCTGGCATACCTGCTCATCTACCCAGCGTTCCTCGCCCTACGACTGCGTCGGCCCGACCTCGACCGACCCTTCCGCGCGCCCTTCGGCACCGCCGGCGCGGTCGTCATCACGCTGCTCTCCACCACGTGGTCGCTGCTTGCCGCACTCTGCCTGCTGTGGCCGGGCGTCGGGACGGCCGATGCCGACGCCGCGCTGCCGGCCGCGTTCGCCGGGCAGCGGACGCAGTTCGAGCTGCTCGTCCTCGGCCCGGTGCTGGTCGTGCT
>JBBQWS010000087.1:0-7131 GCA_038210415.1 Actinomycetes bacterium
GCGAGCGTGGCAGGCTGCCCCCGTGACCGAGCCGCCGCCCCGAGACGACGAGGGGCCGGCCGAGGTCGGCGTCGGCCCGTGGGTGGGCCCCTGGCCGGACGACCCCAGGCTGGAGCCCGTGCTGCTGGCTGACGGGGACCGGCGCAACGTCGTCGACCGATACCGCTACTGGCGGCTCGAGGCGGTCGTCGCCGACCTCGACACCCGCCGGCACCCGTTCCACGTCGCGGTCGAGAACTGGTCGCACGACTTCAACATCGGCTCGGTCGTGCGTACCGCCAACGCCTTCAACGCGGCCGCCGTTCACGTGGTGGGGGAGCGCCGCTGGAACAGGCGGGGGGCGATGGTGACCGACCGTTACCAGCACGTGGACCACCACCCGCTGGTCGCCGACCTCGTGACGTGGGCCCGCGAGGCGGGGCTGCCCGTGCTCGGCGTCGACAACCTGCCCGGTTCGGTCGCGCTCGAGACGTACGACCTGCCGCTCGCCTGCCTGCTGCTGTTCGGTCAGGAAGGGCCAGGGCTGTCGCCCCCCGCGCGCGCGGCCTGCGTCAACGTGCTGTCGATCGCGCAGTACGGCTCGACCCGCTCGATCAACGCGGGGGCCGCGGCCGCGATCGCCATGCACGCGTGGGTACGCCGCCACGGGTTCGGCCAGTTTCCCCCGGCCGCCCCGTCCTGAAAGGATGCCTCTGCCCATCGCGTGCCGATCGAAGGAGCTCCGCCATGCCGATCGCCTCCCCCGAGGTCTACGCCGAGATGCTCGACCGGGCCAAGTCCGGCCACTTCGCGTACCCGGCGATCAACTGCACCTCGTCGCAGACGATCGTCGCGGCGATCCGCGGCTTCGCCGAGGCCGGCAGCGACGGCATCGTGCAGGTGTCGTGGGGCGGCGCCGAGTTCGCCTCCGGCCAGCTGGTCAAGGACATGGTGCTCGGGGCGTCGGCGCTGGCGGAGTTCGCGCACGTCGTGGCGGCCAAGTACGACGTGAACATCGCGCTGCACACCGACCACTGCCCCGCCAACAAGCTCGACGGATTCATGCGACCGCTGGTCGACATCAGCCTCGAGCGGGTCGCCCGCGGGCAGGCGCCCCTGTTCCAGTCGCACATGTGGGACGGCTCGGCGGTCGGTCTCGGGGAGAACCTCGACATCGCCGCGGAGATGCTCGAGAAGTGCCACCGGGCGCACATCGTCCTGGAGCTAGAGATCGGCGTCGTCGGCGGCGAGGAGGATGGCGTCGAGGCCAAGCACGACGCCAAGCTCTACTCGACCCCTGACGACGCCATCGCCACCGCCGAGAAGCTCGGGCTCGGCGAGCGTGGCCGGTACATGCTGGCGGCGACGTTCGGCAACGTGCACGGCGTGTACAAGCCCGGCAACGTCGTCCTTCGCCCGTCCATCCTCGCCGAGCTGCAGGAGGCGGTCGTCGCGAAGCACAACCTGCCGGCCGGTTCGCAGCCGTTCGACCTGGTCTTCCACGGCGGCTCCGGCTCGCTGCTCTCGGAGATCCGCGAGGCGCTCGACTACGGCGTGGTCAAGATGAACATCGACACCGACACCCAGTACGCCTTCACCCGGCCGATCGCCGACCACATGTTCAGCAACTACTCGGGCGTGCTCAAGGTCGACGGCGAGGTCGGCAACAAGAAGCTGTACGACCCGCGGGCGTACGGCAAGGCCGCCGAGGCCGGCATGGCCGCCCGCGTCGTCAGGGCCTGCGAGGACCTGCGCTCCACCGGCACCCGCATCGCCTAGCCCGCCCTGCGGCCAGTGTTGGCCGAAACCGATGCGGGTTGGCCCGGAGGCGGGCCAGCCAACACCGGTCTCAGCCAACCGGGAGCGGTCGCAGCTGCCGGGAGAATGCTGCGCGAATGCGTCGGCAGGTCTCGTGCGGTTCCCGGGTCACCTGCGCCCAGGTCATACGTACGACCTCGAAGCCGGCTTCGCGTAGGCGCTCCTCCCTCAGCTTCTCCTTCCACAGGACGTCGTCGCCGCGGTCGTTGCCGGGTAGGTACTTGACCCGACCGTCGAACTCGCCGATCGTCCGCAGCTCCTTCCAGAGGAACTCGACCTCGGCGATCACCAGGCCGCCGACGACTATCGGCTGCGCGAGCAGGGGAGCCGGGAGGCCGTGCTCGGCGAACATCGTGCGCGCCAGCGACTCCCCGGGCGAGGCTGATCGATCGGTCGCGAAGTCGAGCACTCGCTGGATCCGTGCGTACGACGGGCGGCCACGGACCGCGGCCCCGGCAGCTGCCAGCCGTTCTGAGGTGGTCAGGACGGCGCCCAGTGCAGCATCTGCGACGACTACTGCTTCGGCGAAGGGCAGCGTGCGGGCCAGGTCGACCACGGTCCGGGCCGCGTTGGTGGTTCGAATGCCCTGCGTCACCACGCGTTCACCCGGCTGGACCCGTTCCCGGTGGATGACGCACCCCTTGACCGACGTGGTGGCTGAGCGTTCGGCCAGCGTGAGCTCGGGCAGGCACGGTCGGTCCAGCAGCGGCAGGTCCAGGAGGACGGCGGCGCATCGATGGCTGGCCACCGGGTCGGACCGATGGCAGGCCAGCAGTGCGGCGGCCGTCGCTAGACGGAACTCGTCGACGACTCCAGCCGCCCGGTAGATGCCGTGGCGTACCCGCACCCAACGCCCCGAGTCCAAGCGCGCACGCATCTCGTCATCGGTGTAGCCGCTGTCTCGAGCCTGCTGGACCGTGAACACGCCGCCCTGCGCGGCGGTGCTCGACATGAGTTGAGGGTGCATCTCGGCAGCGTGCCCGTCGGGGCGCCGTTGGACCGGCCTATCGTGCCGGCTGTGGACGAAATCGGCTGTCCACAGGGTGGCTTCGTCCGCCGGTTGGCTCAAGCCGGTGCTGATGTGCCCGCCTCCCGGCCAACCCACGTCGGTTTCGGCCAACGGGGCGAAGCGGGTCGCGGTGGGGGAGGATGCGGGGTATGAGCTTCGAGAACCTGATGGCTGGCCCTCCGCCCACCCTGCTGCCCGACGACGCGGAGCCGCGCGCGGAGCTCGAGGCGGGTACGCCGGCCGCCGTGGTCGCCGCCGACAACCCTGAGCTCTCGCTCGCCTGGGCCGAGCTCGCCGACGAGGCGTACGCACGCGGCGCGGTGATCGAGTCGTACGCGTACGCCCGCACCGGCTACCACCGCGGGCTGGACCAGCTGCGCCGTGCGGGGTGGAAGGGGCACGGAGCGGTGCCGTGGGAGCACGCCCCCAACCGTGGCTTCCTACGCTGCCTGCACGCGCTGGGCCGAGCCGCCCGCTCCATCGGCGAGATCAGCGAGGCCGAGCGCTGCGAGTCCTTCCTGCGCGACAGCTCCGCCCTGGCCGCCGACACGCTCGCCGACTGACCGTGCCCCAGCCCGACCGGTCGGCCGGCGACCACGATGCCGACCCCAGCGCCGACTCAAGAGTGATCGTCGTCGGCGCCGGGATCGCGGGCGTCGCCTGCGCCCGCGAGCTTCGAGCCGCAGGCCGGGCCGTCACCGTGTACGACCGCGGCCACCGCATCGGCGGACGGCTGGCGGTCCGGACGGTCGACGGACGACCGATCGACCTCGGTGCGTCCTACTTCACCGCGCACGACCCGGCGTTAACCGAGGTCTCCGAGGCCTGGGTACGCCGGGGGCTGGCCCGGCCGTGGACCGACACGTTCCACCTCGCGACGCCCGAGGGCCTCCAGGGGACGACCACAGGCGCGCCGAGGTATGCGGCGACCGCTGGCCTGCGCTCCCTCGTCGAGGACCTCGCGGCCGGCCTGGCCGTCCAGCATCCGCACGAGGTGGACGAGGTCGGCCCCGGGCCGACCGTCGACGGCGAGCGAGCCGCCGCCGTCGTCCTCGCGATGCCCGACCCGCAAGCGCTCGACCTGCTCTCCGACGGTCTCGGGGCCGAGCGTGCCGCGCTGCAGGGCCGTACCTGGGAGCCGGTGCTCGCGCTCGCGGCCCGGTGGCCCGAGCGGGCCTGGCCGCTGATCGACGGGGTGTTCGTCAACGAGTCACCGATCCTGACCTTCGTGGCCGACGACGGGGCCCGGCGCGGCGACGGGGCGCCGGTGCTGGTGGCCCATGCCCACCCGGTGTTCTCGGCGGGGCACATCGACGACCCCGACTCCGCTGTCCCGGTGATGCTGGCCGAGCTGGCCGCCGTGCTCGGCATCACGGTCGAACCCGACTGGGTCCAGGTCAAGCGCTGGGCCGTCGCCCGCCCTGCAGCGGATCGGCCCGAACCCTTCCACCTCGGCCCCGCGATGGTCGGTCTGGCCGGCGACGGCTGGCACGGCCGGCCCCGGGTCGAGGCTGCCTTCCTCTCGGGTCGCGCGCTCGGACGTGAGCTGGCCGCGCGGCTCCGGTAGCCTTCCCGCGGCGCCCGAGACCGACGAGAGGGGACTTCAGTGCCCGCGATCGTGCTGGTCGGTGCCCAGTGGGGTGACGAAGGCAAGGGCAAGGCCACGGACCTGCTCGGCAGCGTCGTCGACTACGTCGTGAAGTTCAACGGTGGCAACAACGCCGGGCACACGATCGTCATCGACGGCGAGCGGTACGCGCTGCACCTGCTGCCGTCGGGGATCCTCACGCCGGGCGTCGTCCCCGTGATCGGCAACGGCGTGGTCATCGACCTGGCGGTGCTCTTCAAGGAGATCAGCCAGCTCGAGGCCAGGGGCATCGACACGTCCAAGCTGGTGGTCAGCGCAAACGCGCACCTCGTACCCACCTACAACAGCACGCTGGACAAGGTCACCGAGCGCTTCCTCGGTAGCAAGCGGATCGGCACCACGGGGCGCGGCATCGGTCCGACGTACGCCGACAAGATGAACCGGATCGGGATCCGGGTGCAGGACGTCTTCGACGAGAACATCCTGCGGCAGAAGGTCGAGGGCGCCCTCGACCTCAAGAACCAGCTGCTCGTCAAGATCTACAACCGCCGTGCCATCACGGTCGACTCCGTGGTCGAGGAGCTGCTGTCGTACGCCGACCGCCTGCGGCCGATGGTGGCCGACACCGGGCTGCTGCTCGGCCAGGCGCTCGACGCGGGGAGCACGGTGCTGCTCGAGGGCGGCCAAGCCACCCTGCTCGACGTCGACCACGGCACCTACCCGTTCGTCACGTCGTCCAACGCGACGGCCGGCGGTGCCTGCACGGGCGCGGGCATCCCGCCCACGCGGATCGACCGGGTGATCGCGATCGTCAAGGCGTACACGACGCGCGTCGGCGAGGGCCCGTTCCCGACCGAGCTGTTCGACGCCGACGGCGAGCGGCTGCGCAGCGTCGGCCACGAGTACGGCACCACGACCGGTCGGCCGCGCAGGTGCGGCTGGTACGACCTGCCCATCGCCCGGTACGCCGCGCGCATCAACGGCGTCACCGACTTCGTCCTGACCAAGCTCGATGTCCTCACCGGCATCGAGCGCATCCCGGTCTGCGTGGCCTACGACGTCGACGGCGAGCGTTGCGACGAGATCCCGATGACCCAGACCGACTTCCACCACGCGAAGCCGGTGTACGAGTACCTCCCCGGCTGGGACGAGGACCTCGCAAAGGCCCGGTCGCTGGCGGACCTGCCGGCCAACGCCCGCGCGTACGTCGAATACCTCGAGGAGCGCTCCGGCGCACCCTTCTCGGTCATCGGCGTCGGCCCCGGCCGCGACGAGACCATCACCGTCCGCCCGCTGATCTGACCCGATGGCCGAGCTGCCCGCACCGGCGACCCTGACCGGGAGCCACGTACTCGTCGAGCCGCTCGGCCTCGAGCACGTCGAGGGGCTGGCGGCTGCGACTGCCGGCGACGCGGAGGTCTGGCGGTGGTTGCCGGCGTTCCCCGCGGACGAGGCCGAGCTGCGCACCCTGGTCGAGGCGGCCTTGGCCGACCGGGCGGCCGGCGCGCGCTTCCCCTGGGTCATCCTCGAGGCGGCGACCGGGCGGGTCGTCGGCTCGTCGTCGTACCTCGACATCGACCCTGCCAACCGGCGGATCGAGATCGGCTGGACCTGGCTCTCGCGGTCGGTCTGGCGCAGCGCCGTCAACACCGAGGCCAAGCTGCTGCTGCTCGGGCATGCCTTCGACGACCTCGGCTACGAGCGGGTGACCCTGAAGACCCACCACCGCAACGAGCGCTCGCAGGCCGCGATCGCCCGGCTGGGGGCGGTGCGAGAGGGCACCTTGCGCCACCACGTGCTGCACCGCGACGGGACCTGGCGCGACTCGGTCTTCTTCTCGGTGCTCTCTGCGGAGTGGCCCGGGGTGCGCGACCGGTTGCGCGCCCGGCTCGCCGCAGACCATCCGGCCGGCAGCGCACCCTGACACAGTGGCGCTCCGCGGGGCTTCTGCCTGACAGGGTGCTCCTCGCGCTTGGTACCGCTTGCCTCTTACGCTGGGGCTGACCCGCCCGTCAGCACGCGTACCGCAGGGAGACCTCGCATGATCGACCCCACGCCCGACCCGGCCCGCGGCGCCGAGGTCTTCGCGCTCGACCGTGCGCACGTCTTCCACTCCTGGTCGGCGCAGGGCGCCATCAAGCCGCTGCCGGTCGCCGCGGCCGAGGGGTCGTACTTCTGGGACTACGACGGCAACCGCTACCTCGACTTCTCCAGCCAGCTGGTCAACGTCAACATCGGCTACCAGCACCCCAAGCTCGTGGCGGCGATCCAGGAGCAGGCCGGCCGGATGACGACGATCAGCCCTGCCTTCGCCAACGACGCCCGCTCCGAGGCCGCCCGGCTCATCACCGAGCTGGCCCCGGGCGACCTCAACCGGGTGTTCTTCACCAACGGCGGCGCCGAGGCCAACGAGAACGCCCTGCGGATGGCTCGCCTGCACACCGGTCGCCACAAGATCCTGGCGGCCTACCGCAGCTACCACGGGGCGACGGCCGGGTCGATCGCGCTCACGGGTGACCCGCGCCGGTGGCCCTCCGAGCCCGGTATGCCGGGGGTGGTCCGCTACTGGGGCCCCTACGCCTACCGATCCGCGTTCCACGCGACCAACGAGCAGGAGGAGTCCGAGCGGGCGCTGCAGCACCTGCGCGAGATCCTCATGGTCGCGGGTGCGCACACGGTGGCCGCGATCATCCTCGAGTCCGTGGTCGGCACCAACGGCATCCTCGTGCCGCCCCCC
>JBBQWS010000088.1:0-7117 GCA_038210415.1 Actinomycetes bacterium
CTGTTGCGCTGCCGGCTGGCAGCGACGAGAACTCGGCGGGCCTCGTCCGCGGTGAGCGGCTGTACCTCGTCGCGTTGGTTGCTGGGGGTATCGACGAGCGCGCATTCGTTGCGGGCGACCCTCCCTCGCTGCATCGCCACCTTCAGCGCTCGCGAAAGAACTCGTTGGCACTGAACGACTGTGGATGGTGCGAGCCCTTCAGCAAGGAGCTTGTCGCGCCAGGCTTCCACCCGCTCGGGCCGGAGGCGGTCCAGCCGGTAGCCCTCCGGCGTCGAGGGTCGGACCCGTGGCGGACCGCTGCACATCCCCGCAGGCGGTATGACGCAGCAGGTACCGAAACCCCGACCCGGCGGACAACCGGTGCATCGACATCAACGAGACCTCCCGGTAGCGGTCCCCCACCCTGATGGTGGATTCACCCCTACACAAGGAGGTGTCCCGGAACAGGGGGACCACCGGGGGTCAGCCGAAGAAAGTTCGCCCACGGACGAAGATGGACGCGGGCGCACGGAACCCGACCCGCGCCAGCAACCCCCGGTGCAAGACGAGTCACAGTCCTCGGTTGGTCACCCGCGCGTCGCGGTGCTCTGAACGGTCGAGCGATTGCCGGGACCTCCGGATGGGCCAACCGGCCTCGCGCTAGGCGCCGAGCTGGTCGCGCCTCGAAGTCTCGATGTCGGCGATCGCCTCCTCGAAGGCGTTCGAGATGCCGTCGAGCGCGCGCCCGATCTCCTCGGCCGGCAGCTGCAAGCGCTCGGTGAACGACGAGATGGCCAGCTGGAACCCGGGGAACGAGCGGACCGTGATGCGGGTGCCGCTCGCGGTCAAGGACACAAGCTGGGAGCGTCCGTCTTCGGGATGCGGGCGCCGGCGCAGGTGACCGCGTTCGGACATCCGACGTAAGTAGTTGGAGAGGGTCGGCTGGCGCATCCCGAGGTCGGCGGCCAGCTGCGTGGGGGTGATGGGACCGGTGAGGCGCACCCAGCTGTAGACCGCGAAGTCGTCGGCGGTCAGCGGACTGTCCGCCATGGCGACCTGCATCAGCCTGGCCTCGAGCTGAGAGATCGCGAACAGCTTGAGCAACGGTCCCTGCCGCGACGGCTCCACGTCGTCATTGAACCGTAAGCAGCAGGGGCTATGCAGATAGTTCAACCATGATGTATCTCTGAACTGTGAAGATCTTTGGTCGACTGGCTGCCCTGGCCGTGGTCGGCGTGTGCCTGGCCGCGTGCGGCTCGGGTTCGGGGGCTGGCGGTGCAGCAGCCTCCACCTCGTCGCCTCCGTCGTCACCCTCCCCGTCCGACTCGGCCAGCACGCTCCCCACCGCCTCGGACCCGGCGTACGTGACAGCTCGAGTACGCACCGGCAACCAGCCGTGCGGGATCCTGGGTGCCGCCGGGTCGATCTGGGTCTCCGACTTCAAGGACGGCACCCTGTCGCGGCTCGACCCGACGACCGGGGCGCCGGTCGGGTCGCCAGTCCACAGCGGCGCCCAGCCGTGCGGGATGGCCTACGGTGCCGGGTCGATTTGGCTGCCCAACTATGGGGAATCCACGCTCGTCAGGGTCGACGCAACGACCGGGACCGTCCAGGCTCGGGTCGCTATCGGGACCAAGGCTTACGACGCCGTCTTCGCCGCGGGCATGGCCTGGGTGACCAACTACGCGGACCACAGCCTCACCAGGATCGACCCGGCCACGAACAAGCCGTCGACCTTCGTCATCGGCGCCACGGTCAACCCGGAAGGCATCGCGTACAGCGGCGGGCTGCTCTGGGTCTGTGGAGGCGCGGAGGACGACGTCCTGGAGGTCTCGCCGCAGACGGGCAAGGTGATCGGGTCGATCACGATGCCAGGGCACGCGGACTGGACGGCGTTCGACGCCGGTTCGGTCTGGGTGAGCGACTCCACCTCCGGCACCGTCAGCCGGATCGACACTGCCACCCGGAAGCTGGTCTGGACCAAGGCCGCGGGCACGGCACCGGCAGACGGCGACGTCCTGGCAGGCGCGGCATGGTTCGGCGACCAGGGCGACGGGACGGTGCGACGTGTCGAGCGCGCCGGCGTGGTGAGCCCCGGTCTCTCGGCCGCCGTGAAAAGCGCGTTCGTGCTTTGCGTGTATCAGGGCCAGCTCTGGGTCGCCGACTTCGGTGGCACCGACGTCGTACGCCTTGACCCCAGCAAGCTGACCGGTTAGGCACCGGATCGGGTCTGCCGTCGGTTCAGTTGACGGCGGTGTCCACCGAACCCGCAGCAGCCCCCAGAGGTGCAGTTTCGGCTTGGTGGCCGCTGGCCAAAGGGTTCCGCCCGCAACCACAAATCAGGTGCCGGGGCGGGGGTCGCGCCTCAGCCCTCGGGAACCCCTTTAAGGCGTCCTTAAGCGCTCCGTCGGAGAGTCCTCCCAGCCGGGCAGTCCAGCCCACGCACCCAGGAGGATTCGATGACCTGTACCGCTCGCACCCAGACCCTGCGCCGCTCGCTCGCCCGGTTCACCTCGGTGGGCCTCGCCGTCGCGCTCGCCACCGGCGCAGCCAGTGTCGCCTCCGGAACCGCCCACGCGGCGCCGCTGACGACCGCGAAGGCCGGCGGCGACCCGGCCCTACTGTTCCCGGCCGGGGTCAAGACCGCGACCACGCACTCAGTGCTCGCCGCCCCAAAGGTCGGGCTGAGGTCGATGGTGGTCCCCGCGTCCGTCGACCTGAGCGGCTACCACGTGCCGGTCATGAACCAGGGCAACCACAGCTCGTGCGTCGGCTGGACGGTCGGCTACGCACTGGTCGGGCTGGAGGCCCGCCGGGCCGGCCTCGGCGATCCGGGGTCGGCGGCCTACTACGTCTACTCGCAGATCAACGGTGGCACGGACAACGGCAGCTGGCCGGTGGACGCGCTCAACGTCGTGGCCACCCAGGGTGTGGACACCGTCCCGCACTACTGGCAGCAGGCGGCCGACGACGTCATCACCAGGCCCGACGCGTCCGAGAAGGCCAACGCTGCCCAGTGGAAGGTGACCGGCGTCCACAACTGGTTCGGCGTGGCCCACACCTCGGTGATCGGCGGGGACGCCGGCGTCACGCTGATCAAGACCGCCCTCGCCAGCGGACACCCGGTGGCGATCTCGATCCCGATCCGCAAGGGCTTCGACGCGATGTACAACACGGGCGTCTCGTTCGACAACGACAACACCACGGCGAGCCGGGGCGGCCACGAGGTCCTCGCAGTCGGCTACGACTCGAACGGCCTTGTCATCCAGAACTCCTGGGGCACCGGGTTCGGGTCAGGCGGTTTCGCCCGACTGGCCTGGAACGTCGTTAAGACCGATGTCGACTCGGCGTTCTCGATCGACGGCCTGGCGCGCACGACCACCACGGACACCACAGTTCCCACGGTCTCCGCCCCCGCATCCCTGCCGCAGCTCGGTAGCTCGACCGCGACGAGCGGCGTCACGAAGTACGTCACGAAGTTCACCGCCAGCGACGCGGGTGGCGTCTCGTCCACCCTGGTCGACTACCAGACGGACGGTGGCACCTGGGTGGCGCTGACCCTTCCGGCGGCCACCACCACGTCGTTCACCTTCGACCTGACGCCCGGCCACACGTACCGGTTCACCGCCTCCGCCTACGACAAGGCCGGGAACTGGAGCGGCTGGGTCTATGGAGCGACGTTCGGGGTCGGCAGTTACAGCGAGGCCAGCGCTTCGTACTCCACCGGCTGGACGCAGAACGCCTGGACCTCGGCGGTCGGAGGGGCCCTGCGAGTCACCTCGACGGCGAACGCCTCTGCCAGCTTCACGTTCACCGGTCGCGGCGTGGCCTGGGTGACCAGCAAGTCGACGAACCGCGGAGTCGCCTACGTCTACCTCGACGGGGTGTACCAGGGGACCTGGGACACCTACGCGGCCACCACCCAGGCCCGTGCCGTCGCCCTCACCGCGACCTGGCCGACGTCCGGTACGCACACCCTCAGGCTCGTGAACGCAGCGACGAGCGGCCGGCCGAACATCGACGTCGACAACTTCGTCGTCACCACCTGATCGGTCGGAACTCGACAGTGAACAGTCAGTCCTTGCTGAACAGCCTGTACCGCGCCAACGGCTTACCTTATGGTGACCGCTGGCGCGGTACAGGCACCCCTGAGCCCTGCACCAGTCAACCGAAAGGCGAGCCGCCAGTGACTACTCCCGGTGTTCCGACGCCCCCCGCGCCGCGCCGTCCGATCCGTAAGCTCCCGCGTCGGCTTCTCGGTCAGCGCGGGCTCGCCGTCGCCGGCACGCTCGTCATGGTGGCGGCCGGGCTGGCCACCGCCAGCGCAGCACCCGCGTCTGCGGCCTTCATCGTCTGCGCACCGGGCGTCAACACCTTCGTCTGGGACGGCAACCTCGGGGATACTCCGGGGCAGGTCGGTGACAACCGGAACTGGGCGGATGCCTACAACTGGGACACCGACTGCATCCCCGGACTACTGAACCAGCCGCATGACGACAACGTGACGATCCCGCTGGGTGCGGCGGTGCGGCTGAACGACGGAGAGTCGGCTGACGTCGCGTCGCTGACCAACAACGGCAGCCTCACCATCACCAAGGGGGGCGCGCTGGTCACCTACGGGGACTCCACCAGCAGCGTCATGCTGCTGCAGGGCATCCTCGCCGGTACCGGTCGGTTCACTGTGACCAAGACGCTGACCTGGCAGTCCACCAGCGGAGGCGCGGCGACGATGTCCACGCGTCGCTGTGGGGCGGTCCTGCTGGGTGTCCCGGTCGACTGCAGCGCACCGCCGGCCAGTATCGGTACCACGGTGGTCAACCCGGGCGCGAAGCTCGTCATCAACGGCCGCGGCGTGAACTTCTCCGACCACCGGGTGATCGAGAACCATGGCACCACGACGGTGAGCGGCGCGGGGTACATCGCGGCCGACTACGGCACGGGCTTCCGCAACCTCCGCGCCCCAGCGGCGGTGCAGCCGAAGTTCCAGCTCGCGAACGACGGCGGCTACTACCAGGGGTTCGCGATCGCCGGATTCGGTCTGAGCACGTTCACCAACAGCGGGCTGGTCACCAAGATCGGTGGCACGGCCGCCGGGGTCAGCATCATCGACGCTCAGTTCAGCCAGAGCGACCCGGGCTCGACGTACACCGGCACCACCCAGGTCAAGATCGGGACCCTCACGATCTACCAGCCGGGCAACGACATCGTCCAGCAGGCGAGCGTCAAGCAGGGGGCGACGTTCGGCAACGGCGGCCCGCCGGGGCCGTGCGACCCGGTCAACCACCCCGAGCTGTGCGGGCTGGTTGCGCCGACCGGGTCGGATCCGGAGGTGGCCACGGTCCAGCTGACCAAGCCGGGGACGACATCGTCCAAGGTCGCGATCACCGAGGTCTCCGGGGTACCCGTGGTCTCGGGACAGCGCGGCGTGCCGGTGCAGATCGAGACGCCGTCAGCGCAGGCCGACCCGACGAACCCGCTGCGGTTCCGGATCTTGCTCGACTCGTCGCTCCTGCTTCTCGGTGAGACGCCTGCCGCCGTGGCCGCGAACGCGGTCGTCGCGCGTCAGGTCACCACGACGGTCGCGTACGCGGCGCTGCCGAACTGCGAGGCGGTGACGCTGAGCAGCACGATCCCGGCGTGCGTCTCTCGGACGCTCAGCGCCTCCGAGACGACGGCCATCGGCAATGGCGACGTGGTCATCGTGATCAACAGCCTGGCGAACAGCCGCTACCGGGTCAGCAAGGTGGGCGCAGCGTAGCCGCGAGGGCGATGGCCTCTTCGCGAGTCATGGCAGCGCCGCTGGCGTGAGCGGCGAGGAACCGGTCGTCGCCGAGGGCGACGCGAGTCCGCTCGCGCTGGCTGGCGATGTCGGGCTCCAGCTCCACATCCAGCGGAGACGACTCGCCGCGCAGCCGGTCGGCGCAGCCGTACAGTCGCGCGGCGCCCCCGTGGTCGCCCTGCAGGGCTGCCGCGCCCGCGAGCACGAGCAGGCACTGCGAGATCTCGAACTGCTGGCCGAGCTCGATGCTGAGCTGCAGCGCGTCACCGGAGTGGGTTGCGGCCCGCTCCGCATCGCGGTCGGCGACGGCCACCCGCCCCAGAGAGACCAGCACGTCCCGGGTGACGATCTTGGCGACGTTGCGGGCCAGCTCCAGCGCCTCGTCGGCGAACGCCCGGGCCTGGTCGATCGCCCCGTCCGCCAGCGCGACCTCGGCCAGGTTGTTGAGCGTCTCCGCCACCCGCCGCCGGTCCCCGTGCGTGCGGACCAGCTCAAGGCGTTCGGCGTACAGGCGGCGCTCGGTGTCGAGGTCGCCGTTGCTCGCCGCGATCACCGCCGACAAAGACAGCGCGAGCGCCCGCGCCTCGTACAACCCGGCGGTCCGGGAGATCTCGAGGGCCTCGCCCGCCATGGTCGACGCCCCATCGCGGTCCCCGTCGCCGAGGACCAGCGCGCCCAGGTACCCCAGCGAGCCGGCGGTGGCCTCTGGGTCGTTCTCGCGACGCGCAAGCTCGAGGGCGTCGGACAGGCGGCGCCGGGCGTCGTCCTCGTCGTCCTGGAAGTAGGCGAAGATGCCAGCGGCGAGGCTCGCGCGGGCCCGTACAGCATCGTCCAGCTTCTCCGCGTCGAGCACCCGGCGCAGCCAGGCACGTCCCTCGGTGAGCCGGCCCTGGGCGAACCAGTACGGCCGCAGCGCCACGGCGATCCGGCCGGCGTCGCTGGCGTGTCCGTGGTCGAGCGCCCAGCCCAGGGCAGCGCGCAGGTTCGGGTAGTCGGAGTCGACCCAGGCCACCAGGCGTGGCGCTTCGGGCCCGTCGAAACCGGAGGCCTGGCCGGCGAGCCCGCCGAGCAGGTGCTGAACGAGCGCAAGCCGGCAGGCGACCTCCGCATCGGCGCCGGACGCCGCGAGTCGCTCGCCCGCGTACTCGCGCATCGTCTCGAGCAGTCGGAACCGGGTGCCGTCGGCCCGGGTCAGCCGCCGCACCATGCTGTTGTCCACCAGCGCGTCCAGCCGGTCGATCACGTCGAGCTCGGTCCGGCCTGCGCCGGCCACGGCTCGCGCGGTCTCGACGGTGAACTCGCCGCTGATCGCGCCGAGGCGGGCGAACAGCTCGCGCTGGTCGGGGTCGAGCAGGGTGT
>JBBQWS010000089.1:0-6517 GCA_038210415.1 Actinomycetes bacterium
GGCGCGGCGAGGGGGTCGATCGCGGCCATCACGAACGCAGCGCCTTCGGTGTCCAGCTGCCCGGTGGCCCGCCACGTCCCGTCCCGCCCCCGGTAGAGGGTGAAGTCCCGGGCCGCCCGCGCCGCGCGTTCCTTGCTTTCCAGGTCCCCGGACCCGGCGGGGTCGATCCGGGCTGCCCACCGGGTCGCCGCCTCCTGCAGACCCTTCGGGTCCAGCACTGCGGCCCGTTCGAGCAGATCGGCCTCCGCCACGACCCGCACCTGCGGGGTGACCGTCTCGGACAGGCCGTCCAGGAACCCCGCGACCACCTCGGCCTGCTCCGAGCTGCACCTGCCCGCCGCGAGCCCTTCACGGGTGGCGGAGTGCTCGACCAGGGCTTCCGCCAGGTGCACCTGCCGGCGCGCCGCACCCGCCCCGGTGCCCTGCGAACGCAACCACTGCGCCGTCGACTTGGCCCCCGTGGTCTTGGCCGCGCCCGCGGCCTGCACCGCCGCGACCAACCCCAACCGGACCGCCGCCAGCCGCGAGGTCGCCACCGAGACCCGGCCACCCCAGTCCAGCAGCCGGCCTCCGCTGGCCCCGGACCAGTCCACCCCGTTCAACCGGGACAGGGCCCGGTCCAGGTCCGCCAACACCGACTCCACCAGCACGGCGCCACTGGCCGTGGTGGGGGTCACCGAAGGGGCCAGCGCGGTGATCGACATACCCAGACCCTAGATCATCCCACCGACAGAAAGTCGTTGTCCACAAACACTTTCTGGCACGAAATCCCGTAGCAGGTGCCTCCGACAGAACCATGATCGTTGTCCACAGGCAACACCTGGGGACAACCTAGACCGGCACAGGTACGGCAACCTTGGGCAGCGGCAGGACCGCCACCTGGACCCGCACCAAACCCCCCGGCCGTCGCCGCAGTCACCTGCCGGGCGACCTGGTTATCGGAACTCAGCGTCGCTGCGGTCAGCCACGCGGGCACGACGAACAGGGCGTACACCGTCCGCGGTCAGCGGGCCGCCCCAGAATCCTGGGAGATGATGCCCGCACCATGTCCGAGTCGCGAGGTCTGAGCCGTCGCGATGTCCTGCGCATGACGGTCGCCGGCGCCGGCGCCGCTCTGGTCGGCGGGTGCACGCGCGGGTCGAGCCCTGCACCCGGCCCCCCAGCACCGAGCCCGGTCACCACCTCGCCTGGGCCCAGCGGTCCGGTGGCCATCCCCTGGAGCGACCTGGCGAAGCGGCTCTCCGGGCGGCTCGTGCTCCCGGGAGCAAGCGGGTACGACTCGGCGCGGCTGACGGCGAACCCCCGCTACGACAACGTGCACCCCGCGGCGGTCGCACGATGCGCGACCCCATCCGACGTCGCCGTCGTCGTCGCCTTCGCGCAGGAGCAGCGCATCCCCTTCAGCGTCCGGTCCGGAGGGCACTCGTACCCGGGCTGGTCGACCGGACCGGGACTGGTGCTCGACGTGTCGTCCCTGCGCTCGCTGCAGGTGGACCCGGAGACGCGGACGGTACGTGTCGGCGCCGGCGCCCGGCTGGTCGACGTCTACACCGGGCTGGCCGCAAGAGGTCTCGGCATCGCGGCCGGCTCCTGCCCGACGGTGGGGCTGGCCGGCCTGACGCTCGGCGGCGGGGTCGGCGTCCTGTCCCGCAGCTGGGGGCTCACGTGCGACGCCGTCACGTCGCAGCAGATCGTCACCGCCGACAGTCTGGTCCGGGAGGCCGCCGAAGGCACCGACCTGCTCTGGGCGACCAAGGGCGGTGGTGGCGGCAGCTTCGGCGTCGTCACCGCCCTCACCCTCGCGGCCCGCTCGGCGTCGGCAGTGACGCTGTTCGCGATCCACTGGCCGTGGCCGGCAGCGGCCGAGGTGGTCGACGCCTGGCAGCACTGGGGACCCTCGACCGATCCGCGCTGCTGGTCGACGCTCAAGCTGCATGCGGGAGGCGGCGTCGCACCCACTGTCCTGGTCGCCGGCGTCTGGAACGGCTCGAGCAGCGGGCTCGCCGCGGCGCTGGCGCCCCTGCTCTCGGCAGTCGGCAGCCGGCCGACCTCGCGCAGCGCCCGCCAGCACGAGTACCTCGACGCCATGCTCACCGAGGCCGGCTGCAGCGGTGCCGGCTGCCACCTGCCCCCGACCGGCACCCTCGTACGCGAGGCCCTCGCCGCCACCTCGCACGTGCCCACCGGACTGATGACCGCCGCAGCGGCCCGCACACTCGTCGGCGCCGTCGAGGATGCTGCCGGGACGCCAGGCCTCAAGCGGGCAACGGCATCCCTCGACGCGCTCGGCGGCGCGGTCGCGCAGGTCGCCCCTGGTGACACGGCCTTCGTGCACCGAACGGCGCCGTACATCGTTCAGTACACCGCGACCTGGAGTGACCACTCGCTGCCCGGGTCACGGTTCGACGCCGTGGTACGCCGGATGCGCGTCACCATGACCCCCTACCTGGGCAACGGGGCGTACGTGAACTACGCCGACGCGTCACTGACCGGCTGGCAGCTGGCGTACTGGGGCGCCAACTACCCCCGCCTCCAGACGATCAAGCGCTCCGTCGACCCGTCAGGCGTCTTCACCTTCCCCGAGGCGGTGCAGTAGGCGCTCCAGCGGTCAGGAGTTGGTGCCGTCGAACAGGGCGGACAGGTCAAGAGAGGTCACGTGCCTCTTGCTCGCCCGTGAGACGTACGTACGGGCCACAGCGTCCTTGCCGAAACCGAGAACGGTGCTCAGCAGCCCGATGGCCTCGACCAGGTCGTCGCCGGGCACGGTGGACACGACCTGCCTCCACATCGCCACTTCGAGAGCATTGAACGCGGCCTGAACCTCGGAGATGTCGAAGCCCATGTCGAACCGCTCGGCAGCGATCTGCTCGCTGTAGGTGCCCATCGCGGCCAGGTCCCGGTCACGAATCGCCTGCACGACCAGGTGGAGGAGGTCCGCAAGTCGTTCGCGCGTGAACCCGTCGCCGGCCGTCTCGTAGTGGTGGGCATGCGAACGTTGAAGGGTCCCCTGCGCTTCGTCCAAGACCTGCGGCTCGGCGTCCATCAGCATCGCGGCGAGATCCATGTCCCCAACATCGTCCGGATACCACGAGCGCTGCCAGAGCACTTAGTCCTCTTGACCGGGCCCTGTCGGAGAGCGGTGCGAGAGGACCCACCCGAATATCGCGGACAGGTCCTCCCGGCTGGCGGACACTCGGCATGGGCGCCAGCGCTCCGTGGTGGAGCTACTTGAGGTTGACAGTGACGCCGTTGCTGAACATCGAGTCGTGCAGCACGATCGATGTGGGGACCACCGTCTTGGGCAGGTCGTAGATCAGAACGCCACTCATCGCGTTGCCGGGGTTGATGTCAGTGACGAAGAAACTGCTCGAGGGGTTGGCGTACAGCTCAGCTGTAGTGGACGGCTCGAACTTGGCACCGGTCGCAGACAGGACCGTCTGGTTTGAGTCGATCATGGTCTGCGGGTCGCTGCCGATGTTCTTGACGGAGAGTGTCACGAGGCAGAACTGGCCTTGCGCCGTCGCACCCAGAATTGCATCGCCGACGCTAGGGACACCGCACTTCAGTGACTTGACGACGAACTCGAAGTTGCCGTCTCGAACCACAGTTCCGAGGCCAGCCTGCGCAGACGTGGTCCCGCCGCCAGCCGCGGTCCCACCGTTCGGCGTGGTCGACGTCGAAGAACTGCCGGACATGGACGACGCGATGGCGATCACGACAGCGATGACGACAATGGCCCCGCCCCACTTGAGGAGTCGGTGCTTCGGCTTCGGCTTGTCGACGAACGGCGGTGCGAACCCCTGACCCGGGGGCGGAGGTCCCACCGCTGGCGGGGTCGGTGCGGCGTGCTGGTCAGTCCAAGCCTGGCCGTCCCAGTAGCGCTGCTGGGCGGGGCTCTCAGGGTCGGCGTACCAGCCGGCGGGTGTGACGGTCGGTGTGCTCATGATCCCTCCTAGGGATCAAATCTCTTGGTCGCCACAGTCTCCGCCGTGACGATGGAGCCCACGCGAAGCGTTCAGCGGCTCCTGCTGTGAGCGTCCGCCCGACACTGGTCTGAGGACAGGGCCGCAGGTCCCAGGTGAAGCGTGCTTTGCGTCACACGAGGCATGCCCGTAACGCATCCTGGCCAGAGCAGACATGATGGGAACAAGCTGCCTAGCCCGGAGGTCTCCATGGCCAACCCGTTCCGCCGCCCGGGTACGCAGGCCGAGCGCGACCCGCGGCTGCCACCCGGCCAGTACGACACTGGCACGTCCTTCCCCGTGCTCACTGCCGAGGTCACGCCGCGCCTCGACACCGACAAGTGGACGTTCCGGGTCGACGGTCTGGTCGACGAGCCGAAGTCGTGGACCTGGGCGGAGATCCAGCAGCTGCCCGGGTCCCGCTACGACGGCGACATCCACTGCGTCACGACGTGGTCGAAGCTGGCGACGACGTTCCGAGGCGTCTCGGTGGACGAGCTGCTCGGTGCCGTCACGGTCGACCCGAGCGCCACCCATGTGGTCGCGTGGAGCCACACCGGCTACACGACCAACCTCCCCCTGACCGACGTCACCGGGGGCAAGGCCTGGGTGGTCTGGGAGCACGAGGGCCACCCGCTGCCGGTCGAGCACGGCGGCCCGGCGCGGCTGCTGGTGCCGCTCCTGTACTTCTGGAAGTCGGCCAAGTGGGTCGCCGGGTTGCGCGTCCTCGACCACGACGAGCCCGGGTTCTGGGAGACCCGCGGCTACCACGACAGGGGCGACCCCTGGCTCGAGCAGCGGTACACCGGTGACTGAGCCGTCCGCCGACCCAGCGCTCCCGGCGATCGCGTCGCTCCCCCCGCTGCCGGAGATCGGACCGGTGTCGCGTCAGGTCCCCCCTGGCGGTGCCCGGCAGGAGTGGCAGGAGGCGCGGGTCGTCGAGGTGCGGCGCGAGACCGACCGGATGTCGACGTTTCGGCTCGCGCTCCCCGCCGGCCGGCCGCACGTCCCTGGCCAGCACCTGGTGGTACGCCTCACCGCCCCGGACGGGTACACGGCGTCGCGGTCGTACAGCATCGCGTCCGCGCCAGGCGACGGGTCGGAGCTGGAGCTGATGGTCGAGAGGCTCGACGACGGCGAGGTCTCCGGCTACCTGCACGAGGAGCTGCGGGTGGGCGACCCGCTGGAGGTGCGCGGTCCGTTCGGCGGCTGGTTCGTCTGGAACGGCGGCAGCGCAGCGATGCTTCTCGGCGGCGGCTCCGGCGTGGTCCCGCTGATGTCGATGCTTCGGCACCATCGCGCCGCCGGGCTCACGGTGCCCTTGCACCTCGTCGTCTCGGTGCGTACGCCCGACGACCTGCCGTTCGCCGACGAGTACGGCACCGAGTCGACCGTCGTCTACACCCGGCGTGCCCCCGACGGCTGGCCTCGACCGGCCGGGCGGATCGACGCCACGACGCTAGAACCGTTGGTGGCGCCCATGCGTGCAGTCGGCGCGACCGCGTACGTCTGTGGGTCGGCCGGGTTCGCCGAGGCCACCTCACAGCTGCTGGTCGACCTCGGTGTGCCGGCCGGGGCGATCCGGGTCGAGCGCTACGGCCCGACCTCCTGACCGGTCGGGCCAGGCGCCCACCTCAGCTCTCGTAGTCGGCAGCGTGCAGAGCCGCGAAGGCCTCCGCGTCCGGCACCGGCTCGTCGACCGAGTAGACGGACTGGAGGCCCAGCAGCTCGAGGACCTCGCGCGAACGGGCCCGGTCCTCGGCGTCGACGCGGGTGGTCCAGGACGAGACGCGGTCGGCCCCGGTCTTGACCGCGGAGTCGGCGCGCGACAGGTGCGACGGGCGGTCGAGAGCAGTGTCGAGGGCGGCATCGGGCTCCTGGCCGACATGGCGGAGAACCCGCTCGGCCTGCACGCGAGGCTCGAGGATCAGGCCTTCGTACGTGACCGCGAGCACCTCTTTGGGCGACGACATCCGCAGCGCGACCAGCATCTCGATCCCAGCCTGGGCAACCGCGCGGGCAAAGGGGTCGGTCAGCCCGGTCAGGTAGCTCTCCTGGTCGGAAGTCAGGTGGTCGCGCACCAGGTCGGGCTGGACCAGGGCGTCGGCCAGGTGGTCCGACCAGCCGAGCTCGCGACGGGACGAGGCGACGCCGAGCGGATGCCGGACCAGCAGGACGACAGGCATCCCGGGGAACCGGTCGACCAACCAGGGCACGAGCAGGTTGGCCCTGATCTCCTTGACCAGCCGCCTTCGTGCCACTACGACGTGGTTCAGGTGGTCGGCCCACGGGTTGCGCATCCGCCCCGTGAGGATGCGCGTCATGGGCTCGACGTAGCGAGGGTCGTCGTCGTCTCGGCGCAGGTACTGACCGTTGCCGAACACGCGGGCAGCGGGTACGCGGTCGGCGCGGAGCGGTTCGAAGATCACCCGGTGGTCGTGGTTGCGGTCGATGACCTCGCCGACCCAGGTGGTCCCGGACCGAGCACTGCCGAGCAGGAGCACCGTGTCGCGATGACTGGGCGCAAGGTCGACATAGGCCAGCGACTTCAGCCG
>JBBQWS010000090.1:0-6486 GCA_038210415.1 Actinomycetes bacterium
AGTCCGCGGCCGAGGTCGCCGCCGTCATGCGGGCCCGCCGTGGTCTGGCCATCGAAGCCGGCCTGATCGTGGCGAACCCGCTGCCCGAGGCCGACGCGCTCGACCGCGAGCTGCACGACTCGGTGCTCATGTCCGGGTTGCGCGCCGCCGACCGTTCCGGCGTGAGCGGCAAGGAAGTGACGCCGTTCCTGCTCGACTGGTTCCACCGCGAGACGCGCGGTGCCAGCCTCGCAGCCAACATCACGATCATCTACAACAACGCCACGCTCGCCGCCCGGATTGCCGTGGCCGACGCGCCTCCCCCGTTGCAGGCGTGACCCGGTTCGTCGTCGTCGGCGACCTCATGACCGACGTGGTGGCCTTGTCCACTGGACCGCTCGAGCTCGGCAGCGATACCAGGGCAGTGGTCACTGTGTCGGGCGGTGGCTCCGCCGCGAACACCGCGGCGTGGCTCGCCCACCTGGGCCACACCGTGTCGTACCTCGGCCGCGTCGGGGCCGACCTGCTCGGCCGCGCCGCCGTCGTCGAGCTCGCCGGGTACGGCGTCGACACCAGGATCGAGGTGGACCCGGTGCTGCCCACCGGAGTCTGCGTGGTGGTGGTCACTCCGGACGGCGAACGTTCGATGTTCCCGTCGGCTGGGGCCAACGAGGGGCTGCGCGGCGAGGACCTTCCGCTCGAGATGTTCGCGCAGGGCCACCACCTGCACCTGTCCGGGTACTCGCTGCTGAACCCAGGCTCTCGCGCTGCCGGGCTCGAGGCGCTCGGACGCGCCGCCGCCGCGGGGATGACCGCGTCCGTCGACCCGTCGTCCGTCGGCCTGCTGAACGAGTGCGGGGTCGCGGCGTTCCTCGGCTGGACGACCGGGGCCGACCTGCTGCTGGCGAACGCCGAGGAGTCGCTGCTGCTCTCGGGCCGGACCGACGTCGACGCCGCCGGCGGCGCGCTCCTTCGCCACTACCGCGAGGTCGTGGTCAAGACGGGGGCAGACGGGGCGCGCTGGTTCGGTTCGGACGGCGCCGTGGCCGGGGTGCCTTCGGTGCCTGCCCCGGTCGTCGACACCACCGGGGCAGGTGACACGTTCGCGGCCGGCTTCCTGCCGGCGTGGTGCTCCGGGACCGAGCCGACCGAGTCGCTGCGGGCCGGGTGCGCCGCCGCCGCCCTGGTCGTCGGTCGCACCGGCGCGCGACCGCCCCGCTAGAGCCGGTCAGGGCCGTGAGCGAGCCTGCTCCCGGAGCCGGGTCGATGCCGCGCGCGTCCAGGGCTCGAGCTCGTCGTCGATGCGGGCGAGCCACGCCTCGTCCAGCACCACCAGTGGGGCAGCCGGAGGCAGCGACGACGCCAGCGAGTGCCGCAGGTCGGCGGGTGGGTGCGACGCGAAGGCCTGTCGCGGACGGACCGCAATCCGCCGCAGCTGACGCCGGACCTCGGCCGCCGGGAGCTGGAGCACCTGGGCCCGACCCGCGACGACGACGTCGCCTTGGCCGGACATGGCCTCGCGGCGCACCCCCAGGTCGAACGAGTCGCGCAGCAGCGAGCACGACTCCAGCGCCGCGGAGCCGCCCGGCCCGGCGACCCGGGCGCCGACGATGTCGGCCCAGTACTCGGCTCGCTGGGACGACCGCATCGTCGCCGCCCGCAGCGCGAGGTAGGCCCACCGCGGCACCAGGCCGACGACCTCGAGCAGGGCTCTGGTGATGATGGACCCGAGGGCGACGAGCCCGCCCTCCTCCGTCCGCCACACCATGAGCTCCAGCCGGTCCGACGGGGCTGCCTCGGACCGCGCACCGCCGCCCTGGTCTGTCAGCCGGTACCACTCGTCCAGCGCCTCGAGAGCCGATCCGACCAGGAGTCCGCGCCGGGGGTCGGCGTTGACCTCGTGGCCCAGCTCGTGACCGATCAGTGCCACGCGGGCCTGCGGCTCGAGGCAGTGCCAGAGCGGGAGACCGAGGACCAGCACCCGCCGCTGCCGCCAGCCGACCCGCGACACCCAGGCGTTGAAGTCGGCGTCGACACCCACCAGCTGCGGCACCGGGGCCCCGACCACGGCGGCGACCCGGGCGACGAGCTCGTACAACCAGGGCGCCTGCTCCTGCGTCAGCAACCAGGTGCCGTCTCGCAACGGGGCCGGACGAGGAAGCAGCAGGAACCCCACGCCGAGGGGAACGACCGCCAACGGGACCGCCACCCACCAAGGCCGGATCACGGCGAGGACCAGCACGCCCAGACCGACGGTCGCGAGGGTCAGCAGATGCACGGCCACCGCGAGCAGCCCGGCGAGGAGCCCTGCGCGGCCGGTCCGACGCAGCCCGACGCCTTCGCGAACGACCTCCTCGTACAAACCCTCGACCAGGCGCTCGCTCGCCCGGGCGGCCCAACGGGCCCGGCGAGTCGCCGGGGACGGAGGCGGATGAGGATCGACGTTCCAGTCGCAGGACGGGCACCAGACGACTGTGCGGCCGCCGCCGGACGTCGGCGCGCAGCACTCGGGGCAGGTCGCCCCGCTCCCCATGGAGCCCGGCATGAGCGGAACCGTACCGCCCCGTTTCGCTGACCGCGACGACTTCGTCCGTCAGGGACAATGCGGTCATGGCCCGACGCACTCCCGCACCTCCGCCCGAAGACTTCGTCGAACGGATCGTCGACGTCGACGTGTCCGAGGAGATGCGCGGCTCGTTCCTCGAGTACGCGTACTCCGTCATCTACTCGCGAGCGCTGCCCGATGCCCGCGACGGGCTCAAACCCGTGCACCGCCGGATCCTTTACCAGATGGCCGACATGGGCCTGCGGCCCGATCGGGGCCACGTGAAGTCGGCCCGCGTCGTCGGCGAGGTCATGGGCAAGCTGCACCCGCACGGCGACGGCGCGATCTACGACGCCCTGGTCCGCATGGCGCAGCCGTTCGCGATGCGGGTGCCGCTGATCGACGGCCACGGCAACTTCGGCTCCCCGGACGACGGTCCTGCGGCCATGCGCTACACCGAGTGCCGACTCGACGCCGCGGCCCTGCTTCTCACCACCAGCATCGACGAGGACGTCGTCGACTTCGGCTCCAACTACGACGGCCAGCTGACCGAGCCGTCGGTGCTTCCGGCGGCTTTCCCGAACCTGCTGGTCAACGGGTCCGCCGGGATCGCGGTCGGCATGGCGACCAACATGCCCCCGCACAACCTCGGGGAGGTCGTCGCCGCGGCGCGACACCTGATCAAGCACCCCACCGCTTCCCTCGACGACCTGATGCGCTTCGTCCCCGGGCCCGACCTGCCCACCGGTGGCAAGATCATCGGGCTCGACGGCGTCCGCGAGGCGTACGAGACCGGTCGCGGGGCCTTCCGGATCCGCTCGGCGACCCGGATCGAGAGCATCACCGCCCGACGCAAGGGCATCGTGGTCACCGAGCTGCCGTACGGCGTCGGGCCGGAGAAGGTGATCGAGAAGATCGCCGACCTGGTCAAGGCCAAGCGCCTGCAAGGGATCTCCGACGTCGCCGACCTCACCGACGGCGAGCAGGGGCTCCGCCTGGTCATCGAGATCAAGAGCGGTTTCGTGCCCGAGGCGGTCCTGGAGCAGCTGTTCAAGCTGACCCCGATGGAGGACTCGTTCTCGATCAACAACGTGGCGCTGGTCGAGGGGCAGCCACGCACGTTGGGGCTCGGCGAGCTGCTGCGCGTGTACGTAGAGCACCGGCTCGACGTCGTCCGTCGGCGCACGGCGTACCGCAAGCGCAAGGCCGAGAGCCGCCTGCACCTCGTGCTCGGCCTGCTGATCGCGATCGTCGACATCGACGAGGTGATCCAGGTCATCCGCACGTCCGACGACGCCGCTGGCGCCAAGGCCCGGCTGATCGAGATCTTCGAGCTTTCCGACGTCCAGGCGACGTACATCCTCGACATGCCGCTGCGCCGGCTGACCCGCTTCAGCCGGCTCGAGCTCGAGAGCGAGCGAGACGAGCTGACCGAGACGATCGCCGGCCTGACCGCGATCCTCGACGACGACGTGCTGCTGCGCCGTACCGTCTCCGACGAGCTCGCCGACGTCGCGAAGAAGTTCGCCACCCCGCGTCGCACGGTGCTGCTCGAGTCGGCCGGGCTGCCGGTCGCCGCGGCCCCCGGAGCTCCCTCCGGCCTCGAGGTCGCCGACGACCCGTGCGTCGTCCTGCTCTCGTCGACCGGGCTGCTCGCCCGCGCCAGCACCGAGGGTCCGGCTGACGACGACACCGCTCGGACGAGGCACGACGTCATCACCTCCGTGGTGCGCGCGACCGTGCGAGGAACGGTCGGAGCGGTGACGAGCCAGGGCCGGATGCTCCGCCTGCCGGTGCTCGACCTGCCGTCGCTCCCCTCGACCGCCGCGCGCCCCAACCTGGCCGGGGGGGCGCCCTTGACCGAGTTCCTCGACCTCGCCCCCGGAGAGCGGGTGCTGACCCTGGCCTCGCTCGAGGAGTCGTCCCTGGGGCTTGCCCTCGGCACGGAGAAGGGCGTCGTGAAGCGGGTGCTCCCCGACTACCCGTCCGGGCGAGAGGCCTTCGAGCTGATCCGGCTGGACGAAGGCGACCGGGTCGTCGGCGCCGTGCCGATGCGGACCGGTGACGAAGACCTCGTCTTCGTCACCACCGACGCCCAGCTGCTGCGCTTCGGTGCAGCGTCGGTGCGACCACAGGGCCGCCCAGCCGGCGGAATGGCGGGGGTCAAGCTGTCCTCGGGTCAACGGGTGGTCTTCTTCGGCGCGGTCGACCCCAGCCGGCCCGCCGTAGTGGTCTCGATCGCCGGCTCGGCGGCGGCTCTGCCCGGCACCGAGCCCGGCTCGGTCAAGGTCACCCCGTACCCCGAGTACCCCGCCAAGGGCCGCGCCACCGGTGGGGTGCGCTGCCAGCGGTTCCTCCGGGGCGAGGACACCCTCCTGCTGGCCTGGGTCGGAGCAGGGCCGGCGCGTGCTGCCAGCGCCGCCGGCGTCCCCATCGACCTGCCCGAGCCGGACCCGCGTCGGGACGGATCGGGCACGCCGCTGGCCCAACCGGTCGCCGCGGTCGCCGGTGGCGTCCCCGAGTGACGACGTGCTCGGAGCTGGCCCGCACCCTGCACGAGCCGCTCGCCGGCACCGCGCCGACGGCGACGGCCTGGGTGGCGATCGAGCAGGCCGGACCCTGGGGACCTCAGGCACTCACGTCGAGCCACCTGGACGCCGGGCTCGGCGCCGACCTGAGCACGGGCAGTGCCGACCTCCCCGTCACGGTCGTGCTGGTGCGCCGGCCGGGACGGCACGCGGACGACCACCGGACGCACGGTCCACGCTCGGTGTACATCGCATACACCGGCCATGAGGCTCCGTGGCTGGTGCACGCGATGGTTCGAGACCCGAGGGTCCTACTCGACCTCGACCTGGCTGCCGTCGCCCGTGGCGAACGTCCCGGACTCGGCCAGCTCGACCACGAACCGCTGGTGCTCGTGTGCACCAACGCGAAGCGCGACCTCTGCTGCGCCCTGTTGGGGCGCCCGACAGCAGCCGCCATGGAGGCCGACCGACCGGGCCGGGTGTGGGAGTCTTCGCACCTCGGCGGGCACCGCCTCGCTCCGACCGTGCTCTCGCTGCCCGACGGGTACGTCTACGGCGGTGACCACGCCGCTTCGATGACCGTGGCGGCCGCCAGAGGACGCAGCTCGCTAGGACGGGCCGCGCAGTCGGCGGAGCTGGCTGCCCTCGTCGCCCTCGGCGCGGCGACCCCACGGGCGCTCGACGTACGCAGGGGCGACGGCGCGCATTGGGTGGTCACCGACCCGGTCGACGGTCGAGAACTGCCGGTGCGCGTCGACGAGCGCCCGTTGATGCCACCCCGCAAGGAGTCCTGTCTCAAAGGACCCGTCTCGAGCGTCTCGTACGCGGCAGGAGTGCTCCGCTCCGACCCGTAGGGAAGAATGCCGAACGTGCCCCACAACCAGACCTTCGACGACGTCCTCGCCGCCAACCAGGTGTACGCCCACGAATTTGACCGTGGCGGGCTCGAAGCCGTGGCTGCCCGCGGCCTGGCGATCCTCACCTGCATGGACTCGCGGATCGACCCGTTGCGGATGCTCGGGCTGTCCGCGGGTGACGCGAAGATCCTGCGCAACGCCGGCGCCCGGGTCACCGAGGACGTGCTGCGTACCCTCGTGCTCGCCACCCACCTGCTCGGCGTCGAGCGAGTGCTCGTCGTCCCCCACACGCTGTGCCGGATGGCCCAGGACACCGAGGAGCAGCTGCACGCGGTGATCCTTGAGCACGGCGTCGACACGCGAAGCCTGGAGTTCCGCACCGACCCCGACCAGGTCGGCGCTCTGCGCACCGATCTGCGCCGGATCCGGTCGTACCCGTTGCTGCCGTCAGCGCTGCTCGTCGGCGGCGCGATCTACGACGTCAGTACCGGGCTGCTGGCGCCGATCGACCTCGGGGATAGCTCATGAGTGCCGCGTAGCTGCGGTCTAGTGGCATCAGGGGTCCCCTGTCGCGGGG
>JBBQWS010000091.1:0-6275 GCA_038210415.1 Actinomycetes bacterium
TGGGCTTCGAGCACGGTCACAACCGTGGGATACGGCGACGTCTACCCCGTGACCACGCTCGGCCGGGGTGCCGCAGTGCTCCTCATGCTCACCGGGTTCGCACTGGCGGGGACGGTGACGGCCGCACTCGCGTCCTGGTTCGTCAGCATCGTCCGATCGGCTGCCACCGAGGAAGCGCACGCCGTTCAAGTTGTCGACGCGGAACTCGCCGCGCAGGTTGCTGAGCTTGTCTTGGTGGTCGAGAGGCTTCGCGCGGACCTAGCAGCCAATGCTTCGCCCGGCGATGCCGCGGATCTCTCATAGCGGAACGTGCACCGCGCGTTTCGACCGTTCAGCCGATGCGAGCGCGCATGGCGCGCCGATAGGCTCCGATGGTCCCGGAGGGGGACGCATTACGACGAACCTGATGGTGGACACCCATGAGACGACTCCGGGCCCTATTCGCGGCCCTCCTGCTCGTTCCGGTACTCGCGTCACCAGCGAGCGCCTCCGTCCCGGCTACGTGCCACTTCAACGCCGGCTCGTTCACCGCGGCGCCCAGCACCACGGGCAACGCCTCCGCGCACCAGCCGGGCATCACCTGTTCCAACGCCTACGTGTTCCGCGTCCACGTCACCCTTGAGGAGTGGGTCGCCGGGCGCTGGACCCTCGACATCGGCGGGACGCACATCGTCAACTACACCGGCAAGGCGTTCGCCGCGTCCACGATGATCCTCCCGTGCCACCACGGCTACACCGTGCGCGTGCATTACAGCTACCAGCTCTCCGGCGGCTCACTGCCCGGGGGGAGCATCTCTCGAGACACGCTGAGCGGTCGCTGCGGCTGACACAAGAAGGCCCCCCACCCTTGACGGGTGAGGGGGCCTTCTCTACGCGCTCAGCGCCCCTTAGGCAGCACTTGCCTCGCTCAGCAGGTCGAGCGCCCGAGCGTCCGTGCCGATCAGCGCGAGCATCGCCGCGTCGTCCGAGCCGATCAGTGCGGCGATGCCCTGCACCGCTGCCTCGTCATCGAGGTGCGCCGGGACGGTGAGGTCGTTCCGCTCAGCGTCGTAGGTCGCGCTCGGGCCGTCGGCGCGCAGCAGGGTAGGACGGGTGGGGTTCGTGGTGGTGGTCATGGTGAGCCTTCCTTGATCGAGTTGTCTGATTGACAGCAACGCTGACAGCAACGTGCTCGAATTCACGGGGGTCCGCGATCGTCCACCGAAGTCGCGACACGGCCGGTGACCTGCGCAAAAGGATCACAGTGGACTTCCGGGGATGCCAGGGGAGGATTCGGGCGGTTACTGGTTCGAGTCCAGTCGCGGGAGCCTCGGCCCCCACCGACCCCCGTGTTGATCTTGAGCATTGCGTGGGCCGCATCGGCGTGTCGGCCACGCAATGCTCAAGATCAACACGCTGTGGTCAGCCGGCTGCGGCCAGGGCCTTCGTGTGCTCGATCCGCTGGGACTTCGTTTGAGCGGGGCTGAGGCCGGCCGGGAAGTAGTCGAAGACGAGCGAGATCAGATGCCCGATTGCATTCGCCTGGACGTCGGGGATCACACCGATTCCGCCGAAGGTGGTGACGAAGCCGATGGACCCGCCGTGCTGCGCGAGGTAGGTGGCCGTCGGCGCAGGCATGCCGCCCTTCGTCGTCAGCACCAGCGGCGCGCCGATGCTGCCGAGCAGTGCGCCACCGGACAAGGCGTCGGCGAAGCTCGTGCCGACAGCAACACCGACATCGGTCGCTCCTGGGAACTCGCCCCGGGCCAACTTCACCGCGGTGTCGTACCGATTCGTTCCCACGTACACGATGTCCGCGGACGGGTACGCCACCGCTGCGGCCCCGCCCACGGCGACGACGGTCTGGTGAGCCCGGTTGGCCGTCAGATAGGCAGCCGCAGCTGGGTCGAGGGCACCGCCCTTCGTCAGCAGCACGGCACCGTTGTATGACCCGGCCGCCGCTCCCGCAGACAGCGCATCGGGGAAGTCGGCCCCGGTCGCGAGGTAGACGTCGTCGACCGGGCCGATCCCGTTGGGGTCGGTGAGCACGGACAGCGCCGTCTCGTAGCGGTTCGCGCCGGACAGCCGCACCACCGGGTACCCGAGGGCGGTGACGGCGTCGGCGACCGCCGGAGTCAGCGCGCCGACACCGCCCAGCAGGTACACGGTGCGGCCGGACCCTGCGCCGAGGACCCGCTGGATCTCGGTCGCCACCCGGGGGTCGAGCGAGTCGGGGTTGGTGAGCAGCATCGGACCGTTCTTGGCCACGGCGAGCGGCCCACCGGCCAAGGCGTCGGCGAAGCTGTCCGAGCGGCTCAGCACCACCGAGCCGGCGGCTCCGGCGGCGAACGTGTGCGAGACCGCGATTCCGGTTGCGAGTCGATCGTTGCCGCCGAGCCGTACGACGGTGTCGCGGTTGACCGGCTGCCAGTTGGCCGCGCCGAGCTGGTTCGCAAGCGGTGACACGGGCTTCGCCGCCCCGGTCGACAAGGTTCGGACGACCGTCTGGGCGTTGTACCCGGCGAAGTTCAGGTAGGACAGGGACTTCCCGTCGGGTGACCAGGCAGGGTTGTCGGCGTCCTGGGTCGTCGTGAGCTGGGTCTCGGTCGACGTCAACAGGTTGTACGTGAACAGCTGTCGCCGGGACCCGATGAGGCGGACGTAGGCGAGCGAGAGTGTGTCCGGCGACAGGGCGACGCTCCAGCCGTCCGCCGGCACGGTCTGGTCGCTGAGCCCGGGACGATGCACGGTCATCGACTGGTAGCCGTTCACCACATAGGACCCGTTGCCGTCGGTGTCGAACGAGTTGGTCGAGGGGTCCAGCAGGGTCGGCTGCGCCATAGGTTCCGCGGGCATGACCATGATCCCCAGCGGATACCGGGTGAACGCGATCTCGCCGTCGCTCAGCCAGCGAGGGTTGAAGTCGTCGTTGCTGTGGGTCAGCCGAACCGGGTGCGTGCCGTCCGCGTCCAGCTGCCAGATCTCGTTCGGGTGGGCGGTTCCGTTGAAATTGAATGTGGTGTGGACGAAGATCATCTTGCTGCCGTCACGCGAGTAGGCAACCTCGCTGTCCACCCGCTGGGCCAACGCGATGTTGCGCAGCGTCGTGCCGTTCCAGCGGGACAGGCTGGTGGGGTCGATGCGGTGGTCCGCCCACGAGAGGTAGCCGTTGACGCCGGTGACCTGGGCTGACGCCGGGGTCACCGCCGCCGATAGGAACGACGCGCTCAGGACGGCCACGAGGGTGCCGACGACGACCGATCGACTGGTTCGGTGACGCACTGATTCCCCGTTTCGCCGGATTCCGCAGTCACCCGGCACAGAGCGGGCGGGCAAGAAGGATACGTGACGGTTAGGGTACCACCGTCACGTTGACCCGAGCGGCCTTTGGGAGCAACGCGAACGAGCCGGCGTAGAGGAAGGCCGCGACTAGCAGCAGTGCTTGGTACCCGATGAGCAGCGTGAGGTACTCCAGCGTCCCGCCTAGCATCGCCCCGAGCAGGTTCGCCCCGAACGCCGACGTGGCATCCTCGGTGTCCGAGAACCGCTTCGCGAACACCAGGTTTGCCAGGAAGATCGGGCTGAACGCGACAAGCACCGCAGCGAGAAGTCGCGGCCACATCGGCAGGGAGAGAAGCAGGCTAGGCGGCAACAATGCGGCTAGGGCCAGCGAGCCGGCGAGCAGTGCGTAGACCACGGGCAGCGGGGGAGTACGCCATCGTCTGGTCGCCTCCACAGCGGCGAGCACGATGAGCAGCACGCCCCCGAAGACGAGGGCGTTGACCACCCAGGTGGTGCCGAACAGCAGGGCGAAGCCCGTGACGCTGCGGGTTTCGAGCAGCAGGAACGCCGCACCGAGCAGGAACAGGTCGCCGTACGGCCGCATCCGCCGGAGCGGTCCACCGACGACGCGGACCGACAGCAGGCTGATCATCAGGATGCCCAGCAGGGTCCACAGGTAGAACGCCGGGATGCTGGGTTCCTTGAGGTAGAGGAACGGGTGGTCGTCCGTGGCCGGCGCGGGTCCGGCAACCTGGATGTTCTGGTCGCCGCACTTCTGATCGGCCGGCGTGACACCAGCGGAGATCACCGCCTGCACGGCGCTGAGCAGGTCGACGCACGGCACGTGCCCGAAGGCTTGCTCCAACGTGTTGGCGAGGCGGCCGACGAGCCAGTCCTGTCGGTAGTAGTTGTACATCGCGAACAGCCCGCCCGGCGCGAGGTGGTCGTGCACCGACTGCATCGCCTCCACCGTGAACAGGTAGCTCTCCAGCCGCAGCTGGCTGGCGCCGGCCACGAGCGTCAGCGAGTCCGGCAGCGCGAAGATGACGAGATCGAACTTCTTGTCGGTGCGCTCGAGGAACGCCCGTCCGTCGTTGATGTGGACGATGACTCGAGGGTCGTCATACGGTTTGTCCGGGTGCCGCTCCGCGCCGATCTGCTGCAGGCGGGGGTCGATCTCGACGGCGTCGACGCTCGTCGCCCCGCGGGACAGGGCCAGCGCGACGTCGGTGCCGGTGCCGGCCCCGACGATGAGCACGTGGCCGGGTTTGCGCCCGCCGATCCGCTCGTACGGGATGGCGTACTGAGGTTCGAGCTTGGCCTTGGTCTCGGCATCCATGGCGGCCTGGTGCGGCACCCCGTTGACCGCGACGCCGACGATGTACGAGTTCCCGTAGGGCGTCTCGCGGGTGACGATCTTGTAGTAGGGCGACCAGCTGACCCCGGCACCCAAGGCTTCGAAGACGAGCATCGTCACGAGCGCCGTCGTCGGCAGGACGAGGGTCAGCACCCGGGCCGGGAGATTCTTGGCCGGCTGCCACAGGAGCACGAAGATCAGGATGCTGACGATCGAGCCCCATACGAACGAAGGTGCCCGCAGGAACGACAGCGCCGTGAACGACACGATGCCGATCAAGCTACCGAGCAGGTCGAGCCGGTACGCCTCGAGGCGAGGGAGCTGGCCGAAGCAGCGGGCGACGAGCTCACCCGGCCCGGCCATGATGGCCGCGACACCGACGAAGATCAGCGGCAGTGCGACCCACGGCGGCGGGCCGGTGGTCTGGTTGGCCGTGAAGAAGATGAGGCTGTCGCCGGTGCGGTCGACCGTCACCGGGAACTTGAACACGAACGCGACCAGTAGCCCGAGGACGACCGGGAAGTACAGCGGCGGCCGAACCGTCCGGTTGGCGCGCAGGAAGCCGAGCCCCACACCAAGGAACGACCCCAGCAGGACGAAGTTGGAGAAGTACCCCAGGTGGACGATGTTCGAGGCGGTCCAGCGGATCAGCGCGAGCTCGAGGAACAGCATCAACGCACTGGACAGCAACAGCCTGCTCTTGGGTCCCATCCGGGAGAGTCTGCTGTACGCGGCGGCCTGCACCTACCACCGACGTGAGCGATCTTGTCTGCGAGGATGGGTCGGCCCTATGGGCTGCGGGGCGGTAGCTCAGCTGGTTAGAGCAGGGGACTCATAATCCCTGGGTCGTGGGTTCGAGCCCCACCCGCCCCACCAGATCGCCGCAGGTCAACGGCATGATCGACAGTCGCTTGGCCGCCTCGCTGATCGAATGGCAGCAGTTTTAGGACGGGGTCCCGGTGCGGCGCCACAGCACCCGGCCCATCCGGTCGCGGCTTCCTGCTGCAGTTCGGGAGCGACGTGGCTGTACGTGCCGAGCGGGAGGGTGATCTGCGAGTGGCCGAGCATCTCCATGACCACCCGCGCGGGAACCCCTTGGGCGAGCAGCAGGCTCGCCGCGGTGTGTCTGGCGTCGTGGAGCCGGGCCTTGCGAACGCCGGCCGCGATCAACAGCTGTTGCCAGTCCTGGTAGTCGCGACTCGGATCGACCGGTCGGCCGGTCGGTTGGGTGAAGACGGGCCCGTGCTCGTTGCGCCAGAGAGATCCGGCGGCGAGGCGCTCTTCGGCTTGAGACGCCCGATGAGCGCGCAGCGCGTCCACGAGCGGCCCTGGCAGGCTGATCACCCGACGCCCGGCGCGGCTCTTCGGCCGAACGATGACGAGACCCTTGCCGGTCTGGCGTTGTAGGGCTTGCCGGACAGCGAGCGTGCCCGCGTCCAGGTCGATCGCGCTCCACGGCAGCCCCAGCGCCTCGCCCTGTCGTAAACCGAGGGCCAGCGCGACGGACCAGCGAGGACTGTTGCGCTGCCGGCTGGCAGCGACGAGAACTCGGCGGGCCTCGTCCGCGGTGAGCGGCTGTACCTCGTCGCGTTGGTTGCTGGGGGTATCGACGAGCGCGCATTCGTTGCGGGCGACCCTCCCTCGCTGCATCGCCACC
>JBBQWS010000092.1:0-5335 GCA_038210415.1 Actinomycetes bacterium
CCCCACCGACAGAAACCGTTACCCCACAACAGGTTCCACCACTGGGTCAGGGTCGTGCTCGGCCAACCAACCGTCCACCAGTTCCATGTACGCGTCGCGCTCTTCCCACATCGGCAGGTGCGAGGACTTCTCGAAGATGACCAGCCGGCTGTCTGCGATCTGCTCGACGAGCGGAGTTTGTAGCTCGGGTGCGGCTTCGTCGTAGCGACCGCAGATGACCAGAGTCGGTGCGGTGATCCGGTGCAGCCGGTCTGTCGCGTGCCAGTCCTTGATGCTGCCGATGACGTGGAACTCCGAAGGTCCGTTCATCGTGTGGTAGACCGTCGGGTCAGAGTCGATCGCCGCGAACGTGGCCGTGACCTCGGGCGGCATGCGCGGCAGCCGGCACACGTGTCGGGCGTAGAAGACCTCGCAGGCATTGACGTACTCCGGATCGGACGTCGTGCCGGCAGCCTCGTGCCGACGCAACGTCGCCTCGACCTCCGGGGGAAGTTGCGCACGCCAGCGGTTCGCTGCGTCGACGAAGTCGGGGAAGGATGCAGCCGTGTTCGACAGCACCAGCGACCGCATTCCTGCCGGTGCCGTGAGGGCATGCTCCTGGGCAAGGAAGCCGCCCCACGACTGGCCCAAGACGTGGTACCGGTCACCGATTGCGAGATGGGCCACGAGCGCAGCGAGCTCCCTGACGAACAGGTCTACGGTCCAGAAGTCGGCCCCCCGGTCCGGGAAGTGGGTCGAACGGCCGTTGCCGAGCTGGTCGTAGAAGACGACCGCGCGACCGTCCCGGGCGAGATCGACCAATGAGAGCAGGTACTCGTGGGTCCCCCCGGGCCCCCCGTGCAGCACCACCAGCGGCGCCGGAGCGTCGTCGGCCGCGGGAAGCTCTCCCTCGACCGCGTACCAGGTCTGACCGTCCTCGAAAGGCAGGAATCCCTCGCGCATGGCTAGCTCCTCGGTAACGTTCACGAAGGCGGGACGGGCCGCTGGAGTCCAGCATGCCCGAGAGTCCGCCACCGGCCCTTCCAGGTGGCACGCGTCGAGAGGGGGCACCGGTGGACCGGAGGGTGGCTGAGCTCTTCGTCGCCGGCGCGGGCGTGCTGACCGAGTGCCCGGTCTGGGACGACCGGACCCAGCGGCTGCTCTGGACCGACATCTACGCCGGCACGCTCAACAGCTGCGACGCCCAGGGGGGCGACCGCCGTCAGCAGAAGGTCGGGCTCCCCCTCGGGTCGTTCGCGCCGCGGGAGAGTCATGGGTTCGTCCTCGCTCTTGAGACCGGGCTGGCCCTGAGCGGCGACGACGCGTCCACCTGGACGGCTGTCGGCGAGCACCGCGCGCTACCCACCAAGGTTCGCTTCAACGACGGAGCGTGCGACCCGGCGGGCCGGTTCCTCGCCGGCACCATGGGCCACCTAGAGGAGCCGCACGCCGGAGCCCTCTACCGGCTCGACCCTCCGGACCCGGCGGGGCATCTCGCCGCGCCGGTCGTCGCGATCGACGGGACCACCGTCAGCAACGGGATCGGGTGGTCACTGGACGGGCGCCGGGTCTACTACGTCGATTCTGCGGAACGACGCCTCGACGTCCTCGCCTACGACCTCGGCGCCGGGGTGCTGGCCGACCGGCGTCCGCTGGTCCGGTTCGGTCCTGACGACGGATACCCCGACGGGCTCGCCGTCGACGCCGAGGGGTGCGTCTGGCTCGCATTCTGGGACGGGGGGCGGGTCGCCCGGTACACCCCCGACGGCGAACTCGTCGGCGTCGTCGACGTACCGGTCGCGAGGGTGTCGAGCTGCGCGTTCGGCGGCCCTGACCTCACCGACCTGTTCATCACGACGGCCAGTTATCAGCTCACGAAGGCCGAACGCGAGGCAGAGCCATTGTGCGGCAGCATCTTCCGTTGCCGCCCGGGGGCGACCGGCTTACCGATTCGACGCTACGCCGGCTGATCGTCCGGGGCTACTCGTTCCGCCCGTACCCGAACAGATGCAAGCTCAACACGTCCACCTCGCGACGGGGTCTCCGAAGAACGCGCCCAGACGCCGAGACACCCGGACAAACGGATGTTCTCGCGCGGCACCTGCCTCGTTCCAGTTCGCGTGCGGCACCACGAGGAACAGGTGATGAGCATTCACCGCGATGTGCGTCTTCCAAAGATCCTTCAGGTCATGGTTGTTCGTCGTCGTGCCCCCGCGCTCCACCTCCGCGAGAACGCCGCGGCCCGGCGCCAGAGGAAAGAAGAAGTCGGGCCGCGCCGAGGTAACCAATCCGTCGATGGGCGTGAGGACCACCTCTTCGCGAAAGCCGAGCTGCTCGCGGAGAAGTGCCGACACGATCGCCTGCACCGCGCTGCTCTGCGCACGGTGGACGTGGACCTCGTCGATCTCCGCCGAGCTCGACAACAGGTGGGTACGCAGATCGGCTGCGAGCGCATCAACGGCGACCAGCTCGTGGATCTCCTCTGGGGTCAGCGACTGCCGAACGAATCGTTCGTGGCTGACCCCCATCCGCGCAGCTTCACAGCTGCCGCCAGCAATAGCTAGTCGTCGGCGGAAGGGTCAGCTGACGAACAGCACTCCTGGGGCGAGCAGCCCCGTCGGGTCCCAGGCCCGCTTCAGCGCGCGCATCGCCTCGATATCGGCTGCCGAGCGGGTCAGCGGCAGCCAGTGCGCCTTGGCCCGGCCGATCCCGTGCTCCGCACTGATGCTGCCGCCTCGCCCGGCGACGATCCGGAGAACCGCGTCCGTGATCAGCTCCGCGGGCAGCGACACGCCCACCACGTTCACGTGCAGGTTGCCTTCGGCCAGATGGCCGAACACGACCAGCACGGCCGCCGGCGCGAGCGATCGCACCGCGTGGGACACCTTGGCCACTGCGTCGTCGAGAGCGCCGAGTGGCACCGAGACGTCGAGCTTCACCGGGGGGCCGAGCGAACCCGCCACCTCGGTGAGGCGCTCGCGGTACTCCCAGAGCCGCTTCCGGTCCGCCCGATCGGTCGCGAGGACCGCATCATCGCCCCCGAGCTCGGCCAGGGCCCCGAGCAGCTCGGCGGCCGGGTCGGTACTGCCTTCGCAGTCGAGCAGCACGTAGACCGGGGCGGCAGACGCCAGCGGCGGAGTACGGCCCAGGGTCGCGCACAGGAAGTCCATCGCCTCGCCGAGGACGACCTCGGCCGATCGCAGGCTGGGCAAGGAGCCAGCGAGCCGACGAACCACCTCCGCGGCCTCGCCGAGGCTGCCCAGCCCCACCATGGCCGTCGCACCGAACGGAAACCGCGGGACCAGACGCAGCCGCACGTCGGTCACGACCGCGAGCGTGCCCTCGCTGCCCGTGAGCAAGGCCACCAGGTCGTAGCCCGACGAGTCCTTCGACGGCCCGGCCAAACGGTTGATCACGTTGCCGTCGGCCAGGACGGCGCGAAGCCCCAGCACCTGCGCCTTCATCGTGCCGTGGCCGAGGACCCGGAGGCCACCGGCATTGGTCGCGACCATCCCTCCGACGGTTGCGGTGTCACGGGAGGCCAGGTCGACGCCGACGTCCCACCCATGGCCCCGAGCAGCTCGCTGCACGACGGCAAGCGGTGTGCCCGCCCCGACAGTGACCTCCCCGAGCGCGGAGGCCACCTCGCCGACCCGGTCCAGCCGCACCGTCGAAAGGACGATCTCGCCGCCTCCGGGCACGCCCCCGCCGGACAGACCGGTGTTGCCTCCCTGCACCACGACCGGAACTCCGTGCGCCGCGCCGACACCCAGAACGGCGACGACGTCGTCCAGGCCGGCGGGACGGACGACGGCCAGCGCGGAGCCCCAGCGCCTTCCGATCCAGTCGACCTCGTACGCCCCTCGGACGTCGGCATCGACGAGGACGTGCTCGCGGCCGACAGCGGCAACGAGAGCGCGCTCCAGTCCGTCACTCATTTGCTGAGGCTAGACGAGGACCAGCACGGTGAGGACGGCGCGCCCGGAGGTCGTCACCATCGTCGCGGTCATCGGCGCCTTCTGCCGCAGCCCGATGGCCCAGTTGAGCACAGCCTCGAAGTCCCCGGTGACGACGGCCTCGGTGACGTTGCGACTCGCGCCGGTCACATGCTTGGGACCGGTGTAGGTCGGCACGACCGGGTTCACCATCATGTTGTAGCCCGAAGCGCCGCCGCACCGGACCGACAGGAACGCCTTGCCGGCGACGGGAACCGTCATCCCGGACGGGTCGGCGATGATCGGAGGCTCGACGTAGGCGATGTGGCAGGCCGGACGTCCGGACTTGAAGACGAACTCGACCCGGTCGGTCACGCCGCTGGAGTACACCCGGACGGACACGAGCAGGGCCGCCAGCCCGGGCGTGGGGCCGTGAGCCGGTACGTCGACCGCGGTGTAGCCCATCCCGGGCGGCGCGCTCGCCGAGGGCGAGGGCGAGGGCGAAGTCGAGGGAGAGGTACCGGCCACCGAGGGAGACCGTGAGGGTGACCCGGCACTCCCGGATGTCGACGGGGCGGTCGAGCCGCCACCACAAGCCGCAAGCAGCAACGCCAGCCCGAGCCCAACTCCGGCCGAACCTGTCCTCCGCACGGTGATCACCGCCTCAACCAGACTCTCGCGCCGAACTCCTTCGCCTGCAAGGGAAGTTGGTCCCTACCGGGCCTTGGCCGTCACCGGACGCGCTCCCACCCTCGGCGCGGAGCTCGGCTGCCAAGGTTCGCATCGCGGCTGCGATAAACGACGTACGGCCTGGTCAGGTAGCCGAGCGGTGCGCTGAAGACATGCACGAGTCTGGTGAACGGCCACAGCGCGAAGAGCGTGAACGCGGCGAGCCCGTGCAGCTTGAAGCCGATCGGGGCAGCGGCCATGAGCTCGGGATGCAGCGAGAAGCTGAAGATCCCGCGGAACCAGAGGGAGACTCCCTCGCGGTAGTCGTAGTGCCCGAAGACGTTGGCCACCACGGTGTTCAGCAGGCCCAGCGCGATGACCGTCCCGAGCACCGCGTACATCGCCTTGTCCATCCTCGTCGTCGCCGAGAAGACGGGACCGACCGTGCGACGCCGGTAGATGAGGATCGTCATGCCCACCACGGTGCACACACCGGCGACCGAGCCGACGGTCACCGCGAGGAAGTGGTAGATCCCCTCGGAGACGCCGAACGCCTCAGTCCAGGACTTCGGCACCACCAGCCCCATGATGTGGCCACCCAGCACGAACAGGATCCCGAAGTGGAACAGCGGGCTGCCGAGGCGGAGCAGCCGGCTCTCGTACAGCTGGCTCGACCGGGTGGTCCAGCCGAACTTGTCGTAGCGGTAGCGCCACACGTGCCCGCCGATGAACAGCGCGATGCAGGCGTACGG
>JBBQWS010000093.1:0-5180 GCA_038210415.1 Actinomycetes bacterium
CCCCCCTCATCGACCGGGCCTCGGGCGGAGCGGCTCGCGCTGCCGAACGACCTGCGCATGGATCGACTTTCGTGGGTGTCGACCGACCGCGATCTAGTGGCCTGAGGGGACCCTTGTGGCGAGAGAGGGGTGGGGTGTTACGGCTGGGCATGGGCCACCCCGTATCCCGTTCCGCGACGGTGGGCGGGGGCGGGCTCGGCACGTTCGACCGGGCAGCGGTCGTCCGGGCAGGCGAGCTCGTCGCACAGCCGGCACATAAACTCCCCGGTGAGCAGGTCATCGGTCAGCGCCTCGAGCATCGTGCCGAGGGCAAGGTCGAACGCGGCCAGCTGCTCGTCGTCCAGGGTCGCGACCGCGCGGTCCAGCACCGTCCGCCGCTCAGCGAGGACGGCAGCGGCTGCGCGATCACCCCTGGGGGTCAGCGCGAGCAGGCGGGTGCGGCCGTCGTCGCCGGGGATCCGTTCGATCAGGCCTTCGCGTTCGAGCCGCTCCGAGAGCTGGACCGCCCCGGGGTGCGAGATCCGCAACCGGTCGGCGAGGAAGGCGATCGGACGGTCCGGGTACCACAGCAGTGTCGTCAGGGCAGCGGGGGCGTTGCCGCCGTGGCCGGACGCCCGGTGCAGCCCGATGGCGACCCGGTCGTTGATCGTGCCGGCCAGGGTGCCCAGCAGGTTGGCCGTGAAGGCGCGGTCGGTGGTCATCGGACGTCGCCGCGTGGCCCGAAGACGGCGCCGAGCAGGTCGGCGAGGGCGGCGCCGCAGCGACCGTCGGGGTCCTTGGCCGGGTTGTAGCAGCCGACGGACACCCCGGCGAGGGCAGCGGAGCGCCCCAACGGCGTGAGCAGCTCGCGCAGCTGCTCGACGGCCAGGCCGCCGGGCATCAGGTAGTCCGTGGCGGGGAACACGAGCTCGTCGAGCACATCGAGGTCGAGGTGCAGCCAGAACGGCTGATCGGACCCGCCGAGCTGGGCGGCGACGGCCCGCCCCAGCCGTGCGGGGTCGGGCGTTATGGCGGCCGGCGCGTGCACTGTGACGCCTAGCCGGGCCGGCAGGTCGCCGAGGTCGGCGCGCTCGTCCTCGTCGCGGGCGCCGACCACGACGACGTCCCCGGCTCGTACGACGGGACTCTCGCCTAGGGTCTGCAGCAGCCCTGGCCAGCCGATGCCCAACAGGGCGGCGAGCGGGAGGTCGGCGGCTTCGCCGGTCGGCGAGGTGCGGTGGTCGTACAGGTCCAGGTGCCCGTCGACGTTGATCAGGCCGACTCGGCCGACGACGTCCCGGGTGCCGGCGACGGCGCCCATGACCAGTGCGCAGCAGCCGCCCAGGACGAAAGGTCGCTCGCCTGCTGCGACGAGGCCGGCCACCGCGTCGCGCACGGTCGTCGTCATCGCGCCGACGCTGGGCCAGCCGACGATCCCGCTCGCGGGGTCCCGCGCCGGGCCGTCGGCCGGGCTGACGACCCGGGTGGTGAGGTCGCCGGCGTCGCGGGCTCGCAGCCGCTGCACGACGCCCAGCTCGCGCAGCGCCGCCGGGGCCAGCTCGGTGCCGAACGGTTCGCCGCCGACAGGGGCAGACACGCTGTCGATGGGCACTCCCACGATGGTCCAGTTCATATAAGCACCTTATGGTCTAGCGTGCGGTTCGGGAAGTAAACGGCGCGTCCGATGCGCCGACCCGACAGCTTCAGGAGCACACGCATGCGGATCCTCATGGTCGGCGCAGGTGGGGTCGGCTCGGCCGCCGCCAAGATCGCCGCCCGACGCGACTTCTTCGAGACTTTCGTGGTCGCCGACTACGACCAGGCGCGCGCCGAACGGGTGGTCGCCGACGTCGCCGACGCCCGATTCGTCGCCGCTCAGGTGGACGCGTCGAGCGCCGAAGCCGTGGCTGCCTTGGCCCGCGCGCACGCTGCGACGCACGTCTTCAACGCCGTGGACCCACGGTTCGTCATGCCGATCTTCGACGGGGCGTTCGAGGCCGGCGCCGACTACCTCGACATGGCGATGTCGCTCTCGCAGCCGCACCCGACCCGGCCGTACCAGGAGTGTGGGGTCAAGCTGGGCGACGAGCAGTTCGCCGCGTCCGACGAATGGGTCGGGGCCGGGCGGCTCGCGCTGTGCGGCATCGGCATCGAGCCGGGCCTGTCCGACATCTTCGCCCGGTACGCAGCGGACGAGCTGTTCAGCGAGATCGACGAGCTCGGGGTGCGCGACGGTGCGAACCTCGAGGTCGCGGGGTACTCGTTCGCCCCGTCGTTCTCGATCTGGACGACCATCGAGGAGTGCCTCAACCCGCCGGTCGTCTTCGAGAAGGACCGTGGCTGGTTCACGACCGCGCCGTTCTCCGAGCCCGAAGTGTTCGACTTCCCCGAGGGCATCGGGCCGGTCGAGTGCGTGAACGTCGAGCACGAAGAGGTGCTGCTGATGCCCCGCTGGGTCGACGCGAGACGGGTGACGTTCAAGTACGGCCTGGGTGACGAGTTCATCAACGTGCTGCAGGTGCTGCACAAGCTCGGCCTCGACAAGACGGCGAAGGTCTCCGTCGGAGGAGCAGCGGTCTCACCCCGCGACGTCGTCGCCGCCTGCCTGCCGGACCCGGCGACTCTCGGCGACAAGATGACCGGTAAGACCTGCGCCGGCACCTGGGTCACCGGTCGGGGCAAGGACGGCCAGCCGCGCGAGGTGTACCTGTACCACGTGGTCGACAACGAGTGGTCGATGCGGGAGTACGGCTCGCAGGCCGTCGTGTGGCAGACCGCGGTCAACCCGGTGGTGGCCCTGGAGCTGCTCTCAAACGGCACCTGGACCGGCACCGGAGTCGTCGGCCCCGAGGCGTTGCCGCCCAAGCCGTTCCTCGACCTGCTAACCGCGTACGGCTCGCCCTGGGGCCTGCAGGACCGCCTCGCCTGACCCCCAACCAATCCGCCATGAGGGTCCCCTTGTGGCGGAACGGAACGGGGGGGCGGCGGGTGGGGTCAGCCGTTGAGGGAGGTGAACGCCTTGTCGAGGACGGTGAGGGCTTCCTCGAGCAGGTGCTGCGGCATGACCAGTGGCGGCAGGAATCGCAGCACGTTGCCGTAGGTGCCCGCGGTGAGCACGAGCACCCCCTCGCGGTGGCAGAAGGCGGCGACGGCGGACGTCGAGGCGGCGTCCGGCTCCAGCGTGCCGGGCCTGACCAGCTCCACCGCGATCATCGCGCCGCGCCCGCGCACGTCGCCGATGACGGAGTGCCGAGACCGCATCTCGGTCAGGGCCGCGACCATCGTGTCGCCGAGCGCGCGGGCCTGCCCGACGAGGTCCTGCTCCTCGATCGTCGCAATGGCGCCCAGGGCTGCCGCGCACGCGACGGGGTTGCCACCGTACGTGCCGCCGAGGCCCCCGACGTGCGGAGCGTCCATGATCTCGGCGCGACCGGTGACGGCAGCAAGCGGCAGCCCACCCGCGATGCCCTTGGCGGTGGTGATCAGGTCCGGCACGACACCTTCGTGGTCGCACGCGAACATGGCCCCGGTGCGTGCGAAGCCGGTCTGCACCTCGTCGGCCACGAACACGATCCCGTTGTCGCGGGCGAACTCCGCCAGCCCGGACAGGAATCCGTCGCCTGGCACGATGAAGCCGCCCTCGCCCGCGATGGGCTCGATGACGATCGCTGCGACCCGGTTGGCGCCGATCTCCTTCTCGATCTTGGAGATGACCTCGGCCAACGCCTCGGGCCCGCAGTTCGCCGGCCCGGTCGGCCAGCGGAACGGGTACGCCAGTGGCATCCGGTAGACCTCGCCGGCGAACGGTCCGAAGCCGTCCTTGTACGGCATGTTCTTCGCGGTCATCGCCATCGTCAGGTTGGTGCGGCCGTGGTAGCCGTGCTCGAACACGACGACGGCGTCGCGGCCGGTGTGCGACCGCGCGATCTTGACGGCGTTCTCGACCGCCTCGGCACCGGAGTTGAACAGCGCGGACTTCTTCTCGTGGTCACCGGGGGTGAGCCGGTTCAGCGCCTCGCAGACCTCGACGTACCCGATGTACGGGGCGACCATGAAGCAGGTGTGCGTGAACGCGGCGACCTGCGCCTGCACGTTCGCGACGACCTTGTCGGCCGCGTTGCCGACGTTGACGACCGCGATGCCGGCCCCGAGGTCGATGAGGGAGTTGCCGTCGACGTCGACGAGCACCCCGCCGCCGGCCTTCTCGATGAAGACGGGCAACGTGGTGCCCAGCCCGCGAGCGCACGCTGCGGTGCGGCGCTTGAAGAGCTCGATGGAGCGGGGACCGGGGATGGCCGTCACAAGACGGCGCTCCTGGGGGAGGGACGGACCGCCGACGGAGTCGTTCATGGCTGCTCATTTCTCACCTGCGGGACGGGCCGGCACGGCCACGTCGACTGGGGGTCAGCCTAAGTCCGGCGGCAGCGGTCCGCGCCCTGTCGCTGCGTCCAACCCGGACGCTACGGTAGGCCGACCTGTACAAGCCGAGGGGACCCGTACTGTGCCGCCCAGCGTCCGCACCGTCACCGACCTGCCGCACCTCGGTCTGCGCCGGCTGGCCGGCCCGGAGGGCCGCGACCGTCCGGTCCGTTGGGTGGCGGTGTCCGAGCTCGAGGACCCGCGGCCCTACCTCGAGGGTGGCGAGCTGCTACTGACTACCGGGATGCGGCTACCCGCAGACGACCCCAGGGTCCTCGACGCTTACGTCACCCGGCTGGTCGAGGCGGGGGTCTCGGCGCTCGGGGTGGGCGTCGGACTCACCCACCCGACCTGCCCGCCGGCCCTGGTCGACGCCGCGGCGGCGCACGGTCTCACCCTGATCGAGATCCCGGACCGCACGGCTTTCATCGCCGTGAGCAAGGCGGTGTCGGCGCTGCTCGGAGCGGAGGAGTACGAGGGGATCCGGCGGGCGTTCGAGGCTCAGCGTGACCTGACCCGGGCCGCCCTGGCGCCGGACGGGCCAGCGGCGGTGATCGCCCGGGTGGCGAAGCACGTCGGTGGCTGGGCGCTGCTCCTGGACGGCGCAGGGGCGGTGGCCGAGGCGACCCCGGCGGCCGCCGCCGAGCACGCGCAGGCCCTAGAGAGCGAGGTCCGGACCCTGCAGGGCCGCGGCCCGCTCGCGTCGTCCTCCCTGGGCGACTCGTCGGGGCAGGTTTCGATCCAGCCGATCGGGGCGCGGTGAAAGATCCAGGGCTTCCTCG
>JBBQWS010000094.1:0-4776 GCA_038210415.1 Actinomycetes bacterium
CGTGAGCAGCAGGTCGTGAACAACTTCATGGAAGGCAACAACCGCGGCGTCCCGGCCGCGGAGAGCAAGGAGCACGGCCCTTCCGGTCCGCGCTGATGCTCTCCATCGGCGTTGCGTCTGCCGACTGGGGGCGGGGTCGCGGAGGCGAGCTCGTCCACGGCGGCGCCAACTGGGTGCGCCTGCGCACGCCGATGAGCGCGCTCGAAACGGCAGGTCACGAGGTGCAGTTCGGCTCGGCCGTCGCGATCCAGAAGGCCACCGCCAAGATGGTGATCCTGGATCACGACGGCCAGCCGATCGACTCCCCGCCCCAGGTCGTGGTGCTGCAGCGCTGGATGCACGAGAACGCGGCCATGCACATCAAGGCCGCGCGCGCCGCCGGTCAGATCATCATCAACGACATCGACGACTGGTTCGAGGGACTCGACCCAGCGAACCAGGCCTGGACGTCCTCGCACCCGAAGGTCTCGGCGACCGAGAACCGCAACCACTACCGGCGGGCCCTGGCCGCCTCCTCGCTGCTCACCGTCTCCACCGACTACCTCGCGGACCGCTACCACGACCTGCTCGGAGTCAAGACTGTGGTGCTGCGCAACACGGTCGACCGGACCCACTTCGATGTCCAACCGGTCCGGGACGCGACCCAAGGCCTGCGGGTCGGCTGGGTCGGCGCGGTGAGCTGGCGCTCGGGCGACCTGGAGACCATCGCCGGGGTGTTCGGGGACTGGCTCAAGGCCAGCGGCAGCCAGTTCGTCCACCACGGGGTGACGCTGCGGGAGCCGAAGCCGAGCTGGAAGTTGCTACGTCTGGACGACGAGCAGGTCGCGGGCTGGCGTGAGATGGTCGTGCCCACCGAGTATGGCCGCACGCTCATGACGGGCATGGACATCGGCCTGGTCCCGCTGGCCGACGTCCCGTTCAACCACGCGAAGAGTTGGATCAAGGGCCTGGAGTACGGCGCGGCGGGCATCCCGTTCGTGGCGTTCAAGACCGCGGAGTACGAGGCGTTGGACGCGGGGCTGCTCGCGAAGCGGCCCCGCGACTGGACCCGGCAGCTCGACCGACTCCTGGACCCCGAGGTCCGGCGGCAGGTACAGGAGCGGGGGATCGCGGCCGCGGAGCGCAACGACATCGCGGTGCGCTGGATCGACTGGGAGAAGGCCTACTACGACGCGCTGCGACGCGCCTAGCGCCACCTTGACGACTTTCGGGGGTCGGGGGTTCTAGCATGGCCTCCGACGGCTCGTGTGTATCTGCTGGAGGCCAAGCTGTGACCATCACCAAGACCCGACTCGGCACGAACGAGGACGGGACGCCGCACTTCCACTACGTGTCCGACGGGCATCTGATCATGACCGGGCCGATCACGGGCAGCGTCACGACCCCCGACGGCACCAGCTACGACGTCAGCCCGGCGTTCATCGAGGTCGCCTCGCTGGACCACGCGGGTGACGTCAGCCACGCGATCGGGATGCGTCACCAGGAAGAGGGGCATCCGCTGCACGACTCGGACGTGCCCTTCGTCCACGAGTGCGACAACGGCTGCACTCCCGGACAGGTTGCCGGGTCTGCTGCTGCGCCCGCTGCCGCCGCGCCCGCCGCTTCCGCGCCCGCCGACGCAACCCCGAAGGGCTGAGCCATGGCACTCGCATCCGCTGCCGCTGAGAACGCGGCACTGAACGGCCTCGACGGGACCGGCTCGACGAACACCATCCCGGACGTCTCGCTGCACTCGGCGTCCCCGTCGACGACCGGTGCCAACGAGAACGCGAACTCCGGCTCGTACGCCCGTCAGGCGTGCACCTGGAACGCGGCCTCTGGTGGCGCGAAGACCAACTCGACAGGGCTGACCTTCTCGACCCTGGGCTCGGTCGCTGTCACGCACATCGGGACGTGGAGCTCGGCGACGTACGGCGCGGGCACCTACTCCATCGGTGCGGCGCTCGGCTCCTCGGTGACCTCGGCCTCGATCACCATCGCTTCGGGTGCTACCTCGCTGACCGCGACCTGAGCCCGCGATGGTCCACGTCACCGCGGACCGCGTGCAGGAGACCACCACCACCACCGGTACCGGCACGCTGACCCTCGGTGGCGCGGTCACCAACTTCCGCACGTTCTCGTCGCAGATGGCGACGTCGGACACCTGCTTCTACTGCATCGTCGACGACGTCAACGGTGCATGGGAGGTCGGGCTCGGCACGCTGGCGTCTTCGACCACGCTGGCGCGCACGACGGTCCTGGCTTCGAGCAACTCCAACGCGGCGGTGTCGTTCGCGGCGGGCGCCAAGGTCGTGTTCATCGACGCGCCCGCCGGGTCGCTCGGCCAGGAGGACAACACCGGCGGGCTGGTACTGCCCCAGTTCGGCACGAGCGCCCCGACCACCCCGAACGCGGGCAGCATCGTCATGTTCGGCCGGACCGTCGCCGGTGGGTACCTGCCCGCCTACGTCGGCCCGGCCGGTCTGGACTCGGCGCTCCAGCCCGGGCTGATGCGGAACAAGATCTGCTGGTTCCAGCCGATGGCTGGTTCCGCGTCCCTGACCGGCACGAACGGCTTCGCCATGACTGCGACCGGCACGGCCACGGCGAAGACCCCGGCGAACACGAACATCCATACCCAGACCTCGGGCGTCGACTTCCTGGTCACCGTCGCTGCCACCACGGCGGTCGCCGGGTTCCGCTCGTCCATCGCGCAGTTCTGGCGCGGCAACGCGGCCGGGTTCGGCGGGTTCCGCTACGTCTGCCGCTTCGCCCCGGCGACCGGCACCACCGGTGTCTCGACGGAGCGCCTGTTCGTCGGCCTGATCAACGCCACGGCTGCACCGACCGACGTGGCGCCCTCCACGTTGACGCAGTGCATCGGCGTGGGCTACGACTCGGCCGACACCAACTGGCAGATGTACGCCGCTGGCGCGTCCCAGACCAAGACCGACCTTGGTATCGCCCAGCCCTCGACGGACCGCTCCGACGTGTTCGAGCTCGCCCTGTTTTGCAAGCCCAACGACTCGTCGATTGGGTATGAGTTCACCAGGCTCTCGGACGGCACGAAGGCGTCCGGCACCCTGTCAACGAACCTGCCGACCAACACCAACTTCTTGTGTCCGAAGGGCTACCACTCGGTCGGCGGCACGTCGTCGGTGGTCGGGCTGACCCTGTTCAGCCTTTACGTCGAGACTGACATCTAGCCGAGGGGGCACCTGTGCTCGGCTTCAAGCCCCTTTCTTCGGTCGCCCTCTCGCAGCGCAAGACGATCACTGCGGTCAACACCGAGGTCGCCAACTTCGAGGAAGGCACCAACAGCGCGACCTACCCCACCAGCGCCGGTCCTATCGACGGTGGCGGTGGTGTCGGCTGCACGCTGACGTACGCGACCGCAGCGTCCCTGGACGGCACGGGCTCGCTCGGTCTGAGCGTGGTGGCGCCGAACCAGCAGTGGAACCGCTACTTCACCATCGCCCCATCCCTGTACGTCGCCGCGCGCATGATGATCCAGCTCAGCGCGCTGCCGACCGCGAACACTGTGCTGGCGAACATGAAGTCCGGGGGCAGCGGCGGCACCAACCTCGCCCAGTTGATGATCTTGACCACGGGCGCGATTCGGATGCGCAACAACGTCACGACCACCGGTACGGACTCGACCGCGACCCTGGTGGCCGGAACCACCTACCAGCTCGAATGGTTCGTCGATGGCAACGCCGGGACGCAGGGCTACAAGATTTGGGACGCGACCGGCAACACCCTGATCGAGACCCACGTCAACGGCACATACACCAGCGCCGTCGTCGACACGTTCAACTTCGGCTTCATCACCTCCCCCGGCAACACGATCACGTCGTACCTCGACGACGTCGGCTACTCGCTGTCGACGTGGATGGGCCCGGTTGTCAGCGCCTCCGGGAGCACAGCCTCGGGCTCGCTGACCCTTGGGGGTTCAGCGACAGCGAAGGCCGTTGCGACCGCCACTGGTTCGATCACTCTGGGCGGCTCTGCGATCTCCGGGATCTTCGTGTTGGGGACGTCGACCGGCGTGTCGACTACGGCCTCGCTAACGACGACTATCGTCCTGCCCAGCGGGATCGCCGCGGGAGACGTGATCCTGCTCGCCAGCTCCGAGCAGGGCGGCTCGGGCCCGACCCTGTCGGCGGACAACGGCTTCGGCTCCCCGGCGTACAACCAGGCCCGCTCCTCGGCGAACCTGTCCGTCTGGGCGCTGACCGCGACGGACGGCTCACTGTCGGGCGTCACGGTTACGGTCACGTCGAGCAACTCCCACGTCCGGGACGTCGTGGCGATCGTCGTGCGGGGCACCAGTGGCACGGTGGACGTCGAGGCGTCACAGGGCAGTGCGGGCAGCACCTTGACGGTGGATGCGCCGACGATCACCCCCGGCTCCAACGACGAGGCGATCTTCACCTTCCACACCATCGCCGGTACCGCAGCGCGGACCTGGACGGGCTGGTCCGGGTCCACGGCGGGCCCAGCACAGGACACCGGTGCTGCCGCTGCAGGTCAGGCCCTGGCCTCGTTCTACCAGCTCGACCAGGGCACAGCCGCTGCGACTGGAACGCTGACCGCAACCGCGAGCACCGGTTCGGGTGCCAACGTCAACGCCGCGCTCTCCCTATCGCTGCCGATCGCCACCGGCAGCGGCGTAGCGGCGACCGCCTCAGGATCGCTCACTTTGGGTGGCTCGGCGACGGCGGCCGCACCAGCGACTGCGACCGGCTCCCTGACGTTAGGCGGGTCAGCAACCGCGAAGGCAGCGGCCAGCGTCAG
>JBBQWS010000095.1:0-4088 GCA_038210415.1 Actinomycetes bacterium
TACATTCCCGGCAAGCGCTACATCGACTGGGAGCTCCCCGACCCGGCCAACCAGCCGATCACCGCCGTCCGTCAGATCCGCGACGAGATCAGGCGTCGGGTCGAATCGCTGCTCCGTGAACTCGGCTGACCGGCGAGCACGCATCGGTCAGCGCTGCTGAAGGCTCCAGGTGCGCTAACGCGTCAGCCCGGTGATGAGCAGTCCGACCATGCGCCGGGCGTCGTAGCGCGAATCGTCACCGGCACCGACGCCGATGCAGAGGGGTCCGGCTGCGTGCATGAGGGTGAGGGCGTCGATGTCGGGCCGGATCTCGCGGGACTCCACTGCGGCGGTGAGCAGCGAGGCGCAGGCTGGCACGAGCCGGTCGAGGAAGTACGCGTGCAGGGTGTCGAACCCGGACTCGTCGGACCGTAGTGCGCCGGCGAGCCCGTGCTTGGTGACGAGGAAGTCCACGAAGAGATCGATCCAGCGCGCCAACGCGGAGTACGCGGAGCTGCTGCTGGCCAGTAGGGCGGGCCCGGCGTGAGCGCAGGCCTCGACCTGGTGGCGATACACGCCAACGACGAGGTCGGCTCGGGTGGGGAAGTGGCGGTAGATCGTGCCTATGCCGACCCCGGCTGTGGTGGCGATCTCGCGGACGGGGGCGTTGACCCCGTGGGTGATGAAGACGGAGGCAGCGGCCTCGAGCAGCGTCTGTTCGTTGCGACGGGCGTCGGCCCGCTTTCGGGCGGGTGACGGCGCGGATCCCCGGTCCACTTCCGGCCCATCGACCTCGGGCACATCGGGCTCCTTTCCGCGCTATTGCTTAAACGGAGCACTGATCCGTATAGTGGGCGGAGCAACGTTCCGCTTCCATCATGTCATGAGGAGAACCCCATGCAGTACCGCGTACTCGGCCGGACCGGTGTCCAGGTCAGCACCCTCTCGCTCGGAGCGATGAACTTCGGGGCGATCGGCCACACGACGCAGGACAACGCGACCGCGATCGTCGACGCCGCGCTCGAGGCGGGGGTGAACCTCATCGACACCGCGGACTTCTACGGCCAGGGCGAGTCGGAGGAGATGGTCGGGCGGGCGATCGCGGGTCGGCGTGACGATGTCATCCTGGCGACCAAGGCTTTCCTGCCGATGGGCGAGGAACGCAACCATCGTGGTGCGTCCCGCCGATGGTTGACCAGGGCGCTGGACGACAGTCTGCGCCGGCTCGGCGTGGACCACGTCGACCTCTATCAGGTCCACCGTTGGGACCCGACCACCACCGACGAGGAGAGCCTGTCGGCGTTGACGGACCTGCAACGGGCGGGCAAGATCCGCTACTTCGGGTCCTCGACCTTCCCGGCGTACCGGATCGTCGAGGGCCAGTGGGCCGCCCGGGACCGCAACCTGGGCCGGTACGTCACCGAGCAGCTGAACTACTCGATCCTCAACCGCGGCGCAGAAACCGACGTCCTTCCCGTCACGCAGCACCACGGACTCGGGGTGCTGGTGTGGAGCCCGTTGTCCTCGGGGTGGCTCTCCGGTGCAGTCCGCGAGGGACAGGAGATCACCACCAACCGCTCCACCGTCATCCCGCAGCGTTTCGACCTCACCGTCCCGGCCAACCGCGCGAAGCTCGACGTCGTCGAGCAGCTGGCCAAGCTCGCAACCGAGGCCGGGGTGACGATGATCCAGCTCGCGCTGGGGTTCGTCACCAACCACCCCGCGGTGACCACCGCGATCATCGGCCCGCGCACCATGGACCACCTTGACTCCCAGCTCGAGGCCGCCGATACCCTGCTCCCCGCGGACGTCCTCGACGCGATCGACGCCATCGTCACTCCCGGTGTCGACCTGTCGCCCGATGAGAAGATCGACACCCGCCCGTCCATCTCCGACGCCTCGCTGCGGCGACGCTGATGGCCACCCCGGCACGCCCGAGCTTCGGGATCATGACCCCGCCGATGAACGTCGGCTACCCCGACCTGGTCCGCGTCTGGCGTGAAGCCGACGGCATCGAGGCCATTGAGCATGCCTGGCTGTTTGACCACCTCCTGCCGATCGGCGGCGACCTGGACGGCCCGATCTTCGAAGGCTGGACGTTGCTGGCCGCGCTGGCCGCCCAGACCAGCCGGCTCCGGCTCGGCCTCATGGTCACGAGCAACCGGTTCCGGCCACCGGCGGTGCTCGCGAAGATCGCGACCACGGTCGACATCGTCTCCGGCGGACGCCTGGACTTCGGCATCGGTGCAGGGTCGCGGCCGAGCGCCCCGATCGCGCGCCGCGAGTACCTGGCGCACGGGCTGCCCTACCACGACTCCGCTCACGCGGTGGGCAGTCTCGCCGAGGCCTGCACCATCGTGCGGCGGTTGTGGACCGCGGAAACCCCGTTCGACTTCGACGGCGTCTACCACCACCTCAAGGGCGCGTTCGGCAACCCCAAGCCCGTGCAACGACCAGGCCCACCGATCGTCATCGGCGGACGGTCGAGCGCGACGCTTCGCGTCGCCGCCGAGCACGCCGACATCTGGAACATCCCCGGCGGAGACATCGCCGACGCGACCGCCCGCAGCGAGATGCTCGACCGGTTCTGCACCGACCTCGGCCGTGACCCCGGGGCGATCACCCGCTCCATCTTTCTCCCCGTCGCCCAGGGTCGTCCAGAGACGACGCATAACGCGGTCAACGAAGCGCTCGACGCCGGGTTCACCCACATCGTCCTGGGGCTGTCGGCGCCGTACGTCAGTGGTGTCGTTGAGTGGGTCGCCGCAGAAATCATCGGTGCGCACGCTGCGACGGGGTGAGTAAACGTGCGCCCCCCGCTGTTCATCCGACAATCGATGAGCCCACGCATCGACTCTTCTACCCGGGGCGCCTTCTGCAGGGTTGCTCCCACTGCGATGAGCCGGTCGGATTCGGTGGCGAGGTTGCGTCGATCAGACCAAACGGGCCCCCCAGTCACGCCACGGCGGCATCGAACAGGCTCCAGAAACATGATGGGCCTGGTTCGCGCCGTCGGTGTCGACGTAGCGGAGAAACTCGAGCGCGACTCGCGGGCTGGTAGGGCCCCCTCATCGACCACGCGTGCGGGTGCCGGGGGCCTGAGCAACCCGCAGGAGGAGCCGCTGCCCGGGCCGCAGCTGCCCGCACCGGTCGACATCGACGTCGTCGACGTAGCCGATCACCGGGTAGCCGCCGGTCACCGGGTGGTCGGCGAGGAAGAGCACGGGCTGGCCGGAAGCGGGCACCTGCAGGGCACCGCGCACCAGGCCCTCGCTGGGCAGCTCGTCGGTGCGCTCCCGAACCAGGGGCTCCCCCTCGAGCCGCAACCCCACCCTGTTGCTGTCAGCGCTGACCGTCCACGGCTGGTCGACCAGCGAAGCCCACGCCCCATCGGAAAACCAGTCGCGGCGCGGCCCAGGGGTTACCCGCACCGTCACGTCGCCGGCCTCGGGGTCGGCGAGGGGGGCAAGGTCGACGCTGGGATGCGGCCGCCCTGAGGGGCCCACGGCGAGAGTGGTGCCCGGCGTCACCACTGGTGGCCCGAGCCCGCTCAGCACGTCGGTCGCGCAGGAGCCCAGCACCGGGTCGACGGCGAAGCCGCCGCGCACCGCGAGGTAGGTGCGCAGACCGCTGGCCGGCGGTCCGAGCTCCAGCACCTGCCCGGACCGCAGCGAGATAGGGGCGTTATGTGGTGCCGTCCCCGCGCACCGCGCCCCCGTGGTCACGACGACGACGTCACCGTCGGCCCTCAACCGCAGGCCTCCCTACGTCACCTCGAGCGCACCGGCGTTGGCCGCGTTGCCGACCAACCGGTTGGCCAGCCGGTAGGACGCGAGGTCGCAGGCCCCGGAGTGGCCGACCCCGAGTGCGGCCTGGCCCGGGCGACCAGAGTCCTGCACGGTCGTCAAGGGGCCCGACTCCAGCACGGTCACGGACGGCGTCACGACGCAGCGCGCAGGTCGACGAAGCGGACCCGCACCCCGGGGCGCAGGATCGCCGGCGTCTGCCGGTTGGGGTCGAACATGGTGAGCGGCGTGCGTCCGAGCAACTGCCAGCCGCCGGGCGACTCACGTGGGTAGACCCCGCTGAACTCTCCCGCAAGCGCGACC